>CAZHPA010000007.1:0-69467 GCA_964533945.1 uncultured Defluviitaleaceae bacterium
AGTTATTATTTTTATTTTTTAATTCGATAACTATTTCAGCAAAGTAAAGGTCAACGGATTCGGCAAAGCCCGAAATAAAATGGGTGTATCCATTTTCAATGGCGAGCAAAACTTCTCCATAAAGCTCTGTCTTTACGTATTCGATTTTATCGTCCTTTAGCTGCCGATGACCGGTAACACAACAAGTCCTCAACTGATAGCCCCCTTTCAAGATAATTGATACTAACAATCCCTATATATGTATATAATATATCTTATTAGGATTTATGTCAACATAAATATATCTTGTTAATCCATATAATTTTAACCTCATATACTATAATTATCTAAAAAAGGTGGTGTATAAGATGGACGAGGACTTTTTTGCAACAAGATTGGCACAGCTACGAACACAAAAAGGTTGTTCGGCAAGAAATATGAGTTTAGACATTGGGCAAAGCGAAAGCTACATCAACAAAATTGAAAATAAAAGGACTAACGCTTCAATTCCCGTCTTTTTCTATATTTGCGATTATTTAGGTATTACTCCCAAAGATTTTTTTGATGTAGGAAACGATAACCCCGAACAGTTAAGCGAGCTGATAGAGGACTTGAAAAAACTCGATACAAAAGCCTTATCGCACATCTCCGGCATTGTTAAAGAGATGATAAATAAAAAATGAAAAGGGCAGAAAAAAAGATGGCGGTCAATCCTTAAACACAATATTTTAATCGTGAAAAGGATAAGACCGCCGTTTTAAGTTAGATTTCTGCAAGTTTTTTCATTATGCCTTCGGCTTTTTCCCAAAGCCTGTCGTAGTGAGCTTGCAAATCTCCTATATCTGCATCATAGATGTTGCCTGTTTCATTGGCGTTTAGCAATCTGATTGAGGTTGTTTGTAGCGTTTCGTAGTAAAGCAACCAATATCTTTTGCGTTCGACAAGTCAACACGAATAACATAGCCGTCTATTGCCATTTTCAGCAAATAAGCTCTCATATTCTGAATACCTGCAAGCTTCATTTTTTCCTCAAGGAGTCTTGGTTCTTGTTCAAAAACTCTAAAAAATATAGGTACATCACGGTTGTGTTTAGGCATAAAAATCACCTCCTTTTGGTTAGTTTTTTTGCTGTGCTGGTATAAAAACCATTACCACATAAAAAACGCTGTCTACAAGCGATATAAACGCTTATAACAGCATATTGGAGAGGTGTTATAGGCTTACCTCTAAGTCTTTGGTTTTTTCAGTTTTGTCTATAGCTCTGATGCTTTCGGTATTTTGCTTCAAGCCGTCCAGTATAGATAGTTTGCTTTTTTGTACTTACTCTATCCTGTTTGGCGGCCACTTCGGGTTTTTCTTGTGCTGATTGTTCATCATTGCCTTTATCTATATTCAACTCGGCATCTAAAAAGAAAAGACGGTCTGATTTCTCCTTCAGCTCCTGCTCAAAAGGGAAAGGCTTTTCCAGCTCTTGCTTGGCGTTTTCGATCTGCTTTGGAGATATTGTAGGAATTATAAAAGATTAGTATTCAATAAAGATTGGGGAAATGTGGCTACTGAAACATTAAATTTGATTATTGGCATCGTTAGTATAGGAAAAACGTGTGTTGTTTCACGTTCATTACTAATGATAGATTTGACTATAATGTTATATGCTAAATTTTGGGTTAATGGTATATTTGAGGGTGTAACATTATTTAGTTGACACCCTGAAAAGAAAAATATAAATTGCTTGAAGTTATTGCAAGGGATTTGGGCGCAAATGTTATATACAACGATAAAAATAAAAGCATAACTATTTACAAATAGAATTTTAATTTAGGCTTAATTAGAGGCTTAATGAAGCTAATTCCAGAGAAGCTTCATTAAGTTTTTAATTTTGCCAAAAACTATTAACTTAAATTGGAATTTATGGTATAATTAATTTAGGGGTTGAAGAAATATGTTTGTTGAAAATTTGCATAAACTAGAAAAACTTTTCGAATCTAAAAAAAGCATAAATTCAGCATTGGCATTATGCTTTTGCTATTATGCCGCTTTTAAGCTTTCTGGCAATGATTACTTTATTAAAAAAGCACTAATTATTTCAAAAAGCGAATTACGTCATTCTATCAGCCTTTGTTTGGCAACGGCTTTTTTTGATATTATACTTTTAAATACCGACAAAGCAAAAAGCGCAATAAATAAATTAAATCAATATAAAAATTATTTTAAAGAAAACGAACCTATTATTTATGGCTGCATTTTATTTTTGCAGTCTTTAAATGATATTGTAAGAAAAAAGAACGCTTCAGCTGTTAAATTTAAAAAACAACTTGAAAAATTTTCAGAAGAACAAAGCCACTATATATTTCCATTAATGCTTGGCGTACTATCTCAAAATTTAGAAAACTATGAGGAAGCAGGAATAAATTTTTCAACAAGTTACAACAGAGGTTGCAGAAGCACAATTTTATTTTTATGCCTTAATGATTTTTTTGATGAAATAAATAATGCAGAAAGCTACACTTCTATATTTATGGCATTTTTAAATTGGGGCTTGCGCCATAGCATTGATTTGTCTTCAGTAATTAAAAAATTCGAGCGGCAGTTACTAAAACCATATTTTTACGATAACGGGCTTTTGCAAAGAATATATAAAATATATAAGTTTGAATCCATATTAAAAGAAATATGTGAAAATTCAATATCTAGCAAAGATTATTCAGAAAATGCAAATGCATATTATAAGCAGGCAGAGCTTAAGCAAATAGAGCTGCCAGAACTTTCGCAATATATAATTAAATGTGCATATAAAAGCAGCAACTCAAACGTAAGCCGCTATTCTATGATTAATTTTTTTAATAGCAGTGGAAATGCACTTTCAGATTTAAACTTAAAGCTTTTTGTATATCATGTGTTGTTAACAAATAAAAAGCTTTTAAGTATTGCCGAATCTAAAAAGAGTGAAATAATACAGTTCGGAGTTTATGCGCTTGAAAACAATTTAAGTGGACGCTATTACAACAGCTTATATAAATTTTTATTAGATTGCATAAATTCAGAAATTTCTGAACTAAAATCATTAAAATCTATAGAAAGCAAGATAATTGATAAGCTTAAAGAAGACTTATTTTCGTTTGATGTTTCAGCATTAAATGATAGAATAACCCATATTTGGGTTATGGAAAAAGAAAGAAACGAAGTTTCCTATTACGATTTAAAAGGTGGGCATGCAAAAGTTAAAGCTTCAAGCGAATTTTTTTCATATATTTGCTTCGATGGCGTTAAAAAGGAAATAGTAGATGAAAAGTTAAGAATTATTAAGCTTGTAGAAAATGCAGATATGGCATTATATATGAACTTTTTTAAAAAAGGCTACACAGACACTTTACTTTTAATTGCAATTTCAAAAATCCTTCTTTCTCAAGAAGAAATACCATACGAAATGCTTAGTGTTTTAAACTATGCTTTTTCTTTAAAAGGAATTTCAAACTCTTTTAAATCTCAAGTTTCAGCAGCAATAGGGGGAACTTTATATTTAAACGCAGAATTTGAAAGAGCTGCTAAATATTATTCTAACGTTGATGAAAGTTTGGTAAGCAACCGGCATATTCAACAAATGCTTTCCGTTTTTGTTAAAACAAATAAATTTGAAAACGCCGCAGATTTAATTGCTAAAAAAGCCGACAGCATTCCAGAACAAGCTTTATTTTCCGCAGTTAAACAAGTTTTAAAGCACGAGCATTTACGCCTTAACGTAGTTAACGCTTGCTATAGTTTGCTTTTAAAGCTTTTTTATGATAAGGCACTACTTAATGCTGTTTTAAAGTATTACAAGGGTCCTTTATCAAATTTAATTGAATTAAGTGGAAAGCTTTCTAAAGTTTTTGGAACCAAAGAAGCTAAAACTGAAGCACTTGTTGCAAATACAGAAATAATGCTGCTTGATGAAGTAATACTTAAGAATAGCATTGTAATGCGTAAATTTAACGTTGGCGTTCAGTCGGTTTTTTGCAAAGTGTTTGCAAATAATCCTAAAAATGAGTTAATTGGGTTATTTACATATTATTGTATTTATGAAATAATAATAAATAACGTTAAACCCGAATATGAAACTATAGATATTTTAGAGCAAATGTATTTTAAATTTGGCGACAAGCTTATTGCATATGCGCTATCAACAGTATATGTTGGCAAAAATGTTATGACCTTAAAATCACAGCAAATTTTAGAACAAACTATATCATATATAGAAGAAGACGGCTTCATTCTTGAAACGTTTAAAGACTTAAACCTAAACAGCCCGTATATAGAAAAAAAGCAGCCGTTTGTATATCGTTGCCAGCCAAACAAAGATGTTTATTTACATTATAGATTCGATAACGAACAGCGGTTTAGCTGCAAAAAAATGATATATTTTAGATTTGGCTTGTATTTGGCAAATGTTACTCATTTTTACGGCGAAAAGCTTAATTACTATTTCAGCGAAGAAATGCAAAACGGTAGCATAGTTACAAAAGAACAAACCGTTTTTAACGATAGGTTAATTTTAAAAGAAAATGCAAAAGAAAAATACTTTGAAATTAATAATGCCTTAATTTATGAGCACAAGTTTAAATACGAGCAGGTAGAGGAAATAATAACAAATGTTTTAAAGGATTTAAAAACTATTAGAGGAATAAGATTTTAAGGAGGAAGATTGAACATTATGGGAACATTAGGGCTTGAACTTGAAAAAGGGCTTTTTTTAGGAATTGATTTTGGAACAACAAATTCGGTTGTAAGTGTATACAACTTTTCAGATGGAGAAGCGCAAACTATTCCAATAGACGGAAGCAATATTTTTCCAACGGCTATTCAATTCGAAACAGACCCAGAAGATGAAAATAAACTATCAAGAATTTTTGGCATACAAGCAAAAGAAGCGGCTATAATTTATCCGCAAAGTACAATTTTATCAATTAAACGTCATTTTGGAAGTGACGAGAAAATAAAAATTGAAGTTGATGATAAAGAGTTTTTTTTCACTCCCGAACAGATAGCAGGGGAAATTTTAGGATATTTAAAGCAAAAAGCAGACGATTATGCACAAGAAGAACTAAATATAGCAGGTGAATTTTCTGGATGCGTTATAACAGTTCCGGCAAACTCAACCGACAAGCAAAAGAAAGCAACAAAAGAAGCAGCCATTCTTGCAGGTTTTGATGAAGACAGTGTATTTTTAAGGCTTGAACCGGCAGCAGCAGCAATTAGCTATGCAATTAACGAAACCCAAAACAAAAAAGTTCTTGTATATGATTTTGGCGGCGGAACGTTTGATGCTTGTATATTAGAAGTTAAAATTGAAGAAGCAGGCGAACCTTCCATATCAATTTTAAGCACATACGGCGACAACGATTTGGGCGGCAATGATGTTGATAAAATTATTATGGATATGATTTATGAAGAATTTAAAAAACTAACTAACAACGAAATAGATTTATTTAATGAGGAAATAGACGACGGCGTTTCAAAGCGTCAGAAAAAAGTTGCTTTAGTTAGATTGCAACAAGTTGCAAACCAAGCAAAAGAACGTCTTTCTCAAGCTAAAAGCACAAAAATTGTCCTTGCGCCATTAATTCAAGAGCCAAGAATTGTTAATATAAATATGGAAATTACAAGAGAAGAATTTTACGCACATAGAAGAATTAATCAGCTTAACGACAAACCCGAAATATTTGAAAAATTTAAAGGCAAGAATTTAAATGATATTTTAGAAATTACATTAAGCTGTATTAATAGCTGTATGGAAGCTGCATTGCTTAAAGAAGGCGATATAGACGAAATATTTTTGGTTGGCGGCAGTTCCTCGATAGCTTTAGCTTCGGAGCTTATAGCTAAAAAATTTGGCAAAACTCCTTTTAAATCAAAAATTAGCCCAGCGTTAAGCATTTCTCAGGGGGCGGCATATTATTGCAATATGGTTATGATGCCAACTGTTAAAGGACCTATTGTTCATGAAAAAACAATTCATCCGTTAGGGCTTGAAATTGCAGGAAGAAGATTTTTAGAAATTGTTAAACAAGGTATTGAAATTCCTAAAAACGGGCTTGTTGTTGAAGCGCCAGAGCTTTTAACAACAAACTTCGATAATGTGTCGAGTATGGCAATTGTTGTTTATGAAAGCACAAGCCCCAAAAAAGATGCTGCACTTGTTAATCAGGGCGGTATGAAGCGCTTGGCAGGAACATCTTTAAGAGGAATTCCGCAAGGGCCAAGAGGGCAAGAAAAAGTTAAAGTAATTTTTAACATATCTCAAGACAATATGCTTAAAGTAACAGCAAAAAGCATGAGCTCGGACGGAGTTGTTACAGAACTTTCCGTTGATGAATTATACGACTAAAATATATAGTTAGAGTTTATAAAAAAGGCGAGGTTTACAAAAATGTCGAACAAAACAATTAAACCCGACTACTGCAAGCGGCTTAAAAAAAGTCAAGCCGCTGCACTGTCTATAATAGAAGAACTGACGCAAGAAATAACGCATAATATTTTTGCCGTTATAACAAACGCCGTCTCGAACGACATTTTTTTAGCAAGCGAAAACGCCTGTCTAAGCTATTATGACGAAAATATATACAGCTACTACAGAAAAATTATAGATTGCTATAAAGCAGCGGCATTGTTATATAGCGAATATAGAAGCGTTGTTAAAACACCTAAAATTAAAAAAATATTAGATGGTACATACAGCGTTTTGTGTTCGCAAATAAATCAGCATGACGACTACAACAAAAACCATTTAAAAAACCCTATTGCAACAGAAAAAAGAGTTGTAATAGGAAATAGCATTAGCTTATTTGTTAGGAATTTTAATAAAGTTAAGCCTTCAGATGAAACTTTAAGCGGAATTGGTAAAGTTTTGTTCGTAAATGATTTTGGATATAAAAGTGTAATTGATTTTGTAAATAACATTATTTCATATATAGAAGAAGAGTGTTTTGCTTGCATATACGATTTTTATTGCGAAGCATTTGAAAGTTGCTTTAAAAATTTAAATGATATTGATAGGCGAGTTGAAACAAACAATTGCCTAGAGCTTTTAAAAAAAGAACATGAAATTCTTTCATCAATTATTATAGTTCAAATTAACGCTTTAGAACAAGAACTTGAAAAAGCACTTTATTCAGAAAAAGACTTTGTTGAAAGATTAATTGCAATTTTGCAGGCAGGCTATCAACATTTATCTAAAGAAGTTAATGAAATTACAGAAAATTTAAAAGTAACAAAACCAATGCAATTAAAAACCTTTGAAGATTTCGCCCAAAATTTAAGTGAACAATTTAAAAAGCGTAAAATTATATCAACGGAATCATTCGAGAAGTCATTTGCAAAATATAACTCCGCAATCGACTTTTTCAAAGATGAGCTTTCTAACTTTGCAACCGAAATAATAGAAAAAGAAATTTATGAACATTCATTTTACAAAAGTGTATACGAGCTTCAAAAACAAGTTTCAGAGCAAGCCTATATGGCAGATGAAATAACTGAAGCTTTTTCTGAAATTAATGAATATTTCAACGAAAATAAACAAGCGCTTGAATCTAACGAAATAATTAAAGGTATTACCGAAACAATTAGCATTAAAACTGAAAATATGCTTGAAAATAAAGCTTTATTTTTGGAAAACTGCAATGGCATAATTAAAAATTATAAATCAGAAAAAAATAATATTTCTGAAGACGACAGTTTAAAATGCAAAGAAGCTGCTTTTGAAAATTGGAAGCATGAAATAGTTAATAACTGTAATGAAAATATCGACTTTAAGAAAAATATTATAGAAAACAATGAAATACTTGAACAATATTTAAAAAAGCTTGAAAAAACACAAACACACTATGAAAATTCGCTTAAAAAGCTAATTTTAGAACTTAAAAAAGAAAGTATATTATTTGAAATTAGCACATTTGAAGAAATTATAAACTATTCTGTAACACGTCTTGTGCAATCTGAAGATGAAAATATAAAAGACTATGCCGACTGGATTTTTGACGTTATGCAAAATATTGAAACAATACTTAAAAAAAATAATATAGATTTAATTAGACCAAAACCGCACGAACCTTTTAACGGAAAAGAGCATGAAGTTATTATGGCTGAAAAAAACCCCGAATTTTTAAAAGGCGAAATTATTAAAGTTTTAAATAGTGGATACAAGCAAAAAGATGTTGTTATTATTCGGGCTAATGTTATTGCGGCAAGATGAACCTTTTAGCAAAAACCCTAAATTTTTAAAAGGCAAACTTATTAAAGTTTTCTATTAAAGCTTTCATACAAGCAAAAAGATGCTGTTATTATTCGAGCCGAGTTTTGCGGCAAGATAGCTTTTCCCTAAGCTTTCTACGGGAAAATAAGGGGTATTGAAATGAATTGGAAGAAATTTAAAAACTTAACAAATTATGAAAAATCAGACGAAGCTAATTTTATTTTGGGAATAGATATTGGCAACGATTCATCTTGCATCGCTTTTTATGACAAAAACCGAAACACCCCTGAAGTTATAGATATTAGCGGCGGATATGGCAAGCCGTCAATACCAACCGTTGTTCAATACATACCCGAAACAAACGAGTGGGTGTTTGGAGAATATGCCGTCTTAAATAAAGAAATTCAAAAAGAATTTACAATAACATCAATAGCCGAACGGCTTGGTAAACGTGAATATATTGAAATAGATAAAAAGCCTGTTTCCATTGTAAATATTTTAGCCAACTTTTTAAAAGAATTGTTGTCAACCGTTAAAAATATAAACCCAAATGCCGAAATTGTTGGCATTGTTGCTTCTGTTCCCGATTATTTCAGTGAACAAGCCAAAGAAGAATTTATGCAAGCATTTCAAGTTGCCGGCTATAAAAAAGAACTAATTGATTTTATTTCAAATAGAGAATGCATTATTAGGCGTTACTATTTCAATAAAGAAATTGCACATGAAAAAATTTTGCTTTTAGATTTTGGAAGTAGAGCAATTAGAGGCGGGGTTTATGAAGTTGCCCCCGACGGTGAAAAGATAACAATTAACAGCGTTTCTTCTTTTTTTGATAACGACATAGGAACAAATAAAATTAATAAGCGCATTACAGAACTTTTTACTTCATACTATGCCTATGCCTACGCAAAAAACAGCTTGCAAAAAATTGACAAGCAAACGGAAAGCTTGCTTGAATCGTTCACATATCAGCATAAAGACTTGCTTTTTCAAAAAAATATTAGCGTAAAACCAGTTAGGCTATATTTTAACTTTGCATATCCTCCGCTTCAAAAAAGCGTTACAAAATCGGAAGTTGATGAAATAGTAATTCCTTTTAAAGAAAAGCTTGTTATGTTTTTAGATGAAGTCTTGAATAAACAAGTTCAAGGCAGTAATTTTAAAGCTTTAGATGTTGAAACGATTATTTGCACAGGCGGCGGTTTTGAAATGCTTTGGGCAAAGCAGCTTGTTAAAGACTATTTTCGTTCTAAAAATGTTGTGTTCCATAAAAATAATAAAGCTGTTTTGGCTGAAGGCGCTGTAATTGCGGCTTGTTCAATTTTAGATGTAATTAATATGCCTGCATTTGAAACTATAGATACGCATCGTGTTAACATGGATATTGGAATTAAAGTTTTTAAAGATAAGAAAGAAAAATTTATACCTATTATCGAACGTAATTCGTTTTGGTGGCAAAAATCTAAGCAGCAAACGGTTATTATAAATCAAAGAACAGATAGACCTATAGATATTGAATTGTTTATGCGAAATTTCGACGGCGATATTAAACCTATAAATACAGTAACGCTTTCAGGCCTTCCAAAAAAGCCAATGGGAACTACTAAAATTAACATTGAATTGGGGCTTAAAAACTTCGATTCAAAAACTAACAATTGGGAATTAACAGCAACTTTTTCAGATGCCGGATTTGGGGAGCTTTTTCCAAAAACCGATTTTAAACAAAGCTTTAATATTATGTTTGGCAAAAGGAGCTATAGATAAATGAATTGGGAAGACTACAAACTTGAAATTGAAAAAAACGGCAGCTTGCCCGAAGATTGGTATGTGCTTGGTATAGATTTGGGAACCACAAATTCAATAGTAAGCTATTGGGATAATTCAAACAAAAAGCCCGAACCAATAGATATAAGCAATGGCTTTGGCAAAATTCCTCTACCTTCTGTTGTTCAATTTAGAAAGGACGATGAAGGAGATGAAGAAAGCGAATGGGTAATTGGCGAAGAAGCATACCGCTCAATGAAAATTTACCCCGAAACAACAATTCGCTCTATAAAGCGTAAAATGGGCACTAATGAAACAGTTGAAATAGACGGCAAAAAATATTTACCAGAAGAAATATCAGCTAAAATATTAGAAGAACTTATTAAGCATTGCCAAGGATTAAACCCTAAAGCAGAAATTGCTGGGCTTGTTGTTTCCGTTCCATATGATTTTGATGATGCCGCAAAAAAAGCAACTATGCGTGCTTGTCAAATTGCCGGGCTTTCAGACAAGCTTATTTGCCTAATTGAAGAACCAAAAGCAGCGGCGCTTGCATACAACTTTAGACACAGTTTAAACAGCGACGAAAAAATTATGGTTTTCGACTTTGGCGGCGGAACGTTGGACATAACGCTATTTCATGTTGTTGAAAAAGATGACGCACATATTAAGCTTCAAGTTATAAGTGAAGGCGGCGAAGCTTTTCATGGCGGCGATAACATAGACGAAATTTTAACCGAAATGTGCTATAAATTTATTTTCGATAAGACTAAGCAAACTAAAGATGACATTGCGCTTGAAAATCAAGTTGAAATAATATGCCGTGCAAGAGAAACAAAAGAAAGACTTTCGGGCGTTAAAAGCTTTAGAATACCTTTTACGTTTTGTATTCCTCCTTTTGTTGAACAAATAACAAGGGACTCTTTCGAACAGCTAATAAGCGGATTTATGGGCAAGACACGAAAGCTTGTTTTAAAGGCGCTGCGTGAAGCTTACACGGGTTCTGTTATGCCTGATAGCGTTGACAGAGTTTTGCTTGAAGGCGGTTCTTCTCAAATGCCGTGGGTTAAAGATTTGCTTACGGAAATTTTTAACGACGAAAACAAAATATATACTTCTGAACGTCCTGCCCTAGACATTTCGTTGGGTGCAACGTACTATGCGGCAATGAAAATGGGGCTTTTGCAACAACCCGATATGCATTCTGAAAAATTATCGCAAGTTGTGGAATTTGAAGTGACCGTTCCCCACGACATAGGGCTTGAAGTTATAAACGGAAAAAGGCGCTCTTTTTTCACAATGATTAGACGAGGAACGTCATATTCATTAGCCAAAAAAAGCCATATATTCACGCTTTCTGGCAACACCCCAACAGATATGACAACATTTAACTTGCGAATTATGGAGCGAATCGACAAAGAAGACACTATAGAAAACTGCAAGCTAATAGGGGAAGTTGAAATAAATGGGTTGCCCGAACGCCCAAGTGGCAAAACAAGGCTTAATATAACGCTTTTAGTTGAAGAAGAAGGCGGGCTTGTTAAAGGTTGTGTTGAAGATTTGGGATATTTGAACGAATTTGAAAAAAGCGGATATAAGCAAAACTTTGACCCAAGCAGGTTTGCGAAAACAATTATATAAAAAGCTATTTTAAATCAAAGGAAAAGGAGTGAATATTTTGGGATATTTAGGCATAGATTTAGGAACAACAAACTCTGTGGCCGTAATTTATAACGATAAAACAGATAATCTCGAAGTAGTTAAAGTTGACGGCGCAGATGAAATTTTGCCTTCTGTTGTAAGCTTTACAAGTGATGGCGTTATAGTTGGCTCGGAAGCTAAATCGGGCGCAATTATATACCCCGAATGCACCGTAATTTCAGTAAAGCGCCATATGGGCTCAAGCGAAAAAATAAATATAGGAGATTATGAAAAATCTCCCGAAGAAATAAGCGCAGAAATTTTAAAAAAGCTTAAAACTTCCGCTGAAGAACAAGCAGGAGAAAGATTTGACGAAGTTGTTATAACACATCCGGCATATTTTAATGATAGGCAAATTTTTGCAACAAAACAAGCTGGGCTTTTAGCCGGTTTTAAAAACGTACATTTGCTTTCAGAACCTCTTTCTTCTGCAATAGAATATGGCTACAGACAATCGTATGCACAAACGCTTTTGGTTTACGATTTAGGCGGCGGAACACTTGATGCTTGCGTTTTAAAAGTTACGCAAGATGAAAGTGGGCAAGAAGTTTTTCAGGAGCTGTCAGACGTTGGAGATATGAACTTGGGCGGCGATGACTTTGATGCCGAGGTAATTCGCTGGCTGAAAGAAAAATTTAAAGAACAAAATAACATTGACATAGACAACTTAGAAAACGTTGAAAGAAAACGTGCCATTCAAAAGTTAAAGCAAGAAGCCGAACAAACAAAGAAAAAGCTTTCAGGGACTAACAAAGTTACAATTAGAATACACCCTCTTATAGTTTATGATGGTGTGCCAAAAAATCTTTCTGTTGACATAACAAGGGAACAATTTGAAGCAATGATTAGAAAATACGTTGAACGCAGCAGAGATATTATAGAAGAAGCTTTAAAACGTGCTGGCAAACAAGCCGACGAAATCTCTAAAGTTATTTTGGTTGGGGGTTCAACTTTAATTCCAATGGTTAAGCGAATGGTTGCAGGCTACATTAAAGAGCCATACCGTGCAACAGACCCAGCTAAAAGCGTTGCTATGGGCGCTGCAATATATAACTACTTAATCCATTTGCCGAACAGAAACGTTAAGGTAGGGCAAGTTACACGCCAAATTTTTGGAACTTCTGCAATAACAAACGTTGCAACAATGGAGCGTGAATTAATACCGATTATTCCACTAGGAAGCCCAATTCCTTGTAAAATATCCGATTCAAAATTTGCAAGCATGTCGGGTTCTTCTGTAGTTAACGTTGACGTATATCAATGGGAAGCCGGACACGAAGACGACAAAAAATATATTGGTTCGGTTGTTTTTTCAGGGCTAAGCGGTGCAACACAGCTTGAAATAACATATGCAACAGACGAAAATAATTTATTTGAAGTTTTTGTAAAAGATATTTCATCAGGGAGAACAGAAAGAGCCGAATTTGATAGGACAAAAGTTTCCGCACCTCCTCCACGGGAAGAATTTGTTTCAATGTCTTCCGAAAATGTTAATATTGTATTTTTAATAGACACAACAGGAAGCATGGACACTTACATTAATGGAGTTAAAGATAGGGCAATTGAATTTTCTAATATATTAAATTCAAAAGGAACAAATTTTAAAATCGGCTTAATTGGTTTTGGAGATTTATATGAACGTGAAAAACCAAGTGTTTACAATTTTACAGACGACGTTTTAAAATTCCAAAAGCAAGTTAAAAATATTCCCAGAACATATGGCGGAGATATTCCTGAATCGTCACTTGACAGCTTGGAAACAGGTGTTGAGCTTGTTAATTCATCTAAAATTGATACAAATTTATCAAAAACAATTTTTATTTTAATTACAGATGCACCACCACATGTTCCAACTAAAAGCGGAAAATATGTCAACGACGTTTGCGATATGCTTGCAAAGAAAAATATAACAACATATGTTGTTGCAAGAAAAGATAAAGAAAGCCTTGAAAGCTACGACCCTTTAACAAAACCAAACGGAAAATATTATGATTTAAACGATAGATTTTTTGATATTTTAGACAACATTGCAATGAGCATTGCCGAATTAGTAAGGTTGTAAGAGCTACAGTAATAAAATTAAGGGTGAGAAACTATGTCTGCACAGCTGCTTCTTGCTGTTTCGCAAGCCGAAAACAACATACCATATAAGTTTAAATTAACAAATATAAACGTATATTCATTTGAAGAAGCGTTATACCATGTATACGCCTATTGGACACAATCGACAGACGATTTTGTTTCAGATGAATTTTTAACATGGGTTAGCTCGACGCTTGGTTTGTCGTTTTTAGCTTCCAAAATAAAAGAGATTTCTAAAATAGAAGCTTTTTCAGAGCGTCTTTTAAGCTTTTTGTCAATAATCGACTATTTTGATGAAATTCAACTTGTTAGCCTTAGAAGCCGTCTTTTGGAATGGGAAAAAACATGCGAATGGGAAAGGCTAAAAGTTCGTGCAGACTATTTGTTAGACAACAAAGACCCATATGCTGCCATTAGTTTTTATAAAAAAGCGCTAGAACTTCAAGAAAATGTTGTGCTTTTAAATAACATAGCAATTGCGCTTATGCAACTTTGTTGTTTTCAAGAGGCCGAATATTATTTAGAAAAAGCTTATGGAATAGACGGTAACAACATAGATATTGTGCTTCATTTAACAGAAGCGGCAATATATAACCATAATTTTGAAAAGGCACTTAGAATGCTATGTGTTGCAGAACAAATAGAACCTAAAAATGCCGATATTCAATTTTTGCATGGCGAACTTAACTATGAAATGGGAAACGTTAGGTATTCGATAGATTATTTCGAGAAGGCGTTCGAGCTTAAAAAAGACGCCTTCTATGTATACCGTCTAGCGGACGTTTATGTTAAGCTTAGATTGTATGAAAAAGCACTTTCAAGCCTTGATAAAGTATTATTTAAAGAGCGAAACTTTTTAATGAAACAAGCCGACATTTATGTTAAATTTAATAATGTTCCGGCGGCAATAAAATGCATTAAGCAAGCGCTTGTAGTGGATAATAACGATGCAGAACTTTGGGTTAAACTTGCAATGTATCACCGCATTGATTACGACCATATCCATGCGGCAATTGCTATTGACAAAGCTTTAAAAATAGCACCAAACGACCAAAAGGCAAAGCTTGAAAACGCCAGAATTAAAAAGGCGCAAGGCAAAATTAAAGAGTATCAGTTAATTTTAAGCGATATTTTAACTAGCTTTAAGCATAAATATAGAACACACTAATCTTGCTCTTTAAATGCACGGCTTTCCTTAGAAACTCTTGGATATACCATAATTGCTTTTTTCTCTTTTTTTGAAACAAGCTCTAATTGGAATTTCATAACTTTCATTTCTTCCTCGTCGTCGAATGATGAAGTAAAAGAGTTGTGTAAAACAAGTAAAAATTTATGTCCTTCTTCAATTTCTAGGTTTGAAAGTGTTGTTTCGTCGGCTCTTTTAGATTTTCTGTTGCTAAATGGCGAAAAATACCCTGTAAATGGATTTTCTGTTAAGTCTGAAAAAAATCTATAGTCTGACAAAGCATTTAAGTTAAATTCATATGAAATAATTTGATATAGGCTATGAAGCGTATACGATTCATAAACCTCAATGTTTTTCCAAAATGCTTTATCATTTAGGCTTTTAATTTTTATTTCATATATAAGTTCGGCAACACTTTCATCTGATGGCGCAATTTCGCTTAATGTTTCCGCATTGCTGTTGTTTTCAACTTCTTTTAAAATGGCAGGTAACACAACTTCAAACGGAGCTTTAAACGATAAAGAAGGCGCTTTTCTTGAAATACCAAAATATTCAGCTCCTAAAGCTGTTAAATAGTAATTTGAACATGGAGAATAAAGCGATAACTCTATTTCGCCTTCATTTTTTAATGTATCTAATGTAAAAGCTATGTCTTGATGAAAATTGCACGGCGTTAAATATTCAGGTGTTATTAGTTTTAAATAGAAACCAAATGGTGTATAAAAAAACTTATCGGTTACAATTCCTAAGAAGAATGTACTTGACATAACAAGGTTATAAAATTCGTCTGCATTATCTTCTATGGCGTCCTGTTCCATTTCAAAAAAATCATCTAGCTCAATTCCAACTGCAGAAAACAAAAGGCTAAAAACATCATCTGTGCAGCTGGGTTGTTTAAGCAAGTTCAAAACATATTTTTTTGAAAACATGTTAGGGTTAAGTGGTAGAATTTCACAAACATTATCAACAAAAATTTCAGCTGTAGAATTAATAATTTTATCTAAAATACTTTTAACCGGAAGCTTCATAACTTTTTTAAATTCAGACATAGCAACCTGAGCTTTATTTGAATGAATTGAAAGTGTTTTTTTAATTAGCCCCATTTTAACCGAAATCATATATAAATACTCAACATAGTATGGGTCAAAAATACTAAGTTTGCTTAATTGTGAGTTTATGTGTTCGCTAGTTAAAGAATTTGCTTTTGTTAAATCCATATCCGGCACACAAGATTCGATAAAAATTTTTAAATCGGAAATTATTGGGTGGTTATCTAATGAGTATGTTTGAATTTCAAATTTAATACCTTCAAGCTTTTTTCCATTTGTCAATGAAAACAGCGGATATGTGCAAGAAGATTTGCCGCATTGGCTGTTTAATTCATATATTAAGTTTGCAGGTGAAAGCAAAGTATTTTCGATTAATGCCGAATGATACCAACGCCTATAATACGACATAATATACTTTAATATTTCACCTTTGTTTTTGTTTCTAAAACTTTTAAATGCCTTTTTAAAATCTTCTTCAAATAATTTTACAATTGATAAAAATGACTCGTCGTAATTCATTTATATATTCTCTCTTTCCAAAGCTTCCATTTTAAATGTTTTAGCAACCTTAGCTGTTTTAGAACTAACAAAAACAAATAAATAAATTAAATTTTAAACAGAAGCTAAAAAATATTTTATATATCTTGATTGTAACAGAAAATTAATGTTAAAATCAAGTAGTAGCAAATATTTTTTAAGGAGAGGCATTAAATGTCTGGCAAGACAAACAGTTCAACATTAATTCAAAACCGTATTTCAAAACCTAAGCTTTATGCAGTTACTTTACACAATGATGATTACACAACAATGGATTTTGTTACGCTTATTTTAATAAAAATATATCATAAAACAGAAGCTGAAGCAACTTCAATTATGCTTAACGTGCATAATTTGGGCAAGTGTATTGTTGATATATACACGCTAGATATTGCCATGACAAAAAAGATGCAAACACAGCAGCTGGCAAATGAAAAGGGGTTCCCTCTTAAAGTAACAGTAGACGAGGTGATGCAATGAAGTTAGATAGTTTTTGCAATCAAGTATATGTTGTTGCATTAAATGAAGCACGAATACAAGCACACGAATATATTACGCCCGAACATTTTTTGTATTCGGCTTTAATGTTTGATGTTGGCAGGGAAATAATTGAAAAAAGCGGGGGAGATGTTGAACAAATTAAGCGCGACCTAACAGATTTTTTTGATGAACATATACCTAAAAAGGTTACGGAAAGCCCTATAGACTCTTATGCTTTTATGAAAATGTTGGAGTTTGCAACTCATCAAGCAGTTTCAAGCGGAAAAAAGCTTGTTCAAATAGGAAATGTTATAGTTGCAATATTTAGTTTATCTGAGTCTTTTGCAGCATATGTTTTGCTTAAAAATGGCGTTGACAAATTAAAACTTTTAAGGGTTATTTCCCATGAAATAGGGGAAAAAGAAAATGAGGGGGAAACTGGAAGTAAAAAAAATACAGATGCAACGTTTTTGAAAACATATGCAACAAACTTAACAGAGCGTGCAAAACAAGGGCTTTTAGACCCTTTGGTAGGACGCAGTGATATTTTGGAAAGAACAATTCAAGTTTTAAGCCGGCGTTTAAAAAATAATCCACTTCATGTTGGTGAACCGGGTGTTGGAAAAACTGCCGTTGTTTATGGGCTTGCGCAAAAAATTGCCGAAGGGCAAGTTCCGAAGCTGCTGCAAGATTCGCAAATATTTTATATAGATATTGGAAATATTTTAGCAGGCACAAGATACCGGGGAGACTTTGAAGAACGGCTTGTTAAGCTTTTAGAAATTATATTAAAAACAAAACAACCTATTATATATATTGATGAAGTTCATACTATAGTTGGAGCTGGCGCAGTTTCGGGTGGCGGTCTTGATGGAGCAACAATATTAAAGCCGTATCTTGCAAAAGGCGACGTTAGATTTATTGGCTCAACAACATTTGATGAATATAAAAAATACTTTGAAAAAGACAAGGCACTTTTAAGACGATTTCAAAAAATCGACATATTAGAACCTAGTATTTCTGAATGCATTGAAATAATTAATGGAATTAAATATAAATATGAGCATTACCATAACGTTGTATATACAGAAGAAGTTGTACAAAAAGTTTGCGAATTAACGGGCAAATATATGCAAGATAAATTTTTGCCAGATAAAGCAATAGATGTTATAGACGAAACAGGTGCATTTGTTAAAATGCACAATAAAGACAAAGTAATTACTTTAAAAGACATTGAAAAAACAATTGCATTAATGACAAAAATTCCAGAAAGCTCTATTTCTGCAGATGAAATTAATCAGCTTAAAAACTTGGAAGAAAAAATTAAAACTGAAATTTTTGGGCAAGATTCGGCAATTAAATTAGTTGTTGATGCCATAAAAATATCACGTTCGGGATTGAATGATTCTAATAAGCCTGTTGCAAGCCTTTTGTTTGTTGGCCCAACAGGTGTTGGAAAAACTGAAATTGCAAGGCAGGTTGCGCTAAATTTTGGCATAAAATTAACAAGGTTCGATATGAGCGAATATCAGGAAAAGCATTCGGTTGCACGTCTAATAGGTTCTCCTCCCGGTTATGTTGGCTATGAAGAAGGAGGGCTTTTAACAGACGAAATTAGAAAAACGCCACATTGCGTTTTATTGCTTGATGAAATAGAAAAAGCCCACCCTGATATATATAATATATTGCTTCAAATTATGGACTACGGAAGTTTAACTGATAATTCCGGCAAAAAGGCAGATTTTCGCAACGTTATAATAATTATGACATCTAATGCAGGCGCAAAATACATTGGAAAGCGTGTTGTTGGATTTAACGATAAGAAAGAGGGTTTAAGCGTTGTTGATAAAGAAGTGGAGCGTATATTTAACCCTGAATTTAGAAACAGGCTAGATGCAGTTGTTGTTTTTTCGCATATAGATGAGGATATGTCCATTAAAATTGCAAACAAAGCATTAAGCAATTTATCAAAACGGCTTATTGAAAAAAGAATTGACCTTGAAGCAACACCAGAAGCTATTTCGTTTATAGCTTTAAAAGGTCGCTGCGAACAATTTGGAGCAAGGGAAATTATGCGTGTTGTAGATAATGATATAAAAAAGCAATTGGTTGATGAAATTCTTTTTGGAAAATTAAAAGATGGCGGTAAAGTTGTTGTAGATGTTAAAAACGAGAAACTTATTTGCAATATAAACGTTATTAATGCACAAATAAAGGAATTTTAATTATTTTTTAACAGCCCTAAACCTTAATTTAAAAGCTTAGGGCTGTTAATGAAAAATATCTAAACAAGGAAAATCTTTGTTTACGAAAAATTTTTGAACAAGGAAAATTTGAACAAGGAAAATTTTTAAACAAGGAAAATTTTTGTTTACATTTAGCTCACACTCTCGCAATGCGAGAGGAACCAACTTTTTTGTTTTGCTTTAAAAAGTTATAAAGCGAAATTTAAAAAGTCGTTTAAAGGGCATAAATATTATGCCCTATTATCCTATAACATATTCATATGATAAATAAAATTTAAAGTTTTGTCAATACCCTTTTTGACAAAAAAAGACTTAAAGAATTTTTAAATTTTTGTAGATTTCAACTTTGGGGCAACAACCAGTCACTATCGGGTTTGGCAATTAATCTTGCGTTGTTATATGCCATTTCCATAGTTAGGCAAGTGTGTCCGAAATATTGCTTGTTTTCAGCATTTCTTGTTAATACTAATGCTAAATCGGGCTTGTCGGGATTTGTAAAATATAGCGGTATTAAAAGTTGAACTTTATCGTCATAATATTGGGGAACTGCAATTTTATAATTGGCATCAATTTTCTTTTTTGTTCTTTCTATAGCAGCATTAAAAAGTTCGAACTTCATAAAGCTATTTCTAATACTTTCTGGTATGCGCTGAACATTTTCTTTTTTTCCAAAAATATGTCCATATTGAGGCACAATGTCATAATTTGCATTAAAAATTAAATCTTCAATGCAAGAAAAATAATTTGCTCTCTTAGGCAAATTTAAAATACCTTTAATGGTTAGCAAAGATTCAGTTAAAAAACTATCAAAATGCCACTCTCTAGGGTCGTCGGGGTTTTTGTTTACTGTTAAGTATGCAAAAATTCTCTCGTAGTCTTTTGTGTATAATCCTGTATTAAAAATTAAAAATCTGCCTTCTTCAATTATAAATATTTTATTTTTGTTTTCAATATCTTTTGCGTTCTCCCAATCGCAGTGTAATTTACTAAATGTGTAATTTATGTAGTTGTGTAAAATAGGATGTGTTAATTTATTTTTTGTTATGCCTGCTTGTTCTTCTTCTTGATATTCTAACTGTTCGTCGTCTAATTGTTCAACGTCTAATCGGTCTTCTAGTTGGTCTTCTAATTGGTCTTCGCCTTCTTCTTGATGTGATTTTAATTCAATTGGCGCTCCCCAATCTTCGTCACAAATTCTTGCTAAATAGTCAATCTTTTTGCCGAAACCGCTTCGGTCGGCAAAGTCAAAAAGCTTCATAATAGGTCGGATAGTGTAGTTGCCATCCTTTCTCTCCTCTTGCAAAAACTTTCAAAATTAAATATTACCCAAAAATTATCAATAAAACAAGAAGCAACAAGCAATTTTGGGCATATAAACTTTAACTTACTTTATAATTTCGGTTAATTTTAACATTATTTATATTTGTTGTCAAGAATTTTTGGAAAAACTAAAAAGGGCTTAAAGCCCTCTTTATAAATTATATACAACATCAGGGGAAACAACGTTAATTTTGCTTTCTTGAAGTCTTTTTAAACCTTTGTCAACGTTGTCTATGCAAAGTACAACCATAGCTTCTTTTTTGTTTTCGCAAGATTGTTCAACAAAAGCATACGTATATTCAACTTGCATACCATCTTCCTTTAAAACTGCCAAAATTTTAAATAAACTTCCCGGCGTATTATCCATAACAACGGCTAAAACATTGTTTTTCATAACGGTAAACCCCGATTCACGCAACACTTCTTCTGCTTTTTGAGGGTCATTTACGATTAATCTTAAAATGCCAAAGTCAACAGTATCAGCAATGCATAATGCGCAAATATTTATATTTGCTTCACTTAATATGCGTGTAACTTCGTATAGTCTGCCGCTTCTGTTTTCTAAAAAAATTGATATTTGCTGAACAAACATTCAAAAGCCCCCTAACATTTTTTTGATTTTATTAATTTTCGGTTGTCAATTACTCTAACTGCTTTGCCTTCGCTGCGTGGTATTGATTTTGGTTCTACTAACTTAACTTTAACTTTTATACCCAATGTATTTTCTATTTTATGGGTTATTTTTCGCTCAAGCATTTCTATTTTTTTAACTTGGTCTGAAAACATACTTGTTGAAAGCTCAATTCTAACTTCCAGTGTATCAAGATTTCCTATTCTGTCAACAACAATTAAATAGTGTGGAGATGCTTCTTCTGAAAGTTCAAGCAAAACGCCTTCAATTTGACTAGGAAAAACATTAACACCACGTATAATTAACATATCATCCGAGCGCCCGTATGGTTTTTCCATGCGTACAGTTGTTCTTCCGCAATCGCAGCGTTGTTTAATTAAACGTGTTACATCTCTTGTTCTATACCTAATTAATGGCAGCGCCTCTTTTGTAACGGTTGTAAAAACAAGCTCGCCGACAGAACCATAAGGCAAAACTTCCAATGTTTCTGGGTCAATTATTTCTGGAATAAAATGGTCTTCGTTAACGTGGAGTCCGTTTTGACAGCTGCATTCAAACGAAACGCCCGGTCCTATTATTTCGCTTAATCCATAAATATCAAAAGCTTTAATTGAAAGGCGCTGTTCAAGCTCTGTTCTCATTTCTTCAGTCCACGGTTCGGCACCAAACACTGCCGATTTAAGCTTTAATTTGCCTTTTATGCCTGCTTCTTCAATAGCTTCTGCCAAATATAGACCATAAGAAGGCGTGCAGGCAAGAATTGTTGTTTTAAAGTCTTCTAAAATTTGAAGCTGACGGTGAGTATTTCCTCCCGAAACAGGAATTACAGAAGCTCCAATTTTTTCCCCGCCATAGTGAGCGCCAAGCCCTCCTGTAAATAAACCATAGCCGTACCCAACTTGCAAAGTGGAATTTTCGTCACATCCTGCTGCAAAAAGCGTTCTTGCCATAACTTCGCTCCAAGTTTCAATGTCGGCTCTTGTGTATCCAACAACAGTTTGCTTGCCTGTTGTTCCTGAAGAAGCATGTATTCTAACAACATCTTTTTGAGGAACGGCAAAAAGCCCGAATGGATATTGGTCACGCAAATCAGTTTTTAATGTAAAAGGCAATTTTTTTAAATATTCTATCGAATTTATGTCTTCTTGGTTAATGCCTAATTCGTCAAGCTTTTGTTTATAAAAAGGAACGTTGTTATAGCAGCGTGAAACCATTGCTTTAAGTCTTTCGGCTTGCAATGCTGAAAGTTCGTCTTCGCTCATGCATTCGTATTTTTTATTCCAAATCATCTTGTTTTCTCCCTTTAAAACTGTATTTTTTAGGCTAAGTTAAACGCTTCGGCAAACGCTTTAATATTTATATCTAAAAACTTTTTGGGAACTGTATTTGAAATTGCATTAAGCCATGCTTGTTTTTCAATGTTAAGCTGACGTGCCAAAGTACCAAGCAAAACTATGTTTACAGCTTTATGGTTGCCGCATCTGTTAGCTATTTCTAAAGCATCAACAGCTATTGCTTTATGCGCCGTTTTTGTAAGCTTTTCAATTATTTGTTCGGGATATTTTGCAACCCCTGTTATAACGGGCATTGGAGAAATTTTTTGCGTATTTGTAATTAAAGTTCCGCCACATTTTAAGTACGGAAGCCAGCGATAAGCTTCTAATTGCTCGAAAGCCAATATGTAGTCGGCTTCGCCTTCGTTAATTATTGGGGAGTGAACTTTTTCTCCAAACTTAACATACGTAACAACACTTCCACCACGCTGCGCCATGCCGTGAACTTCAGAAACTTTAACGTCCATTCCATAGTCAACAAGAAGATTTCCAATTATTCTGCTTGCTAAAAGTGTTCCTTGTCCTCCAACGCCAACAATCATTATAGAAGTCATACAGTTGCACCTCCAATGTTTGAAATTGCATTAAATTTGCACACTTGACTGCATAAATTACAGCCTAGGCAAAGCGTTTTGTCGATAGTTGCTTTTTTGCCTACCATAGAAATAGATGGACAGCCAAGCTTCATACACATTTTGCAGCCTGTGCATTTTTCTTCGGATATTTCATATGGAATTTGAGGAGCTCTTGATTTTAAAAGCGCACAAGGACTTTTAACTATAATAACAGAAAGTTCTCCGCATTGTGTTTCACGCTTTAAAATTTCTTCTAGGTTTCCAAGTTCAAACGGATTACAAACTGTAACACGCTTAACACCAACAGCTTCTGAAAGCTTAACTAAATCTAGCAAAGGAGCAGGCTGTCCTTTAATGTCTTGCCCTGTTGTAGGGTTGTCTTGATGACCTGTCATGCCTGTTATTGAATTGTCTAAAATTAAAACAGTTGCAGTGCTTTTATTATAAACCATATCTATTAAGCCTGTTATACCAGAATGAACAAACGTTGAATCTCCTATAACGGCAACGGCTTTTTTGTCAAGGTCTTTTGCTTTAACCATTCCGTGCAATGCGCTAACGCTTGCCCCCATGCAAACGCAAACGTCCATTGCTTCAAGCGGCGACAACGCTCCTAAAGTGTAGCATCCAATATCACCAGAAACGATTAATTTCAGCTTTTTAAGCGTATAGAAAACACCTCTATGCGGGCAAGCCGGGCAAAGAACAGGGGGGCGCATAGGCACTTGTTCTTCCAGCTTAATAAATTCTGCCTGTTCGCCTAAAATTGCCTTCTTAATCATAGCAGAGCTTATTTCGCCACAAATAGGGAAAATATCTTTTCCAATTACGTTTAAACCTAAAGTTTTACAATGTTGCTCAATTATGTCGTCCAATTCTTCAATTACATAAAGCTTTTCAACTTGAGCAGCAAAATTTTTAATTAGCCAAGAAGGCAATGGAAAAGTTATGCCAAGCTTTAAAAAAGATGCTTGTGGCAACGCTTCTTTTGCATATTGATACGCAGCGCCGCTTGTTATAATCCCGATTTTAGTGTCGTTAATTTCGACTTTATTAACTCTTGATGTTTCTGCATAATCTATAAGTTTTTTCGTTCTTTCTTCAACAAAAGTATGGCGAATTCTTGCCATGGCCGGCATCATTACGTTTTTTTGAACGTTTTTAACATATTGTTTAGGCTCTAATTCAAGACGTTCCCCTAATTCAACAATGCTTTGAGAATGGGAAATTCTAGTTGAAAGCCTTAAAAAAACAGGTGTGTCGTATCTTTCGCTTAAATCGAATGCAAGCTTTGTAAACTTTAGGCATTCGTCACTATCAGAAGGTTCAAGCATTAAAACTTTTGCCGCCCTTGCATAATGCCTTGAATCTTGTTCGTTTTGAGAACTGTGCATTCCTTGGTCGTCTGCAACTGCAATAACAAGACCGCCGTTAACTCCTATATATGAAGATGTAAAAAGCGGGTCGGCTGCAACATTTAAGCCAACATGCTTCATTGCCGAAAATGCCCTTGCCCCTGCTATTGAAGCGCCAATTGCAACTTCAACCGAAACTTTTTCATTAACTGCCCATTCTGAATATATTTCGTCATATTTTGAAATGTATTCTGTTATTTCCGTACTAGGCGTTCCGGGATAGCTTGAAGCAACTGTTGCACCTGCTTCATAAACTCCTCTTGCAACGGCCTCGTTGCCCAACATTAGTTTTTTTTGCATAATATCCCCCTTTGTGCAATTTCTCCTTATAATTTCTCCCTGTTATCAATAACCCGCTTAGCTTTGCCAACAAACCTTTCAAACGTTTTTGGGTTAACAAGCGTAACTTTAACATCTATGCTTAAAACTACTCTAATTTTAGATTTAATTTTTTCTTTTAATTTTTCAAGCTCTCTATAGTTATTTAAAAGCGAGCCGTCAATTAATTCAACTTGAACTTCTAAAGCGTCTGTGTAGCCTTTTTTGGAAACAACAAGCTGATAATGCGAACCCAATTCTTTAATACCCATTATTACACTTTCAATTTGACTTGGGAATACGTTAATTCCTTTTATAATTAACATATCGTCGCTTCTGCCTTGAATTTTTGCCATGCGTGTTAAAGTTCTTCCGCATTCGCAAGGCGAATCTATTAAATATGTAATGTCACGTGTGCGATATCTTAAAAGCGGTATACCTTCTTTTGTAAGTGTTGTTAAAACAAGCTCTCCTTTGTCGCTTCTGTTAATAACGCTTCCTGTTTCGCTATTAATAATTTCGGGAAGAAAATGGTCTTCGTTAATGTGCAGCCCGTCTTTAATATGGCAATTACCAGAAACGCCGGGGCCAATTATTTCGCAAAGTCCGTAATTTTCTGTTGCAATAATTCCTAATTCTTCCTCAATTTTTAACCGCAATTGCTCTGTCATTCCTTCTCCGCCAAACATTCCTATTTTTAAATTTAACGAAACGCCCATTTCTTTGGCAACTTCTGCTATATGTATTGCATATGAAGGCGTGCAAATTAAAACGGTTGTTTTAAAGTCGTTCATAATCATAATTTGCTTTTCGGTATTTCCTGAAGACATTGGAATTACAGTTGCGCCCACTTTTTCAAGCCCCTGATGAAGCCCAAACCCCCCTGTAAATAAACCATAGCCAAACGCAACCTGCGCAACGTCTTTGTTTGAAACACCTGCCATAACTGCAAGCCTTGCTATAACTTCTGCCCACATATCCATATCATTTTTGGTATACCCAACAATTATCGGCTTGCCTGTTGTTCCGCTTGAGCCATGCAACCTAACTATATTTTCCATAGGTTCTGCAAAAAGCCCTTTTGGATAAGTTTTGCGCAAGTCGTCTTTAACCGTAAATGGTATTTCTTCTAAGTCTTTAAGGCAAGTAAATTTTTCGGGTGTCATTCCTACTGAATCAAGTTTTTCTCTATAAAATGGAACTTTATTATAAACACGTTCGATTGTTTGCTTTAATCTTGCTAACTGTAACTTTTCCATTTCGTCTCTTTGCATACATTCTGTTTTTTTATCGAATAAAGTTAAAGCCAAATTAATCAGTCCTTATATGTTTTTAAACACTTTGTTTAAGTGATTTTGTGAAAATTTTTCTGTAAACAGACTAACTACAATTACTGACAAAATTGATACAATAAATGCAACCATTGCAATTTTTGGCGCTAACGAGCCATCGAACTTTGAAGATACTGCCCAAATAGTTGAAGTTAAAAAGCCTGCAGTCATACCGACAATTGCGCCAAGCTTTGTTGTTCCTTTCCAATACAGCCCTAACAAATATGGGCCAATAAAGCTTCCGGAAACCGTTCCCCATGAAAATGACATAAGTTGCAAAATTGCAACAGGCTTACTAGCTGCAATTGCAAATGAAAGAACTATAAAAACAACACATAATATCCTTGAAAGAGAAACAACGCTTTCTTGCTTCATATTAGGCGAAATTCCACCTTTAACTAAGTCGATTGCAATTGCACTGCTTGAAGTTATAACTATTGAAGCTAAAGTTGACATTGAAGCCGAAAGAACTAAAAGCAAAATAATACTCATAACGAAAACAGGCAGTGTTTCAACAACTTTTGGCATAACAACATCATAGCCGCCTTCAGGGAGTGTATTGTTTAAAAAAAGCCTTGCAAGAGAACCAACAAAATATGCACTGCAAGCAATTAAAAGCGCAAAAGCCGTTGAAACAATTGTTGCAACTTTAATTGAGTTTTCGTCTTTTATTGCGTAAAACTTATGTATCATTTGAGGAAGCCCCCAGCTTCCAAAGCTTGTTAAAACAATTAAAGCTAAAAGGTCTACCCACTTTTTGCCGCCAAATATGCTAACTATGTCTGCGTTATCGGTTGTTTGTGCAATTTGTCTTAATTGTTCAAGACCGCCTGCAAAGCCTCCAACTTTTTCATTTCCCAAAATAAAAAATACCATAAGCAAAACGCCTATTATCATTATAATTCCTTGAAAAAAGTCGGTTATAACCGTTGCCAAATAGCCTCCCAAAACAAGATATATTGTAGTTACAATAGCCATTGCCGCCATAAAATATATATATGGAATGCCAAACGTTGTTTCAAATAAATAACCAAGCCCCATGTAAACAGAAGCCGAGTATGGAACTAAAAACACAAATATTATAATTGCGGAAAAATATTTTAAAAACTTACTGTCGTATCGTGCTTCAAAAAATTCTGGCATAGTTTTTGAACTTAGTGTATGTGTCATAGTTCTTGTACGTTTTGCCAAAACAACCCATGCCAAAAGACTTCCTATAATTGCATTAAAAAATCCAATCCAAACTGATGAAACGCCAAAAACCCAACCATTTTTGCCGGCATAGCCAATGAATAAAACAGCCGAAAAATATGTTGTTCCGTATGCAAAAGCCGAAACCCAAGCGCCGGCTTTTTTACCGCCTAAAAAAAATCCACTAACTGTTTTAGTATGTTTGTAATTTAAAAATCCTATTCCAATCATTGCAATAATAAACGCTAGCAAAAACCCATATTTTATTAAAATATCTGAAGTCATATTACTTTCCCTCTTTATTAAATTCATTTTTTAGTTTTTCAAGCATTAAAGTTAGTTCGTTATGAGGCATTGGTTTTGCAAAGTAGTAGCCTTGAATAATGTCGCATTCAAGTTCTCTTAAAAGTTCAATATGTTCGATAGTTTCAACACCTTCTGCAACGGTATAAATTTTTAAGCTTTTTGCCAAACCAATAACACTTGAAACAACGGTTTTGGCTCTTTCAATTTCTTTATAACATGCAAAAAATGTTCTATCAAGTTTTATAACGTCAACAGGTATGCTTTTAAGAAGCCCTAGCGACGAATAACCAGAACCAAAATCATCCATTGAAACTGTAAAGCCAAGCTTGTGAAGTTCGGTCATAACAGATAATAAAGTTTCTTCATTGTCAAGCATTGTGCTTTCTGTTAATTCAATTTCTAGATATTTTGGTAAAATTTTATTCTCGTTAATAATCTTAGAAAGTTCATAAATAAAGTTTTTATTTTTAAGATGCAGTCTTGAAAAATTAACTGAAATAGTAACAGGCTCAATTCCCTCGTCAATCCATTGTTTTATAACTTTACAAGCTTTGTTAAACATATACATATCAAGCTTTGTTATAAATCCATTTTGTTCAAAAAGCGGTATAAATTCATTTGGGAATATAAACTTACCTTCCGGAGTTTGCCAACGAACAAGTGCTTCCGCCCCAACAATTACTTCTTCTTTAGTTGAGTATTTTGGTTGAAGATATAATAAAAATTGGTCGGTTCTTAAAGCTTCTACCATTCTGTTTTCAATTTCTTTTTGGGCTGCAACTTTTTTTCTAACGTTTTCATTATAGAAAGAAACATTATTTTCATTTGTATGTTTAAAAATTCTATGAACATATCGTGCTTTGTCGCTAATTGAACCAAGAGCCTCATGGTTATCTTCAACAATATAAACACCAACGCTAAATGTTAACGAATATGAATCGGGATGCCTTAAAACAAATTCATCGTTTATATGCTTAAACATTTGTTCCATACGCTCATTAACAGCTTTGTCGTTTTCATAGTGAATTAAAGCACAAAACTCATCTGTTCCAATTCTTCCAAATGGTTCATCGGCATCTAAAAATCTTGCAAATGTTTTAGCTATATATAAAATTAAAAAATCGCCGCTAACAAAGCCGAAAGTTTCATTAAACATTTTCATTTTATCAACATCAAAAATTAAAAATGCCCATTTTGAATTTGGGATTTGTAGTGACAATGCTGCGTCCATATTAAATTTAATAGTATTTCTTGCTCCTGTTAAAGTATCATTAAAAGCAAATATTGATATTTCGTTAATATGGTCACGCTGAAATTTAACTATATATAGCATAAAAATTAAAAAAGACAAAGCAACAATAATTGTCATTGCGTTTGTTATTGTTGAGATTTTATTTGATTGTTTTGCAATAACATCTTCGGGAATTGCAGAATATAAATACCAGTTGTTGTATCCAATTGGAACATATCTTGCAAGCCTAACTTGCCCATTAAAATTATATCTGCAAAAACCGCTTTCTAAATTTTGCATATTTTTCTTAACTGTTTCTAGCGAATCAAATGAAGTAACTTCGCTTCTTTCCAAAACATTAAGCACGTTGTTTAGAGAAGTTATAGAATATTTACTTAGAGATTTTGCAATTATGTCGCCCTTTTGATTTAAAAGGTATGCATATCCGCTTTCTCCAAAAGAAGTGCTTGCAAAAAGTTCGTCAAGTTTGCTTGAAACATATGAGCCAATTACAACAGAAACAGCTTCGCCATCTTTTATAATTGGGGTTGCCAATACAACAATTTCCGCATTTCTTGTTGAAGATATAAACGGTTCTGATAAAACGGTTTCCCCTTTAATTGCTCTTTGAAAATATTCACGCTTGCTTACATTAAATATTTCTCCGTCGCTTGATATAGCTTCACCTTCACGTGATGCTATGCTAATTTTTTCAAATGAAGTTTCAGGAACAACAGAACTAATTATATTTAAAATTATTTCCTTGTCACTTGATTCTAAATTTGAAATATTTTTGGCAATTGTTTTAATGGTTTCCGTTTCGCCAGCAATTTTAGACTTAAAATTATATGCCTGCTGGTCTGCAATTTCAGACAACGTTAGAAGCGTTGAATGTTCAAGCTCTGTTTTAACAATTATTCTATAAAAAAATAAACCCGAAGCAACTAAAATAATCATTAAAATAAAAACAAGCGACAAAGCAACAATCTTTTTGTTATTATGCAACTTAAATCTTTCCTTTCTAAACGGCACTTGCTATTCTCTTAATTTTATATTATAATATAGACTATTGTATGTTGTCAAATTTCTTTAAAATAAAAGCCTTGAAGTGAAATTGAGCTATCCTACCAACAAAACCCCCTATAGCTTTGTTTCGCCATAAGGGGTTTTCCGTTGTTTAATTTTACATTACAATAAAAATTATTAAGCAGCAAACAATTTTAGTTTTTATGCCAAATATCTTTCTCCTGTATCTGGAAAAACAACAACAATTAGTTTATCTTTATTTTCCGTCCTTTTTGCAATTAAGCTTGCAGCGGCGCAAGCTGCACCTGAAGAAATGCCAACAAGTAGCCCTTCTGATTTAGCAAGCATTTCGCAAGTTGAAAAAGCTTCTTCATCTTTAATTTTAATTATTTCGTCAATTATTTCTGTGTTTAAAATTTCAGGTATAAAGCCCGGCCCAATGCCTTGAATTTTATGAGGTGCAGCAGTTCCGCCCGAAATAACAGGGGAACTAAAAGGTTCTACTGCAACAACTTTAATATTTGGGTTTTTTTGCTTTAAAATTTCCGAAACCCCTGTAATTGTTCCGCCTGTTCCAACAGCCGAAACAAAAATATCAACTTTGCCGTCTGTATCGTTTAAAATTTCTTGTGCTGTTGTTAACCTGTGTATTTCAGGGTTTGCTTTATTTGAAAATTGCCCCAAAATTATTGAATTTTCAATGCTTTCATTAAGTTGCTTTGCTTTTTCTATTGAACCTTTCATACCAAGTTCTTTTGGCGTTAAAATTAATTCTGCCCCTAAAGCTGCTAAAATTCTCCGGCGCTCAATGCTCATACTTTCTGGCATTGTTAAAATTACTTTATATCCTTTTGAAGCTGCCGAAAATGCAATACCAATTCCTGTGTTTCCGCTTGTGGGTTCAATTATAACTGTATCTTTATTTAAAAGTCCTTTATTTTCAGCATCTACAATCATATAGTTTCCTGCTCTGTCTTTAACAGATGAAAGAGGGTTAAACATTTCAAGTTTGGCAACTATAGTTGATAAAGCATTAATCTTTTTATTGTAGTTCGACAATTCCAAAAGAGGAGTATTTCCTATTAAGTCTGTTAAAACTTTTGCGATTTTCAAGAGTAATATCACCTTTCATTAATTTTTAAAGAAAACAGGTTTTAAAGCTTTAAATAGTAAAGCAGTTACAAAAGTAACTATAATGCCTTTTAAAATATTAAAGGGCAAAATCGAATATAATATTAACGTTTTAAAACTAACAACCGAAGAACTAACGGCTTGTGCCATCTTAACAATGTCTTCAATTGAAACTCCTAATATTTTGCAATATAGCGGAATTAAAACTATGTAGTTTAAAGCACAAGCTGCAATGCTCATGCAAAATATACCAGCTGCCGCTCCGATTGCAAATCTTTTAAAATCTCTTTTATTTTTAAAAATAAACCAAAAAGGTAAAGCGTAAGAAATACCAATTATAAAATTTGCAACTTCTCCAACTCCACCCGATGTTGACTGAAATATACCATGAAGTATATTTTTAATTAATGCAATAAATATTCCGGGCAACGCCCCAAGCATTAATGTACCTATAATTACAGGCAAGTCGCTTATATCAATTTTTAAAAACACAGGAAAAATGGGAAGCGGAAATTCAAACCATGAAAGAGTATAAGCAATTACAGCAAGCACACTAATTTTAGTTAATGTTTTTGTATTCATTTTAGTATTAAGCAGCCTCCGTTTTTTTATTCTTTTGTGTACCTATTATAAATACCGCCAGCCCTGCTGCGCTGCAAATGGCTGCCGCATATTGCACAGAAAGCACACCAAAACTTGAAATCATAAAGCCTGCGGCCAAAGCTCCAATAACAGTTCCCATACCCATACATATTGAAACTAAAACTGTAATTGCTGTTGAAAGCATTTCGTTAGGGACAATTTTTTGAACATAGCGTATCGAAGAAGGTAAAAATATGGCATAGGCAATGCCAATAAAAAATTGGCTTATAAAAACTCCTGTAAGCGAAGTTAATACCGATACTATAACAAATCTTATAATATAACTGCAAAATGACATAATTATTAAAGCTTTTGATGACACCTTACGAGAAATCTTTTTATAGAAAAAAAGTATTGGTATTTCTATTGTTGCCGTAACAAAAAGCATCTGCCCTAAAAAAATGTTGCTGCCTCCACGTTCAAGCACTAAAGCCGCCAAAAACGAATTGGAACCGCAAGCCCCAATAAAAACTATTGTTGAAGAAACTAGCAAAATTAAATATTCAGGCATTTTGGTAAGCTTAGTTGCCGAAGAAATAAAGCTTGATTTTTTCTTGTCTTTTTCATCTCTTTTTGTAACAGGGTATTCTTCAAGAGTAAAAAGAATAAAGGTCTGTATAATTAAAATAGCAGCATGAATTATAAACATAGGCTTAAACCCGAAAGTATCAATTAACTTTCCAAGCGCTAATGAACAAATTGCAAACCCAAGTGAACCTAATGCGCGAGTAACGCCAAAATCTAAGCCGCTTCTTTTGGTTGCCATTTTTGTAATATAGCCATCTATAGTTGAAGATAAAGGACGCTCTGAAAAAGCAACACACATATAAACAATAAAAAACCAAATAAAATATTTTTCTGTAAACGGCAAAAGCGATGAAAAAATTATTGAAAGAATAGTTCCCAAAATTAATATTTTTTTGCTAGAAACAACAAAATCGCTTAAATATCCAAAAACGGGCTGAACAAAAATGCTTACTAAATTTGCCGATGCCACAATAATCCCGATTTTAGCATCATCTATACCAACTGATTTAAAATAAGTTACTATATATGAAAATACTATACAAAACGCTGCAAAATAAGTAAATTGCAGCGCCCCGAAACGCTTATTTTCCTTTGAAAGCCTTAACAAATGTTTTCGCCTCTATTCAAAAATGGTTAAATGCTAAAACTGTTGAATTAAAGTTAGGAGCTAAAACCCCTAACTTATATTTAATCAACAGTTGGTTCTTCTATGTTAAATTGCTTAATTTTACTTTTCGTTCAAGCTATAAACCCAGATTAAAAGCTAATCATTGGTTATATTTTATGTTAAGTTACCTAACTTTGTTTTTTATTTAAAGTATAAAAATTTCAGATTAAAAAATTAATCAACAGTTGGTTCTTCTATATTAAATTGCTTAATTTTGTTTTCACTATATTCTGCATCTTCTGTATTAGAATCGTTGTCAAAATCAGCATCTTCCAAATTATCTTCCAAATCATTTTCCAAGTTATCTTCTGGGTTATATTGAACTACACTTTCCCTTTTAATAAGCCCGTATTGGGTACGAACTAAGTTTTCAATTCGGTCTAAAATTTCGCTGTTTTCTTTCAAGAAATTTTTAGAATTTTCCCTGCCTTGCCCTAATTTAGAACCTTCAAATGAATACCATGCGCCACTTTTATTAACAATGTTTAAGTCTGTTGCAAGGTCTAATACGTCGCCTTCTTTTGAAATACCAACGCCATATATTATATCAAATTCGCAAACTTTAAATGGAGGCGCAACTTTGTTTTTCGCAATTTTGGCTCTTGTTCTGTTACCAACAAAAGCATCGCTTATTTTTATTGTTTCAATTCTTCTAATATCAATTCTAACAGAAGAATAAAATTTTAATGCCCTTCCGCCTGTTGTTGTTTCATTGCCGCCGCCAAAACTTAGCCCAATTTTGTCACGCAATTGGTTTATAAATATAACTGTACAGCCTGTTTTGTTTGCTATAGCTGTTAATTTTCTTAAAGCTTGCGACATTAATCTAGCTTGAAGACCCATATGGCTGTCGCCCATTTCTCCTTCAATTTCAGCTCTAGGCGTTAATGCTGCAACAGAGTCTACAATAACAATTTCAATTGCACAAGAACGAACCATTGCTTCTGCAATTTCAAGTGCTTGTTCGCCGTCGTCTGGTTGAGAAACATACAATTCATTTATGTTAACCCCAAGCTTTGAAGCATATATTGGGTCAAGGGCATGTTCGGCATCAATGTAGCCTGCAACGCCGCCTTTTTTTTGACATTCGGCAACAACATGCAATGCAAGTGTTGTTTTTCCTGATGATTCAGGGCCATATATTTCAATTATTCTTCCTTTTGGAATACCGCCAACGCCTAACGCAATATCAAGGCTTAATGAACCTGTTGGTATTGAAGCAACAGGTTCTGATAATGCGCTGTCTCCAAGCTTCATAATCGAACCTTTACCAAATTGTTTCTCTATACCGGCAATTGCCGTTTCAAGCGCTGCATGGCGTTCGGAATCGGACTTAAACTCCGTAATGTTATTATTGCTTTTATCTTTTTTACTGCTTTTCAAAATGTACACTCTCCTTTGTATTTTTCTCTAAAATCTTTGATTTATCTAATTCACTTAATTCATTTGATTCATCTAATTCATCTAATTTCGGAAGCTTAACTAGCTTAATTTGCGAAATTATTACAGCTGCAAAAATTAATACACTTCCAAGTATTAACCTAAAACTAACTGCTTCCTTATATATAGCTACAGAAAAGATAATTGCAAAAACCGATTCCATAGACATAATAATTGAAGCTTTAGTTGATTCAACATGTTTTTGCGCAACAACTTGCAAAGAAAAAGCTACGCATGTAGAAAATAGACCAATAAATATAAGCCAAAAAATTCCTTCTGCCATTGGCATTAATGTTGGCAACTTTTTATTATATGCGGCTAAAGCAGCAGCAATGACAAATGAAGAAATTGCGACAAAATTCATCATAACAAGCGATAATGCCATTGCATCGTGCTTTTTTGTTGCAATGCCTGTATAACAAACTTGAAACGCATAACAAACGGCGCAAATAAAAACTATAATTGCTCCTGTGCTTATAGTTAGCTTATCTGTTACGGAAATTATAAAAATTCCTATAACACACAAAATTGCTCCAAATATTTCGTTAATTCCAACTTGTTTTTTATATATAATCAAATCCAAAAAAGGAACTAAAACAACGTATGTAGCAGTTATAAATGCACAGATGGAAGGCGTTGTCATATTAAGCCCAACCATCTGAAACATAAAAGCAACAAGCAAAAGCAACCCCATAATAGAACCTGCTGCAAGCTCTTGCTTGCTAAGTTTTAAAATAGTTTTTCTAAATGCAAGATTTAGAAAGAAGGAAGCAACAACAAATCTTCCAGCAGTAAGTTCAAAAGCGTTAAAACCACAATCTAAAACAAATTGGCTTCCAACAAATCCAAACCCCCAAATAACAGCTAAAACCCACAACAAAACAGTTGCCTTTTTTTCAGACATTAAGCAGTTCTCTCCTAATTAAGTCAAGGGCATTAACAACTGTTCTTGTTCTAATTCTTTGCCTGTCACCACTAAATTTAAACTGCTTAACAGAAGTTTTGCCGTTTATGCAAACTGCAATATAAACTAAACCAACAGGTTTTTCGTCTGTTCCTCCATCTGGCCCTGCAATTCCTGTTATAGAAACGCCTATATTTGAATTTGCAGTACTTGCAATACCTTGTGCCATTTCGGCAGCAACTTGTTCGCTAACTGCTCCGTATTGCGAAAGCGTTTCGGGTTTAACGTTAAGGCGTGATATTTTGGAATTGTCGCTGTAAGTTACAACGCTTTCCAAAAGTACGGAAGAAATACCAGAAACATTAACAAATCTTCCTGTTAAAAGCCCGCCCGTACATGATTCGGCGCAAGCAATTGTCATTTTCTTTTCTGCTATAAGCTTAACAACTGCCTGTTCTAATGTGTCGTCGCCGATAGTGTATATATTATCTCCTAAACGCTTGGATATTTCATCAATTGTAGGCTGCATAATTTCTGAAGCTTTTGCTTCATTTTCAGCGCTTGCCGTAACTCTTAGCGTAACTTCCGAAGCTTTGGCATAAGGCGCAATTGTTGGGTTAGTTTGGTTGTCAATTAAGTCTTTAACAATACTTTCAACTTTGCTTTCACCAACGCCACAAATTTTTACTCTTTTTGAATAAAACGTTACATTTGTTTTTGTTCTTAAAAAAGGAACAACCATATTTTCAAACATAGGTGTCATTTCAACAGGAGGACCGGGCAAAAGTATTAAAACCTTATCATTTTGTTCAACAATTATACCAGGCGCTGTTCCTTTGTTGTTTTTAATAATAGTTGCGTCTTTTGGAATATACGCTTGCTTTTTGTTGTTTTCGGTCATTTCAAAACCTTGAGATTTAAAGTAATTAACAATGCCTTGTAAAATTTCATCATTAAGCACAAGTTCTTTTTTGAAATATTCAGAACATACTTCTTTTGTTAAGTCATCGCCTGTTGGCCCTAAGCCACCCGTTGTAATAACAAGTTGTGCTCTTGAATATGCTATTTCAAGTGCAGACAAAAGTCGTTCTCTATTATCGCCAACTACCGTTTGAAAATAAGTTGAAATTCCAAGCTTTGCTAGTTCCTTTGCAATAAATTGCGCATTTGTATTTAGTGTATCTCCTAGCAAAAGTTCTGTTCCAACTGCTAAAATTTCAGCGTTCATTGCTCACCCTATCCTTTTAAAACATTAAAGTTGTTATATATATATTCAACTGCCGAAGCAATAGTAAAAATAACGGCTAAAGCTATTAATGCGTTTGATATAAGCGGCATTTCAAATCCGGCTAATATAAATACTATCATAACCATTTGAATTATAGTTTTAATTTTTCCAAGCGAGCCTGCCGCAATAATAACGTTGCTGCTTGCTGCCAGCGTTCTGAAACCCGTTATTGTAAATTCTCTGCAAATAATTAAAATAACAACCCAAGACGGCAAAAGCGAAAGTTCAACCATTGCTATTAATGCAGCTGCAACAAGCATTTTGTCTGCAAGAGGGTCTATTAGTTTTCCAAAGTTTGTTACTAAATTTCTGCTTCTTGCAACATACCCGTCTAGCGCATCTGTTATTGAAGCGATTATAAAAATTGAAACCGCAATATATCTTGCCATATTTCCAAGCCTGAAATCATAAAGCAAAACAATTAAAAATACGGGAATTAGAAATATGCGTAAAAGTGTTAATTTATTCGCTAAATTAAACATTACACAACACTTCCGAACAAATCATATTCTGAAACGTCTTCAATTAAAACATTAACAAATTCTCCGGCAACAATTTCGTATTCGCTTTCAAAAAATACAATGCAGTCAATTTCATAGCAATCGGCATAGCTTCTTCCGCAATATACGTTTTGTTCTGGTAAAAATCCGTCAACTATAATTTTTAATGTTTTTCCTACTTTTTGCTTATTCTTTTCAAACGAAATATTTTTTTGCAAAAGCATTACTTGTTCTTTGCGCTGCTCTTTAACTTCTTCGTCAACTTGTTCTGGTAAATTATATGCTGGCGTTCCTTCTTCTTTTGAATAAGTGAAAACCCCTAGCTTTTCAAATTGCATTTGATTAACAAAATTAAGCAGATTGTTGAAGTTTTGTTCTGTTTCTTTTGGAAAACCAACTATTAAAGTAGTTCTAATGCTAATATTGGGCATTGCGCTTCTTAAAGCGTTTATAACTTCAACAATTTTTTCTTTGTTGCAATGCTTTCTGCCCATAAGCTTTAAAATATCGTTATCCGCATGTTGAATTGGAATGTCTATATAATGGCAAACTTTAGGGTTTTTAGCCATTTCATCAATTAAATCGCTGTTAATCCGTTCGGGATAGCAATATAATATTCTTATCCATTCAATACCTTCAATATTAGATAATTCCCTAAGCAAAGCATGAAGTTTAAATTCTCCATAAATATCTTTGCCGTAATAGCCTGTGTCTTGTGCAACTAAAATTAGTTCTTTAATGCCGTAACTTGCAAGCTTTTGTGCTTCTGAAACTAAGCTTTCAATAGTTCTGCTTTTATATTTTCCTCTTATACTTGGAATTGTGCAATATGTGCAAGCGTTGTCGCAGCCTTCGGCAATTTTTAAATACGCAAAATACGAAGGCGTACTTAAAATTCTTTCTGTATTAACCATATTTTGGCTGCTTTCAGAAACGAGACTAATGTTTTTTTCTCCAACATTAACCTTTTTAATTATATCAACTATTTCGTGATAATCATTTATTCCAACTATTGCGTCAATTTCCGGAAGCTGGTTAAATATTTCGTCACGATAGCGTTGCACCATGCAGCCTGTAACTATTAACGCTTTGCATTTGCCTATAGTTTTATATTGCGCCATTTCCAAAATATTATTAATGCTTTCTTGGGTTGCGTCGGCGATAAAGCCGCAAGTATTTATTATAATAATATCGGCGGCGGCTTCGTCGTTTGTTATTTCAAAGCCTTCCTTGTTAATAAGCGAAAGCATAACTTCGCTGTCAACAAGATTTTTGTCGCAGCCAAGCGACAAGAAAAAAATTAGCAAACCAACACCCCTTCCTTACTTTATATTCTATTTTGAATTTTATAAGCTTCAACACAGTTTTTAAGAAGCATTGCAACTGTCATTGGTCCAACTCCTTTTGGAACAGGTGTTATAAAAGAAGCTTTATCTTTAACGTTTTCAAAATCAACGTCTCCACAAATAGTTTTACCTTCAAGCCTATTAATGCCAACGTCTATAACAACAGCCCCTTCTTTAACCATATGCTCTTTAATAAATTTAGGTTTGCCTATTGCTGCGATTAAAATGTCGGCGTTTTGGCAAACTTCATCCAAATTTTTAGTTTTTGAATGGCAAATCGTAACAGTTGCATTTGCTTTAAGAAGAAGCGTTGCTAATGGCTTTCCTACCAAATTACTTCTCCCAACAATAACGCAATTTGCCCCTTCTGTTTTAATGCCTGTCCTTTTTATAAGTTCCATAACTCCATATGGGGTGCAAGGCTTTAAAACAGGAATATCTGTTACCCAAAGCAAGCCGGCGTTGTATGGGTGCAAGCCGTCTACATCTTTTTTAGGGTCTATTTGAAGTAAAGCTTTTTCAGCGTTAATATGTTTAGGTATTGGAAGCTGAAGTAATATTCCATTTACATTTTCTGAATTATTTAAGCTTGAAATAGTATCTAAAAGTTGCTGCTCTGTTGTTTGCTCGTCAAGTTCTATAACATTAGAATTAATGCCAACAGCAGCGCAAGCTTTAGCTTTATTATTAACATATATTTTTGAAGCCTCATCGTTTCCTACACGAATTACGGTAAGGTTTGGTTTTATATTTAATTCTAAAATTTCATTCTTTAACTGTTCTTTAATTTCAGAGGAAACTTTAAATCCATCAATTATCATTTTATCATTCCTTTTTAAATCCTTTTAGCCTAAAAACAACTTTAATGCAAAAATTAACGCAACAATTAACATAACATTGCTTACATCTTGTCTTTTTCCAACTGCAAATTTAATTATTACATAACTTAAAACACCAAAAATTAAACCTTCAGAAATGCTGTATGCCAAAGGCATTAATATAATACAAATAAACGCCGGAAAGCCTTCCGAAAAATCTGAGAAATCAATTTTAAGCACAGATTCAATCATAAACAAGCCAACAACTATAAGTGCAGGCGCTGTTGCAAATGCCGGTATTGCGCTGAAAATTGGAGAAAAAACAAGAGATATTAAAAATAATCCCGCAACCACCAACGAAGTTAAGCCTGTCCTTCCGCCTTCTGCAACGCCTGAAGCACTTTCAACATATGATGTTACGGTTGAAGTTCCAACGGCAGCACCGAATGTTGTTCCAACGGCATCGGCTAAAAGTGCTTGTTTTAATTTTGGAAGTTTGCCGTTTTTATCCAAAAATCCGGCTTTATCAGAAACACCAATAAGCGTTCCTATAGTATCAAATACATCTACAAATAAAAAGGAGAATACGACGGTTACAAATTCCCAAATAGGAAAGCCTGTTTTTAACGTTTTAAAAGCTACAATTATGTTAAAATCAGCAATTGAAGGGGGAGCTGAAAAAAGTTTGTTTGGAATTAATGAATACATGCCAATTTCAGGATTAACAACATATAACCCGGCAATTTGGCAAACAATCCCCATAATCCATGTAATTATAATGCCCCAAAATAACGCACCTTTAACTTTTTTAATAAGCAAAATAACGCTAATTAAAACCCCGACTAACGTTAAAATTACCGTAATACTTTTAATATCGCCAAGTGCAACAGATGTTGCTTCATTGCTAACAACGAGCTTGCTGTTTTGCAGCCCTATAAATGCAATAAATAACCCAAGACCAACTGTTACGGCATATTTCAAGTTTTGCGGTATGCTATCAAAAATTGCTTCACGAACGTTTATTATAGACATTAAAAGGAAAATTATACCTTCTACAAAAACGGCTATTAACGCCATTTGCCAGCCATATTTTAAACCTACGGAAAATGCGAAAAAAGCATTAAGACCCATTCCAGGGGCAAGTGCAAAAGGATAGTTTGCAAGAAGTGACATTGTTAATGTTGCAACGGCAGAAGCTAAAGCAGTTGCTGTAAAAACAGCGCCCCAATCCATTCCTGCAGCTTCCAAAAAACCGGGATTAACAACAAGTATATATGCCATAGTCATAAATGTTGTTAATCCTGCAAAAATTTCAGTGGAAACTGTTGTTTTGTTTTGCTTTAGCTTGAAAAAATTTTCCATAATTATTTCTAAACCTCCTTATTTATTTTTTCTTTACAAGTATAAGAATAACAAATTTCGGAGGGCATTTCAACTGTTTTTAAAGCATAAAATAGTTAGAATATTTGTACTCTAACTACATCTCCCTTGTGAATTTTGTTGCAGCCTTTGTTTGCGCTAACATATCCATCGGCATTTGCAATTAAAACGATAGAGGACGATTTCATAGGTTGCGGAGTTGCTGTTAACTGTCCGTCTGCATTTTTATCGATGCTTACGGCAAAAAATTCGTCTTTGTCGGGAGTTGAATATATATCATCTGAAAGAATTGCTTCAATACAAGGATAAGGGCAGAAACAAGGATAAGGTTTACAATTTTCGTTTAAACCGTTTATTGCATAAAAAATATGCTTAACAATAGTAGTCATAACAAAAAATACTGAAACATCATGGTTTGCGGTTGCAATAATTGGTTTTGCGTTTAACATTGCAATAGTTGTTTGCTTTCCCGGTCTAGCAGCAATGCGCCTTGCAATATAGCGAATATTTCCTATAGAATCAATTGCGTTAAGGGTGTTGCTTTCTTTGCAAGCAGAAACTCCGCCGCTAACAATTACCATATCACATTGTTTAAAAGCTTTTTTAATGTTGTTAATAAGGCAAAGCTTTTCATCTTCAACAATTCCATATAAAACAACTTCGCCGCCCCAATTAGTTATTAAAGAGCGAATAGCATAACTGCTAACATCTCTAACTTTTGGGCTGTTGCCATCTATTTGCTCTGTAGCTTCGGCTAATTCGTTGCCTGTTACAATAACTCCACATTTAAGCTTTTTAAAAACAACAGCTTCTGTAATTCCCAATGCTGCTAAAATACATATATCTTTTGTTGTAAGCTGCTTTAATTTTCGAATTAAAATTTTGCTTTTTTTGGCATCATGCCCTTTAGGAACTATGTTTGAGCGTTGAGCTATACTTTCTTGAATTAAAACTTCATCGCCCAAAATTTCGCAAGGCTCGAATGCTATAACGGCATCTGCCCCTTTAGGAACAATTCCATTAATTGGAACATAAGCTGTTTGCTTGCTTTCAACAACAAGCTCGGTTATTGAAGCGGCAGAAGATTCGCCAATCAACTTAAGTCTTGCTGGATTTGTTCTTCTTGCTTTTAAAACATCAGATGCTAAAACGGCATACCCTTCAACTGCAGAACGGCTAAAGCTTGGAAAGTCTTGCTTTGCATAAATATCTTCTGCAAGTATTCGGTTTTCCAAGTTATCTAGTTCAACAACTTCTGTTTCAAAATTAAAGCGAGAAAAATTATTATATATGCTTGCAATTATATCATCAACATTTTTGCTAAACGGCAAGTTTTAACTCACCCCTTCATAATTTTTTAATTTATAAACGAATGCTAAAATTTCAGCTACGGTTTGGTATAATTCTTCGGGTATTGTCTTCCCAACATCAACAGTTGCATATAAAGTTCTTGCAAGCTGTACATTTTCAACAATTTCAACACCGTTTTGCAAAGCAGCGTTTTTAATTTTTTGTGCTAAAAAGTCAACGCCTTTTGCAACAACATATGGGGCATCTGAAACATTTTTATCGTATTTTAAAGCAACTGCATAATGCGTTGGGTTTGTTACAACAACATCTGCAGAAGGAACACTTTGCATCATTCGGCGCATAGAAACTTCACGCATTTTTTGCCTTATTTTGCCTTTAATTTGTGGGTTTCCTTCAATAGATTTATATTCATCTTTAACTTCTTGCTTAGACATTTTTAAGTCTTTTGTGTGTTTATATCTTGTATAAAAAACGTCGGCTAACGCAACAAATAAAAATAAAAGCCCAATATTAAGCCCTAACCTTGCTGCAACATTTCCTAAATATATTATTGCTTGCATAAGCCCCATGCTAGCAAGCTGTGGTATGTAGTTTATTTCGTTTACCATAGTTGCGTAAATTACATAGCCAATTATGCCAAACTTTGCCAAAGATTTTAAAAGTTCAACAAGTACACGCATAGAAAACAAGCGCTTAAAGCCTGAAATTGGGCTTAATTTGCTAAACTTGGGCATAAGAGGTTCAATTGTTGGGTGCCAACCAACTTGAAATAAGTTTGATATAATGCCAACGCCCATAGATAGCGCAAAAATAGGCAAACAAATTAAAATTATTTGGGTAAATAAAAATGCTATATATTTTGCAATATAGTCTACTTCCATTATGTTATCTATGTCTGCTATAAGCTGAAAATTGCCTGAAAATATATTGGCAATACTTACATACATATTTTCTGAAAAAATCCTTAAACCAAAAAAGGCCGCCAAAAACAAAAGGGCAGTGTTAACCTCTGGGCTTTTAGCAACTTGTCCTTTTTTACGTGCCTTTTCACGCTTTCTTGCGGTTGGCTGTTCTGTTTTTTCGCCTTCATCAAAAAAGCTTAAGTTAATAGGTAATAACTCATCTCTACTATATATCATCAGTTTAGGCTCCCAATACTTTTAATTACATGCAAAATTGAATTATAAGCTTCATCAAAAAGTATGTCGTATACATATGAAAATATTGGCATTATTAAATATAAAATTATTAGCCCTATAAAAAGTTTAAGAGGCATACCAACAACAAAAATATTCATTTGAGGAACAGCTTTAACCAAAAGCCCCAACGCAATATCTATAATTAATATCGAACCAACAATAGGTAACGAAACTTGCATTGCAATAATAAAGTAATTTGTTATTAATTGCAGCATAAAGCTAATAATTTCATTATTTTGAATTAGGCTTCCTGCGCCTATAGGTAAAACATCATAACTATAGAAAGCTGCGGAGATGAAAGAATGAAGCCCGCCTGTTTGAATTAAAAACATGCCCATTATCAAGTAAAACAAGTTACCAACTATTGGAACTTGAATTTGTGTTGTTGGGTCTAAAACGCTAACCATTGAAAAGCCTATTTGATAATCAACAAGTTGACCGGCAAAATACATAAGAGAAATAGTTAGATAAATAGCATAACCTATTGTAAACCCAACCAAAAATTCTTTAGCAATTAAAACTACATAACCGGCAATGCTATCTATGTAGTAAATTTCGTTTATTCTGCCTGAAAACAACACTATATACGAGAGCGAAAGCGAAAGCCCTATTTTTGAAATGGTTGGTATATTTACACCTGAAATAATGGGAATTATTACAAAAATTCCTAAAAATCTGGCAATAATAACAAGAAATATGTCTAAATTAGAATAAACCTGAGCAAGCATTTCATTTCCGACTAAATCCATTTTAAATCTTCCCGACTTGCGTATTTTTATGGGCGCTTATTTTATATGGGCTATCTTGGTGTTATTAAATACGGAAAATTTTGAAATAAGTTAATTGTATATTCTTTCAGCGTTGTTAGCATAAATGTTCCAAAAAGAATAAGAGAAGCTAAAACTGCCAAAATTTTAGGAACAAACGCTAGTGTTGGTTCCTGAATAGACGTTACCGTTTGAAATATACTAACTACAACGCCAACTACTAGCCCCATTAAAAGTGGAGGTGCCGAAACTAAAATTACCGTATATATAGCATCTTGAATTAACGTTATAATTATGTCTTGCGTCAATGCTATTCCTCCTTAAGTTTTGGCTTTCGGATTTTAAAAGTTTGGGGTGTTTATCTAAAATATGTTTTAATTAAACTTTCAATTACAAAATTCCAGCCACCAATTAATGTAAAGAGCATTATTTTAAATGGCAACGAAATCATAGCCGGAGGCAACATCATCATACCCATAGCCATTAAAACAGAAGCAACAACCATATCTATAACTATAAATGGCAAATATATATAAAACCCAAGCGAAAAGCCTTTTGTTAATTCTCCCAAAACAAATGCTGGAATTAAAACTCTGTTTGGTATTTCTTCTATTGAAGCATACGTTTCTCCTGCAAGCTCTGCAAAAAGCGCCATATCTTTATCTTCAACCTGAACAAACATAAACTCACGCAAAGGTTCCATAGCATTTTTAATTGCTTCTTCTTGCCCTATTGCGCCACTTGCATATGGTATTAAAGCTGTTTCGTTAATTGTTCCAATAGGTTTTCCCATAACAAAAAAAGTTAAAATTAAAGCAAGCCCAATTAATATTTGGTTTGGGGGCATTTGCTGCGTTCCTAATGCCGAACGCAAAAAGTGCAAAACAATAATTGTTCTTGTAAAGCATGTCATCATTAACAAAAGCGTGGGAATAAACGCAATAGACGCTAGGAGCAAAATAATTTGTAATGTACTAACAACAGATTGCGGATTATCCGTTACGCCAATATCAAGCCCAAGCGTCATAGGCGTTTGTGCAAATGCAGTTACACTAAAAAGCAAAGCTAGAGGCATACTAATAAGCAATATTTTTTTCATGTGGCACCGTCCCTGCAGCATCGTCATTAGCGAATTAGTTCTTTTTAGGAAAAAGCTGATTGAAATACTTTTCAAATGAAACGTTTGGTTTACCTTGCTCGTCAATCACAATTTCCTCATTGTTTATTTCTGTTAGAAATGTAATTTTGTCTTTTGAAACACCGACTAAAATATACTTCTTTCCAACTTTTAAAAGTAAAATGCTACTTTGGTAGCCAACGCCTATACTTTCAACAATTGAAATATTGCTATTACCTTTTTTAACAAGCTTTCCGTTTGCTATTAACTTTGTTAAAAAATAGGCTGAAATTAAAACAAAAATCACACAAACAATTTGACTAACAAGTTGAAAATTGCCAGTCAAACTATTGGGTTGTGTGGTAGTTGTTTCTGCAAGGAGAAAAAAAATCATAAGCATAAAGTTAACCAATAACTTTTTGAACTGCTTCTAAAACTCTATCCGGCTGAAACGGTTTAACTATAAAATCTCTTGCTCCTGCTTGAATGGATTCAATAACCATTGCTTGTTGACCCATTGCAGAACACATAATAATCATAGCTTTAGGGTCTGCTTTTTTAATACCTCTTGCGGCTTGTATACCGTCCATTTCAGGCATTGTTATGTCTAATATAACAAGCTTTGGCTTAAGTTCGGCATATTTTTCTATGGCTTTAACACCGTTTTCGGCTTCTCCAACAACATTATAGCCGTTCTTTGTAAGAATATCTTTAAGCATCATGCGCATAAAAGCAGCATCGTCAACTAACAAAATAGTTTTATCCGACATATTAGTTCACTCCTTGGGTAATAATTAAATTCGGTCTTCCACACTTATTATATCAGTAATTCTTATGCCAAAGTTTTCATCAATTACAACAACTTCGCCTTTGGCAACAAACTTGCCGTTTATTAAAATATCTATAGGTTCTCCTGCTAATTTGTCCAGCTCAATAATTGTTCCGGGTGAAAATTCTAATATTTCTTTAATCTTTTTATGGGTTCTTCCAAGCTCTACTGAAACTTCAAGCGGAACATCCATTATTATGCCAATGTTTTCTTTTTGTTGCATAACAGATGAAACATCAAAATTTTGAAATTGAACCGGTTTAACATTTTGCGGTGGTTCATAAGGTTGTTGCTGTTGCTGCGGATACGGCGGCATTTGCGGCGGATATGGATAATATGGCATTTGCTGCTGTTGCGGCGGCATATATTGCTGTTGTTGCGAATAATCTGGTGCTGGGTATGGCATTTGTGGTGGCATATATTGCTGTTGCTGCGAATAATCTGGCATAGTATATTGTGCCTGAACTTGTGGCGGCATATATGCAGGTGGTTCTTGCGCCATTTGTTGAGGTGGCGCTTGCTGCTGAGAAGGCATTTCTTCCGGTGTTTTTGGAAGCGCTTTTTTCTCTGGTGGTGAATACAAGTTAGTTTTTATTGTATCAACCATTTCAATTGCAAATTTTTTAGGCAAAATTTGCATAATTTCACTGTCTATTAAAGTTCCAATTTCCATTCTGAAACCGGTGCAAACCAAATCTTCAGCTGGGTTAAAACCTGTTATATCGAAAAAATCAGAGCCGCTGAAATCAAGCTCAAATGCTTGGGGGGTTTCAATATCTATTTTTTTGTTAATCATTGATGCAATAGATGTTGAAGAAGAGCCAACCATTTGATTCATAGCTTCTGCAATTGCGCTTAAATCAATATCTGTAAGCGGTTCGTTTTCTGAAATGTTAGTTCCGTCGCCGCCCATCATTAAGTTTGAAATAATTTTAACGTCGTGTTGCTTTAATATTAAAATATTTGTTCCTTCAATGCCTTCTTTATAGTTAACTTTAATACCAACGCAAGGTCTATCGTAGCTATCGGCAAGCTGACGCCATGTTATAACACTAACTTTTGGAATTGTTATAGAAACTTTTTGACCCAACAACGCAAAAAGAGTAGTTGCAGAAGTTCCCATGCTTATGTTGCCAATTTCCCCCAGTATGTCGTTTTGTTCATCTGTTAGTGAATTAGTTTCGTCAGCTCCCCCCGAAGCATCATCGTCTTGAAGTTCGGAAGCAAAAGAACCACCTAGCAAAGCGTTAATTTCATCTTGAGAAAGCATATCTCCCATGCAGCTATTCCTCCTTCCCTACAAGCGAAGTTATTTGTATTGCAGCCTTACCACGCATAATGCCGGGTTTAGCACGAAATTTTAATAAATTTCCAACCATAATGTCAAGGTCTGTTGTAACGTATGAATCAAGCGGTATAACATCTCCAACCCTAAGTTCAACAAATTCATTAACAGTAATTTTGGTTTTTCCAACAATTGCAGAAATTGGTATTCTAGCTCTTTCAAGCTGGTATTCAAGGTTTTGCCTGTACTCTTCTTTGTTATCTTTTTCAGCTTGGGTAAACCAAAATTTGGTATTTAATCTTTCCATAATTGGTTCAAGCACAAAATGAGGCATACAGAAATTTAAAAATCCTTCAGAAATACCAATTTTAATGCTTAAAGTTACAAGAACAATCATTTCATTTGGCGAAATAATTTGGGCAAACTGTGAATTTGTTTCAATTTTTTCAAGGCTTGGTTCTAAAACAATTACATTTTCCCAAGGTTCTATTAAATGCTGAAGCATTTGAGTAATAATTCTATCTAAAAGAATTTTTTCAATTTCTGAAAAGTCTCTAATTTTTTTCATACTAAGCCCCGGCCCGCCTAAAATTCTATCTATAATTGAATATCCTATATTGCTAGACATTTCTAAGATAACAGAACCTTTTAAAGGCTTAAAATCTAAAACACCTAAAATAACAGGATTAACAAGGGAATTGTTAAATTCTTTGTATGAAATTTGTTCTGCGCTTGCAACTTCCAATGTGCAATTTGTTCTTAAATAGCCTGTTAGAAAAGATGCAACAAGCCTTGCAAAATTGTCAAAAATAATTTCAAGAGTTCTTAGCTGTTCTTTATTAAACTTTGACGGCTTTGCAAAATTATAGTCTTTAACATTACTGCGTTTTGTTTCCGAAGTGGCAGCAGCTATATTGGTTGCTGCTTCTCCGTCTCCGCCCATTAAATTACTTAACAGAGCATCAATTTCGCTTTGCGATAATACGTCGCCCAAACTTGCCCACCACCTTCATTTTGCAAAGTTATTGCACAATAAATTCGCTAATATAAACATTTGTAAGTAACTGGTCTTTAAAAATATTTTGCAATTCTTGAAGTATTTCTTCTTTTAAAATTTCTTTTCCGTCTGGTCTGTTTAGTTGCTCGAAAGTTTTGCTTCTTGCAATACTAATTGCGGCATCTCTAATAATTACTTCTTTTGCTTTAACTAATTCAACGAATTTTGGGCTTTCTTTTTTATCAGTGTTGTCAACGCCAATTTCTATTCCAAACTTAATAACATGGGAAGCGCCGTCTCCGCCTTTTGCAAGGTTTGTGCTAACTGTTCTTTCAAATGAAATTATTTCTATTTGCTCGGGAGAAAGTTGGTTAGAGGCATATTGAACTGTTGTTTGACCGCCCCCTAATCCGCCACTGCCAATAACTTTTAAAGCAAACACCGAAACGCCTATAATAGTTGCAAGAAGAACTACTAACAACACTATTATTACTATCATCATTACCTTATTTTTTTCCAAAATAATTTCTCCCCTCTAATAAAAGCGCAGAGCTAATTTTTCTTATTTTGCACTATCAGAGTAATATTTACTCTTAAATTTTATTTCAACTCTCCTATTTTGCGCTCGTCCTTCAGGTGTATTATTTGTTGCTATAGGCAAATATTCTCCTCTGCCAACAGCTATAATTCTAACAGGCACAACACCTTTTTGGTCAATGAAATATTCAGCAACAGAAAATGCACGGGCATATGACAATTGCCAATTGCTTGGATATTGCACTGTGTTTATTGGGAGATTGTCTGTATGTCCTGATATTTCTATATCGTTTTCGGGGTATTTGTGTATTTCATTTGCAACAACATCTAGTGCTGCCATAGCTTCTTCTTTTAAAACTGCTCTTCCTAAATCGAAAAGTATGCCTTCTTTAAAGACTAATGTAACAGAATCTTCTGCAATTTTAACTTCAATTTTTTCTTGAAGCTGATTTTCGGCAAGATATGTTTTAAAGTCTGAAGCCATTTGTTGAAGCTCTTTTTGTGCTTCTTCTGCTGTTTTTGCAGCAATTTCAATTGGCAAATCCAAATTAACAGCAGGCATTTCCATTATACCACTTCCAAACATTTCGTCAATACCGCTTCCGCCGCCAACTATAACGGGGGCCGGGTTTCCCGAAAGACCCGAAACCATTGCTTGAAATTTTTTAGCATCAATAGTAGACATTGCAAATAGAAGAACGAAAAAGCACATTAAAAGGGTTATTAAATCTCCATATGTTGCAAGCCATTCGGGGCAGCCTGCCTTTGGGGCTTCTTCCTTCTTAGCTCTTGCCATAAAATCACCAACCTAATTATTTATCTTCTTCCTTATTCGAGCCTCTCATGGCAGGAGAAAGGAAAGCTTTTAATTTTTCTTCAATAATACGTGGGTTTTCGCCCGCTTGAATTGATAGCATACCTTCAATTAAAACTTCTTTCATAAGCATTTCATCATTACTAAAAAGCTTCATTTTATTTGCAACAGGGTTAGCTATAAAGTTTGCAATTAAAGAGCCATAAAATGTTGTAATTAAAGCAACCGCCATAGAAGGGCCCAATGTTGAAGGGTCGCTCATATTTTGAAGCATAACTATAAGCCCAATTAGCGTTCCTATCATACCAAAAGCAGGGCCAATTGTTGCAATAAATTCCCAAACGCCACGCACTTTTCCATGACGGCCTTCTATATATGCAAGCTCTGTTTCTAAAATGTTTCTAACAAGTTCTGGGTCGGTTCCGTCAACGATTAGCATTATGCCTTTTTGCAAAAAAGCATCTTCCATAGTTTTAGCTGCTTCTTCTAAAGCCAAAATTCCTTCTTTTCTTGCAAGGTTTGCAAGCTTAATAATTCTTTCAATAGCGTCTGTTGGGTCAACTTTTGGGGGCTTGAAAACTTTGCTAATAGCTTTCATAGCCGTAATAACGCCGTCTAATGGCGTTGAAATCAAAGTTGAAGCAAGCGTTCCTCCAAGAACAATCATAATAGAAGGATAATTAATGAATGCAGGACCCGCAATAGCATAGTTTGGAGCAACAGCGAGAAGTATGGAAGCAAGTATGAAGAACACACCGGAAGCGAACCCTATAACTGAGCCTTTATCCAAAACAATTTCCCCTTTACATGTTTTATTTATGAATTTTTCTTTTAAATTCTATAATTTTATTAACTATATCGTCAACAGATTCTTTTGCAATTATTTTCCTTCCGGTTGTCATAGTAATTGTTGTGTCTGGTGTGGCTTCAATGCATTCTATTAGGTTGCAATTAATTACCAATTCTTTATCATTTAACTTAGTAATTGCAATCACATAAAAACCTCCGGCAAAATTTAATTATATTAGGGTGTTTGCTTCAATGCTTTTAATGCATTCTATTAGGTTGCAATTAATTGACAATTCCTTAATATTTAACCTAGTAATTGCAATCATATAAAAACTTCTGGCGAAATTTTATTATATTAGACAGTTTAGCACAAAATATGCCAAACTGTCTATAAAAAACTTTTAACGTTTTAAGTTAACAAGCTCCTGAAGCATTTCATCAGACGTTGTAATAATACGTGAGTTGGCTTGGAAGCCCCTTTGCGTTGTTATCATTTCGGTAAATTCGCTTGAAAGGTCAACGTTTGCCATTTCTAAAACGCCGCCTAAAATTTTTCCGCCTCCAACTGCAATTTCTTCACCTATGCCGTCAAAGTCGCCTGAGTTTGCTGTTTGGGCGAATAGGTTGTCGCCTATTTTTTCAAGCCCACCAGGATTTGAAAATCTTGCAACAGGCACTTGCCCTAATAACTTCATTTGACCGTTTGAATATCGCCCTGTTATTTTTCCGTCTGTTGAAACAACCATACCTTGAAGCTTTCCGGGAGCACATCCGTCTTTATCTTCAGCTTTTGCACTTGCTGCAGTTCCGTTTAATTGAGTTATTCCGTCGAATCTAAGTTTAATAATACCGTCATTTTTTGTATTATCTGTTGGATTTAAAAGCCCTATTGTTGCCCCGGGAACTAAGCCGTCAATAGGATTTACAAATGTTAAATCTATTCCGTCGAATTCACCCTTATCATTTGCAACCGGGAAAACGATTTTTCCTTTTGAATCGAATTCGATTCTAAGCCCTGTAAAATCAGCATTTAATTTAATTGGGTTATCTCTATCGCCTTCAGGATATATAACAGGGGGAATTGTAATCTCCCATGCTGAAACAGCATCTTTGCCTTTTAAGTCTGTTGCATCAGGGTTATGGGTAAACGTAATATCCATAACGTATTTTGTTCCTACAGAGTCATAGAAAGTCATCATACAATCTTTTGTTTTATCTGTTCTTGCATTTAAGTTTCCTTTAAAGCCAATTACGCTAGTTGCCTTAGGGCTTATATATTCCTTTTGAGGAGTAATTATTAAAGGCTTAACCATACTTTTATCAACTTTAAACTGCCCCGGTTTTTCTGTATCTTCGATAGCGTCCCAACCCATAAGTTTAAGACCGCCAACGTTAACGATATTGCCGTTTTCATCTATATCCAATGCGCCGGCTCTTGTGAAATATGTTCCGGAGCCGTCACCAACTATAAAGAAACCCTCGCCTTGAATCATTAAATCCAATGTTCTATCGGTTCTTTGAGCAGAACCTGTTGTCATAATTTTATCTATGGAAGCAACACCCGCACCCAAGCCAATTTGCATAGGGTTAACGCCGCCCCGTCCTGTTAAAGGGTTTGCAGAGCTTGCGCCGCTTAAAGTTTGGCTGAAAACTTCGCTAAAAGTAACCCGGCTGGCTTTGTAACCAACTGTGTTAACGTTTGAAATATTGTTCGCAATAACGTCCATTTTTGTTTGGTGAACTCTAATACCGGAAACCCCGGAAAACATAGAACGCATCATAATAATAACCCCCTGATTTTTTGGTTTTAAACTGTGCTGAATTGGGTTTTATATTTTGCATATCGTGTTAAACACGCCTTAATTTTAATTGAACTTTGCAAACAAGCCCCCCTTAAAGGGTCCGGCTTTTACGCAATTACAGCACTGCATATATTTCTTTTTAACTCAGTTAAGCTTTACAAATAAAGTATTCGGCTTTCATACAATTACAGCACCATCTATGTTTGTAAAAACATTTTCGCTTTCTGTGCTCATTGCAGTTATAACAACTTTGTTTTTAATGTTAACAACAAGCCTAATATTATCTACAACAACTAACGAGTCGTTAATTCCTTTTTGTTCTGCTTGGCTAATTCCATTTTGAACTCTGCTTAGTTGTTCGGGTGAAAGCTGTATATTTCTTGTGTTCAGCCTTTGGTTTGCGTGCTTTGAAAACATAAGCGGATTTGTCTCATGGAATTTATTTTTTAAAACACTTTGAAAATCAATTCCGCTTCCCTGCGGTTCGCTGCTATTTGAGCTGCCGCAAGCTTTACTTTTAACATTATCTTTAACATCAATTGCCTGTTTAATTTGATTAACGCCATTATGAAAAACTTGCATAACAAGCTCCTTCCTATTTTATTATTCTTTTTCGGTGCTTTCTGCTTTATCAGTTTTATCATCTTTATCAGTGCTTGCTTTTTCGTCTTTTTCCTCTTCTTTTTTAATCCCCTTATAGTCGACATATGATATTTCATTGTTTCCAACAACAAGATGAGCCATGCCGTTTTTAATTAAGACAGAATCAACAACTCCGCTTGCACCTTCATGTTTAACAAATTTACCAATAAGCCTAATACTTTCTGTTGCATAGTTGATTTTGTTTATTAAAACTTCTTCTGTCTTTCCGTTTTCATTTTTCATAACTAAAAATGCTTTGTCTGCAACAATTTTAACGTCTGAAACAGAACCTTGTTTCTTTTCAAGCTGTCCGTCTTCACCTTTTCCGTAATAAGTAACTTTTTCACCAATTAGCATAGGGCCTGTCGAAACAGAAAGTATTTCTTGAGCAAGAACCTCTTTTTCGCCTACTACTAAAATTGCCCTTCCCAAGCTATCAAATTTAACGTAATCAACAACGCCTTCAACAAACCCTGCTGGATTACCTTTTGAATCAAGTGTTATAGCTTGAATAGTTTTTCCCATTAATCCAACGTTTTGAGAAGTTATTAAATTGTTATTTAAGTTTGAAAGCAAGAATGAGTTGTAGTCACCATATACGTTTTCTACGGCATCAAGCTTAACTTCTTTGTTACCAACAACTAAATATGGCTCGCCGTTTTTCATAGTTACAGCAGAAACTTGCCCAACAACTTCTTCTCTAATATCAGTTATCTCGTTTAAAATAGTTCCTTCAATAGTTTTTCCAATCATAGAGTATGCATGTGTTTTTGAGTTAGATTTATTCAAATTTTGCATTTGCTCTAATGCCGAAAACTGAGCCATTTGGGCAATAAATTCTTTATCTTCAACAGGGCTTAACGGGTCTTGATACTGCAACTGCGTAACCAAAAGTTTCATAAAGTCGTCTTTATCAAGTACGGCTTTGTAGTCGCGTGGTTTCTGCGAATATGGATTTTCGGCAGCAGTAGTTTTAGCTTTTTGGTTTGCCTCATAATCGAACCAATTCGTAATTTTGGAAAGGTCATTACTAACTTCGTTAGCCATTAATTATACCCCCTAAGCAAAATAATTTAAAGCTCCGTTATGTTCGGATGCGTTGTTTATTTGCGCTTCTTCAATTTCAACTTCAGAAGCTCCATCCAAAACCGAACTATTAATTTGTTTAATTTTTGTTAAATAGCGATTTCTTTCTTGCATAAACTGCCCCATTCGCTGTTGTTGGCTTTCTGAACCGACAGAAACGGAAAGCCCAGAAACTTCAATACCTTGTTTTTGAAGCGTGTCTTTTAATTGATTGAAATTTGATTCTATAATTTCTTTAACACGCTCATTTTCTGCTAGAAACTGTGCTGTAACAATACCATTTTGGGTTGCAAGCTTTAACGAAACGTCACCTAAGTGTTCGGGTTTTAGGGTAATTTTAATTTCCGTTAAATTCCCTCTAACATCAACTTTCATTTTGTCAAGCATTGCATTAATTTGCTTCGTAATGTCGTTTGCATCAACATTACTTGCACTTCCTAAATTCCTTGAATTTTCTAATGAAGCCATTTGCCTTGCTTCAACAATACTAGCTTGCGCAAAGTTTGATTGATTGTTTGTGCTAAAGTCAAAGTTGTTGTTTTCAATAAAAACATCGCTTTGCTTGTCACTTGAATAAGCTTCAAAACCGTTTTTGCCGCTTTTTTGCTTATCTTCATATGAAACGGTTTCTGTTGTACTTATAAATTCTTCTTCCAAAGCAGCTACCTCATCTAAATTTTCAGAAGCCACACTCGACAAATGTTTTTCTGTGCCTTCATCTTTTGTTTCTGCTTTTAAAGCTTCTTTTTGTACAACAACAGGGGCAACATCTTTTTCTTGAACTTCTTCATAGCCTTCACTAACTTCAAATGTAGTACTTGAATTATTGGCAGCAAATGTTTCGGTTATTTCTTCAGAAAATTGTTTATCTAATGTAGCTTGCTTGTTGTCAAGCGGTATATTTTCCGCTTTAGTTTCAAGCAACAGTTTAGCCTCTGCAGTGTCAAACACTTTGGTATTTTCAATAACGTGTTCAGGCTTTGCAGTTTCTTTTGAAGCTTGTTCTGCAGCAGTATAAATTGCATTAAACATTTCTTTAATATTAGGAATGCTTAAAAGTTCTGAAGAATCTTCAATATTAAGTAAAGCTTGAATAAACTGGCTAATGTTGCCTTTATCTAAAAGGTCTGAAGCTTGAAGGTTTAGTTGTTGTAAAATACTTAAAACTTCTTCCTTTGAAATTGAAAGAATTTCGGCAAGATTCTCAACAATTTTTTCCTCATTATTATTTTCGGCTTTTTGCGCTGTTTGCTTAACTTCTGTTTTAGCTTTAGTGTTGTTAATTTTTTCACTTTTTTCATTGCTTGTGCTGTTTTTGGTTTCAACATCTTGTGAAGCTTTAGTTTGGCTTTCGGAAGAAGCGCTTAGTTTTTCGTTAGATTCGTATCTTTTTGCGGGTTTTAAAGCTTTAGCTTTAGGCTTTGATTCCGATTTAGTTTTTAATTCGGGTTTAGCTTCAGCTTTAGATTCCGGCTTTGTTTTGGTTTCTGCTTTTGCAATGTAGTTTTCAAAGTTTAAGCCACTAGCGTTTGAACTTTTAGGTTTTGCAGAGTTTAATAGTTCGCTTACTTTTGTTTTAGCCAAATTGAAAATCAAAACATTCCCTCCCTTCTTTAAATGGTGCTAGCATTTGTTGTTCTAAACCTTATTCAAAACTAAGGCGTTTGATTTGCTGTTTGAGGGTACAGCGCTTTTGTAAGAGTTGCAGCGTTTTCGGGTGTCATTTCAGACAAAATTGCCGCTGTCTTTTTTTTATCTATATTTTTTAAAATTAGAACAACCAAGTTTGAATCTTCCAGAATAAGCTGTTCAAGCAACTTTGCCGCTGGGGCTTCATCCATAGCTTGATATGTTGCTATATAATCTTTAAACTCTTTTGTTCTTGCAGCTGTTGAAACTGCTTCTTTATATAGTTCCTGTGCATTTTCTGGATAAATTGTTTCATAGAATTTTGAATATGCGGTTGGGTCTTTAAGCGCAACCAGTCTTTCAAATTCTTCTTTTTCTTTTTTAAATTCCAATTGTTGGTCACTAAATACTTTAAGCCTATCAATTTCGGCAATATATTCATTATTTCTGCTTTGGGCAGCTTTTAAATCTGCTTCGCTTCTATCCAATTTAGCTTGCAACTCGTTAATTTGAGCTGTAAGCTGTTCATTTGTAACTTGAGGCGTTTTTTCTTTAGAAATCGGCAAAACATCTTTAACGATTGGAACTTTTGTTAATGTAGTATCTAAGTATTTGCTTCTTATGCTAAATACATCAAACCATAAAACAGCAACAGCGCCGGAAATAACAGCAAGAAATAGAAAAATTGGAATTATTTTTGAAAGTACACCTTTTTTCTTTTTGTTTTTCTGTTTTTCTTCTTTTTTGCGTAACTTTTCTTGCTTTTTAAGCTCTTTCTTTTCTTTGCTGGTTAGCTTTGCAGGCTCGTCTTGTGTTGTTGTGTTTTGCGCTTCTTTTTCATTAACTTCTTTTTGTTTAGGTTCTTTAACAGCAGCCATATATACTATAGCCTCCAATTAGAGTTAGAGCGTTTTAAACGCTGCGGTTGTTGAATTTATAGCTTACAATTTCGTCAACAAGTTTTTGTTCTGTAATTTTTTCTTCTTTTAAAAATTCGCCAAGTTTATTTTCCTTTAGTATTGCATACATTTTCTTTTGTTTAGAAGCTTCTACAAGTTCTTGCCTTGTCTCGTTGACATATTGTTCTGCTTTTTCAATAGCTTTTTGCTGCATAACAATTTTTTGTTTAATAATTTCTATATAATCATTGCAGTTTAGCAATTCATTAGGATTAATTCCTTTTTCAATACTGCTTCTAAAAAAGCTAATGTAGTATTCCTTTTCTTTAATTAAAAGAATTTTTTTCTGCTTTTCTTGTTCAAACCTGCTAACTGCACGCCCAAATTCCAGCCTTTTTTGGTCTTCCAATTTTTCTTTTATGTTTAGTATGCTATTTAGAGGGAAAACAAACTTTGCCATTTAATCACCTAGCCCACCACTTTACTCATAGCCGCAATAGTTTGCGAAAAAGAAATTTTTTCGTCAACTGTTTGCTGCAAAAAGTTATTTATGGCGTTATGTCTTTCAATAGCTTCATCAATTTCTTGATTGCTTCCTTTAACGTACGCACCAATATTAATTAAATCTTCGGCATCTGCATAAACTGCCATTAATTTCTTAATTTTGTTTGCGCATTGCTTATGGTTTTTGTCTGCAATGTCATTCATTAAACGTGACACGCTGCTTAAAACATCAATCGAGGGGTAGTGGTTTCTTGAAGCAATTTTTCTTGATAAAACAATGTGTCCATCTAAAACCCCTCTTGCGGTGTCTGTAACGGGTTCTGTTAAATCGTCGCCGTCAACCAAAACGGTGTATATGCCTGTAATTGTGCCTTTGCTTGAGCAGCCTGCACGTTCTAAAAGCCGAGGTATTAAAGAAAAAACAGAGGGAGTGTAGCCTCTTGAAACAGGAGGCTCACCGGCGGCTAATCCAACTTCTCTTTGCGCCATAGCATAGCGTGTTAATGAATCCATTAATAGAATTACATCTTTTCCGCAATCTCTAAAATATTCGGCAATGCTTGTTGCAACTTCTGCTGCTTTTAACCTAACAAGTGCAGGCTTGTCGGACGTTGCAACAACAATAACAGAGCGTTTAAGTCCTTCTTCTCCCAAATCCTTTTCAATAAATTCCTTAACTTCCCTGCCGCGTTCTCCAACAAGGGCAATAACATTTACTTGGGCATTTGTATTTCTGGCAATCATACCCATTAACGTACTTTTTCCAACGCCGCTTCCGGCAAAAATGCCAATTCTTTGACCTTTGCCTAAAGTTATTAAGCCATCAATAGCTTTAACACCAAGTTGCAAAGGTTCTTTAATTCTTGTTCTGCTTAAAGGGTCGGGTGGAGTGTTTTTTAAATTATATACTTCATTCGAAACAATTGAACCTAATCCATCCATAGGTTCGCCTAGTCCATCAATAACCCTTCCTAAAAGATTATGTGAAACTTTAACGGTTAAAGGCTTATTAGCGGCTTCAACAATACTTCCCGGTCCTATGCCGTGCATTTCTCCTATAGGCATTAGCAAAATGTTATTATTTCTAAAACCTACAACTTCTGCATAAATAGGTGTGCTGTGCTTTGAAGCTTTAATTATACAAAGGTCGGAAACGCTAACATCAGGACCTATAGATTCAATTGTTAAACCAACAACTTGAGAAACTCTCCCTAGCTTTTTAATATAGACTTTATCCATAACTATATTATACTTTGTTAAGTCAATACTTTTCAAGTAAAATCACCTACCCGCCGCTCTCCAAAATATAGCATAAGTTTTCTTTTAAAGAATTAAATTGTTCTCCCAAGCTGCAATCAATATCGCCAAAAGGCGTTTCAATAATGCAGTCTGATTTATCAAGCGACAAATTCATAACTATATCAAGGTTTGCTGAAGTTGCCAATAAAGCTAAAATTTCCTCTTTGTTTTGAACAACTGTTTCATAATCGCTTTTTGAAACATGAACAACAACTTTGCCTGTAATTGTTGTTCCCTCAATTCCTTGTTTAATTAAACCCAATATTACTTTGTGATTAAACTTTGCAATATTTGGCAACAATTTTTCTAAGATATTGCAAATAAGTTCAACAATATCTTGTTCAATACTTTCTATAATTTCAGTTCGCTCCATATATGCTTGTTCCAAAACGGTTTGGGCTTCTTCCTTGATGCCCTCCGCTTCTGCCAAGCCTTGTTCAAAGCCGCTATCAAAGCCTTCTCTTTCGGCTTTAATTTCTGCTTCTTGCGCAATTAAAGCGGCATCACTTTTGGCTTTCTCAATAATTTCTTCTGCTAAAGCCTCAGCATTAGAAACAATTTTTTGTGCTTGTTCGTTAGCTTCGCTAATTATTTTTTCTCTAAGTTCTTGTGCCGATTCTTGTTCTATAAATTCTTCTTCAATTTCAACGTTGCATTCTTCAAAGTCGTTGCCAATGCCAATAATATTAAGGGGCGGCAAAACTTCAATGCGAAAAACATCATCGGCATCTATTTTAATTGCATTAGACCTTAAAATTTTAGGCAATTACTTCAACTCCTCTTTGAATTCTTTGAATATAGAACTAACAGAACGCATAGAAACTATAATTTGGCCTTGATTCTGCATTTTCTCAATTACTTCAACAACTTTTTGCTGGGCCTTTTGAATTTCTATTTCTTCAGGCGGCAATAAATCAAAAAGCTGCATTTCTTCCTCAATAATCAATTTGCGTTGCTTTGAAACGTTTTGTAAAACCCTTTCACAAACTTCATTGCTTGCACCTTTAAGCGCAAGGGCGATTTCTTTATCGTTTATATTTTTTTGGAACAAGATATGTTGAAGACAACTATTATCAATGTCTTTAATGTTTTCAAAATCAGTTCCAAAACTGCAAGACACATAGCAATCGTAAATTGGATTAATATTTTCCATTCAAGACCCGCCCCTTTTTAAAAAAGAAACTAAGCGATTATTTCATCTCCGCCACCTCTTGCAACGATAATTTCTCCGGATTCTTGAAGTTTACGGATAATGTTAACAATTTTTTGTTGTGCTTCTTCAACATCTGAACGACGGACAGGACCCATAAAATCCATATCTTCCCTAATCATTGCAGCAAGACGTTTAGAAACATTGCTTAAAATTAAATCTTGAAGCTCTGGGCTTGAACCTTTAAGTGCAATTGCAATTTCCCTATTTTCAATTTCTTGACGTAAAACAATTTGAATTGTTTTATTGTCAAGGTTAACAATATCTTCAAATACAAACATTTTCTTTTTAACTTCATCGGCAAGTTCGGCATCGTCCATTTCAAGAGTTTCCATAATGTTTTTCTCTGTAGACCTGTCAACAGAATTTAATATTTCAACAACAGCATCTACACCGCCAACAACTGTGAAATCGTCCATCATTAGTGATGATAACCTCTTTTCAAGTGCTCTTTCAACTTCTTTGATTACATCGGGTGATGTTCTATCCATTATAGCAATTCTTCTTGCAACATCTGCTTGCTTTTCAGGTGCAAGTTGAGATAAAACTTCACCGGCTTGCTTTGGTTTTAAATACGACAATATGAGCGCAATTGTTTGTGGATGTTCGTTTTGAATAAAGTTTATAATTTGGGTTGCATCTGTTTTGCGAATAAAGTCAAACGGTCTAACTTGCAATGAAACCGTAAGTTTGCTAATAACATCGAATGCCCTTGATTCGCCAAGTGCTTTTTCAAGTATTTGTTTAGCATATCCAATGCCGCCTTCTGCAATGTATTGTTGGGCGATGCAAATTTGGTAAAATTCTTCAAGCACTTTTTCTTTTATTTCTGGCATAACGCTTGAAATATTTGCAATTTCAAGAGTTAGTGTTTCAATTTCTTCTTCTTTAAGGTGTTTAAAAACAAGGGCAGACTTTTCAGGGCCTAATGCAATTAAAAGTATTGCGGCTTTTTCACGCCCGGTTAATTCATTATACGTTGTGACTGCCACGCTATCACTCCCAATCGTCGTTTAGCCAATTGCGTAGCAAATGGGCAACTGATTCCGGTCTTTCTTGAATAAATTTTTCAATTTGCAATTTAGCTTCAGAATCTTTTTCAAAATCAATATCTCTAAGACGCATTTCTTGTTCTGTTTCTTCATCAAGTTGCGTTTGAGCTATTACTTGTTCAACATCAAGTTCTTCTTCTGTAATTAATCCCACTTCATCGGCTTGTGTTTTCTTAATTAAGCCATATGCTAAAATAAGTATTAATACAGCAGCTATTCCAAATAAAATATATTGACCTATGTTTAAAGGTTCTTGTGGTTTATCTGCAAACATTGGTATTTCAAATCCAACTACAGATATATTATCAATTTTTGTTCCTATTCGTATGTTGTCTATAAGCTGTTGTTCTACAGCTATTAAAACAGGGTTTCTGTTAGCTTCTTTAAAAGCTTGCCAAGTCATTCCGTTTAGAAGGTTGTTTGTTGTCATATATGCTTCATCGTAATTTCTGGTTCTGTAAACAGAAATAGAAAGCGAAGAATCTTCTGGAATTACTGAGCCTGTGCCTTCGTCAGTTTCTCTTTCGATAACGTTATAATCATAATCTATTATACTTTCGCTTGTTGAAGCAGACGAAGTAGTGTTTTCTCCCGTATTATATGTTGGTGCTTCTCCGTTATTTGCCCCTAAGCCCGGTTCTGCTTGAGGGGTTACGTCTGTTGCTGTTTGTTTGCGTGTTTCTTCTCTTGTTATAACGCCAATGTCGTTTCCGGCAACAGGCGGTTCTAATGTTTTGCTTCTAGTTAAAGATTTATCTGTTTTTAAAGCTATATGCGAAAGAACTCGAACTTCTGGAAAAATGGGTTTTAAATAAAAATTAACTTTAGATTCAATATCTTTTTTATATTGCCTTTCCAATTCATAGGCTTTTTCAAACATTTCGCCTTGAAGCTGTGCTTCTTGTTCTGCCCCTGAATATAGAAGTTCCATATTTTGGTTTGAAATTTCTATGTTGTCCAGAGTTAAACCAACAACAGAAGCGCTTAGTTGTCTGGCAATAGTAGTTGCTTGCGTTTTAGTTATAGTTTTACCGTCTTCAACAGTTAAAACAGCATTAACGGAAGGCTGATTTTTAGATTCAATAAAAAAGTTAGTATCATCGGGAAGTGCTAATGTAACGTTTGCAGCCTTAACCCCTTCAAATAAAACCAGCTTGTTGGCAAGTGCAGTTTCTGCTGCCAACCTGATATTTTCTTTTTTAATAGTTTCGGTTGTGCCCATGCCGCTTGCTTTAAGCGCATCTGGCCATGTAAACCCCGGCTGTTTTGTTATTTCATTATCTGATAAAACAATTTGCGCCTTATCATTATCAGCTTCACGGACTAAAATTGCCTCTCCGCCTTTTGCAAGCTTATATTTAATGCCTGCTTCATCAAGCGTTTTCTGAATTTCTGAAGCTTGAGAATAAGTTAACTTATTAACAAGCACTTTCATATTTGGCCTTGTTAGAAAATATATTGTTGTTCCCAAGATAGCAAGTATTAATAAAACGGTTACACCAAGGCGAATTTTTTGCCCCTTTTCCAAGCCGTTCCATTTTTCCGAAACTTTGTTCATATAGCCTAATAGCCTATCCTGCATTCACTCGCCTCTTTTCAGTACCAATAATAAAGATTACACTTGCAACCGCATTATTTCTCTGTAAGCCTCAACTATTTTGTTTGTTACCTGCACTGTAAAGTTAAGTGATGCATAAGCTTTTTCTTGTGCCATCATAACTGCTAAAATGTCGTCCGATTTCCCCGTTGCAATATCAAGTTGTGCTTGCTCTGCCTGACGCTGGTATGTGTTTACTTCATTAATCACTGAAAGTGCTGCTTCATAAAACTTATCAAACGTCTTTCCTTGAGGTTCGATAGGTTTTTTTGCTAAAATATTGCCAAATGAAATCTCCTTAATGCTAGCAATATTATTCAAACTATCAGTAGTCATTATTAATTGCCCCTTTTGTAGTTGTTTTATCTGCAAAAAGCAGCGTTATATTTACCTGCTTATTTCAAGAGTTTTAATAAGCATAGATTTTGTGTTGTTTAATGCGGTAACATTAGCTTCATATGAGCGGCTTGCAGAAATCATATTAACCATTTCCTTAACAACATTAACATTTGGCATTTCAACGTATCCATCTTCGTTTGCATCGGGGTGGGAAGGTTCGTATACTAACGCCCCCCGTGTTTCGTCATCAACAATTTTTGAAACCCTAACGCCATGCCCGGTTGAAGCTGCCGAATTTTTATTTAAAGCATTTTCAAATTGGGAAGAAAAAGAAAGCTTTGTGTCTTTCATTTCTTGAAATAAAGCAATTTTTCTTTTGTATGGCTCGAAAGTTTCGCCATTTACTCTGGCTCTTGTTGTGTTAACGTTTGCAATGTTTTCTGAAATTACATCCATTCGCAATCTTTGTGCGGTTAAGCCGCTTGCGCTTACATTCATTGAACTAAAAAAAGACATATCTACCACCTCCTGTTAAATTCTAATATTAAAACTATTTTGAAAGTGCAACACTAAGGCGTTTATAGTTGTTCATAACGCCGCTGACCAATGCATCGTAACTAACAGAATTTTTATATAAGTCAACCATTTCAAGTTCTATATCGACATTATTTTTATCAATTCTATAGTTAAAATTTTTATTAACTGTTTTAATAACAGGGGAAGCTTTTTTCAAATCCAATTTTCCGGTTTTTTTTGCAACTTCAATTGCTTCGGAAAGTGCATTTTCAAAAGCAACAGTTCCCTTTTTAAAGTTCGGAGTATCAACGTTTGCAATATTATTTTGAATTACTTCGTTTCTGCATACAACGCCTTGCATTGCTGCTTCCATAATGTCATTTTGAACAAACATTCTATTAAAAAGCATTTAAGCACCCCCGGTCTTTGCTAATTCTTTTTTGCGCAATAAGCCAAACCTAAAAAGTGATATTTTTACAACTATTTCACATAAGGTTATTATAATACAATTCCGAAAATTAATACCAATTGATGATTATGTACTGAAAGGGCAAAAAGCCCTTTTGCTTTTTATAGAATGACAAAATATTCTAAGTTAAGTTCTAACACATTTTTTTATTTCAGTCAAGTCAAATAACAAATAAAAAACATTTTTTATTTTAGTTGTGCAATTTTTGAACGCTGTTAAAAACATTTTCGCCCGATTTAATTTTTTTGCTGTTTCCAATAACGCAAACGTTGCTGTTTGATATATTTTTTGAAAGCAATTGCGAAAGTTCGCTAATGTGTTGGTTGGTTGTATTCAAAATTTCATCGGCTTCTTTTGAAAGCATTTCATGGGTAACGCCGTTTAAATATGCAACGATTGCAACGCCAACTTTTTGAGAGATGCTTTTTGGGCTAATATAATTATTAATTGTTCCAATAATATATTTTCTCATCTCTCTGTCAGAAACATTAAAATTTTCTAAAGATTTAAAAGCGTTTTTATAAACGTCAATGGTTCTTTCAAGATTCGGGTCTCTATAAGAACTAAAGCAAAACAAGCCTTTTTTATTTGCGGCGCACCTGCATCCATATGCCCCGCCTTCAATTCTAACTTTTTCTATTAAATAGCCTCTGTTTAAAATGGAAACTAAGGTTGCAAGATGCCCGTTATATGAAAGTTTTTGTTCTGAAAAATCGAACCCTAAAGATACATATTGAACATTTGAACTTGTTATAAATGCTTCGCTTGTTTGGTTGCTTTTCTTAAAATTAAAGCTATTTTGTTTAGAATTTCCGCAACAACTTAATTTGCTGCAATAATACGAAATATGCTTTTTAATTTCAGAAAAAGATTCATCATTGCACGCAACGTATAATTTTAAGTTTTCTTTGGCAAAAATCATTTTAGATATTTTAGTTAAATTACGGCAAATTTCCTTAAAGCCTCCTTTTTCCACAGCTTCCTTTAAAAATACAAAAAAATCAATTCCAAAAACAAGCTCGTCGTATTTTGAAGCCGGTTGCAAATAAGAAGTACAGCGTCTTAATGAAAAACTATCTCCCGAATTAATAATTAAGTTTTCAAGCGCACAAACATATTCTTTAAGCATAGATTCAATATGCTTGCAAACTTCGTCTGTTTCAAATTCAGTTGTTTCAGTAATTTTGTAAACATATTCAAAAGCTTTATGCGCTTTTTCTTTTAATGCTTTTGCACTTAGTATAAATAGCGTTTCATAGTTTTTGTTTTCAACCGAAACAAATGTTTCAAATGAAGAAGAAAACCCACCCAAATCGTTACCCATATTTGTTAAAATTTCATCTAAAGTTTCATTTTTAGTTCTAAGCTTGCCTAAAACGTATTTTAAAATGCCGATATAAGGTATTAGCTCTTGCGGAACTTTACTTGTATCAAACATAAATTTAAAATAGACAATTCCGTTTGTTTCCAAGTTAAACCTTAAACATGGCACATCTAAATCATCTTTAAAGACGTCAAGCTTTTCAACTTTATTATCAATATCTGAAAGTTTTAAAACAGGTATTTTTTCAATATTTTTGGGTTCGTCTTTTTTATCTTGATATTGTTTAAGAATTTTAATATCTTCTTTTGCCTGCTTAATTTGTTCGTTGTTAAAATTGGCTGAATTAGCTTGTTGTTCGCCTTCAATTTCTTTTTTAGCTATTTCTTTTTTAGGGTTTAGCGTTAAGTATAGGCAAAAATTGTTTTGGGCAAAATATTTTCTTAAAACTTCTAAAAGATAGCCTTTATCGTTTCTAATTTCTTGAAGCGGCTTTAGCTTATTTGCTTTTTCAAATGAAGCGTTGCCATAAATCCAATCTGTCATTATAGAAATATTTATGCCTAATCCTTTAGGTCGCCTTGTGCTAACATCTTCTCTTATGGAAAACTCATAGCGGTTTAAGCAAGCTTCTAAAAGTTTGTCGTCGAATCCGTTTTTTAAAATATTTTCAAACACACGGTTTAAAACATCTTTTAACTCATTAACAGATTTATTGCAGTTTTTAACAATTATGCTAATGACAGGCTGTAGAATATTTGTGTCGAAAATATCAACAATTTCGCTTCCTAAGCTTTCTTCAACTATAGCTTTTTTTAAAGGAGATGCTTCATTGCCAAGCAAATAACTTTTTAATATAGCAAGTGCTGTTAAAAGTTTTGAATCATTTGCGTCATATACAACATAGTTAGCACTAATATATTTTTTGCCTGAAAAATTATGCTCATCTTCTGCATATTTAGGAGCGTTAAAACAATTAGCTCGTTTGATATTAATTTTTTCTTCTTTTGCATTTTCTTCATTACATTGGTGTTGATGCAAATACTGCTCGTCAATAATTTTTAAGCACTTTTCAATATCCATATTTCCATATAAAAATATATAGCAGTTAGAGGGGGTATAATGCTTTTTGTAATAACTTAAAAAGCTTTCGTATTTTAGATTTTTAATGCTTTCAGGAAGGCCGCCTGTGTCGTAGGCATATTGATTGTTTTCAAACAGGTTTTTAAAAGCGTTATATCTTATAATTTCGATAGGGTCTGAATATACACCTTGCATTTCGTTACACACTATTCCGCCAAATTCGCCATTTTCATAATTAATTCCTTCCTGCAAAAAAACTTCTTTTCGCAAAAGCGGGTTAAAAACAGCATCTAAATACACATTCATTAAGTTAAAAAAGTCTTTGTCGTTGAAGCTTGCAATTGGGTACATTGTTTTGTCTTTAAACGTCATAGCATTTAAGTATGTGTGTATTGAACCTTTGCTTAGTTCGTTAAAAGGGTCTTTGATTGGATAGTTTGAAGAACCGCAAAGAACGCTATGCTCAATTATATGAGGAACGCCTGTGTCGTCATTTGCAGGGGTTTTGAATGTTATGGAAAAAACTTTGTTTTGGTCATCGCATTTAATATGCATTAATTCGCAGCCAGATTCATGGCTATACAAACAGCCTTTTGCGCCAATTTCATCTAGTGCTTCTTCTTTAATTAAATTAAAACCCATTTAAAACTTCCTCCTAAAAATATATTCAAAATACATTGTTAGCTTATTTAGCTCAAATATTCTGTTAGCCCCTTTAAATTTTTATATAAAAGTACTATTAGAAGTATACACCATACTTTAGCAATAGTCAATTAATAATTTATTTGGAAAAATATTTAATACATAAAAACCAATATTAAAACAACAATAATTGTTACAAAACGAGAAAAGGAGGGGGCTAAATGCGGAAGATAGGAATATTGGGCGAATTTGCCAAAGATACAAAAGATATTATTTTAAGATTATATGAGGGCTTTAAGCTTCAAAAAGAGCCTTACATAGTTTTATTAGATGAAAACTATAATGTTTCTGAAAAGCTTGATATTTTAATTTTAAATACAAAAACTTCGCTAAACCAAAAGCTTTTAAAAGGGTTAGTTTGCGGAGGATTTTTGCTTGTTAATTCAGATGAAAGGGAAATATTTAAAAATCTACAAATTAAAAATGCAATCTTAATAACATATGGGTTCAATAGTAAAAGTTCTGTAACGGCTTCAAGCGTTACAGAAAGTGAAACTAAAACAATTCAATGTTGCATTCAAAGACCACTGCCTAGCCTTTTAAAAAACACAATTTTAGAGCAAGAGTTTTCAATATCAGTTAAAAACAAAAATATAAGCAGCCACAACATTCTTGCTGCTGTGACTGCTGCAATTGTTAACGATTTTCCGATTGGGGAAATAGTTAGAAACTATTATTCTACTGATGTTTCTTGCTGTATTTCTTCATCTGCTTCCGGTTGCCCCAATTGTTCTGATTCTTCCGATTGTTCTAATGGCGGTTTGGTTTCGGCTTGTTCAGATTCGGCAGATAAAACTTCTTCCTCTAAATTTTCTAATGAATGCTCGTCTTCTGCTAATATTTGAATATCAATTTGAGGTATATTTGATGCAAGCGAAATACCTTTAGACAAATCAACACTTATTGGAACAGAATGCATGCCCGGCTCAAGTCCTGTTAAATCAATAGCTAAAGAAACGCTATCTGGCTTAAAGGCGCTTTCGATGCCTTTTATTGAAAGCTTAACATTATTTTGTAAAAACTTAGTTTGAAGTTGTGTTCCAAAAATAAGTATACTTTCAGTATTATATTCTATATCTTTAACAACTTCTTTTTCAACATCGATTTTAACAGTTGCCGTATGTGGTGCAAAATTTTTAATATTTAAGTTAGAATTTGGCAAATTATTTCTAAGGTCGAATGTATATGTTTTTGTTTCGCTTAAACCTTCAACACTTATAGGGTCTAAAAAAATAGTTTTAACACTTTCAATTGTTTCTTGGTCGCCAACAACTTCAACATATTCGGGTTCCCATGTAATATTTGTTATAGTATAGCCTTCCGCAACTTCTCCTCTAATTGAAGGACGAGCAATTGCAAGTCTTCCAAGCTTGTTAACTTGAATATGAGCGTCTGCCGTTGTGTTGCTTAATATCAGTTGTTTATTTGTTATGTCTTTTCCTAAATAATCGGAAACAATAAGCTTACCTGTCTTGTTTAAATCGCTTGTTAAATCCGTTAAATCAACAGATAATTTAACAGATGTAATAGTATTGATTACAGACAAAGGGCCACTAATTTGAATTGTTTCGGGAGAAACTTCGGGGGTTTGTGAAACATAGCCGTCTTTAACTTCGCCTGTTTTTTCAAGGGTTATTTTAAATTCCTGTGTTGTATATTTATCAAGCATAATGTTAACTGTATCAGGGGTGTACCTAACAACTTCGCAATAGCTGTTTGGAAGTTCGTATTTAACTGTAATGGGCAATTGTTCGCCTAAAAGATTGCTATGCGAAATGTCTATTGGTTTTAAATCTATATATGCTCCAAAATTTTGCTGGTTCGGGGTTAGTTGGTCAATAATGCTTTTTGGCCCTTTAATATAAAGGTCGACTTGCGTGCCTAAAATAGCTTCCTTATTTAACAAAACATAATTATTTTCTATAACTTTTTCTTCATTTAAAATTTTTAAATTAACTTTAAATCGTTTTGGCACAACAGGGTTTGTATCGTTAACTACAATAAACCACATTAAAACCGCCAAAGCTATAGAAACAAGTTTCCAACCTATGTTTTCTGTTATAGCACTATTTAGTTTTGTCAGCATTTTTAGCCTCCTTCCACAAAAACAGCTTTTTCTTCTTTTCTGGTTCATAGTTTTGTGTCAACATTTTTTTAACATCTGCACCTGTTAAATTTCTAAAAAGTTTGCCACCTTTTGCAATTGAAATTGTGCCTGTTTCTTCAGAAACAACAAGTACAAAAGCATCAGAAACTTCGCTTGCCCCAACAGCGGCACGGTGTCTTGTTCCCAATTCTCTGCCTATTTCATCTTCTGTAAGCGGCAAAATACATGTTGCGGCGGCAATTCTATTGTTGCGGATTATAACAGCACCATCATGCAAAGGTGTTTTGTTTTCAAAAATATTAATTAAAAGTTGGCTTGTAACAACGGCATCTATTGGTATTCCTGTGTTTTCATGGTCGCCGAGCGCAACATCTTGTTCGATTAAAACCAAAGCTCCTGTTTTTGCTTTTGCCAAAGAAGTTGCCGCTTTAATAATTTCTAATATAGTTGCTTCTGAAGCTTTAACAACTTGATGGTCTAATGAAAATGGGGAAACTATTTTCCCTTTTCCAAGCTGTTCAAGCGCTTTTCTAAGTTCTGGCTGAAACAAAATTATAATTGCCATAAGCCCAACGCCAAACATATTTTGAACAAACCATAATATTGTATATAGTTTAAAAAAATATGCTAAAATACTAACGGCAAATACAACTACAATTCCTTTAAACAAAGACCAAGCCCTTGTTTCTTTAATCCATATCATAATTTTATATATTAAATATGCAACTAAAATAATATCTAATATGTCTGTTAAGTTTATAGCTGAAATACTCCAAAAAGACAAGTTTGTGTCTGTAAATGCATTTTTTAAAAACTCAGTCAACTATAAGCACCCCATTATTATTCCCCTTGTTTAAAGCATAGCGCATATGGCATAGTTCATTTATAAAACATTATTCATCAACATACTGTTTCTGTGTCTCTATAATCTAATTTCAAAAACTCAGTCAACTATAAGCACCCCATTATTATTCCCCTTGTTTAAAGCATAG
>CAZHPA010000007.1:69567-74568 GCA_964533945.1 uncultured Defluviitaleaceae bacterium
CGCATATGGCATAGTTCATTTATAAAACATTATTCATCAACATACTGCTCATTTTGTTGTTGTCCCTCATCTAAAAAATTTTCTGATAGAAGCTTAGGAATAATTTTAACGTAGTAGTAATTTTGCTCGTCTTCAAACCTAACTGTTTCCGTATTTTTGTAATCCAGCATAACATCAAAAAAGCAAGCAAGTAATGACAATGCTAAAGAAAAAATTGTAAGCAATGCAACGTTTATCATGTTAATTTCAAAGCCTGTTGTATACTTAACAATAGTAAAGCCGATTATATTAACAACAGCTCCAATTACTGCAGAAAGTTCTTTTGCATAGTTAATTGGAAATTTTGAAATTGAAAAAACAATAATAACTACTACAGCAAAGACAGAAGCTATAAGCACCCCATTAAAATTTTGAGAAGTTAGTTCTATAGCTTGCAAATACAGTTCCATAAATGTTTTTGGCATTTCCATAAAATCAAGCCCGGCAGTTTGAAAAGAAGCCATTAGCCTATTAATTAAAGAAACCGATTCCCAAATAAATACCCCAATAGTTATTGGAACAATACTTGTTAGCCCAAAATATAACCCTGCAATTATTGGTATGGCATATTGAAGCTTGAAATAAAACGCAAGATACGTAATAACTATAAGCATGCTTTCACGAGGAGCAAGCCTTGTATAAAATAAAACTACAAGTGTTAATAAAAGCGTTACCAAAACAGCAACTTCCATTGTTGCGGAAAGCTGAATAAAAATGCCGAAAATAATAAGTATATATCCTAAATTAAGCGGCAAAACAGCAAATAAAACACCTGATAGAAGCATATATTGAATTGAATATTTTTGATTAACAGCTGCATCAAAAGATGGTAGAGCATTGCTTATATTTTTGATTAGAGCAAAAACAAAAATGCCAACTAACAACTTTAACGCAAAGAGTATTGCGGCTTCGTGTCTTTTAAAATAGCTAGTTATTATTTCTCTTATTAGTAAAATTTGTCTCATTAAACGAAGCCTCCTTGCGTCTTTGTTGGTTTAGCCTAACTTCTAATGCATCTAAATAATTTAACAATCTAATATAGCTTGCTTGCCTTTTTTTAGAAATTTCATAACGTTTTGCTGAAATAATTGTTCCGATAAACGTATAAAAAACTAAGAGTATTAATAAAAAGATGCCGCATTTCATAGTTTCTGCTTTATAATTTTGCACTAGAAAATCTATGCCCTTTACAGAAGCTTTATGCAGAAGCCAAAATACCACAATAATTATACCGCCAATTCCGGCAAAAAGTCTTGTTCTCATATTTTCTTTATATATATAATCGTATCTGAAAAATTTAAGAATTTTTTTGTCAATTTCTCTAAAGTGTTTATCATATATTGCTAATTTTGACATAATTCTAATTTTACGCTTTTTTAAAGTTGCCAAAGTTTTTTCATTTGAAGCCTTTTCATTAGAAATAGCTTTAATGATACTCACGCCCTTTTTGCTTTTGTGGTTAGTTTTACTTTTATAAAAATTCTTAAAAAATCCTTAAAAATATCTTAAAACAGTAGCTTTATGTTAATTTCTAGTAGCATTATTTTAGCATTATATTCTATAAAACGCAAGTTAAACTTTAAAAGCCGTTTTAAGCGGTTTTAATTGTATTTTTTAAATAATTGTTATTAAGCTTCCTTGAAATATAAACTGCTGGCGTATCTAATACAGATACAAAAATTTTAACTGCATATGTTGTAAAGATTAGTTCAATTAAAACATTAAATTCAAAAACTCCTAAAAATGCGATAATTGTAAAAACAACAGTATCTACAAATTGTGAAATTAAAGTTGAGCCGTTATTTCTAAGCCAAAGCCAATTTTTATTTGAACCTGTTTTTTCCCACCAAAAATGGTATAGAAAAATGTCTAACTTTTGAGATACTACATATGTTGCAACACTTCCTATAGTTAGGCGAGGAACAAGAGAAAAAACAGTTTGTAAGCTTGGGTTAATAAAATCTTCAGCGTTTGGAACAAAAAGAAGGATTAATTGTGTTGATAAAACCCATGCAATGGAAATAAATATTCCTATGTTAACTGCTGTGTTTGCCGATTTTTTATCATAGTTTTCGCTTAAAATATCTGTTACCAAAAACGAACTGCCATATATAACGTTTCCAAGTGTTACATTCATTCCAAAAAGTGTAACAACTTTTGCAACTTCAAGGCTGCTAATTATTGTGGCAACTGCTGCCCACATATAAAGCCCTGTTTTACCAAAAAATTTATATGCTATAAGAACTAGCGAGAAATAGAAAAAAATTGATATAAAAAATAGTATTTCATTTGTCATAAATATAAACCCCTTTATAATTCAAAAACTTTACTTTGCAAAAGAATAAATAACAGGCACTAAAAAAATACAAACAAGCCCTCCTGCAAGCCCGTTATTATATAAATTAAGCCCCCCATGAAGTGGCGCAAGCAAAACAACTATATTAACATGCAAAAACCCAGCCAAAATTCCAAAAATCCAGCCAAACTCCCCGGCTATTGGGGCAAGGCAAGTCCCAAATAAAACAGCAAGCGTTATTGATGGCGAGCCTTGACCGCTTGTTGCTAAAAACCCCCCTAAAATACAACCTGCCATAATTGGAACGGCATTTTTTGCGTGCTTTCCAAAAGCTCCAAATCCGGCAACAACGCAAATTGCACCAACGGTTGGACCATTTATATAATCTCCTACAAGTAAAACAGCGAAAACACCTATAAGCCCCAGCATTCCCATATTTATATATGCTGTTTCCTTGTATGCTGAATAATAGTCTGTTGTTAATTTGCCCGAATGGCTGTAAATTGCTTTCAAATTTTGCTTGTTGTTTTCGCCGCAAATTAAGCCTACAGCAATTAAAAACAAAAACAAAGTGCAAAGCATTATTGATAAAGGCAAAGTGCTTGTTTTGTTCCATATTAGCGTTGGTATAATGTCAACACCAAAGCTTTTTAAAGATGCGTTAAATGCTATGCCTATTATTCCTGCTGAAAATCCTGCATTATACAAATTATGCCCTGAGTTAAACTTCATGCAGTTTGAAGCAACAGAAGGCATAACAAAGCCTATAAGTGTGCCTACAGAAATTCCTAAAATAGCAGAAAACGGCATATGTATGCTAGGCTCAAGTGTTAACTGACTAACAACAGGAGAAAGTGACGTTGCCAAAATTGTAATTGCTGCATATTGTGAAAACGGTTTCTTTTTAAATTTGGCATATAAAAATCCTCCTGCATAAATAGGCCAAACATTTACAAAAGTTTTGCCGAAAAATGAGAAACCAATAACAAGCCAAAGTGCAGAAATTGTTGAGCCTTCATACTTAACTTTGTTCATAATTAATATAGAAGCGCTTATTAGGCTAGTTATTGAAACGTTAATAAGTGTTGCCCCAATTCCCGCTATTTCCACGTAATCTGTTATTAAAACATCGCGAGATTTTATAATTGTTGCTAATCCATTTAATATTTGTTCTGGGCTATCTATTAAAAATGCAAAGCTTATAAATATTATTTGAACGACAACATAAACGTTGTATGGCTTTTTTAAAAAACTTTTTATCTTTATTGTGAGTCGCCTCCTGCAAGCGGTAAACTGAATGTAAACAAACATCCATCTTTATAAGTATTACTTAAAACAATATTTTCTCCATGAGCTTTAATAAATGCTTTAACAATCGAAAGCCCAAGACCGCTTCCACTTTTATCATTTCCTCTTGATTGGTCTACTTTATAAAACCTATCAAAAACACGTCTTTGTTCTTCTTGACTAATTCCAATTCCGTGGTCTTTAACGCTTACTAAAACTTTTCCGCCTGAAATTGCTGTTTCAACTTCAATTTCTGCTCCTTCGCCAGAAAACTTAATGGCGTTATCTAAAAGATTAACTATAACACGCTGAATTTTTTCATAATCAGCACAAACAATTGTTTGTTCTTTTAAAAGTTGCAAAGCTATAGAAATATTTTTATCTTTTGCCCTTGTTTCAAAAACAGAAGATGTTAGCTTAATTAATTCATTTATATTAAAGCAAGATATGTCAAGCTTAGATTGCAGTGTCTGCGCTTTGTTTAAATCTAAAATGTCGTTTGCAAGTTTTGTTAACCTTTCTGTTTCTTGCATTATTATGTTTAAATACTTGCCTTGTTTTTCTGGTGGAATTGTTCCGTCTAAAATTGCTTGCAAAAACCCTTTAACAGATGTAAGTGGCGAGCGAATATCGTGCGAAACATTTGCAATAAATTCATTTCTAAGCATTTCTTGCTTATGCAAGCTTTCCGCCATATCGTTGAAGCTTTCTCCAAGCTGCCCCACTTCATCTGTTGTTTTAACATCAATTCGCTTTTCAAAGTCGCCACTTGCTATAACTTTTGCAGCTTCGTTCATTTCTTTAAGCTGATTACTTATTGCTCTGGCAGAAAAATATACTAACACAAACGCAATAACTCCTGAAACTAAAAGGCAAGTTAATAAAATTTTAAACACATCTGAAACTGTTGTTTGCAGTTCGCTAATAGGGGAAGTTAATAAAACAGCGCCAACAACTTGTTCATTAATTATTACAGGGCTTGCAACCGTTAAGACCGATTCTTCAAATACACCGCCAAGCCTTCCGGAAGTTGCAACAGTTTCGCCATTCATAACATTTTTAATTTCTTCAACATCTAAAGTTGTTCCGTTGTATTTAACTAAATCGCTTGTTGTCATAGCAACGGTATAGTCGTTGTACAAAAATATAAAGCTTGCTTCTGCATATTTATGAAGTATTTGAACTTGCTTTTCAATTTCATTGAACTCGTATCTTGTTATAATTCCAAAGTTTCCAAAATTTCCGCTAAATCTAATTATTGAAGCTATTTTTTCGCCTTGCTCTGCCAAAAGCTTTTCTTTTGCAGAAACAAAATAATTTTCAAGCGCTTGTGATAGAACAGTTCCTAAAAGTGTGAAGCTAAGTATTAAAATTCCCAT
>CAZHPA010000008.1:0-61437 GCA_964533945.1 uncultured Defluviitaleaceae bacterium
TATACTTTGATAGCCAAATATTTTTCTTTCTTAAAATGCGCTTATAATATACTAAAGTTTGACTATATATAACACCTGCTTCATGAGCTAGAAAGTCTAATTGATTTGTTTTGGATATTCTAATTTGCCTAGTTATGTACATTACTACTAACCCTCCTTTCTTTAAGTTTTAATCTTAAATCTTAGATTGTAACTTAATTGCATTACTAAACTTTACAAAAATCAAGACAGAATTAGAAATTCCAAAGTTTTATTTTTTCATAAACAGAATGTGTGGCGTATACCCCCGGCTAAAGCCGGGGGTATACGCCACGGTTGAATAAGCCTAATAAAAAGTTCTACTAATCCGTTAAAGTCAAATAATTTTACCTAATACTTTTTGGGTTATTGAATGATGTTGTAAAAGGGAATGGGTATAATTTAACACAGTTTCTATTAAAGTTTTTGCGTAAAATCAGATGATGTTATTATGTATTGATAGGTTTTTTGATTATGTTAGTTTTTAATTCAATTGAGCATTTAAATAGCACATACTGGCGTTAAATTAAAAATTAATATTATAATAGATGTTAGCGGCAGTAATTGGAAAATTGTTTTTTAGTAAAAAACTACCTAATAATTTTTTGAAGCTTTATATTTTAATTTTATATTTTCAATACAGGGGCAGTAGGACTTGAACCCACGACATCAGGTTTTGGAGACCTGCGTTCTACCAACTGAACTATACCCCTATGCCAACAAAACGCATTATATCACTTCTTTAGCAGGTTGTCAAGCATTTTTTTAAAAATTAATAACACGCCGCCAAAAACTTCCGGCGGCGTCTTCGTATCCAAATTTAATTCTTAAAGCAGAAGGAGAATAACTGCTTGTTCCAAAATCCATTAAATCGTTGCTTTCAAAATATTCTAAGTGATTGTTGGGGGAAATTTCCCATATTTCGCAATTTTTAAACTCAGAATAGTTTACTTTTTTAAGCGGGTCAAGATTAACAACAATAAATTTTCTATATCCTATATCATATAAAGGTTTTATTGGTAAATTGTCGACTATGCCGCCATCAATGTAAAAGTTGCCTTGTATTTTCTCAATGTCAAAAATGCCGGGAATGGCTGAAGTTGCAAGAAGCACAGATTCTATTTTTTCAGGAACCATATTGTTAAGCATAAAATATTTGGCTTTAAAAGAAGGTATTTTGCAGCAAGCGGCATACGTTAAAATTTTGCTTTTGCTTATGTAATTTAAATCTAAATAGTTATCAATTATTTCAAGCAATGCCGTTCTTGTAAATATTCCAATGCGACAAAGCATTTCAGGCTTAATATTTTTAATAAGTTTAGGCAGTCTTTGCGGAGTGCATATTGTTGTTAGCGCCACATTAACTACTGCTTCCATTTTAGATTTATTAAGCTGCAAAACATATTCCTTTGAAATATTTCGCCAAATATACTCTGCAAGTTCGTAATTGCCCTGAACAAATAAAGTAGCGTTTAAGCCGCCAATTGAAACGCCAGAAACTGCCGAAATACTTTTATCTAAACCCTTTTCTCTTAAAAATTTCCAAACCCCTATTTGATACGCTCCCTTTGCGCCACCACCTCCAAAAACTAAGCCAACCATACAAAAACCCTCCAAAATTTTGCCTATTAAAAAATATGCTTTGAAGGGTTTATGAGTGCTAGTACTTTTCAAATTCGATTTTTTCGATTACAACGTCTTCTTTAGGCTTGTCTTTTTCATCTGTTTCAACAGCAGCTATTTTGTCAACAATATCCATTCCTTCAATAACGTGCCCAAAAACTGTATGTTTAAAGTCTAAAGAAGGCGTGCCGCCATTTGCAATATAACTTTCTACAATATCAAGAGGAAATGCGTCTTTTATTGCTATATCTTTTCCGTCTCCATCTTGTCCAATAATTTCATTAATATTTTCTTTTGCAAATTCAAAGTCTTGCGCTTCTTGTTCGTATAACGTTGGCTTTTGAACTATGAAAAATTGGCTTCCATTTGTATTTTCTCCAGCATTTGCCATAGATAATGCGCCACGTATATTTCTTAGACCATATGAAAATTCATCTTCGAAAGAAGTACCCCAAATACTCTCTCCGCCTGTACCATCTCCCGTTGGGTCGCCACCTTGTATCATAAAATCGTTAATTACTCTATGGAATTTAATTCCGTTGTAATAGCCATTTTTTGCATGGGTTATAAAGTTTTCAACTGCTTTTGGGGCAAGCTCCGGAAAAAAGCGCAATTTTATAACACCCATATTAGTAGTCATAACAGCTATTTCTTCACCTTTTTTAATTTCTGAAAATTGAGGGCTTGGTTCGCTCATTTTAGTTTCTCCTTCTACTGTTGTTGGTGCTGGTGTTTCGGTCTCTGTTGGAGTTTCAATTGGATTCTCAGTTTCGGTTTCTGGCAAAGGAGAAGGTGAAGGTTCTTCTGTTTGCGTTGCAGGTGGTTGTTCATTTGTGCTAGGTGTTGCAGCACAACCCGAAAGCGCAACCGTTAATATTGCTCCTGCAACTATTAATTTTTTTCTTAACATAATTTTAGTCCTTTCAGTATTTTATAAAACCCATAATAATAGTAAAGCATATTTTTGTCAACCTGCTATAATAATTTCATTAAAATGTAACATATATGTAATTGTATTATAGGCTTAAAAGTGAGATAATATAAAAAGTAACACGATATGCAAGGAGCGTTGCATTATGAATAAATTTATTTTGATTTTATGTATAACAATTACTTTTAATATATGCTGTTATAAACAGCAAGTCTTTGCCCAGCCTTTAGAAAAACCTGCGCTTCAAATTAACAGCAGTTTGGAAATGGACGGCAGGCTTCCAATTATTGATGATAAGGCAAATGACGAAAAATTAGCCCAAGCTTTAAATGATAAAATTATGGAAATCCATGCCGAAAAATTAAGAATTGCCAAAAAAAATAATATTAAAAAAATAGAATTTGATTACGACTATAAAGAATCAAATAATTGTGGAACAATTTTATTTATTTCAAAAATAACCGCATTAACAACAAAAGAAGAAATAACAACAATAAATTTTGATATTGAAACAGGCGAAATATTAACGTTATATGATTTCTTAGGCGTTAATGCCTTGCAAATTGTTAATCGTATTGTTTTGGACGAAATGAGAAAATCTCCTGATAGATATAATGCAGAATTTGACGGTGTTAGCAATAATCAAAACTTTTTTATTGAAGACGAAGATATAGTTTTAGTTTTTAATGAAAATGAAATTGCCTTTGCAGCAGAAGGAATTGTTAAAATCAGAGTTAATCTTAATGCTGTTAAAAACGTTGTTATTAGCGATTATAGAATTTTAAAAGACTATTACGAATTAAAAATGATTCCTTTAAGAGAAGTTTGTACAGGGTTTGGATACAATGTGTCTTGGAATTTAGCGGCAAAATCCGTTGTTGTAACACGAGGAGATTTTACCGCCAACATAACAATTGATAAAAACTTATATTCAAAAGGAAAAAATGCCGCGCGTTCTTTAGAATCGGCGCCACTATTAATAGATGGGGTTTGCTTTGTTCCACTGTCGTTTTTTGAGCTTATGCTTGATGCAAGCTATAGCTTTGATGAAGACGAAAATATTATTTTTTCTCAGTATAATCCGGCACCTCAACAACCAAGCCATTCTTCACCTGTTTTTCCTCAAAATTTATATTAAGCCTCCTCCCAATTTTTTTAATAGATGAAATATCGCTTGGAGTTGCAATTGAAAAAGCAACTCCTTGCAAACCCATTCTTCCTGTTCTTCCAATTCTGTGCAAATATGTTGTTTCGTTGTATGGAACGTCCATATTAATAATATAAGTTATGTTTTTAATATCAAGCCCTCTAGCCGCAATATCAGAAGCCAAAAGAATTTTTATGCGCCCTTCTCTAAAATCTAAAAGTGCTTTTTTGCGTTCGTTTTTAAGCTTTTCTCCATACAAAGGCGAAGCTTTTATGCCATGAAAATTAAGACGCTTTGAAAGAATTTCAAGTTCGTTTGCGTCATTAATAAAAACAATAGCCTTTTCGATTTTTAAAGCATAAATAATTTTTCTAAGCACATCAATTTTATCACGCTTTTCGCAAACAAAAAAGCCATGAGAAATATTTTTGGTTTCATTAACACTAACAACTTGCAAATCTTTAGACATTTTCTTGGCCAAAGAAATTGTATCTTTGCTTGTTGTTGCGCTAAAGAAAAGGAGTTGCCTGTCTTTAAGTGTTGTTTTAACAACGCTTAAAACATTTTCAATATTTTTTTCATTAAGCATTGCGTCTGCTTCGTCTATAACAATTGTTTTAACAAAATGCATTGTTAGTTTTTTTAATTTAACAAGTTCTAAAATACGCCCCGACGAGCCAATTATAATTTTAGGCTTTTGCTTCAACTGTTCCAATTGCTTTTGCTTGCTTGCACCGCCTATAATTAGGGCAGCAACGTCTTTCATTAGTAAATCTGCTTGATTTTTAATTTGAACGGCAAGTTCGTGCGTTGGAGTTAAAATAACAGCTTGGGGATTTTTAATTTCAAAATTAATATTTTGAATAACAGGCAACAAAAAACACAGGGTTTTACCTGTTCCCGTGGTGCTTTTTGCATATACGTCTTTGCCTTCTAAAATAGGAGGTATTGACTTTTGTTGAATTTGCGTTGGAGTTGTAATGTTGCTTTGTTTAAGAACGCTTGTTAAATATTCTGTTGTTAAATTATCAAATGAGTTTATCATATCACAAAGCTTAACATATTAAAATCTAAAAGTCAACTTAATTTTGGCCGCTGTCGTCATTAATAAATAAATATTCATCTGGCTTAACAAGCCCAAGTTGTTCTCTTGCAACTTTTTCTACATATTTATCACTGCTTGAAATTAAAAGCTCGCTTTTTAATTGTTCTGTCAATTTCTTTTCTTCCTCGATTTTGCTAATTACATCTGCTTTTTCTTTTTCCAGTTTGCCATAATCTTTTAATTGAAATGAAACAACTGTTCCAAAAAATGCTATTAGTATAACCCATATTAAAATAAAAAATTTTGCCCTAAACATTTTAAACCACCTCAAAATAAGCTATTGCTTTTTTGCTTTTAGAATAGTCTAACTTATTTTTAAACCTTCTTTAATATAATGTTAACGTCTTTTTTTAATCTATCTTTTTTTATTTTGGCATATGTTTTGCCTTTTTGCAATAGCTTTTTAACATTACTAATTACGTTTAAAAGCGAAGGTTTGACAAAATTATACGGTATATACAAAATTTTTAAAAGAATTTTAATAGGGAAAAACAATATTTTAAATGTAACTGTTAAAATTTGCTTTGCAATATTTAATATTGTAAGTGATACTTTTAATACAAAAGGGCTTATTGCAAAAAAATACAAAATAACTCCTATTAAAGCTCCAATCATAGAGAAAATACGAATTTCTCCATAATTTTCATTAAGCATAAAATAGAACATAATAAATGATGCCAAAAGCCAATATATTAAATCTTCTATTTGAGTTAAAAAATTTCCATGCTTAAAAAGCCTGCGAAATATTCTAAAAATGTCGTATATAAAGCCAAGAATACCGCCGACGGCAATTGTTGAGAAAAATAATAGCGTTTGAGCATTTACCGATAAAATCATTTAAATAAACTCCTAAGAAATGATGGCTTGCCTCGTCCGCCCGAAACTTGTTCTTCATATGCTATGCTAACTATTTCTCCCCCAACTTCAAGTTCGCCGCTTTCAAGATTAAGCTTTTTAACGTGAAGATTAACACCACGCAAAATTAAAACTCCCATTTCGGTATCTGCAATAATAACTTCTTCATCAAACGACACTACTTCAATAACACCTGTTACAGACGTAGTTTGTCTGCGTTCAATATTAATTGAATGACGTGAATGCGCTCTTTTATCATCTATCATAAAAAATACCCCCATTAATTTTTGACTGCTACATATTATATGATAAATATATAAACAAGCAAGCTAACTTATGATTAAATTTTTTCTTTTAAAGTTTTAATACTTGTGATATAATATAACGTATACATATTATAGATTAGCTAAAGCATATTTTAGCCTATAACTTTAACTTGGAGATGTTAAAATGAATATTAATGCTAAAATTGATGTTAAAAAAGAAATAATAAGTTGGATAAAAACCGTTATATTTGCTGTTATTTTTGCTCTTTGCATAAACAATTTTGTTATGGTTAATGCTTCTGTTCCAACACGCTCTATGGAAAAAACAATTATGCCCGGCGACAGAATTATGGCTTTTAGGCTGGCATATTTATTTTCAAAGCCAGAAAGATTTGATGTTGTTATTTTTAAATTTCCTGATGATGAAACTATGCTTTACGTTAAACGTATAATTGGTATGCCGGGGGAAACAATTGAAATTAAAGATGGCAAAGTGTATGTTAACAACAGCACAGAACCTTTAGATGACTCTTTTGTTAATGAAACACCAGAAGGAAATTATGGGCCTTATGAAGTTCCCGAAGGGCATTATTTTATGCTTGGAGATAATCGCAACAATTCGGCAGATTCAAAAATGTGGAATAATAAATATTTAAGTGAAGATAAAATTTTAGGGGAGGCTGTTTTTAAATACTATCCTAAAATCGAACTTTTTAAAAAGGTGGAATAATATGAAGCAAGAAGTTATGAAAGAAATTTTAAGTTGGCTAAAAATGCTAACGTTTTCATCTGTCTTTGTTCTTTGCATAAGTAATTTGTTTTGGTTGATGCTTCTGCTCAAACATGTTTTATGGAAAAAGTAATTTTAAAATAGAACTTTTTAATAAGGAGGAATAACATGAAACAAGAAGTTATGAAAGAAATTTTAAGCTGGCTAAAAATGCTAACGTTTTCAGTTGTTTTTGCTCTTTGTATAAATACGTTCGTTATGGTTAACGCTTCTGTTCCAACAGGTTCTATGGAAAAAACAATTATGATAGGCGACAGAATTATGGCTTTTAGGTTGGCATATTCAATTTCTGAACCGGAAAGATTTGACGTTGTTGTGCTAAATCTTCCAGACGACAAAGAAACACTTTATGTTAAGCGTATAATTGGTATGCCTGGGGAAACAATTGAAATTAAAGATGGCAAAGTGTATATTAATAATAGCGCAGAACCTCTTGATGACTCTTTTGTTAATGAAATTCCATATGGAAACTTTGAACCGTATACTATACCAGAAGGCGAATATTTTATGCTTGGAGATAACCGAAATAATTCGCTTGACTCAAGGGCATGGCCATATGTTTCTGTTAATGGCGAAAATTTTGTTGGGAAAGCGTTGTTTAAATACTATCCCGGCATTAAATTATTTTAAAAGGAGAATTAAAAATGGTTAATGAAAACATGATAATTGGTGAAATATTAGAAACAAACAAACAAGTTGTTGTTCCAATTTTATTAGAAGCAGGCTTGCATTGCTTAGGCTGCCCTTCGGCACAAGGCGAAACACTTTCTCAAGCGGCGGCTGTTCATGGCATTGATGCAAAAGAATTAGTTGATAAAATTAACAAAGCTTTACAAGCATAAAACATTTTTTTAAAAAAACGGCGTCCGTGCCGTTTTTTGTTTTTCAATCCTTTGACTTTGATATTTTTTATTTTAGTAATTCTTTAATATCTCCTATTTTAACATTTTTAGCTTTGGCAGCTTCTAAGTTTTCCAGCTTAATTTGCTCATACACTTCTTTTCTATGCACAGGAATACTTTTGTCTGCAACAATTCCAATTTTAACTTGTTCGCCATGAATGCTTAATATAACAATTTCTACTTCATTGTTAACAATAATCGATTCGCCTTTTTTACGAGTTAGAGCAAGCACTTTGTGTACTTCCTCCTTCCTCTTTGCCACCAAACACGGCGTGTCTAATAGAATATTCGTCGCTTTCAAGAACAACTTGCTTACCTTTAAGCGTTTTTGAATTAATTACGACTGGAGCTTTTAAATTAACAGTCATTTCTTTTATGTTTTCGGGTATTTTAACAATATTGTATATTAAAAACCCATTTTCATCAAATTCGCCCAAATCGCTAACATCTTTTTGCTCAATAGTTGGATTATAGTCTTTAATGGCGTTAAGAGCATTCATTAAAACAAAAGTTATGTCTGAATCATCTAAACATTGAAGCCAGCAAAAAGCATTATTTTCACTTTTCAAATCTTCACAATCTTCCGATTGAATAATTACAAACCGTTTTAATTCAAAAAAACCTAAAATGCCGTTTTCAAAATGTATTATGGTTTCGTCATTAATAGTTATTTCCCCGAAATGCCTTGTATTTAAAATCATATTTTTCACCCTATCTTATAAAGTCAACAAGAGTAAGCTGCATAATATTAGCTCCAACTTTAAGTGATGCTTGATATATTGACTCGGCAGAATTAAGTTCCATCATAACTTCCAAATAGTTAATATCTTCATTTTTAGAAAGTAAGTTCTTAAATGTATCTCTGTCTTGGTCGAGCCTATCGCCTATAAGTTGAACACGGTTAATTCTAACGCCCAAATCTGTTTCTTGAATTGAAGCTGTGCTTAAATACTTTTGCGAACGTTCTAACATATTTTTAAATCTATCGTGAAGCACAGTTTCAACCAACTGATTTTCACGGGTTAATTGGTCTGCAATTTTTTCATCAAGCTCTGCATCGGTTAAGTTTGGAAATTGCTCTTTGTATTTTTTGCGCAATACATCTACATTAGAAACTTCTATACCTTTAACAAAATCGCAAAACTTTGTTAATTCGGCATATATTGTTGCCGTAAAAACATCTTTTGCAAGTGAGTTAATGGGTATTCTTGAATTCATGCCAAATTCAAGCTGTAAAATTTGATTGTTCATGTTATAGCTTTTATTTGTTGCTAAATCTGTGCATTCAAAATAAACTAATGGGTTTGGTTCGCCTTCTTTAAATTCTTTTTTTGTATATGATATTTTTAAAGTTTCGTTAGGCAAATACTTTGTCATTTCTTCTGCAATATCTTTCCCCAAAATAATTTCGCCCGTTTCGGCAATTAAATGTATTTCTCCTGCTGCCGGTTTATATGCATTAGGGTCTGTAAGCGTTTTAATTACAGGGGCTGGGTATGCTGTTGTTTTTCCTGTTAAGGCATCAAATTTTTCTAAAACAACGTTTTCGGCTCCGTTATATGGAAGTCTAAGTATGTTAACGTTAGTTGAAATTATTGGTTCTTCGTCATGCACAAGCTCTGAAACAACAGAATTTTTAGAAAAGCTTTGCGTAGCCGGAATGTTTGTAGTTGAAACATTGCCTAATGTAAAGCTTTCAGATGTTGCATCTGAATAATTTGTTGTAATTGTTGAATTAACTGGGTCTGCATTTAACATAGCAATTGCATCTTTAGATAAAACAAGTTCCCCGGTTTCCGTAATGTAATGTATAGTTCCATCTTTGGGGTATTGTGCTGTTAAATCTGAAGAAGAAATTTCTTTAACTGCAAAATTAACCGTATTTGTTCCATCAAAAACAGCTATATTATCTATTGTTTCCCCTGCCGGAACAGTTGGCATTACCCAATTTTTTGTTTCTGTTGTTCCTGTATATTCAACGTTTACATACGAACCAGCATTGTTTAAAGCTTCTATGGCATCCATAGGCAAAAGCAATTCGCCTGTTTCTGCAATATAATTAACAGTTCCCGTTTTAGGTTGCCTTGCATCAACATCAGTTGAAAGCTTTTTAGCAACATTGTATGATACAAAATCTGTTCCATCAAAAACAGTAACGGTTGAAACAGTTTGGTTTATAGGAACATCTAATTCAACAGTATTTTTTTGATACACTTTTTGTAAAGACATTGTGCCTTCAACATCAGCTGTTGTAAAATATTGATTAATTGCAAAGTTGGCGCTACTTGGTTTTTCGAATGTTGGGGGTATATCTGTTCGGTAGCCCGAAAAGATATAGCGCCCTGCATATGAAGCATTCATTTCAGTGCCAAGCTGTGCAATAATTCCTTCTATTTCAAGCACCATTTTCTGTTTATCTTCCCATGTTCCGCTTGCAGCACTTGCACCCGATACGCAAATTTCATTTATTCTTTTAAACGCCGAAACAACGTTTTTATAAACGCCTTCCGACACATCCATCCACGAAAGCCCTTGTTCAACATTTCTTTGATATTGTTGTATTTCTGTTACAGTTGTTCTAAATTTAAGCGCTCTTGCTGCAATAATTGGGTTTTCGGAAGGCACACGGATTAACTTCCCAGAAGACAATTGATTGTACAACACATCAACAAGCCTTGTATTCCGGTTTATATTTAAAAGCATTTGCGTGTTCATCATAGGGTTTGTTATTCTCATTTAATCCGCCTCCTATTATACGCCTACTCTATTTATTAAAGTATCGTAAATATTATCTATAACATTAATTAATTTAGCAGCCGCAATATATAGTTGTTGAAACCTAACCATATCAATTGACTCCTCGTCTAAGTCAACACCTGAAACAGAGCGTCTTTGGTTGTTTACAAGAGCCACAGATTCGGTATAGCTTTTGTCGAAATTATTCGCTTGTTCAATATCAATTCCAAGTTCAACCGAAATACCTATAACATAGTCTTCAAGTTTACCTTCTTTAAAAAGCGACTTGTAATCTTTAATACTCATTAAATCTTTTATAATTTCATTATCGCTTTTGTCTGATGTTGTACCTTTTGCTGCTGCCAAAAGCCTTGGGTCAAGCAAAATACTAGGGTTAATTTGAAAGTTTTCGGCTGTAATGTTATTATAATTTATTGGAATATAAGTAATTTCTCCTGTTATTTCATCAACCGTTCCATATTGCGTTCTAATTCCGTCTGTAAAAAATAGTTCGTTTGTTTTTTTGCCATAACCATCATAGCCATCTTTATGCCCCGAAAGCCCATCAACGCCTTCATTCATTGCTTTGGCAAATGTTCTTACTAAATGGTTTAACTTATTCATGTAATGCGGAATACCTTTATAAACTGTTGTTTTGCCAACAGATAGGCTATAAACTCTATTATTGTCATTTTTTAGTTGAAGCGGTGTTTTTGTATCATCTATTTCAAATGTTGCCATTTTTGTTTCTTGGTCGTAAGTATAACTTTTATAATAGTATTCATTGCCAATTCCTGTAACTGTATCTTGAATTGTTAAAACGCCGCCTGTTTCTAAATAATCTAACCTTGAAATAGGAAGTGTAATTGTTTGTCCGCCTGTATATTTAAAAGTTCCTGTACCGCAATTGTTATTATTTCCATCTCTAGTGTCTATAAGCCCTTTTAGTTCCCCTGAAAGAGAGGGGCTGTATATGTCAAACTTTTTGCTGCTGTTTGCAAAATAAATGTCGTAAAGTCCATGTACGTCTGTTGGATTAACTTTTTGGCTGCGTTCAACAATAGTTAAGGAAGACATATCAAAATGACTTACAAATTCATTTCCATTTATTGAAACAGAAAATCTTTTATCGCTTTTATTGCGGTCTTCTGGGTTTGGAAATTTACCTTTGGCAAAGTCGTCATTTGTTTCTACTTCATCAACTTCAACATTAACATATTTTGAAAGCTCGTCAACAAGTCTTGCTCTATCGTCACGCAATTCATTTGCATAATCGCCGGCTAATTCATATTTATATATTTGCTTATTTAAGCTTGTTATTTGCTGACCTAAACTATTTATTATTTCAACAACAGTTTTAACTTCCGAATTTATTGCAAGCTGTTGTTGCTTTAAAGATTCGGCGGCATTTGATATAAAGCGTGTTAACGTTTGCCCCGATTGCAAAACATTTGTTCGATAAGTTCCGTCGCCTGACGATACGTGTAAATCGGAAACGGTTTGAAAAAATTTGTCGAATGCGCCTTTAACTCCTAGCCCCGAAAGTTCTGTAAATGTTGCTTCAACCGAAGCTAAAAGCTGATTTTTAACTCCATATTGCCCAAGCGTTGGCGTTTGTGTCCAATACTTTTTATCTAAATAAAAGCTCCTGTGTTGCCTTACCGAATAAATACCCGAACCCGTACCAACCATGCCTTTGCCTGTATACAAAGCAAGCGGTTCGTGCGCTCTAATTTCGGCATATTGCCTTGAATAGCCTTTAGTTGTGGCGTTAGATACATTGTTTCCAACAACTTCAAGTGCGCCTTTAGCTGTAAAAAGCCCTGTCATTGCAACGTTATATTCAAAAAATGAACTTCTCATTTAAAGCCTACCTCCCCACAATTCCTGTTCCGTTAACAATTTTGTCAATCATTTCGTCGATAACATTTAAAATTTTTGCCGCCGAATTATATGCATGTTGAAATTTCATCATATTAGTTAATTCTTCATCAAGGGAAACGCCCGACATTGAAAGACGAATGTTGTTTACTTGGTTTGTAATTACAGTTTGTGATTGAAGAAAAGTTTCAGATTCTCTTGTTTCGGTTGCAACGCCATTAACAAGCTTGGCATATGTTCTTTCAACGCTGTTATCTTTTTTACCACCAAAATTAAACTTCCAATCATACATAAGGTCTAATATTAAATTTGTATCTTCAACATCTCTGGAAGGCGAAAGACAAAGAAATGTGTAGCCGCTTGCTTCGGCAAAAATGGGGTTAATTTCTATATTACCGATTGTGTATAGCGAATACATATTAGTTTTATCTTCATATATTGGCTCTCCTGTTTCAGGGTTAAAGCGTGGCGTATTTCCTTTGCGAACAAAAACTTCAATGCCTTGCGTTTCTTTATCTAATGCATATGGTCCTGAATAGAATTCGTTTTTTGTTCCGTCTTTAAAGTACGGCACATTTTCAACTAATTCGGGAACTAAATTACCAAACCCATCATCAACCATATTGCCTGTTTTAACATATTTAGGTTCTGTTGGAGCAACAGCTTCATTAATCATTTTAACTAAATTGTTTATAAGTGCGTCAAATTCCATTTGAACACGTGGTATAATTGCTTGAGTTGCGTTAAAAACATCTCTTTGGTAATCGGGAATATTTTTTAAAGTTTTTTCAAGTGCTATATTTGCATAGTTTACAATTTCGGTTTTATATGCCGAAAGAGCTGCTATATATGCCGGGTCTGTATCAAGCCCAGGGTAGTCGGCAGGGTTTGGTTTTTGGGGAACGTTAGTTAATTTGTATTTTTCGCCTACTGCTATTACTTCTTTTTCAAATTGGGCAAAGTCTTTCTCGTATTTAGCCAAATCGTTTTGGTATTTAACATAGTCTTTTTGATATTTAGGCAAATCAACTTCTTCATATTGCCCTAACGCTTCTAAATAGGCTGGGTCTTGTAAATCTCCTCCAAAATCTGCAGCATCAGGCTTTGTAGGCGCTGTAATTGGCGTTGGAACTGTTGGTGGTTTTGGAACAATTGGGTATGAAGCATAATTGCATGTTGTTGAACCTCTTGCAACTAACAATGCCTTTAAAGTTCCATTATCATTTGACCTTATTGCATTAACTTGCCCTGTTAAATTATAGAGCGGTTTTGCGTTGCTTGTATATGGGAGTATTGTTTCCGAACGCGTAAACACAGGCTCTACAAATGCAAAGTCTTTAGCCGTATATTTAAGCCCTATTTTATTTATAAAGCCGCCAACTAAAAGTTCGTTTCCTCCACTTGTAATGTCAACCTGTCCATATCTTCCTTCTGTAACATCTATATCCATTAACATTGCAAGCCTGTCAAGGCAATAATTTCTTTCATCTAAAAAGTCGTTCGGGCGGTCGCCTGATGCACTTGCCTGCATAATTTTTATATTTAGCTGATTAACTCTTTCAACTAAAGAATTAACTTCAAATACCGTGTCTTTTATTTGTTGGTTTAAGTTATTTTGTTCTGCAAAAAGCTTCTCGTAAACGTCATTTGCTTTGTTAACAAAAGAAACTGCCGTATTTATAAATGTTCCTCTTGTTCCAATTCCCGATAAATCAAGAGAAAGCTCGTTTATTGCATCCCACATATCTTCTAAAACTCTTTGAGCCGCATACTCCCCTTCAAGTTCACCCAATATAGATTCAACTTCTTGCCCAACGGCAGTTTTAACGCTGTAAAACCCAACACGCTTAACTTCAAAGCGATAGCTTTCATCTAAAAATTTATCTCTAACTTGCCGTATTGCTGCAACATTAGTTCCTAACCCCATTTGCATTACGCCAAGCCCGTTAACCCCAACGTTAATGGGCGTAAAATCTGTTTGCATAACTTGTTGGCGTGAATATCCAACTGTTGCCGAGTTAGACATATTATGCCCTGTTACATACAATGCGGCTTGTGCTGCATTCATACCGCTAACGGCAATGCTTAAACTTGAAAATCTGGACAATTTTTAAAACCTCCTTGCTTTTTTTCTTTTTATTGCTTCGCATCAAAAAACCTATTTATTCCGCTTGCGTTAATAGGTTCTGTGTAGTTATCTTCTTTAGCAACGCCTCTTATAACGTTCATTGTAAATTCTATATATTCCAACGAATTTTCAATTAGCAGTTTGTTTACGTCATTCGCCTGCTTTAGTTGTTCTGTAATTAATTTAAGCTTTTCCTGAAGCTTTAAAAGTTCCTCTTTCTCATTGCCTATACTAATAATTTCGGCAAGTCTTTTTAACGTAAGTTCTTTTAAGTCTTTATTTAAAACCATTGCAATATCTGCCATTATTGCAATTCTGCTTTTTTCCAGCTTATTTTGTCTGCTTGCTAAAATATTTTCAAGTTCAACAATTTTTTGTAAAGACTTAACATCGTTTTCAACTATAACTTGTGTTTTTTCTTTTGCAAGACCTAAAAAATCAGAAAGATTGTCTGCTTCTGTATTTAAAATTTTTATTAATTCGTTAACTAAGCCTGCCAAAAAACCACCCCACATAAAATCTTGGCATAAAACTTAAAATTTCGGCAAGGGTTTTATGCCCTTGCCGGCTATTTGAAATTAAAAGCATTGTCGATAATGCGTTCAGCAACTTTTTCGGATGAAATATCATCAAGATAGCTGCCGTTTTTAATACGTTCTTTAATTGATAAAATTTTATCTTCATTGGCTTCCTTTGTTTTAGATAAAGCTTGCATAACTGCTTGAAAATCTTTAGCAGATGATGAAACTTTAACATTGTCTTCTTTTTTGGAAGTATCAGAAACTCTTTTCCCTTTAACGGAAGTTTTTTCGGACATGAAATTGTCATACGCTTTATATATGCTATTAATTCTAACGTCCACAGCAACTCACCCGCCTTTCATGTCTTTTTTACCTTTTTACCGCAATGCTTTTATAAAATATTATCGACAACATTAAAGCAATATATTAGCATTAGTTATTTATTAAAAATTATTTTGTAGTTTCTGTATTTTTTGTGTTATAATAACATTTATTCTTTTTATAGAAAATAAAGGAGGAACAAAATTAATGACCAAAAAGGAACTAAAAGAACGTTTGGTTGAAAACGTTAGAACTATGTTTAGAAGGCAAATTGAAACCGCAACAAATGAACAAATTTATCAAGCGCTAGCATTTACAATTCGTGATATTGTAACCGATAAATGGATTGCAACCCATGACACCTACACAAAAGAAAACGTTAAAGTTTGCTATTATTTATCTATGGAATTTTTAATGGGTAGATTTTTAGGAAACACAATAATTAATTTAACAATGATTCCAGAAGTTAAAGAAGTTTTAGAAGAACTTGAAATTAACTACAACGCATTAATTGAAGCAGAACGTGACCCCGGCTTAGGAAACGGCGGTTTAGGGCGTTTGGCAGCTTGCTTTTTAGATTCGCTTTCAACTCTTAACCTTCCTGCGTATGGCTGTGGAATTAGATACCATTATGGAATTTTTGAACAAAGAATTGAAAACGGACGTCAAGCCGAATATCCAGATGATTGGCTAGTTAACGGAGATATTTGGGGGGTTAAACGTCCCGAATATTCTGTAGAAATTAAATTTTACGGCAACGTTTCTCCAATTATGCAGCCGGATGGCAAATATAAATTCGAACATCAAAATTATTATGCAGTTAATGCTATTCCATATGATTACCCTGTTATTGGCTATAATAACAACACTGTAAATACATTAAGGCTTTGGGATGCTTCGGCTAAAGTTTCTTTCGATTTACAAGCATTTAATCAAGGCAATTATTTAAAATCTGTTGAGGAGCAAAGTATTGCCCGTTCGCTTTCCGAAGTTTTATACCCTGCCGACGACAACTATTCAGGCAAAGAACTTAGATTAAAACAACAATATTTTTTCATATCTGCAACTCTTCAACGTGTTTTAAAAAGACATATTGAAATTGGCAACAATATTAGCACTTTGCATGAAAAAGTGCAGTTCCAGTTAAACGATACTCACCCATCGGTTGCAATTGCCGAACTTATGCGCTTGCTTCTTGACGAATACGACATGAAGTGGAATGATGCATGGGAAATAACAAAGGCTTGTTGTGCATATACAAACCACACAATAATGTCTGAAGCTTTGGAAAAATGGCCTATTGAACTTTTCAGCAGATTATTGCCACGTATTTATATGATTGTTGAAGAAATTAACAGACGTTTTTGCGCTTTAATTATAACACGTTATGGAGAAGACCCACATAAATTGAGAAGAATGGCAATTATTGCAGATGGAGAAATACGCATGGCGTATCTTGCAATAACAGGCAGTCATTCGGTTAACGGCGTTGCGGCAATTCACACAGATTTATTAAAATATCAAGAACTTGCCGATTTTTACGACATTTTCCCTGAAAAATTTAACAACAAAACAAACGGCATAACTCAACGCCGTTGGCTTGCACATTGCAACCCTAAGCTTTCAGGTTTAATAACAGAAACAATAGGAGATAAATGGATTACAGATTTATCAGATTTAAACAGATTAATTCCATTTGCAGATGATACTTCTTTTAGAGAAAAATTTATGAATGTTAAATACGAAAATAAAATTGCGCTTTCCAATTATATTAAAGGAACTATGGGAATTGATGTTGACCCAACGTCTATTTTCGACATTCAAGTTAAAAGGCTTCATGAATACAAACGCCAGCTTTTAAACATACTTCACGTTTTAGACTTATATAATCAAATTAAAACAAACCCCGAAGCCGAAGTTGTGCCTAGAACATTTATTTTTGGTGCAAAAGCTGCGGCAAGCTACCATATTGCAAAACTTATAATTAAATTAATTAACAACGTTGCACAAGTAGTTAATAACGATGAAACAGTTAACGGAAGAATTAAAGTAATATTTATGGAAAACTATCGCGTTTCTCTTGCAGAAAAATTAATTCCGGCAGCAGATGTTAGCGAACAAATTTCAACAGCAGGTAAAGAAGCATCAGGAACAGGTAACATGAAATTTATGCTAAACGGTGCTTTAACTATTGGAACGCTTGACGGTGCTAACGTTGAAATACTTGAAGAAGTTGGAAAAGAAAACATTTTCATTTTCGGAATGACAGCAGATGAAGTAATTAAGCTTCACAAAGAAAATTCATATGCTCCTTGGGACGTTTACAACTTATATCAAAGCGTTCGTGTTGCATTAACACAATTAATTAACGGAACGCTTTCAGAAGGAGAAGGCGACATTTTCCGGGATTTATACAACTCATTGTTAAACGGCTTTAACGGTGGCAGAGCAGATGAATATTTTGTTTTAAAAGACTTTGAAAGCTATCAAGCGGCACAAAGAGAAGTTGCAAAAGCATATAAAGATAAACCACGCTGGGCAAAATCTGCAATTATAAACGTTGCAAAAAGCGGTAAGTTTTCAAGTGACAGAACAATTAAGCAATATGCAGATGAAATTTGGAATCTTAAACCTATAATCATTTAATTTTTACCCCTTGCTTTTTTAGGCAGGGGGTTTATAATTAAGCTAAAAAGGGTTGATTTTCATGACAAAACGTTCACAACAAAACATAAAGGCTGCATTTGCAGGAGAATCGCAAGCAAGAAATAAATATACATATTATGCAGAACAAGCACGAAAAGAAGGAAATGAAGAAATTGCCCAACTATTTGAAAGAATGGCAGATAATGAAAAAGAACATGCTAAAATTTGGTTTAAACTTTTAAATAGCGGGCTTGGAAGTATTGAAGCAAACCTTAAAGAAGCTGCTTCTGGGGAAAATTATGAATGGAAAACAATGTACCCAGAATTTGCAAAGCAAGCAAGAGAAGATGGTTTGGAAACTTTAGCTGTTATGTTTGAAAAAGTTGCCGCAATTGAAAACTACCATGAAAAACAATTTTATGATGCACTTTTAAAATTTTATGATGAGAAAAACGGCAAAGAAGTTCAGCAGCATGTAAGCTTTGATTTATTTTCATACCGCTGTAAGTATTGCGGAAATTTAGAAGAAAGCTTGCTTGATGTTTGCCCTGTTTGCGAATGCCAAAATTGTTTTGAAAAAGTTATTGCATAACTTTATTTTTAAAAATCAAGCATAGAAAGGGCAAGGCTATGGGATATAGAGAAGATTTTTTTGATAGTAATAAATCAAGTTCTGGTTGGTATACTTGCGCAAGATGCGGAAAAAAATTACGTAAAGCCGATGTAGATGTTGACCATATAATTCCACAAAGCAAAGGCGGAAGTAATAATATATACAACTTGCAGTGTATGTGCAAAACTTGTAACCGTTCAAAAGGTAACGACATGGACAATACCGTTTCAGACTATGCACGCAACGTTTTAACCAATGTTTCAAAAGATATTTTAAGCAATGGTATAAACGATAGTGTTTCAGACTATGCTGGCAATGTTTTAAAAAGTGTTTCAAAAGATGTTCTGAATAAAGATGTTTTAAAGTCTTTAGGGGGATTGTTCGGCAAAAAATAAAATAATAGAGGGGGTGGAAGTTGCCAATCACCCCATAGCTAAAGCTAAGGGCTTATAACCAATGTTTAAATTGTTACGTATGACTGATTGACTGCAGCGCTTCGGATATTTTCCGAAGCAGTGTTGTCTGCAGGTGCAGAGTACCCACAAGCAACACAAATAAACTCATTACAAATTCTTTTATCTATACAACCACAAGAAGGGTAAGTTCTTGAAGTATTTCTAGGGTCTACAAAAACAATGGGTATACCTGTTATCTTGGAACTTAGCTTTATATTCTATAGATTAACGCAATTGATAGAATGCACAAGAGTGATTAATAGGAATGTTTTAATCTTTCCGCCTTTTTAACCGTTTATTTTTTATTAAATAAAGTTCAAGGTAGAAAATATTAAAGCTTATTCTTAACCCCTAAAGAATGGAGCTTCTGCCGTTGAAAGTTAGTGAATTATGTAATCTTTAACTTTAAGTTGAACCGAAACATCGCCTTTAAATTCGTTAATATCTATATAATATACAACGTCCATATAAAGTTTAATATCTCTAAGCATTCCAATCATTATTTTTTCACATTCAAATTCAGAAAATGTTTCTTCCAGTTTTTCTAAAAAAGCATCTGCCATTTCAAAGCAAACACCTTTTATTTTGCGCCTTGATATTTCATCATAAAACATAAATATAATTGTATTTTTGTTACCAATAACTTTAACTTCAATAACTTTTAAGTTTTTAGTTAGAAACAATGGTTGCCTGTTTCCTTTGCCAAAAGGGGCCATTTTTTGTAATTCTTCTGCAAGCGCAAACGTTGCATCAGCAATGCTAAGTTGTCCGTCTATTTTAATTGTTTCTATAAAATCTTCATATTCAAGGGTGCAATTTTTGTTTAGACTTTGCCTTAAAAGTTCGATGTTTTCACGCTTTAATGTAAGCCCTGCTGCCATTTCGTGCCCTCCGAACCGCTCAAGCAATTCTTTGCATTTAGAAAGTTCTAAAAACATATTATAGCTTTCAATTGAACGCCCCGAACCTTTAACAAATTTGCTGTCGCTGCTGTTTGTTAAAACAAAAGTCGGTTGATATATTCTTTCTTTAATTCTTCCTGCAACAATTCCCGCAATACTTTCGTGCATTGTTTTGTCATAAATAACGGCAATAGGTAAAACATCTTGGGTGCTTAAAGCTTTTAATGCGCTTTCTGTTGATTGTGTTGTTAAAAGCTTTCGCTCCTCGTTTAACTTTTGAAGGTAGCCTGCCAAAGTTTCTGCTCTTTTTTTGTCGTTTGTTATTAGAAGTTCAACCGCCAAACTTGCACTTTCAAGCCTTCCCGTTGCATTAATGCAAGGACCTAATGAAAAGCCTACACAAAAATCATTTATTTCTTTATCGGCGTAACCGCACTTTTTAATTAAAGCATGAAGCCCTAAATTTATATGTTTATTTTTATTTAATATATATAATCCATTTTTTACGATTATTCTATTTTCGTCTTGCAAATCAACAACGTCGCAAAGCGTTGCAAGCATTGCAAGAACAATAAATTCATTTATATTTACTTGAACTTTTAAATATTCACTAAAAGCGATGGCAAATTTAAAAGCTAACCCACCAGCACATAACATTTTAAACGGATATGCGCATTCTTTTTGCTTAGGATTAACAATAGCATCTGCATTTGAAACCGCTTCTTGCAAATTGCTACTTTCATCCTTGATATATGGCGGTTCGTGGTGATCTATTACTACAACAGTCATTTTCAATTGTTTGGCATAGTTAATTTCTTGAATAGACGCTATGCCGTTATCGCAAGTAATTATAAGTTTAACGCCTTCATCATAAAGCTTTTTAACAGCATTAATATTAAGCCCATATCCTTCGTGTTCGCGATTTGGAATGTAATATATAACATTTGAATTACATTTAACTAAAGTCTTATATAAAATTGATGTGCTAACAACTCCATCAACATCATAATCACCGTAAATTGCGATTTTTTCACCCGATAACACAAATTTTGAAACTATTTCAATTGCTTTTTCTAAATCTTTAATTTCTAAAGTATTGCGCAAAAACTGAAGTTTTGGGTTTAAATATTTAATTGCCGTATTTTTAGTCCGAATACCTCTATTAACCATAATTTGCGACATAATCTTGCTAATTCCCAATATTTCAGACATTTACGATATATTTGCTTCTTCTTTTTGTATAATCAATTTAGGCATAGATTTTGCTGTTTGTCCTCTCTTTTTTAAAAATTATAACATATTTTTCATTAAAACGCACATATATGTTTTCCAATGTTTTTCTAACTGCTAAAATTAATTGCTTAATGCAAAAGCAAAACATATGCACTAAATGAAAACTTTGCTTGCATTATACAAAATGATATGTTACAATCAAAATGCTTTGTCTAGCCTTACTTAACCAAATAGGTTAAGTAAAAACAGACAACTGTTTATAAAAAATTAGCATAATTAAATAAAAAGTTTTTATTAAATTTCATTTAGAACTGTTAGCAAAGAGGTGATGTTAGGGTTGGAAAATAAGCTGACATTGTATGGCTTTAACAACCTCACAAAAACACTTAGCTTCAACATTTATGATGTTTGCTATGCCAAAAGTGAGAGAGAGCAAAAAGATTATATAGCATATATTGATGAACAATATAACTCGGAAAGGCTAACAAAAATACTGTGCAATGTAACAGAAATAATTGGAGCTCATGTTATAAGCATTTCAAAACAAGATTACGACCCACAGGGTGCATCTGTTAATGTTTTGATTGCAGAAAAAAAGATTAAAAACGCAGTTCATGCACATTTAGATAAAAGCCACGTAACCGTTCATACTTTTCCCGAATATCACCCAAAAAATTCAATTTCAACTTTTCGTGTTGATATTGATGTTTCAACTTGCGGTGCTATTTCGCCGCTTAGTGCTCTTGATTATTTAATTGATAGTTTCGACTCTGATATTATAACAATAGACTATAGAGTACGCGGTTTCACAAGAGACGTTGAAGGCAAAAAGTTTTTTATGGACCACAATATTACTTCAATCCAAGACTATATCGACGACAAAACATTGACGAAATATGACGCAATAGACGTTAACGTATATCAATCAAATATTTTTCACACAAAAATGTTAATTAAGGAAATAGAATTACAAAACTACTTATTTAACAAAGATGTTTACGAACTGCCGCCTAAGCAAAGGTTAAAAATAACAGATGATTTAAGGCAGGAAATGATTGAAATTTTTAGCGGAATGAATATATATTAAGTCACAATTTTGCGTAGTCAAGGAGGAAGGAATAATGAAACAGCTAACTCAACTAAATACTCCAATCCATGAAGCATTGCAAAAATATATGTCGAACAGAGTTGTTCGCTTCGATGTGCCGGGACATAAAGGCGGGCGCGGCAATGCCGAATTAACAAATTTTTTAGGCGAACAATGCCTTAAAGCAGATGTTAATTCAATGAAACCGCTGGATAATTTGTGCCATCCTGTTTCTGTAATAAAGGAAGCAGAAATTCTTGCTGCAGAAGCGTTTTCTGCAGCTTCTGCTTTTTTTATGGTTGGGGGGTCAACGTCTTCTGTTCAAGCAATGATAATGAGTGCTTGTAAAGCAGGAGATAAAATAATAATGCCAAGAAATGTACACAGAAGCGCAATTAACGCTCTTGTTGTGTGCGGAGCAACACCTGTTTATATTAACCCCGGTGTTAATAAGAAATTGGGCATTCCTCTTGGAATGTCTGTTTCGGATATTAAAGAAGCTATTTTAAAAAACCCTGAAGCAAAAGCAATTTTAGTAAACAACCCCACATATTATGGCATTTGTTCCAATTTAAAAGAAATTGTAAACCTTGCCCACGAGCATAATATGCTTGTGCTTGTTGATGAAGCGCACGGAACTCATTTTTATTTTGGAGAAAATTTGCCAATAAGCGCAATGGCTGCCGGTGCAGATATAACAACCGTTAGCGTGCATAAAACAGGTGGTTCGTTAACTCAAAGTTCGTTGTTGCTATGCGGCAAAAACGTAAATGCCGGCTATGTTAGGCAAATAATTAATTTAACCCAAACAACAAGCGGCTCGTATTTGCTTTTGTCTTCCTTAGATATTGCAAGAAAAAATCTTTCAATTAATGGGAAAAGCATATTTCAGAAAACGGTTGAATTTGCACAATATGCACGCTCTGAAATAAATAAAATAGGCGAATATTACGCTTTTTCCAAAGAGCTTGTAAATGGTGATGATGTTTTTGACTTTGATGTTACAAAGCTTTCAATATACACAAGAGATGTTGGGCTTGCAGGCATTGAAGTTTATGATATTTTGCGTGATGAATACGATATTCAAATTGAACTTGGAGATATTGCAAACATTTTAGCCATGATTTCTGCGGGCGACCGTGCATTTGAAATTGAAAGGCTTGTTGGGGCGTTGGCCGAAATAAAAAGGTTATATCAAAAAGATAAAATAGGAATGCTTGAAAACGAATATTTAAATCCGAAAGTTGTACTTAACCCTCAAGCAGCATTTTACAGCAATAAACAATCCGTTCCAATTAAAGAAAGCAAAGATAGAATTTGCGGAGAGTTTGTTATGTGTTATCCACCGGGTATTCCAATTCTTGCTCCCGGCGAAATGATTACAAAAGAAATAATTGACTATATCGAATATGCAAAAGAAAAAGGTTGCTTTTTAACAGGAACTATGGATATGAAAATTGAAAATATTAACTGCATTACTTAATATTTCCCTAAAATTTTAATTAAAATTTTAAGGACAAAGCAAAAGGAGAATTCAAAATGGAACTATGGTATACAGAAAAGCATACTAACTGTGTTCAATTTTCCATTCGTGTTGATGAGCAATTGCTAAGCGTTGAAAGCGAATTTCAAACAATAGACATTTTTAGAACAAGGGAATTTGGAAAGCTTTTAGTTTTAGACGGCTATTTAATGGTAACTGAAAAAGACGAGTTTATATATCACGAAATGATAACTCATGTGCCAATGGCAACAAACCCAAATATAAAGTCTGTTTTAGTTATAGGTGCAGGCGACGGGGGAACAATTCGTGAACTATCGCATTACAAAACAATAGAAAAAATTGACATGGTAGAAATAGACAAGCTTGTTGTTGACGTTTGCAAAGAATATTTATGGCAAACAGCTTGCAAACTAGATGATAGCCGAGTTAAAATTTACTATGAAGATGGCTTGAAATTTGTTAGAACAAAAAGAAATGAATACGATTTAATTATAGTAGATTCAACAGACCCGTTCGGCCCCGGTGAAGGGCTTTTTACCAAGGAATTTTACGGCAACTGCTTTAACGCATTAAAAGCAAACGGAATTTTAGTTAATCAGCACGAAAGCCCATATTACGAGCAAGATGCAAGAGCTATGCAAAAGGCGCATAAAAAAATTAAGCAAGTTTTCCCCAACTGTTTTGTTTATCAGGCGCACATTCCAACATACCCTTCGGGGCATTGGCTTTTTGGTTTTGCTTCAAAAACTTACCACCCTACTAATAACCTAGATGATAAAGCGTGGAACAAACTAAATATTTATACAAAATATTATAATACCGATTTGCATAAGGGAGCGTTTGCGCTTCCAAATTATGTTAAGAGATTACTTGAAGACGATTAAAAGGAGAATTCATTTTGTTTATTGGCTGCAATAATAACTACGAAGAAAGCAAGCTTGTTCTTTTTTCTGCACCGTTTGACGGCACAACATCATATCGCCCGGGAACAAGATTTGCTGGTGCTGCAATTAGAAACGAAAGCTACTCAATAGAAACGTACAGCCCGTATTTAGATAAAGATTTAGAAGATATTTGCGTATTCGATGCAGGAGAATTAGAGCTTTGTTTTGGAAATACAGAAAAAGTACTTGAAGATATTGAGAAGTATGTTGATAAAATTGTTAAAGACAAAAAAATCCCTTGCATGATTGGCGGTGAGCATTTAGTTACGCTTGGCGCTGTTAAAGCTGTTAAAAAACAATTTGAAAACTTGCATATTATTCAATTCGATGCTCATGCCGATTTGCGTAATGAATATTTAGGGGAAAAATTATCTCATGCATCTGTTATGCGTCGTTGCCATGATATTGTAGGAGACAATAAAATATTTCAATTTGGCATTAGAAGTGGCGAAAAAGAGGAGTTTTTGTTTGCCAAAAATCACACAATTATGCACAAGTTCAATGTTTCGGGTGTTAAATCTGTTATTTCAGAACTTCATAACAAACCAATTTATTTAACAGTTGACCTTGATGTTTTAGACCCATCAAACTTTTGCGGAACGGGAACGCCTGAAGCCGGCGGCGTTAGCTTTACAGAACTTTTAGAAACTTTAATGGAAATTATTTTAAAGCTTAATGTTGTTGGCTTTGATATGACAGAGCTTTCACCAACATATGACCAAAGCGGTGCTTCAACTTCTTTAGCTTGCAAGCTTTTAAGGGAAGTTCTTTTAGCCATTAACTAGTTTATGCCGAACGAACGTTTTTGTTCGCTCGGCATTTCATATTGTAATGTTTATAGTTTAAAGTTATCAACAACTTCTTTTAATTCAGAAGCTTGTTGGGATAATTCTTTACTTGAACTAACAAATTCTTCAATAGTAGATGAGCTTACAGAAACAACACTTAATATTTTATTTATTCCAAAGCTTAATTGTGAAGCGTTTGTTTCTTGTTGTTTTGTAGCTAAAGCTATATTCTCAATTAAACTTGCGGCTTCTTTTGTATTTACAACAATTTCGCTTAATGATTGTGCGGCATCATTTGCAACTTTGCTTCCTAATTCAACTGCTTTTAAAGATGTTTCTATAAGTTCCGTTGTGCTACGTGCAGCTTCTTTAGACTTATTTGCTAAACTTCTAACTTCTTCTGCAACAACAGAAAAGCCTTTACCAGAGGCCCCTGCTTTTGCTGCTTCAACAGCGGCATTTAGCGAGAGCAAGTTTGTTTGCAATGCAATATCATCTATTGTTTTAACGATTTTAACTATTTTATTTGAAGTATTTTCAATTTCAATCATAGATTTAAGCATTTCTTGCATTTTTTCGTTTCCTTTATCTACAAGAGACAGTGCGTTTTCGCTAATACTTATTGCGTCTTGTGCATCTTTTGCATTAAGCTTAACTTGTTCCTCAATTTGCTCTATAGCTTTTGAAATATCCCCAATTGTATTTACTTGTTCATTTGCGCCATCTGCAACAAATTGTGAACCCGATGAAATTTGTTCCGAACCTACCATTAAAATGTTGGAAGCGTTATTTATAGTTCCAATTGCTTTTCTTAAAGAAGCTGTAATTTCTGAAAGAGAAGTTTTTAAAACACTAAAGTCTCCTATAAATTCCACGTCAACAGTTGCAGCTAAGTTGCCGCTTGCAAGTTTACCAAGAATTTGCCTAATTGCGAAAATATATTTTTTAAGTTCTAAGACTGTTACCGATATTGCTTCTTTAATAGGCAAGAAGTCGCCTTCGTATTCCATATCTATAGATACATTTAAGTCACCTTTTTGAAGCTTACCCATAACTTCTGTTATATTTGCAACATAGCTTTTTTGAGCAGTTATCATATTATTGATAGAATTTTTAAGGATATTAAAATCTCCTACAAATTCCATCTCAATTTTTTCCGACAAAACACCATTTTCTAAAAGTTTTAAAATTCTAGCAACTTCTTGTATATATTGATTTTGAGTTTTAATAGCGTCTGTTATAGATTTTTTAATTGAGGAAAAATCACCTTCGTATTCCATATCTATTTTGGCGCTAAAGTCACCTTTAGCCAATTTGTCCATAACTTCAGATATATTTTTAAGATACGCTTTTTGATTGCTAATCATTTTATTTATATTTTTTGAGAATAAATCTTTTTCAGAACGTTCAATAACTTGAACGGAAAAATCACCTTTTGATATTGTTTCCATTGATTCTGAGCATTTTTTCATCATATTGGAAAGCTTTATAAATGAATTTAAAACTTGCCCTATTTCGTTTTTAGGCATGTAGTTTGTATTAAAATTTATATTTAAATCACCTGTTTCAATCATGGCAGAAGAAATACTAACAATTGCATTTAGTGGTTTAACTTTTCTGCCTATAAAAATTATTAAGAATATAAGTGAAATGATTAACATAAAAATGCCAATACCAATAGCCAAGGCTATGCTTATATTTAAAGATTCATTAACTTCATCTAAAGACAAAGAAAGATACAAAACCCACTTGTCATCTATTCCTTCAATGCCAACCCCCATATATACAAACCTCATTATTGCTCCTGTTACAACAGATTTTGCAAATGTTGAATGAGATTTTCCATCTTCCATTGCTTTTTCAATTGCTTCTAAGTCTTCTGTGTAACCTTCCCATTCAGTATATATAGATTTTCCGATAGATTCACTTTCTCCCGGAAGGTATGATATAGTTCCATTATGGCTAACAAGCCCGGCATAACCTGTTTCAAAAATTTTAATATTATCTAAATAATTTTTAAAAAAATCCATTCCTATATCAATTATTGCAATTCCTAAAACTTCGCCGTCTTTTTTTATAGGCGAACATACTGTTGCCATCAAAGTTTTAATTCCGGTGTCTTCCGTATAAAAATAAGGGTCAGATAAATATATTTGTCCTGTTTTGTAAGGAATTGAATACCAATCGTAACTTGTAAAGTCTTCTATGTTTAAAGTTTCATATGCAATTTCATTATTTATTTTGGAAACGTATGTACAAGTGCTACCGGTTTTAATCTCTTCGCCTTCAACATAGGTGCCCATTAAAGCTACTGCTCCTATTGCCTCATGGCTGTTATTTAAAAACATTTCCGACATGTTGTTAATTTTTTCTTTTGTCAATGTTTTGCCTTCCAGTTCCATTTCGAGCGCATCAGAAAACATTTTAACGTTATCAAGTTCTTTTTCCAGCTTTTCTGAAACAACTTCGCAATACCTGGAACCTGTTTCTTCAACAATTTTTTCCGACAATTGCTTTGATGTTGAAGAAAAGATAACTAATATAACAGACATTACAGCAACAATTAAAACGCAAAAAATGCCAATAGCGGGTAATGAAATTTCCCATTTTAGGCTTGTCTGTTTCATATAAAGTCCTCCCTAATTAAAACAGTAAAATTTAGAAGTGTTTTTAAATCCAAGATTTAATGTTTGGCAATATTCCTAAATTAACAGATAATTTGAAGTGATATTATTGTTAATATTATATAATTATATATAATTTACTAAATTCAGTCAACATACATTTTGTTTATTTTATAGCTAACGTAAGATTTTTACTAAAAAAGGGCAGCTGAGCTGCCCTTTAAGTAATCTTTTTATTCAAATGTTCCTTTAACAATTTTATTTAAAATACGTTGTGCATCGTCTAATTCAACTTTGCCGTCGCCTGTAACATCGCCTAAAGCGTGTTTACTTTCGTCATAATTAACTGAACCGCTTGCTATTTTTAATACAAGTAATACATCTCTTAAATCTAAAGCTTCGTCGCCGTTTGTATCTCCTTTTAAGCCTTCTTCTTGCTTAGAAAACTGGATAGTATATGTTTTTGCTTTAAGTGGGTTACCATCTTCAGGAGTAACAATTATTTTAGCAACGTTACCCAAAATAACTACTGTTACAGAAGCGTTTTTAGAAGCTTTAGCTTCAATTTTACTTGCAACATCTTTTATGCTGTAGTTTAATTTGTTTGTGCTAACATTGCTTAAAGCTACGCCGTCTATTATAAGTTGTTCAAGTTCAAAGTCTTCATTTTCAGGCACAACTTTGTCCATAACTTCAATTTCACTAACAGCCAAGCCACGCTTGTTGTCTTTTCTAGTCATTTTAATACGCAAAGCATGAGTTCTAACCATATCAAAATCAAATCTTACAGGCGCATTTGTTGATATATTGCTAAGTTTTTCGTGTCCTGTTACGTCGCTCCAGTTTGCGTCGTCGTTTAAAGGAATGTTATAATCTGCAATATGCCCGTCGCCTGCTCTTAATTGTGGAGGTTCTGGAGGTTCTGGTTTGTTGTAGTATTGAATAACGTAATCTTTTGGAGAAGATACGCCCGAATCTTCAAAGAAGCTAACAACCATGTTATCAACTGAAAACATTTTTCTAGCCCCTGCGTCGGCAAACATAATACCTACCCAATCGTTTCCAGAATGCGAACTTGAAGCAGATGTCCAGTTAGTCCAACGATTTTGAGGGCTGTCTGTAAATGATATTGCGCCATCATTCATAGCGGAAACTCTATCCGAAGAACCTGCGCCGTCATTAGTCCAACTTGCAATTGCAAGAGGGTATATTGAACCGTTCCACATTAAAGCAACGTTTCTTCCGTTAGTCGCTTCATTGCTAACACGAACAGTCATTTTAGATTTAATATCTGTTCCATCAACACTTCCTTCTATAACAACTGTTCCTATCGAATTGAATTGTTCTGGAGTTAAACTTCCCCAATTAACTTCAGCAAGTTTTGTTGTTCCATCGCTTAAATAAACAGTTGCGTCAACAGGAACGTTTGGTATTTTTCCAACAGGAGTTGCTGCCGAAAAGTTTTGAACTGCCGTTATGCCTTTAACTTCAACTATTGCAGTTGGTTTTAATATTTGGCCTATAACTGTTCCTTTAACTTCAAATGTTCCGTACTCAGCATATTGAGAAGGTAAAATTTCGTCCCAAACAACAGCTAAATCACGAGGCAAGCCAACATCAAATGTTGCCTTAACAGTTTCAGGAAGAACAGGAGCTTTACCTTTATCTGTTAAAACGTAAACAGGGGCATATGAAATAACTTGCTTTCGTTCGGTGTTTTCATTAATTTTAATCATTATAGTATTTGTAGCTTTGCTAATTCCGTCATATGTAACAGTTGCGCTTATTAAAACTGTTCCTTTTGCTAATATGTTCAAGTTGTTGCCGCTAATTTCAAGCTGTCCACCGTCTTCGGAACTAACGTTATATGTAATGTTAGCTGTTGAATTAGATATTGTTGTACCATCTTCAAGTTTGGCAACAATGCTAAATGGCACAATGTCATCTTCCGTCGGGTTTGTGTTATTTACTGTTAAAGTTGCTGTGTCAAGCTTAGGCTCGCCAACAATAAATTGAATAGTATATTGGCTTGTTGCAGATTTATCTTCCGAAACAACGTTAATAACAGTAGTTGTTGTACTTGAAGGAAGCGCCGGAATAATTGTTGCTGCTGCGTTGTCTTTTGTTTCAACTGCAACTTCTGGATAATGCCCGTCATATTGTTTGTATGGTATTTCAACTACATATGATTTTTTAGTCGGGTCGAAATCTTTAATTGTTTCGCCGTTAAGCTTTAAGTCGTTAAGCAATGCTGTTTTATTTGGAACAACAATAGCAGAATCGCCGGCAGCATTAACTTTAACTTCAACTATACCAACAAGATTTGAAGGTCCTGCCGTTAAATTAAAGCGTATAAATTTAAGTTCTACAGGGTCAAACGATATATTGTTCCATGTTCCGGCTGCTGTAAAGTTGCCGCTTTTGCTTTGGTTTGAAACATTTATAAAGTTTTCACCATCTATTGAATATTGCATAACAACTTTTTCAGGAAGTTGAGTTGCGCTGTCTGTGAAAAAGTCAATGTCAACAGAGCCTATGGTTTGTGGATTTTCAAATTCCAATGAAACCCAAGATTCTTTTCTTGCTGAAGTTGCAGGCCATGTTGTCCATCTTCCCGTTCCTGTACCTCTATTATCTGTTCTTCCATCATTAATACAGCTGTATGGGTCATTAGTTGGCGATTGCTGATACGAACCGTTTGCTTTAGGGTAAGTTGCACCCGAAGCTCTAACAGCAACATTTTTATCGTACAATGTAACTGGTTGCGCTACTCTAATACTTGCTTTTGCTTTTAATGCTGTTCCTTCAACTGTTCCTTCAACAATAAATGTTTTTTCAGTTGAAACATCTTGCTGTGAAATATTGCCCCATGTTACGTTTGAAGTTTTTGTAGTTCCATCGTTATATATAACTTGAACTGTTGCTGGAAGATTTGGCACTTCCCCTATAGCTGTTGCAAGAGATATTGGGGAAATTCCCGAAACCCCTTTTACAATAACAGTAATTGAAATTTCGTCTTTTCCATCAATTAAGCCCTTAACCGAAATTACGCCTGCTTTTGATAAGCTTTCTTCTGAGATTGTGTTCCAAGTAACAGTTTTTTGTTCGCTTGTTCCATCTGAATATATAGCTTCAACTATTTGAGGCAACGTTGGTCGAACGTTAACTTCTGTAACAAGGCTTGTTGGAGCGTTATATCCTAATAACACTTTTTCGCCAGTTCCGTCTGTTGCATAGCCAATAACTTTAGCAGAAGCAAGCCCTGGAGAAGTTGCTGTTAGCGTAAAAGAGCCAGCTTGTTTTGTTGATTGAACAATTACTAATGCTTTGCCGTTGAAAGCACTTCTTTTCCAAATTCCGCCATAATCTTTATGTCTTTCGTAAGTTGTTGCGTTGCCGTTATCAACGCCAACAATTTTTGCGTTTCCGCTAACTGTGAAAGTAACCATATTGTTAGCAAGAGGGTTAATATTTCCGGCAGCGTCTAAAATGTCAACTGTTATGTATGATAAATCATAGCCATCTGCATTAATAATTTGTCTATCAGATGTTAAAGAAATTTTTGCAGGGGTTCCAGATTTTTTAATTATATCTTCTGCAATAATGTTACCTTGTGCATCTTTTGCAACAGCTTTAATTTCAGAACCTTCGTATGGAAGACGCCATTCAAGATAAAGAGCGTTGTATGTTAAGCCTGTATCTGTTCTTTGTATTGAAGGATTGTCTTGATATATTAAAGATTTATTTGTTACTTCCGCTGTTTTCCTCCCTTTTTCATCAAAGTATATTGTGTTTGTTGCAAACTCTTTTTCGCCTTTTGAAACGCCATCAACAAAAAGTTCAACTTTTTTTGCATTGCTATATACTCTAACAGGAATTTTTCCATCCGTTCCTGTAACTTTAGTACGTTTTGCGGCGTCATCCCAATTCCAATGCGGAAGAATGTGAACCATTGGGTTTTCTTCCACAGAAGTCCATTGGCTCTCGTACAAATAGTAATCATCTTTTGGGAATCCAGCAAGGTCTACAACGCCAAAGAAAGAACTTTTAGGAGTACCTGATGCTGGGTTGTTATGCCAAGGTGTTGGTTCGCCTATATAATCAAAACCAGTCCAAATAAATTCTCCTAAAATATAGCGGCGGTCTCTTGCATATGCCCATGTTGTTGAAGCAGAAGAACCCCAACCTACATGGTCGTTGTCGTATGATGATTGTTGAAATTCGGGGTGCACGCCTGAATCGTGGTTTCCGATTGTATCAGGGTGTGCATATTCTCCACGGCTTTTTGTTGCCGATGAAGTTTCAGAACCAAACATAATCCAATTAGGGTACTTATCATGTAATGCATCAAATTGGTTTGGCCCATAGTTAAGCCCAACTGCTCCCAATTCACTGTCTATTAATGCGCTTGTGCTATTTATTCCATCAAAGCGGTATTTATCATTACCCATAGTTGTTGGACGTGTTGGGTCTACTTCTTTAACCCAATTATTTAAGTTTTTAACTCTTTGAATTTGGTCTGCACTTCCATATGCTTCTCCAACTTCATTGCCTAAAGACCACATAATAATTGCAGGGCTGTTTCTTCCACGCAAAACCATTTGCTTCACGTCATATTCTGCCCATGTTATTCCTGAAGGTGCTTCGGGATGGGTACATTGTATTCTAAAGCCGTCATAGTCGTAAGTTTTTTTAGGAATCCAGCCGTCAAAACCTTCATCAATTACTAAAATTCCTAAGCGTTCGCAAATTTCAATTAATTCGTCGGCAGCAGGATTATGTGTAACACGTATTGCATTAACACCCATGCCAATTAAAATTTCCATTTGGCGTTCAATCGCTCTATAGCTTGCAACAGAGCCTAATGCTCCTTGGTCGTGGTGCATACACATACCCAAAAGCTTTAAATATTCTCCATTCAAATAAAATCCATCGTTATTTGTAAATTTAACCCATCTAAAACCAAAACGTGTATAATACGTATCAACAACATTTTCGTCAACTAAGACTTCGCTTTTAACGTAATATACAGCGCCTTTTAAGCTTTCCCAAAGTGTTGGCTTTTGCGTTGTAGTTAAATTTTGCTCTATATTTGCTTTTGATTTTGCCGCAATTGAAAAAGAATCTGAAGTAACAGGCTCTGAAATAGCTTTTCCAGTTGCATCTTCAATTGTTGAGCGAACAAAAACATTAGCTAAAGCGTTAGTTTCATTAGAAACATCTGTTTTAACATTAACTGTAATTGCGCCGCTTTCATATTCAGCTTCAATGTTTGGCGTTGTTACAAATGTTCCAAAACGTTTAACATAGATTTTATCTGTAACTGTTAAATTAACATTACGATAAATTCCAGAGCCGGAATACCAGCGTCCGCTAGGTTGTCTGTTTACAACTTTTACAGCAATAACATTTTTAGTAACGCCGTCACAAACTAAGTTATTTGTAATATCATATGAAAAAGGAATGTAACCCCCTATATTATCTGAAATTTTTGTTCCATTAACATATGTTGTGCTGTCTTTATAAACACCGCCAAAGTCGATTGTAATTTTTTTGTTTGCATAATCGGGAGAAAGTATAAACGTTTTCCGATACCATGCTGTTCCGCCAGGCAAAAGCCCAACTTCATTTCCGGCAGGTAAGTTAGGGTCGTAATCAAACTCAATGCTGAAATCATGAGGAAGATTTAGCGAACGCCAACTGCTGTCGTCAAGTGTTGGTAATTGAGAATCTGTTGTTGTTAAACTAAACTTCCAATCTTCGTTAAAATCAATTTTGCGCTCTAATGCAGAACTAAGTTTTAAATTGCTATTTGTGTTTTGCTCGGTTTCAAGCGCAAAAACACTTAAAGTATTTAAAACGCAAGTAAAAATCATTGACAGCACTAATATAACTGCAACTATCTTTTTCATTAAAACAACTCCTTTTAATATATCATATTTAAATAGCTGAGGTTTTTTGTTAGCATCAACTCCTATTATTGTATTTTATAAGCAAATATAATATAATTATAGCATATAGAAGACGAAAGTAAAGACGGAATTTTATATAATATTAACAAAAAGCGAGGTGCTTTAAAGCTTGGCAAAAGGCAAGCTGAAAGAATATATAAAGGAATGCTTTGTTGCATTTATAATTGTTTTAATTTTTTATTTAATTTTTTGGCCGACAAAAATAAATGGTATGTCTATGGAACCAACGCTTTATGAAGGGGAACGAATAATAGTTTCAAGGGTGTTGCTTTTAATTAAACCTATACGGCAAGGAGATATTGTTGTTTGCAAAATTGAATTTAATGGAAAACCAACTAATATTGTTAAGAGAGTTGTTGCAACGCCGGGGGATATAGTTTCTGTTATAAATGATGAAATTTTTATAAACGACACAGCAAAAGAAGGTTTTTTACTTAAAGAGGGGCAATATTTTATTATAGGAGATAATACAGCAGAAAGCTATGACAGCAGAAATGTTGGGGCTATAGAAAGGCAAAAATTTATTGGTAAAGTTGTTTTAAGGTTATTTCCGTTTACACTATTCTGAATTTAAAAGGGCAGCCAAAATTAGCTGCCCCCTATTTATTTACTAAGCTTTTTCAAAGTCAGCTTTAGTTACGCCGCAAAGTGGGCAAACCCAATCTTCAGGAATATCTGCAAAAGCAGTTCCCGGTTCAATACCGCTGTCTGGATCACCTTTAGCTGGGTCATAAACATAGCCACATATAACGCATACCCATTTTTCCATGATTTACACCTCCCTAGTACCATTATAAACAAATCCCGACTTACTATCAACAGTAATCGGTATTCCATCTTGAATTAAATCAACAACTTTAACATTACATACAATAACGGGAATGTCTAATGCTTTTCCAACCGTTTCGGCGTGTGAATTGTCGATTTCTTCCCAAGAACCAACAACTATGGCAGAAGCCTTTTTCAAAAACGGCATCATTTCATCTGTCGTTCTTGTTGTTACTAAAATGTCGCCCGTTTTAAAGTATTTTTCCATTTCTTCAAACACTTTCATAACATTGGCATAGCCGGTTACAACGCCGTTTCCAATTCCTCTGCCTTTTGCTAAAACATTACCAACAATTTGAACTTTTAGCGTATTTGTTGTTCCGCCTGTTCCAACAGGAACGCCGGCAGCAATAACAACCGTATCGCCATCTTTTGCAAGCCCTGTTTCCAAAGATTTTTTAACAGCGGCGCTAAATACTTCATCATTACCTTTAATTCCATCTGTTGAAAGCGTTGGGACGCAGCCCCAAGTTAAATTTAATTGTCTCCAAATTCTTTCATCTGATGAAACTGCCAAAATCGGGCATTTTGGGCGGAATTTTGAAACCATTCTTGCTGTAAAACCAGAATCTGTAACTGTTACAACGCATGCCGCCTTTAAATCTGTTGCTGTTGAACACGTTGCAAAACTTATAGCATTTGTTATATTTGCTTGGAAATTAGTTCTATGAAACATTAATTGACTGCTGTAATCAATTGATTCTTCTGTTGTTAAAGCTATACGTGCCATCATGCGAACACTTTCTACAGGGTACTTACCTTTTGCCGTTTCGCCCGAAAGCATAATTGCATCAGAACCGTCAAAAATTGCATTTGCAACGTCGTTAGCTTCTGCTCTTGTTGGGCGTGGGTTGTTAACCATTGATTCAAGCATTTGTGTTGCCGTTATAACGGGTTTACCTTTTTCGTTTGCTTTTTTAATTAATGTTTTTTGAACAAGTGGCACTTCTTCAGGGGGAATTTCAACACCTAAGTCACCTCTTGCAACCATAATGCCGTCTGCAACTTCTAAAATTGAATCTAAGTTATTTACGCCGTCTCTGCTTTCGATTTTGGCAATAATTTTCATAAATTCTCCGCCGTTTGCTTCAAGAACTTCCCGAATTTGCAAAACGTCGTTTGCAGAACGCACGAAAGAAGCAGCAACATAGTCAAAGCCCATTTTAATACCAAAAACTATGTCTTCTTTATCTTTTTCTGTAAAGGAAGGCAAATTAACATAAACATCAGGAACATTAACGCCTTTTCTAGAACTTAAATAGCCGCTGTTAATAACTTGGCATTCTATTTCTGTATCTGTTAAGTTTAAAACTTTAAGTTCTAAAAGCCCGTCGTCAATTAAAACTCTGCCGCCGATTTTTAAGTCTTTAGGCAAGTCGGCATAAGTTATTGAAACTCTTGTTTCGTCCCCTATAATATCTTCGGTTGTTAAAGTAAAGCGGCTTCCTTGTTCTAAAAAAATGCTGTCTTGAGCAAATGTTTTAATGCGAATTTCAGGGCCTTTTGTATCAAGAATTAGAGGGATTGGAGCGTTTAATTCGGTTCTTGCTTGAATTAACTTGTTAATTATTTCGCTGTGCGATTCGTGAGTTCCATGCGAAAAGTTAATTCTTGCAGCGTCTATGCCGGCGCTTATTAACGATTTAATAATTTCAATGTCATTACAAGCAGGGCCTAACGTTGCAACTATTTTAGTTTTTCTTATTTTGCGCATTTTAAATCCCCTTTACTATCCATATTTTCTTCTAATCTAAAATAACTTCCCAATTGTTGTCTTCGCTTGCTAAAAAGCACATTTCAATTTGTTCCTTTGTAGTTTTATCAACCGACAATTCAGGCAAATTATCAAGCGAAAAATAGCCGCTTTCAATCGTTTCAATGTTTTGTTGAAACTGCCCGCCAATTGCTTGGCATAAAACAAAAATTTTGCAAATGCTATATGCGGAAGGTGGTGTGTTGTGTTTTTCTCTGTCTTGTATTGCAACAACTTTTAAAACAGAAGCGTCAAGCCCTGCTTCTTCTTTAACTTCTTTTATAACATTTGATTTAATGCTTTGATTAACGTCAACCCAACCACCGGGCAAAGACCATCTTCCGTCAATTCGTTCTTTAACAAGCAAAATTTTTCCATCTTTAATTATAGCGGCTCTTGTGTCTAACTTTGGTGTTTGAAATCCTGTTTCATTGCAAAACAAATCTTTAACTTTGTCAAGTGTTAAATCTGTTTTGGCGCTAACAATTTCAGCAGAAATTTCACGTATTCTTTGAAATCTTTCTAAGTCAAATTCGTTAGTTGAATATGTTAAACCTGTTTGCGCTATAAATTGTAGTTCTTTTGCAATATCAAGCCAAGTATTATTGCTCATAAAACACTTCCTTATATCTAAATAGCCAAAATTTTTAATATTTCATAATATCTGTCGTCGTATCCTCGCTTATATGCTAATCCTTCTTCTAAATCAATGCAAGTATGCTTGCCGTTTTGGTAAACAACAATTTTATTTTTTTCGCCTCGCATAAACGCTTCAACCGCTGTGTAGCCCATAATAGAAGCGTGCATTCTGTCTGTTGCCGTTGGAGAGCCACCTCTTTGCAAATATCCTAAAATTGTTGCTCTTGTTTCAATGCCTGTAACTTTTTGAATTTCAGCAGCAAGTTCTGCACTTCCTCCAACACCTTCTGCAACAACAATTAAGTTATGAGTTTTGCCTTTAGACCTATTTTCAATTATTTGTTGAATTATAGAATCTTTATTAATTTCTCCTGCTTCAGGAACAACAACTTCTTCGGCGCCGCCTGTCATTCCGCACCAAAGCGCAATATATCCTGCATGACGACCCATAACTTCAACTATGCTGCAGCGTTCATGGGAACTTGAAGTGTCTCTTATTTTATTTACAGCTTCCATTCCTGTGTTAACTGCAGTGTCAAAGCCGATGGTGTATTCGGAGCAATCTAAATCTAAATCTATAGTTCCGGGTATTCCAATAACGTTAACGCCTAATTTTGATAAGGCAAGTCCTCCTGCCAACGAGCCATTGCCGCCTATAACAATTAAAGCGTCAAGTCCTAAAACTTTACAAACAAGTGCCGCTTTTTCTTGTCCTTCTTGTGTCATCATTTCTTCGCAACGTGCAGTTAAAAGCATAGTTCCGCCTCTGTGAATTATGTCTGAAACGCTTCTTGCTGTTAAGTCGTCTATTTCGCCTGAAATTAAGCCTTCATAGCCACGTTTGATTCCTTTGACTTTAATTCCCATATGAACGGCAGAACGCACAACGGAACGTATTGTAGCATTCATGCCGGGCGCATCGCCACCACTTGTTAATACGCCAATTTTTTTCTGTTTATTCAAATTCAACTCTCCTCTTTTTATTTTAAAATTGTACAGCCTTCCCCTAAAAGCTTTTTAAATTCAGAAACTTGCTTTTCATCGCCGCTAACCCAAAATTTTTTATCAAAACTTATTTTTTGCTTGGTTTGCTCTACATATATAATTACAGGAACATTACCCGGCTGTTTAATAGCAACATCTTTAATTTTGTTTAGCACGGATATATCATATGAAGAAATTTTAAGCCATAGTTTTTGATTTTCGGTATTTGCATTTGGCTTTGTATTTTCCCTAAAAATAATTTCATTGCACACTACTTTTGCATCTTCGTCTTCTTTAACGTTAACTTTACCTTTAACAACAATAACTTCATCTTCTATAAGCCTATGCCCATATTTTTCAAAAAGCTGAGGAAAAATTACTATTTCCATAGTTCCGCTTAAATCTTCAAGCGTTAAAAATGCCATTGTTTTATTATCTCTTGTATACTTAACGGATTTTGCAGCTATAATTCCTCCAACTGTAACAAGTTTATTTGAATATTTTTCCTGTTCATTCGCAAAGTCTAATGTTGTTGCATCAACATATTTGTTTAAAAACTGCTCATATTCAGAAAGAGGGTGTCCGCTAACATAAACTCCAAGCATTTCTTTTTCAAAAGTTAAAAGTTCTTTTTTGCTAAACTCAGCAACATTGGGCAATTCATCTTTATATTCTATGCTTTCGCCGCTGTTATCTGATTCTATTTCAAACAAGCTTATTTGCCCTTCAAGCGTTCGCTTTTTTGTTTGAACAATGCCACTTAATATGTTTTTATACATTGCCATATATTGCGAACGGCTGCCGGAAAGTGAATCGAATGCTCCAGCTTTAATTAAGCTTTCAATGCAGCGCTTGTTTAATTCTTTAGTGTCAAGCCTTGAAATAAAATGGGTTAAGCTTGCGTATACTCCGTTTTGCTTGCGCTCGTTAATCAATGCTTCTATAGTATTATGTCCCACATTTTTAATTGCTAAAAGCCCGAACCTTATGCGCCCGTTTGAAACTGTAAATTTTTCAAAGCTTTCGTTTATATCAGGCGGTAAAACAACAATGCCCATCTTTTTGCATTCGTTAATATATTCGGCAATTTTTTCGCTTGAATCCATAACAGAAGTCATTAACGCCGCCATAAACTGAACAGGGTAATGTACTTTAAGCCATGCTGTTTGATAGCCAATAACAGCGTATGCTGCGGCATGGGATTTATTAAAGGCATATTTTGCAAAATCGGTCATTTCGTCAAAGATAGCGTCGGCAGCTTGTTTTGAAATGTTTCTTTCAATACAGCCCAAAACAAAATTTCTTCTTTCCTCGTCCATAACGTCGGCTTTTTTCTTAGACATTGCACGACGAACAAGGTCGCTTCTTGAAAGGCTGTAGCCTGCCAAATCACGCACAATTTGCATAACCTGTTCTTGATATACTATGCAGCCATATGTAGACTTTAAAATAGGTTCAAGCAATTCGTGAGTATAACGTATGTTGTTTGGGTTGCGCTTGCCTTTTATATATTTAGGTATAAAATCCATTGGGCCTGGTCTAAAAAGAGAAATTCCTGCAATAATGTCTTCTAAACATTGCGGTTGAAGTTCTTTCATAAACGATTTCATGCCAGAGCTTTCAAGCTGGAAAACACCTTCTGTTTTTGCTGCTGAAATTAGCTTGTAAACGTTTTCGTCGTTAAAATCAATATCATCTATGTTAACTTTAGAACTACTTGTACGGTTTATTTCATTAACGGCAGTTTGTATAACGGTTAATGTTCTAAGTCCTAAAAAGTCCATTTTCAGAAGTCCAAGTTCTTCAAGTGTTGTCATGGAAAATTGAGTTGTTATAACGCCATCGTTAACGTTTAGCGGCACATATTCCGTAACAGGCTTATCGCAAATAACAACTCCGGCAGCATGAGTTGAAGCGTGACGAACAAGCCCTTCAAGGCACATTGCCATATCTACTAAAAGCTTAACTTCTTCTTCATCTTTATATGCTTTTGCCAATTCAACATTTATTTCAAGCGCTTTTTTAATTGTCATACCAAGTGCAAAAGGAATCATTTTAGCAATTCGGTCAACAGCGCCATACGACATAGATAAAGCCCGTCCAACATCACGAATCGAACCTCTTGCAGCCATAGTTCCAAACGTTATAATTTGGGTAACATGGTCTTTGCCATACTTTTCTATTACGTAATCTATAACTTCTTGCCGTCTTTCATAGCAAAAGTCTATGTCAATATCAGGCATTGAAATTCTATCGGGGTTTAAAAAGCGTTCAAAAAGCAAGTTGTATTTAACGGGGTCTATGTTTGTTATTTTAAGGCAATACGAAACAATGCTTCCGGCAGCAGAGCCACGCCCGGGACCAACCATAATGCCGTTGTCTTTTGCGTATTTTATAAAGTCCCAAACAATTAAGAAATAGTCTACAAAACCGATATTCAAAATAACAGAAAGTTCATATTCCATTCTTTCAATTAGTTGTTCAAATTCAATGCTTCCTTTTTTATTGCCATATCTTAAATTTAAACCTTCAAAGCAAAGCTTACGTAAATATTCATAAGCGCTCATACTATTTGGAGGAATAAATTTGGGCATTTTATATTGCCCAAACTCAATTTCAACATTGCATCGAGAAGCTATTTCAACTGTATTTAAAAGCCCTTCTTTAGCGGTTTCAGAAAACAATTCATACATTTCTTCCGGTGATTTTAAATAAAACTGCTGTCCTTCGTATTTCATTCTGTCGCTGTCGTTTATTGTTTTTTGGGTTTGAATGCAAAGCAAAATTTCATGGGGTTCGCTGTCTTCTTTTTTAATATAATGTACGTCGTTTGTACATACAAGAGGAATATTTAATTCTTTACTCATTTTAATCAATTGCTTGTTAACTATTTCCTGTGCAGAAATGCCATGCGATTGAAGCTCTAAATAAAAATTGCCGCTTCCAAAAATTTCGTTATAGACAAGCGCTTGTTTAACAGCTTCTTCGTATGTTCCGTTTAAAAGCGTTCTGGCAACAGGACCTGCTAAACAGGCACTTAATGCAATTAATCCGCTGCTATATTTTTTAAGTAATTCAATATCAATTCGCGGCTTATAGTAGAAGCCTTCTGTAAAGCCAAAAGATGTAAGCTTCATTAAGTTTTGATAGCCTTCATTGTCTTTTGCCAAAAGAACTAAATGAAAATATTTTTTGTTTCTATCAAAACGAGAGCCTGAAGAAACGTATACTTCGCAGCCAATAATTGGCTTAATGCCGCATTCTTTTGCAGCTTTATAAAAATCTACTGCACCAAACATAACGCCGTGGTCTGTAATTGCCAGTGCGTCCATGTTTAGTTGTTTGGCACGTAAAACAATATCTTTAACTTTTGCAGAGCCGTCAAGCAGGCTATATTCTGTGTGAACGTGAAGATGAACGAACAATTTTAAAACTCCTTGCCTTAAACGCTATATAATGCTAAAATATATTATACAATATTTCGTGTAAAGTTCAAGAGGGGGCACCAAAAAAATGAAAAAATTAATTGTTGCTGCTGCTGTTTTAACACTTGCTTTAACAGGTTGCGGTAAGTCTTCAAAAGATGAAACTACTATTGAAAATATTGAACCCCAAAACGAAGTTGAAATACAAAATAAATCCGAAGTTCCATATGAAACCAAAATTCAATCCGAAGTTGAAAGGAGAGCAGAATTTGAAATTAAGTTTGAAGAAGAAGCCGAAGAAGGAACTGAAACCGAAACACAAAATATAAGAAAAGGGCTAAATATTAAACAGATTGATGTTATTGCAGATGAAAATAACTCAGATGCTATAGAAGAAATAGAAGAAAATAATGAGAAAAACCCCGAACAAGACAAAACAAATAATGAAACTAAAGATATTAAAAACATTAAAAGCAGCTTAATCAAAAAAATAAATTAATATATTAAATTTTGGCGGCACATTTAAGGAAAGCTTAACTCCTATAATTTTACAAAACAGTAAAAAAGGGTTTATCAAAAAAACGGGAAAGATTGTTATTGAACCTGTTTGTAATCATATTTTTGAATTTTCAGAAGGTATGTTGCCTATAACTATAAAAACTGAGGAAGGCGAGAAAAGCGGCTTTATTGATAAAACGGGAAAAATTGTTATAGAGCCTGCCTTTGATTTAGTTTCCGAATTTAGCGAAGGGCTATGCGGTGTTATGGTTGTAGACGATATGGAAAATGAAAGATGGGGTTTTATTGATAAAACGGGAAAAGTTGTTGTTAAACCCTTTTATAGTTTCATTAGAGATGGTTTTAAAGAAGGTTTAGCCCCTGTTAAATTTAATGGAAGATGGGGGGTTATTATCAAAACAGGAAAGTTAGTTGTTGATTATAAATTTGAAGAAATCGGGTCTTTTTCGGAAGGCTTATGCATGGCTTCTACAGAAGACAAAACAGGTTTTATTGACAAAACAGGAAAGTTTACAGAATGGAGCATTGCAAGATGAAGTTACAAAAATTATTAAGTTATGTTAGACGTGCTTGCGACGATTATAATATGATTGAAGAAAATGATAAAATAGCAGTTGGTGTTTCAGGCGGAAAAGACAGCCTTGCCCTTTTAATTGCATTAAATGGACTTAAAAGATTTTACCCCAAAAAGTTCGAGCTTTGCGCAATTACTGTTTCCTTGGGGCTTGAAGGGTTTGATACAACGCCTGTAAAGCGCCTTTGCGATGAACTTAATATTGAATACAGTGTTGTTGAAACAGACATTGGAGAAGTTGTTTTTGATATTAGAAAAGAAAGCAACCCTTGTTCTTTGTGTTCAAAGATGAGAAAAGGGGCACTAAATTCCGAAGTTGTTGCTAAAGGCTGCAATAAAATTGCGCTTGGTCACAACAAAGATGATGTTATAGAAACGTTTTTTCTCTCCCTTTTTTATGAAGGAAGAATACATGCGTTTTCACCTGTAACATTTTTAGATATTAAAGGTATACATTCAATACGTCCTCTTATTTATGTGCCAGAAGCAGAAGTTATTTCGTTTGTTAAAAGCCAAGAAATACAAACTGTTAAAAATCCATGCACAGTTGATGGATATACAAAAAGAGAAGCTATGAAAAAATTTATTAAAGAACAGGCAAAACAATACGACGACTTAGAGCAAAAAATATTTGGCGCAATTCAGCGCAAAATGTGGTAAGGGCGGAATAAAACCCGCCCTATTTTTTAGCCGATGAACTATTAGCTTTATTTAAAACTACAGAAACAGCTTTTTGAAGCTGAAGGTCTTCATCAAATTCTAAATTTGGAATGTTTAGCGTAAGCTCCTCATCCATTTGAACTAAATGGTCGGGTGCAAGACCAATTTTGTTAATACATACACCGCTTGGAGTGTAATATTTTGCAATTGTTACTTTAACGCCGCTTCCATCAGGCAAATCAAAAATTGTTTGAACAAGCCCTTTTCCAAATGTTTGTGTTCCAACTAATTCCCCAACACCCAAATCTTTAACTGCTCCAGCCAAAACTTCAGATGCACTTGCGCTATTTTCGTTTACTAAAATTGCAAGTGGTATATTAATTCTTTCTTTATCAGAGTTAATATATCTTGTGTTACCTTGCCTATCTTCTGTATAAACTATATACCCTTCGGGAACTAAAACGTCTGCTATTTGCGTTACAATATCTAATAACCCTCCCGGATTATTTCTTAAATCAATTACAAGCCCTTTCATTTTAGCTGCATTAAGTTCGTTATATGCAATCATAAATTGGTCATATGTTACAGATTCGAAACCAGAAAGTCTAATGTATCCTATATCGTCTTCCAAAAGCTTATGAAAAACAGTTGGAACATTAATTTCTTCACGCATTATATCCACATTAAACGTTTTGTTTTCGCTTTCACGGTATATTGTTACATTAACAGAAGTATTAGGGACTCCTTTCATCATTGCAACTGCTTCGCTTAATGTATCTGCAAAAACATCAAACCCATTAACTTTCATAATTAAATCTTTAGGCTTTATGCCTGCTTTATCTGCCGGCGAGCCTTCAAAAGGTGCAATAACTGCAATTCTGTTAGATTTTAAATCAGGGGCAACATTAAGCCCAACACCTGTAAAAGTTCCTTCAATTTCTTCTTTAAATGCACTTAACCTTTCTTCATCCATATATGCTGTATATGGGTCTCCTATACCGTAAACAAACCCTGCGTACATATTTTCAACTAATTCTTCTTTGTCGAAATCGTCAACATAGTATTGTTCAAGTATTGTTAAAATTTGAGATAGCTTTTTTTCGGGAGGCAATTTTTTTCCTGTTGCTTTATAGTATGTAGCCGTAGCCGTACTAAATACTACATTTATTACAACAACTAAAACAACCCCAACAGCAAGCCCACTAAAAAAAGTTTTTTTATTTTCCATTTGCATTACAACCCCCAATCTTAATTAATTTTATTATGATACAAATATTATTATACATGAAAAATGCTTAAAATTAAATAAGTTGTTTAATGCGAATTTAGCCAATACTATTATGTCTTATTTTGTATTGAACAAACTTAAATTTGCATTTATAATAAAGTCTATTAAAGATGTGAAGGAGGATGAAAAATGAATTTATTTTTCGATTTAGACGGAACGTTGACAGAATCTGGTGAAGGAATAACAAATTCATTTAAAAGCACTTTTAAAAAATATAATGTTGATTATAGTAATTTAGACTTAAAGAAATTTATTGGCCCAACTTTAAAAGAAACTTTTTCAAAGCATATAAGTGAAGATGAAAAAATTATTGAAGAAGCTATAAATTTTTACAGAAGCGATTTTGTGCCTAACAGAATGCTATATGAAAACAAATTATACGACGGAGCTTTAGAAATGGTTTCAGAATTAAAGAAAAAAGGTCATAAGCTGTTTATAGCAACAGGTAAAGGAGAAGCTTTGGCAATTAAAGTTGTAGAACACTTTAAACTTGCCCCATATTTCGATGGCGTTTTTGGGTTTTTGTACGATGGAACACGCAATAGCAAAACCGATGTGCTAAAAGATGCGCTTAGAATTACGCATTCTAATGCTGAAGAATCTTTTATGATTGGCGACACTAAATATGATTTAATTGCAGCCGCTGCTTTTAATGTTTTTGGAATTGGCTGTTTGTATGGGTATGGGGGAGAGGAGCTGTCGACTTACCCTCATGTGTTTTTGGCAAAAACACCAACTTGCATATTAAATTATTTTAATACAATGCCGTAAATATGAAAGGGTGGTTTAAAAAGTGAATTTAAAGAAAAGAAAGTTAGCATTAACTTTGGCTTTAATACTTTTGTTTGTAAATGCAATAAGCGTTAGTGCAGCTGTTCCAAAAATTATTCGTATTGGGCTTTCAAGTAAATATAAAGAAGTTTCTTCAATTTCAATTTCTAATAAAACCGTTAAAGTTGGTTATGAAGTTAACGATTCTTTTGTTTTGCAGGCAACAATTGAATCTCAAAATGGTTTATCAGCAATACCAAGCAATTTTTACTATGTTAAAACTAAAGAAACATATGCAAGCTTTGAACAGGCAAGCGCAAAAGCAAAAACATTAAAAACGGCTACCCAAAATGCTCTAGCAGCATTTTTGGGCGCTAACAACTGGCAAGTTTATTATGGCGGATTTGCAACTTATAAAGAAGCAGAAAATACAGCTATTGCAACAGGAGGAACCGTTGTTAACCCAAGCAGTATTGCCGTTGCTTTAGTTGATGGAAAAGGCGTGCATTTAATTGTTTTTGCTTCTGCAAATAACTTTATTCAAGTTGGAGCAACAGGCAATGAATTTATTGGAATTAGCGATAGAAAATACCGTGGAGTAATTGAATTTGGAAGATATAAAAAAGATAAGCTTACAGCCGTTAACGTTATTACTCCCGACGAATATTTATACAGCACAGTTCAATCTGAAATGCCGCATACATGGCATTTGGAAGCATTAAAAGCACAAGCCGTTGCCGCAAGAAACTACTTACTAACACGAATGGGAGCGCATAGTTCGGAAGGCTATGAACTTTGCGATACTGTCCACTGCCAAAATTATTTAGGCGAAAGCAATGAAGCATCAGAAACAACACGGGCAGTTAAGGAAACAGAAAATATACTTATATATTACGATTCAAAACCAATAAATGCCGTATATTTTTCAAGCAGTGGAGGCTATACATATAATTCAGAAGACGTTTGGGCAAATAAAATTCCATATTTGCGTGCCGTTAAAGAAGTTGCTGAAAAAACATACAGAGAATGGACAAGAACGTTCACTTTAGCTGAAATTACAAACCTTTTGAAACAAAACAACTATAATATTGGAAATGCCATTTCGGTTTCTATTGCAAAACTTCCAGATGGCAGAATTTTACAACTTATAATTAATGGAGAAAAAAATAAAGTTGTTTTAGAAAAAGAATCTATAAGAACCTTTTTTTCGAAATCTAAAGATGGTAGTTTAATTAGTAGAACCTTTACGATTCAAAATGCACAAAATTCCAAAACTTCTCAATTAAATGAGTTAAATGAAATAACAAATGAAATAGTTGAACAATACACAAATTATAATATAGACCATGATGAAATTATTATATCTCCTAACGATTCTAAAGGAGAAAAAGAAAGTAGTAGCCAAACAACAACTACTCCTTTGAAAAAAACCGAAGTTGCCGTACTTGCACATAATGGTATACATTCGAGCAAAAGTGTTGAAGATGGATTAACAGTTGTTAATAGTCATGGAGAAAAAACAACGCTAACAGGAATTTACGTACTAGGCAAAAATTCTGTTGCTATGTATAATTTATCAGATGAACCTAAAACACCTTCATCTTCACCTTCAGATGAACATTTAAATCCAGACACAAGCAATAATGAAGATGAAAATATTGGAAATAATACAAATACAGAAAAGCCGCCAACAAACCCACCTATTACAAATACGCCTATTCCAAACGGACAAACTACTATATTAACAAGTTCAGGGAACAGCGTTACTTTTGTTGGCAAAGGTTTTGGGCATGGTGTAGGCATGAGTCAATACGGGGCAAAAGGCATGGCAGAAGCAGGTTACACATTTAAACAAATTTTAGAATTTTATTATACGGGAGCAGTAGTTAAATGAATAATTTTACAAACGATTTTGATAAAGCAAGCTATAATTTTAATCTTCCAAAAGAACTAATTGCACAACACCCTATAAAAGAAAGAACTTCTTCAAAGCTAATGGTACTTCATAAGCAAACAGGTTGCATAGAACATAAAAAATTTTCAGATATTACAAACTACTTAAAGCAAGGCGATTGCATAGTATTAAACGACACAAAAGTTATGACAGCAAGGCTAAAAGGACAGCGTATGGAAACAGGAGCAAAAATAGAATTGCTTTTGCTTAAAAAACTCGACAAACAGCGTTACGAAGTTCTTGTTAATCCGGGGAAAAAGGCAAGAGAAGGAGATGTTGTTGTTTTTGAAGACGGAAAGCTTAAAGCTTTTATCGAGGAAGTTGTTGAAGGCGGAAATAGAATTGTTAGGTTTGAACATAACGAAGCCGAAAGTCTTGAAACGCTAATTGATACGTTAGGGGAAATGCCACTTCCGCCATATATCAAAGAAAGACTTGAAGACAAAAACCGCTATCAAACGGTTTATGCAAAAAATAGCGGTTCGGCAGCAGCGCCAACGGCAGGGCTTCATTTTACAGACAAGCTTCTTAGCCAATTATCTAACAAAGGAATTAAAATTGCAAAATTAACACTTCATGTTGGTTTAGGAACTTTTAGACCTGTTAAAGTTGAAAATATTTTGGAACATAAAATGCACACAGAATTTTATTCTATAGAGCAAAGCCAAGCCGACATTATTAATAATGCAAAGAAAAGCGGAGGCAAAATTGTTGCAGTTGGAACAACAAGCTGCAGAACACTGGAATCTGTTGCCGATGAAAATGGCTTTATTAAAGCAGGAAGTGGAAATACTGACATTTTTATATATCCATCATACAAGCTAAAAGTTGTTGATAGCTTAATTACAAACTTCCACCTTCCTGAATCAACGTTAATTATGCTTGTTTCGGCGTTTTGTGGGCGTGAAAAGCTACTTTTTGCATACGAACAGGCTGTTAGCGAACGCTATCGCTTTTTTAGCTTTGGAGATGCTATGTTTGTTACAGATTAGGCATTACGTTAGGAGATTTTGACTTGATAAATAGTAAATTAAAGCTTATTTTTTGTATGGTGCTTTGGGGAAGTGTTGGTGTTTTTTCAAGAAATATAGGCATTTCCTCGTCGCTTTTAGCGTTTAGCCGCTCTGTAATAGCTTTACCTATAATATATTTTTATGTTAAAAAAGACAAAAGTGAAATACTTAGCCATTTAACAAAAAGAAGTATATTTCCTGTAATTATTGCAGGAGCATTAATCGGAGTAACATGGCTTTTTCTTTTTATTGCATTCGATAATACAAGTGTTGCAAATGCAACGTTTGCATACAACATGGCACCTGTTTATGTTATGGTTTTAGCCCCTATTATTTTAAAAGAAAAACTATCAAACAAAAAAATAGTTAGCATTATAGCTGCTTTTATCGGGCTATTTTTAATTGTTGTTTCATCATTAAATATTAAAGGAAGCGATAGTTTTGGAATTGCTTCAGGTGTTATTTCAGGGATAACATATGCTTGCATTGTTTTAATTAACTTTAAGTTTGGAAATTCACTGCCTAATTCGGTTAAAACGTTTGTTCAATTAATGATGGTTATTGTTGTTCTTTTTCCAATTATTGCGTTCCAGCAACCAATTTCTCAATTAATTAATTTAAGTACAACAGAAGTTTTATTAACTTTAATTTTAGGTGTTTTTCATACAGCTATTGCCTATCAATTATATTTTTCATGTTACAAAAGTTTGCCGGCAACTTCTGTTGCGTTATATTCATATTTAGATCCTGTGTGCGCTATAATATTTGGGCTTTTATTTTTCAAAGAACCTCTTTCATCTGTGCAAATTTTTGGGGGCATTCTTATTTTAGGTTCTACACTTTTTGTCGAACTTTAAAAATAAATGTTGTATTTGCACATTTTGTTTGTTATACTACTTGCATATTTGAAACAAAAAACAGATAACAAATTGATTTTATTATATTAAGCAAAGGGGATAAAAAGCATGAGCGTACATAATGGGCACAGGCACCGTATTCGTGAAAGTTATATAAACAATGGGCTGGAAATACTTGAAGACCATCAGGTTTTAGAATTATTACTATACTATTGCTACCCACGCAGAGATATGAACGAATTGGCGCATTCGATTTTAGAAGAATTTGGAACGTTGCACAATTTGTTTGAAGCAGATGCTTTGGATATTTGCAGAAGATGCGGAGTTTCGGAAACAACAGGTGTTTTGTTTTCTTTAGTTGCACCATTGACAAAAAGATACTCTCAAAGCAAATGGTCTAAACGGGCAACTTTAGACACCCCTGCAAGAGCCGGTAAGTACGCATTGTCTTTGTTTCACGGCAAAACTGTTGAACATTTTTATGTAATATGTTTAGATAAGCAGAAAAATTTGATTAATGCCGAACTAATGGGCAAAGGAACTATTGATGCGGCGCCGGTTTATCCTCGAGAAGTTGTTGAAACCGCTTTAAAAAACAAGGCAGCGTGTATTGTTCTTTCGCATAATCATCCCGGAGGACATTTAGAACCTTCTGTAGAAGATATAGCTGCAACTAAAAAAATAACTTCGGCGCTAAAAGTTGTTAATATTGCAGTTATAGACCATATTATAGTTGCCGGCAATGAATATTTTAGCTTTTCTCAAAAAAGAATACGCCCCTAAGCATCTGTAACTAAGTATTTTTAGTTTTTGCGTTGCTGTTAAAGACTAACAACAACGCAAGAGCTTACTTATTTTTTCTAATCATAGCATAAATCGTTGGAATTAACAAAAGTGTAACAAGCGTTGAAAGTGTTAGCCCAAAAACAACAACGGTTCCTAAGCCTGCCATTAGTTCCGAACCTTGCCCTTTTGTAATAACCATTGGCAAAAGCCCTAAAACTGTCGTTAAAACAGACATTAAAATCGGGCGCAAACGTACAGGCCCCGCTGTTAAAATAGCTTCTGTAACGCTCATTCCTCTTTCTTTAATTAGCAAGTTTATATAGTCTATTAACACAATGGCATTGTTAATTACAATTCCGGCGAGCATTATAAGCCCTAAGTAACTTGTTATGTTAAGCGAAACACCTGTTACAAAAAGCCCGAAAAGCCCACCTGTTAAAGCTATAGGTATTGAAAACATAACTATAAACGGATATATTAAAGATTCAAATTCTGCCGCCATAATCATATATACTAAAGCAACAGCAAGCAGTAAAGCAATTCCCAAACCCGCAAACGTTTCCATCATTCTTTCTGAATCGCCTGAAAACGCCCAAGAATACCCATCTGGCATATTATATTGATTCAGCAACGTTTCTAATTCTTTAGACATTTCGCCTGAAGTTTTGCCGTCTAAATTACCTGTAATTGATATATATTTTTGCTGATTTTCACGCTCTATGGCAACAGGCAAATATTCGGTTTTAATTTCCGCAACTTCTAAAATTGGAATATTAGTTCCTTGAGGGGTTGGTATTAATATATTTTTAACGTCTGAAATAAAATCTAAAGAAGCTTTATCTCTAAAAACTCTAATGTCATATTCATCGCCGGCTATTTTGTATGTGGTTGCAACAGTTCCGGAAACGGCTGTATTTATTATGCTTGAAATAGTTGTTGGAGAAATACCGTATGCCATTGCCTTGGCTCTGTTTACAACAATTGTTGCTTGCGGCGAAGATTCTTCAACAGAAGTTTTAACATCTCTCATTCCTTCTGTATTTGAAATTATTTCCTTAAAATCTTCCGCAATATCCATTAATCTGTTTAATTCCGAACCTTTAACATACAGCTGAATAGAGCTTCCGCCTGCAAACTGCCCCATAGAAGAAGTTGTTGCCAAGCAAGTTATTTTAGCACCGGATATATCTTTTAATGCTTTGCTCATTTCTCGTGCAACATCATCGGAACTTTTTGTTCTTTCGTTTTTATTAACTAAAATAACATTAATGCTTGCTTCGTCTGTAGAGCTTCCACCAAAACGAACACCGGCACCTAAGCCGCCAACTGTATATGTTATATCAGTTACTTCTTCAAAGCTGCTAATTTTTTCAAGAACTGAATTTGTAACTTTTTCGGTCTGGCTTAAAAGTGAACCTTTTGGCAATGAAATACTAATTGTTACACCGCTTTCGTCGGTTGCCGGTAAAAATTCCATAGGTACAAAGTTAAGCGATAAAAACGTTAACACTACAAATGAAAACGTTACTATTAAAGTTAAAATTCTACGTTTTATTGCAACGGCCAAAGCTTTTTGATAAGCTTTTTCAATCCATTCTATGAATGAAGACATAACATCAAGCGGAAGCATAATTGTTTTAATAAGCTTATTTGTTGGTTTATTGCTTTGAGTTGTTTTTAAAATAAGCGAACAAGCCATAGGAACAAATGTTAGAGCAACTGCCAATGATGAAATTAGAGAAAACGCAACTGTTAACGCAAGCTGATTAAATATTTCTGCTGTTAATCCTCCACTGAAAGTAATTGGCAAAAATACGGCAACAGTAGTTAATGTTGAAGCAATAACAGACATTGCAACTTCTCTTGCCCCTTCTATTGCGGCTGTTATTCTGTCTTCTCCTTCTTCAACTTTTCTGAAAATGCTTTCAAGAACAACAATAGAGTTATCAACAAGCATACCTATTCCAAGTGCCAAACCGCCTAATGACATAACGTTTAGCGTTATGTTTGCATAATACATTAATACAAACGTTGTAATTATTGAAATGGGCATTGCTGCGGCAACAACAAGTGTTGAGCGAATATCTTTTAAAAATATAAACAATATTATAACAGCAAGCAAGCCGCCGTAAATTGCAGAAGAAGCAACAGTTGAAAGCGTCATTGTTACGAAATCTGCCGGATTTAAAATTACTTTAACTTCAAGCTGTGGCAAATCTGCTTTTATTTTATCAAGTTCTTTTAAAACAGCATTTGAAACATTAACGGTATTTGCCGTTGATTGCTTTTGTATAGATAGCGTAACGCTTGGAATGCCATTTATATACGACAAACTTATGCTTTCTTTAAAAGTTTCTGAAATATCGGCAACATCACGCAAAGCAATTGTTGCGCCAGTTGGGGAAGTTATTGGCAAATTTCTAATTTCTTCTACGTCTTTAAATTCGCCGCCTACTCTTAATTGTAAAGACTTACTGCCTTGCTTAATTGAGCCTGTTGGTATATTGCGGTTTTCTGCCATTAAAAATTGAATAATTTGGCTTTCGCTTACACCATATCCACGAAGCTTTTCTTCATTTAATATTATGGCAATTTCTTTTTCCTTGCCGCCCGAAACATTAACGGAAGCAACTCCGTCTTGGCGCTCTATTCGATTTACAATTTTATCGTCAACAAGCTGCTTTAGTTCAACAAGGTTATGTTGTTTGCTTGAAATTCCAATTGACAAAGAAGTCATTGAATTCATGTCAATTTTCATAACTACAGGGCTGTCTGCTCCATCAGGGAGAAAATCTTTAATTAAATCAATTTTCTCTCGCATATCAAGAGCTGCCATATCTATATCTGTTCCATTTTCAAATTCCAAAACAATTAACGAGTTTCCGTTTGATGATGAACTTGTTATATTTTTTATGCCTGCAACCGTACCCAATACGCCTTCAAGCGGAACTGTAATTAAGTTTTCCATTTCTGAAGGCCCTGTCCCTGAATAATTTGTGCTTACAACAGCAATAGGAATATTCATATTAGGCATCATATCTAGCTTTAAGTTATTTATAGATAAAAAGCCAAACGCAATAGCTATTAAAATTACCATTGATGTTGTAACTGGGCGTTTGACGGCTATTTTTGAAAAATTCAAATATTATTCCTCCTTAGCTGCTTCTGCTTCTTTGTTTGATTCAATAAGCTCAAGAGATTCTGAAACTTCTATAGCATCAACAATATTTAACTTATCTTTGTCGGACAAATAGTCTTGACCGCTTTCAATAACATAAGTTCCTTCGCTAACGCCTTCTAAAATTTCAATTTCATATCCATTATCAATTCCGGTTAAAACGGTAACTTTTTTGGCGTATCCATTGTTGTTTATAAACACATATTCTTCGCCTTTACGCCCTAATACGGCATCACGGTTAACTACAATTGTGTTTTCGCTTTTTTCCCCAACAAAATATACTTCTGCAAACATGCCCGGTTTAACTTTATTATTGCTATCGGCTTCTAAAAGTTCTAACTTAATTGGGTACATATTAGTTTGGTCTGCCGCGGGAGCAACCGATATAATTTGTCCAATAAAAGGAGTTTCTGTAGCAGATTTTATTAAAACTTCAACTTTATCCCCTAAGTTCAAGGAATTTACCAATCTTTCCGAAACTTTTGTTTCAACGTTAATTTTATCTATGTTAACGATTGTAAACGCTGCTACTTGGGGCGATGTAAATTCACCAACTTTTACGGTTTTTGCGCTAATTGTTCCATCTATAGGCGATTTAACTGCCGTATCGTTTAACGTGTCTTTTGCAATTTCAAGTTGAACTTTAACAGAATCTCTGCTTGCTTCGGCTTGCGCAAGTGAAATTTTGGCACGTTCTATATTCTCATCTGTAATTTTCCCGACGGTTAAGCTTTTGTTTTCCTTTGTCTTTTCCAACGATTGCTTCGCCTGTTCATATGCAAGTTGCGCTTGTTCTGGCGATAGTTTAGATTGTTCATATGCAAGTTGTGCTTGTTCATGCCCCAACTTTGCCTGACCATATACCAATTCGGCTTGCCCGTATGCCAATTCGGTTTTATCATATGTAAGCTTCGCTTGGTCGTGTGCTAACTGTGCTTGCTCTAGCCCTAAATCAGTTTGGCTGTACGTAAGCTGCGCTTGGTCGTAACCTAGTTGTGCTTGGCTTAGGGCATTACTTGCTTGTTCATATGCTGTTTTCGCCTGTTTAAGCGAAAGTTCTACTTTTTCAAATTCGCTTCTTGATATTACGCCTGCTTTATATAAAACTTCCATATCTTCATATGTAGAAGTTGCAGATTCCAGCGAGTCTTCCACATTTTGCTTTGCAGCTTTTGCATTATCAAGCCCAATCTGTGCATTTTCAAGCCCTAATTTTGCAGCTTCTTGGCTTATTTTTGCATTTTTTAAACCAATTTGCGCATTATCAAGCCCTAATTTTGCTCCGTCAAGGCTGTTTTTTGCATTGTCAAGCCCAATTTGCGCATTTTCAAGCCCAATTTGCGCATTATCAATTCCAATTTGGGCATTACCTAGGCTAAATTGTGCATTTTCAACGCCTATTTGAGCATTTTCGGTTTGTTTAACAGCGGCATCAATTTGCCCATCTATTTGTAGAAGTGTTGATTGATATTGTCCGCCTGTTACTGCATTTAAAGCACTTTGCGCCTGTGCAACGCTTTGTTCTGAAATTGCAAGCTGACTTTCAAGCTGTGCAATTTGATTTTTAACATCTTGTTCATCAAGCCTAAAAAGTATGTCGCCTTTTTTAACTGTATCGGCAACGTCATAATATATTTCTGAAACTTTGCCGGTCATTTTGCTCATTATGGAAACAGATTCGGCCGGGCTAACTTTTGAAGCATACGACATTTTATTTTCTATAGTTTTATTCTTTTCAATTTTAGAAACAGCTACAGATACAGAAGCTTGTTCTAAAACTTGGTTTGAAATTGTTTCTTGTGCCGAATTGCAAGAAGTAGTTGCAAGCACTATAACGGCAAGCATGGCAATTAATCTTGTTCTTGATTTCAACTATAATTCCCCCTTAAATATTTTAATTTAATAAGTTGTATGCTTCATAAATGAAATATGAAGCTCTGTTAAACCTTGTATTAATAACGCTAATTTATCTTTTTCAAGACGTTCGATGCTAGCTTCAAGCTTTGATTTAAATATTTTAAGTATGTGCAAAACTTCATCTCTCCCTTTTTCAGTTATATGAAGTCTAAGCTTTCTTGCATCTTGTTCAGATAAATACTCTTTGCGTAAATAGCCGTCATTTGTTAAGTTTTTAATTGCAGTTGACATTGTGCTTTGATTAACGCCCAAAACGGCGGCTAATTTTGAAATAGTGTTGTTTTCAAAATGCCATATTTGATATAAAATCCTAAAGCGGTTTAACGTTAGGCGTTCTTTTTTTCCATTGCAGTCAAACTCATTAAAAACATTAAATCCTAAATAATTTATTGCGGCAATTATGCTTTTTAAAATTTCAATTGAAAGTTTTGTGTTGTTTTGCTGTGCAAATATTTGTATTTTGCTGCTTTCTTCTTTAAAAAAGGAAGCAAGCTTTTCATATCCTTTAACAAAATATTTCTTTTGTGTTTTGTCAAGGTTTTTATAAAAGTCGTCAAGTTCATTTAAAATTAATGTTGTTAATTGTTTTAAAGCTACAACTCCTTTGTCTGTTAACTCAAAAGCAATCTTCCTTCCATCGTTTGCTATATGCCTAACTTTAACGATGTAACCGCTAGCTTCCATTTTAGAAACAACAGTCGACAAACCGCCATTAGTTTGGGCATGGTATTTTGCAATTTCTGTTAAAGTATTAATTCTACAATAACCAATTACGAAAAGAATCGTATATTGTCTTTGAGTTAATTTATTTGCTTCTTTATTTAGTTCGTGGTAGCTTCGCAAAAACTTTTTGTTTAGACGCTGTGTTTTTGTAATTAGTATGTTATCTGCCAATTGAAGCAGCAGCTTAATAATATCTTTTATTTTATAGTCTTTATGTTGTTTATGGCTCTCACAATCTGTTTTGCAATCCATAAGATTCCTCCAATTAGTTTTATATTCAATATATTTTACTATCAATATATTTTACTGTCAATATATTTTTATAAAAAAACAAAACAAAAATAAAATAAAAACTCATTGAAACACAGCTATATTTTACAGCATAATGTCAATGAGTTATATTGGTTTTACATTCCAAGCATAAATAGCAAAACATCTTCCCAAGCATTTGGTAATTCTTCATGCCCAAAGTCTGGGTAAATATCCATTTGCTTTTCTGAGGTTATTTTGTTATATACAGCAAATTGCGCTGAGGGAGGACACATATTATCTATAAGCCCTGTGTAAAATTTAACTTTGCTTTTAATGCGTTCTGCAAGCCACTGTATATCTATATAACCAAGTCTGTTAAACAAATAATTTTCTTTTTTGTGCAAAGGGTCACGCAGCCTAAAATATAGCTTTAGTTCCTCGTATGGAGGTGTTGGCAAGTCCATATCCCAAACTCTTTTATAATCGCAAAGAAAAGGATAACCTACAGCAACTCTATTAATGCTTTGTGAAAGTGCTGCACAGGCAAATGCTAAAGCGCCTCCTTGCGAAAATCCTGCTGCTCCTATTTTTTCTTTATCAACAAAATCCATTGTTTTTAAAATCTCGACTAGTGAAACCGTATCTAAAAAAATATTTCTAAATAAAAGATTATGAGGGTTTTCATCATCAATTCCACGAACTATATGCCCTCTAAATGTGCTTCCTATTGTTTTGGTGCAATCTTCCGAAAAACCTGCCTGTCCTCTAACATCCATTGCTGCAACAACAAAACCCGAAAGTGCAAACGGCAATTTCTCAAACCAATCTCTGCTATGCCCTTGATAGCCGTGAAAAATACAAACTGCCGGCATAGTTCCTTTTATATTTTCAGGCTTCAAAAACTTTACATGAATTTTAGCACCGCCAACACCTGTAAAGTAAAGGTTGTAGCAGCTAACTCCTTTAACTTGAAAATCTGCCTTTTTTATTGTATATTGTGGTGAAGGAATTTCGCTTAAAGCTCTTTCCCAATATTCGTTGAAGTCGGAAGGGCAATTTCCCATTCCTTCGTATTTTTTTAATTGCTCAAGCGGTAAATCAAATTGCGGCATTATCCTTTAACAGCTCCCATCGTAATACCTTGTGTAAAGTATTTTTGGAAGAATATGAAAATTATAACGATTGGTATTGCAGCAAATGTTGCGCCTGCCATTAAAACGCCATAGTTTGTTGCAAATTCTTGTTGCATAGTTGCAACGCCTAAAGGAAGCGTTAATTTTAACCTATCGTTAAGCATAATAAGCTGCAAGAAGTAATCATTCCATGCTTGAATAAACGTAAAAATTGCAAGAGCAGCAATGCCCGGTTTAACAAGCGGAACAACTATTTTAAAAAATATGCCAAGTTCTGAACAGCCGTCTATACTTGCTGCCTCTAAAAGTTCTCCGGGCAATGTTTCAGAAAACTGCTTCATTAAAAAAACACCAAAAGGCCACCCTATAGCCGGAAGAATAACAGCTATTAATTGATTATGAAAGCCCCAATCTGCAACTAAACGAACAAGCGGAACTAAAACAACTTGTTTTGGAAGCGCCATTGCAGCAACAAAAATTCCAAATATAATATTTTTCCCAATAAAATTCTTTTTTGCTAAAACATATCCTGCAAGTGTTGCTGTTAAGCAAACTAACGCCATTGTTGCAAATGAAATTACAAAGCTATTTAAAAGCCATGTTAGCGCACCATTTCTAATTAACCTTTGCCAATTTTCAAGCGTTAGCGTTTTAGGGAACCATTCTGGAGGAAGCTGTACCGTTGACCTTTGAGATTTGAAAGAACCTGTAACAACCCAGTAAAAAGGAAATACAAAAAAGAAAGTTAAAATACTTAAAAATGTTATGTTAATAATATTTATTACTTTTTGAGCTTTTTGTTCTGCAGTTTTCATATTAAGGCTTCCCCCTTTCTAATATGTAACATCTTTTCCGAAAACTTTAAACTGAACAATCGAGAAAGCGCCAATTACAATTGCCAAAACAACACCCATTGAAGAAGCATATCCAAATTGCCTTAATCTAAATGCCGTTTCATACAGCAAATACATTACGGTTGATGTTGCGTAATTTGGCCCACCGGAAGTTAAAAGCTGAATTAGCGAGAAACATTGAAAAGAATTTATTGTTGATATAACAACTATGTATAGCGTTGTTGGCATTAAAGAAGGCCATTTAATTTTTGTGAAAACTTGCCAATCTGTACAGCCATCTATTTGCGCCGCTTCTATGTAGCTATCTGGAACGTTTCCTAATGCTGCAACGTAAAGAATAATTGGCTGTCCCACAGACGTTGTTAAAAGAACTAAAAGAATTGCCCAAAGCGCATATCGCCTGTCGCCAAGCCACATAATAGGTTGGTCTATAATATTTGCAGATTGCAGTAAATGATTTAAAATTCCGCTTATAGGGTCAAAAATCCATCTCCAAACAACAGTTACAGAAACAGCTCCCGTTACAACAGGAAGGTAAAAAACTGCTCTAAAAAATGAACGTGTTATAGGATGTTTTTTATATATTGTATCTGCAACATAAATTGAAAAAATAACAATAACAGGAACAACACCAACAACTAAAACAATAGTATTCCAAAGTGATTTTTTAAACACTTTATCAGACATTAAGTTTTTATAATTTTCAAGCCCTATAAATTCAAAATCTTTTAAAGTATAATTGAAAAAACTTGTATAAACACCTTGCATAATTGGAAATAGCACAAATATACCAAAAAATATAAGCGCCGGAGCTAAAAATAAATATGCCGTAATATTTTGTTTTGAAGTTAAGTTTTTAATAAAATTATTTGGTTGTTTTGCAGAACTAGTCATAATACATCACCCCTTAGCCAATAATGCAGGGAACTTTTAAATAGTTCCCTGCTTAAAAACTATTAAAAACTATTTCTTCAAAGTTGCATTTGCAGTTTGCGTAAATTCTTTAAGTCCTTCTTCAGGGGTAACTTCGCCACCAAAAACAGCTTGCAAAGTTGGGAACCACGCTTGGCGCATTTCTGCAAAGCCGGGTACTGTATTGTAATATGTGCCATAATATTTAGACATAGACTCATTGTATGCCATGTTAGGGTCGTCGCCGTAAATTCCTGTAACAGAAAATCTAACAGGGAAAGAACCTGTTGCTTCAACGTTTCTGCGTGACCATTCGGGGTCGTTTGCAATAAAGTCTATAAACTTTTTAGAAGCTTCAATTCTTGCTGCGTCTTTGTTATTAAAAACACAAAGTCCGCCTACTAAAAACTCAAGCTTTGGTTTTTCAGGGCTAGGGAAAGGTAAAAATAAAGGTTCTGTTCCAGATTGCGCCAATAAATCGGCTTTAACTTTTACTAAACCGGGAGAGAATAAAATTGTGTGAGAAACTCTACCCAATGCAAATTCGTCAATAGCTGCTGTTCCATCACTTGCGCTGCCGTTTAAAAGCAAGCCTTCTTTTATTGCATTATTTACATATTCTAATGCCTTAATATATTCGGGGCTGTCTGTTGTATAGCTTGAAAGGTCTGGGCTAATTGTTGAACCGCCATAAAGGTTTGCAAGATATGCACGAGTTCCTTGGTCGCCGCCTTGTGTTGAACAGAAAATAACTGCTCCTGTTTCGCCTTTTTCTTTAAGAGCTTTTATAAGTGCATCGTATTGGTCAAGCGTCCATGCTCTGTCGCCTTCTAAATTAACCATATCTAAAAGACCATGCTTTTCAAGCATTCCTTTATTAAATGCCATCATAAAAGGTGCAGAATGGGTTGGATACATCCAATATGTGTCGCCAACTTTACTTGCTTTAAGAACATTTTCAGAAACATCGCTTACAAAATCAGGCGTAAACATGTCATTTAAAGGTGCTAAAACCCCGTCTTTTCCCCATGTAATAATACGTCCCGGTGCGTCGTAAATAACGTCTGGTGCAGTTCCGCCTGCAATTGCTGTTGTAATTTTTTCAGGGCCAGAGTTAAAATCAAGCATTTCAACGTTAACTTTAATGTTTGGATTTTTAGCTTCAAAAGCGTCTGCCATTTGTCTTTCATATTTGCCCGGCGTATCGTCGATTGTTCCCCAGTTTGGGAAGTTCCAGAAAGTAATTGTTGTAACAGTATCTGATGCATCAGGTGTTGGTTCGGGAGTATTGTTGCTTTGTTCTGTTGGTGCCGGAGTTGGTGTTGCCGGCGGTGGAGTAACAGTTTCAACTTTTGGTGCGCAAGCTGTTAAAGCCGAAAATAGCAATGCTGATGATAATAATAATGCCAGTTTCTTTTTCATATTAATTTCCTCCTCTTTTTTATGCTATTATAGTTTTGGTTTTGTTTCATATTAATATTAGTAAAATTAACTTAACATTTCAATATAAAGTTAAAAGCTAACATATTGCACTAGCGTATTTTTTGGTAATTTCTCTAACTCTTGTTATTGCAGTTCCAACAACAACGGCAAATACGCCTGTATCCATTGCTTGCTTACATTGTTCCGGAGACCATATGCCTCCTTCGGCAATTATAGGAACAGATAACTCTTTTGATAAACGTTCCATTAGTTTAAAATTTGGAAGTTCAGTTCCTTTTGTTAATTCTGTATAACCGCTTAAAGTTGTACCTACAATGTCAAAGCCTAAAGAAGCGGCTAAAGCGCCGTCTTCATAAGTCGAGCAATCTGCCATAAACAGTTTGTTTGGATATTTAGATTTAACTTCCTTAAAAAACTGTTCAAGAGTTTTTCCGTCGGGCCTTATGCGGTCTGTTGCATCAGTTGCAATAATATCAACTCCACATTCAACAAGCACATCAATTTCTTTCATAGTTGGTGTTATAAAAACAGAACTATTTTCGTAAACTTGTTTGTCTAAGCCTATAATTGGAATGTCAACTTCTTGTTTGATAGCCAAAATATCGACGGAACTGTTTGCACGAATACCAACAGCGCCTCCCAAAAAGGCAGCCTTCGCCATTTTAGACATTATAAAAGAACTATGCAAAGGTTCTTCAGGAAGCGCCTGACACGATACAATCAATCCGCCTTTTAGTTTATCCAATATCAAATTACCACCTCTTTTTCAAAAACCTAAATACCATAATAAACTTTTAAAATAAAAATTTATTACGACTGGACATAATTACTAAAAACTTAACAATATAAAATATGTATTTGTTAAACTTGATTATTACTATAACATAACAAGAAAATATTTTCAATATGTTTTTTTAAAAAAAATATTTTTTTTATTTAACTTTAGATTAAATAGTGTTATTATAGTAATGCTATTTAATGC
>CAZHPA010000009.1:0-53517 GCA_964533945.1 uncultured Defluviitaleaceae bacterium
TTAATTAGTCTTTCCGATAAAACAGGAGCCGTTCAATTTGCAAAAAGCTTATTCGAATTAGGGTTTCAAATTATATCAACAGGCGGAACACAGAAGATTATTTCAGAAGCAAATATTCCTGTAACAAATATTTCCGAAATAACAGGCTTTCCAGAATGCCTTGACGGCAGAGTTAAAACGCTTCACCCTAATGTTCATGCAGGCATACTTGCAATGAGAAACAACAAAGAACATATGGAACAGCTTGAAAAGCTTCAAATTGAAACAATAGACATTGTTGCAATTAATTTATATCCTTTTAAATCAACTGTTTTAAAACAAGACGTAACTCTTGAAGAAGCTATTGAAAATATAGATATAGGCGGCCCAACTATGATTAGGGCGGCGGCTAAAAATTGGCAAGATGTTGCCGTTGTGGTAGACCATAACGATTATAACTCTATAATCGAACAACTTAAAGAAGGCGGCATTAAAAAAGAAACTAAGTTCAAGCTTTGCCTTAAAGTGTTTGAACATACAGCCGCATATGATGCTTTAATTGCTCAATATTTGAAAGCGCAGGCAAATGATGAGGTATTGCCACAAACGCTTACTTTAACATACGAAAAAGCACAAGAAATGCGCTATGGCGAAAACCCTCATCAGCAAGCAGCATTTTATAAAGAACCGCTTGAAGCTAAAATTGGGCTTGCAAATGCAAAGCAGCTTCATGGAAAACAATTGTCGTTTAACAATATTAACGATACAAACAGTGCAATAAGCTTATTAAAAGAATTTAACAATAACACCCCCAAAGAAGCTTCACTGCTTGAAGTTGCCGATAACGAAGTCGATAGCGGCTATAATACATTTTGTGGAATTAAACAAAGAAATATTTCAACCGTTGTTGCTGTTAAACATGCAAATCCTTGCGGCGTTGGTTGTGGGAAAACAATTTCTGAAGCATACAAAAAAGCATATGAAGCCGACAGCGTTTCTATTTTCGGCGGTATTGTTGCGCTAAATGAAACAGTTTGCAAAGAAACGGCAGAAGAAATGGCAAAAATTTTCCTTGAAGTTATAGTTGCCCCAGATTTCACGGAAGAAGCCGTTGAAATTTTAAGCAAAAAGAAAAATATTCGCCTTTTAAAGCTTGAAGACTGCTTAAAACCTATAGAAAACTCAAATACACTAGATATTAAAAAGGTTGATGGGGGAATTTTAGTTCAATGTTCTAATACAAAGCTGTTAGACGGCGAAATAAAAGTTGTTACAGAACGCGCGCCAACACATAGCGAAATGGAACAATTGCTTTTTGCATGGAAAGTTGTAAAGCATACAAAATCAAACGGAATTGTACTTGCTAAAGATAACATGACGGTTGGTATTGGACCCGGTCAAACAAACCGTGTTACAGCGCTTAACCTTGCAATTAACTATGCCGGCGAAAGAGCAAAAAATTCTGTTATGGCTTCTGATGCCTTCTTCCCCTTTGATGATTGCGTTGAAGCGGCGGCAAAAGCAGGCATTACAGCAATTATACAGCCGGGTGGCTCAATAAACGATAAAGACAGCATAGCAGCTTGCAACAAATACGGAATTGCTATGATTTTTACAGGTATAAGGCACTTTTTCCACTAAATTATTTAAGCCCCCGTCTTTTTAAAAGCGGGGGTATAGCAATAGGAGGAATATAATTGAAAATTTTAGTAGTAGGTGGCGGCGGACGTGAACACGCAATAATTAAAAGCATTGCAAAGGAAGGCATAGAAGTCTTTTGCGCCCCCGGAAACGGTGGTATTTCAAAGCTTGCAACTTGCGTTCCTATAGAAGCTTGCGATGTAGAAGGCGTAGTTTCATTTTGCCTTAAAACTAAAATAGACCTTTGCATAGTTGCACCCGATGACCCTTTGGTTTTGGGAATGGTTGATGCGCTAGAACAAGCCGGAATTAGAACGTTTGGCCCAAGCAAAAATGCGGCAATAATTGAAGGAAGCAAAGCTTTTGCAAAGCAATTAATGTCAAAATACGGCATACCAACTGCCAATTATAAAACATTTACAGAAAGTCATTTAGCTATAAATTATGTTAAGCAAAATAATAAATATCCAATCGTTATTAAAGCAAGTGGTCTTGCACTTGGAAAAGGCGTTATAATTGCGGAAAACTTTGAAGCGGCGCAAAAAGCTATTTTAGACATAATGGAACAGAAAATTTTCGGAACAAGTGGCAATGAAATTGTTATTGAAGAATTTTTGACAGGAACAGAAGTTTCGGTTCTTGCTTTTACAGACGGAACAACAGTTAAACCCTTAACATCTGCAAAAGACCATAAACGTGTTTTTGATGGGGATTTAGGACAAAATACAGGCGGAATGGGTGTTATTGCGCCAAACCCAGTATATACAGAAAAAATTGCTAACTGGTGCATGGAAAACATTTTTATAAAAACTGTAAATGCAATGAATGCAGAAGGAAGAAAGTTTAAAGGCGTGCTTTATTTCGGGCTTATTATAACAAATGACGGCGCAAAAGTTATAGAATACAATTGTCGTTTCGGTGACCCCGAAGCACAAGCTTGCTTGTCGCTTTTGCAAACCGATTTATTAACGCTTATTGATGCCGTAATTGATGAAAAGCTATCAGAAGTTGAAGTTGTTACAAAAGACAAAACAGCTCTTTGCGTTATGATGGTTTCGGGCGGTTATCCTAACAAATATGCTAAAAACTTAAAAATAGAAGGGCTTGACGAAAACGGACAGCACAACGACTTCTACCACATATTCCACAGCGGAACAACTTTAAAAGATGGCGAATTTTTAACAAATGGCGGACGTGTTTTGGGAATAACCGTTGTTCATGATACACTTTCAAAGGCACAAGAAAAGCTATATAAAAGTATTGATAAAATAAGCTTTACAGGCAGCTTTTACAGGCACGACATAGGAGGGCGACATGATTTTTAGAGTTTATGTATCCAAAAAAGACCAATATACATTAGAAGAAAACGCACTCCTTGCAGATATTAACAACAACCTTTTTATAAAAGAACTTGAAAACATAAAAATATATAAACGCTATGACGTTTCAAATATAAATGAGCAAGATTTTAAACGCTGTATAAACGGCGTTTTTTCCGAACCTCAAATTGACGATGTTTTTGACGAAATTGACTTATCAGGCAACACATTTGCAGTTGAATATTTGCCGGGGCAGTTTGACCAGCGTTCAGACAGCGCAAGCCAATGTATTCAATTTGTTACGGGTGGAGTTCGCCCTAATGTACGTTCTGCAAAAGTATATAAACTTTTCGGCGATATTTCCAATGAACAAATAGAAAAAATTAAATCATATATAATTAATCCCGTTGAAAGTCGCCTTGCAAGTTTAGAAATTCAAGAATTTGAACAATATGATGAAAAGCCCGAAAAAACACCTATTATGGAAGGTTTTATAGATTTAGATGCAGAAGGGCTTGAAAACTTTATTAAAGAAAACAAGCTTGCAATGGACGTTTATGACGCTAAGTTTTGTCAAAATTATTTTAAAAATGAAGAAAGACGCAATCCAACGCTTACAGAACTTAAAATGATTGACACATATTGGTCTGACCATTGCCGTCATACAACATTTATGACCCATATTGAAGATGTTGATATAGAACATGAAGCAGTTAAAGCTTCATACGAAAAGTATTTAAATGTTAGAGAAGAATTGTATAAAAACGGCAACCGTCCAATAACGTTAATGGACTTGGCAACAATAGGGGGAAGATTTCTAAAGAAAACAGGTAAGCTTAAAAATATTGACGAATCAGAAGAAATTAATGCTTGCAGTGTTAAAATAAACGTTTTAACCGATGACGGCAAAAGTGAAAAATGGCTTTTAATGTTTAAAAATGAAACTCACAATCATCCTACAGAAATTGAACCATTTGGTGGGGCAGCAACTTGCCTTGGCGGCGCAATCCGTGACCCTCTTTCCGGAAGAAGCTACGTTTACCAAGCTATGAGAGTTACAGGGGCAGGCAACCCATTAAACCCCATTGACCAAACTATAAAAGGCAAGCTTCCTCAAATTAAAATTTGCCAAACTGCAGCAGCAGGCTACAGCTCATACGGAAACCAAATTGGAATTGCAACAGGTCATGTTTCGGAAATATATCACAACAATTTTGTTGCCAAACGAATGGAGGTTGGGGCTGTTATTGGGGCGGTACCAGCTAAAAATGTTATAAGAAAAACGCCAAAAGCAGGAGATGTTGTAATTTTAGTGGGAGGAGCAACAGGGCGAGATGGCTGCGGCGGCGCAACAGGAAGCTCGAAAACCCACGATTTAAGCAGTCTTTCAAGCTGCGGGGCAGAAGTTCAAAAAGGAAATGCTCCCGAAGAACGCAAGCTACAAAGGCTTTTTAGAAACAGCGAAGTTACAAAGCTAATAAAGCGCTGCAACGATTTTGGGGCAGGCGGAGTTTCAGTTGCAATAGGAGAACTTGCAGACGGGCTTGACATTAACCTTGATGCAATACCTAAAAAATATGAAGGGCTTTCAGGAACAGAGCTTGCAATTTCAGAATCTCAAGAGCGCATGGCTGTTGTTGTTGCCAAAAGTAACGTTAAAGCGTTTATAAAAGCGGCAGAACAAGAAAATTTGCGTGCTGTTGCTGTTGCGGCTGTAACAGATAAAAACCGCTTGGAAATGACATGGCAAGGCAATAAAATCGTTAGTATTTGCCGTGATTTTTTAAATTCGGCAGGCGCTGTTAAAAAAACCGCTGTTTGCATTAAGCAAGACAGCGTAAGCGAAAATATAGAGCAAAATTGGGAACAGGTAATCGGAAGCTTAAACGTTGCTTCACAGCGTGGGCTTATTGAGCAATTTGATTCAACAATTGGAGCTTCAACCGTGCTTATGCCTTTTGGCGGAAAAAGGCAGCTAACACCAACACAAGCTATGGTTTCGCTAATTCCTGTTTTGGGCAAGCAAACTTCAACGTGTTCGGTTATGGCATATGGCTACGACCCATATTTAGCAATGCAAAGCCCGTATTACGGAGCATATTATGCAGTTGTTTCGTCTGTTGCAAAAGTAATTGGCTGCGGCGGAAGCATAAAAAACATTTGGCTTTCTTTTCAGGAATATTTTGAAAGATTAAAAGACGACAGGGCAAAATGGGGTAAACCATTTTCTGCTTTATTGGGCGCATTTGCAGCACAGCTTATGCTTGAAATTGGCTCAATCGGTGGCAAAGACTCAATGTCGGGAAGCTTTGAAGACCTTGACGTTCCCCCGACGCTTATTTCTTTCGCCGTTTCTGTTTCTGATGCCGAAAATATTATTTCACCCGAATTTAAAAAAGCAGGCACAAACATTTACTTAATAGAACCTAAAAAGCAAGCAAACGGACTTTTAGATGCATATTCCCTTAAAAATGTTTTTAAAAACACAGAAAAAGCAATTAAAGAAAAGCGGATTATATCAGCATACGCCATAGGGCAAGGCGGCGTTTGTGAAGCTATAACAAAAATGTGCTTTGGCAACGCAATAGGCGCAAAGTTAAACAAGAGCATAACTAATGATGAGATTTTCCAAAAGAAATACGGCGCATTTGTAGTTGAATGTGAAGGCAAACTTAATTTTGGCAAAAAAATTGGTGTAACAACAAACAAATATATTATAGAAGCTTGCGGCAACACATTTGACGTTGACAAACTTGAGGAAATTTATAATAAAACATTAGAACCTGTTTACAGAACTAAAACAAAGGACGAGCCTGTTAATTATGAAAAAGCTTGCTATTACACAAGAAACAAATTGCTTCCTAAGTTTAGAACGGTACAACCTAAAGTTTTAATTCCTGTTTTTCCAGGTACAAACTGCGAATATGATACAGCTTTTGCTTTTGAAAAATATGGGGCAAGCTGCAAAATTTTAGTTGTTAAAAATCAAAGCAAAGAGCAAATTACACAAACCGTTAAAGAGTTTGCACAAGTTATTTCTCAAAGCCAAATTATGGCAATTCCAGGCGGATTTTCGGGGGGAGATGAGCCTGATGGAAGCGCTAAATTTATTGTTTCGTTGCTTAAAAACCCAATAATTGCAGATGAAATTATGCAACTTCTTAACAGAGACGGGCTTATGCTTGGCATTTGTAACGGCTTTCAAGCGCTTTTAAAGCTTGGGCTTATTTCATACGGCAAAATTACAGAGCAAGCGGAATCTATGCCAACACTTACGTTTAACTCAATTGGAAGGCATCAATCTAAAATCGCCAATACAATAGTTGCTTCCGTTAAATCGCCTTGGTTTATGCACCATAACGTGGGCGATATTAACAAAATAGTAATTTCTAATGGAGAAGGACGCTTTATTGCAACACAAGACGAAATTTCAAAATTAATTGAAAACGGACAAATTGCAACGCAATATGTCGATTTAGACGGCAACCCAACAAGTGACATACTATTTAATCCCAGCAATTCAATGTTTGCAGTTGAAGGCTTAACATCTCCTGATGGCAAAATTTTAGGTAAAATGGGGCATTCTGAACGATTTAGGCAAAACTTATACAAAAACATAGAAAACTGCAGCGAACAATTAATTTTTAAAGCGGCGGTTGATTATTTTAAATAGTTGTTTTTCAGCACGTTAATAACTTAAAAAATGCAAAAAGAAACTAATACAGCTTTTTTTAATTTAAAAGGAATATAAAAAGAAGTTAATAAAAAAAGGAAGAATGCTATGGAAGAACAAAATTTTTTAAGCCCATTTTCAACACGCTATGCTTCAAAGGAAATGCAGTATATTTTTTCAGAAGAATATAAATTTAAAACTTGGCGCAAACTTTGGGTTTTACTTGCAAAAGCCGAAAAAAAGCATGGGCTTAATATTACAGATGAACAAATTGCAGAACTTGAAGCAAATGCCGAAAACTTGAATCTAGATGTTGCAAAAGAACGTGAAAAGCTAGTGCGCCATGACGTTATGAGCCACATTTACGCCTACGGAACACAATGCGAAAAAGCCGCCGGAATAATTCATTTAGGGGCTACAAGCTGCTTCGTAACGGACAATACGGAAGTTTTGCAAATGAAAGATGGGCTTTTAATTATATTGAAAAAGCTTATTTCTGTAATGTCATTGCTTAAAGATTTTTCGCTTGAGCATAAAAGCTTGCCGGCTTTAGCATACACTCATTTGCAGCCGGCACAGCTTACAACCGTTGGAAAGCGCGCAAGCCTTTGGCTACATGATTTTTATATAGACTATTTAGAAATTAAACGCCAAATTGAAAACTTAAAATTGCTTGGCTCAAAAGGCGCAACAGGAACGCAAGCCAGTTTTATGGAATTGTTTGACAAAGATTGCGATAAAGTTTTGGCAGTTGAAAAAGAAATTGCGAACAAATTAGAGCTTGAAGTTGTGCCTGTTTCGGGGCAAACGTATACAAGAAAATATGATTTTTATATACTTTCTGCACTAGCCGGAATTGCACAAAGCGCAAGCAAGTTTTCATGCGATATTCGCTTGCTTCAAAACTTCAAGGAAATAGAGGAACCGTTTGAAACAAAGCAAATTGGAAGCTCTGCAATGCCATATAAGCGCAACCCTATGCGCTCTGAACGCATAACGTCCCTTGCAAGATATGCTATAATAAATGTATTAAACCCTGCATTTACAGCCGGAACACAATGGTTTGAACGAACGCTTGACGACAGTGCAAACAGGCGTATTTCAATTGCAGAAGGGTTTTTGGCAATAGATTCAATACTTAACATTATGGTAAACGTTTGCAACGGGCTTGTTGTTTACCCTAACGTAATTAACAAAAGAATTATGCAAGAACTGCCGTTTATGGCAACCGAAAATATTATGATGGCAGCAACGCTTAAAGGCGGAAACCGCCAAGTTCTCCATGAAAAAATAAGGGAACATTCACTTGCGGCAGCTAAAAGAGTTAAAGAATTTGGGCAAAGTAATGATTTAATTGAGCGCATTTGCAATGACAAAGATTTTGGGCTTGATTACGACGAAATTGCAAAGCTTCTTAAGCCCGAACTTTATATAGGCTTGTCGCCTCGGCAAGTTGAAAAGTTTATTAATGAATGCATTACGCCTATACTTAATGAAAATGCAGATAAAGTTAATGTAGGCATTGAGTTAGATGTATAGTTCCGCCCTATATAGTGCTTTAATTTAAAAAGTATTAACATAACCTAAAAGCGTTTAGGGGATACGGAAAAAGCAGAAGATTTAAAAAAGCGTTTAGGAGGGAATCGCAACCCCTGTATTTCTTTGCTTCTTTATTTTCAAAAGAAAAAAGGATATTAAGCGTATAAAAGATTTCATGTCTTATTAAAATAAACATTTAGACACATAAAAATAAGAGGTTCTTTTGAACCTCTTATTAAATTTATTATACTATACCTTGACCCATCATAGCATTGGCAACTTTTAAGAAGCCGGCAACGTTTGCACCAACAACAAAGTTACCTTCAAATCCATATTCTTTTGCAGCTTCCGACATTTGTTTGTATATGTTAACCATAATGCCTTTTAACTTTGCATCAACTTCTTCAAATGTCCAGCTTAAACGTTGGCTGTTTTGGCTCATTTCAAGCGCAGATGTTGCAACGCCGCCGGCATTTGCAGCTTTTGCAGGCCCAAAAAGAACTTTGTTTGCTAAAAATACTTCAATAGCTTCATTTGTTGAAGGCATGTTAGCACCTTCGCCAACAGCAAAGCAGCCGTTTTTAACTAAAGTTTTTGCGTCTTCTTCTGTCAATTCGTTTTGAGTTGCACAAGGAAGCGCAATGTCGCAAGGAATGTTCCATATTCCCTTACCTTCAGTGTATTGTGCATTTGGGCGAGCTTCTGCATAATCTTTAATTCTTCCACGTTTTACAAGCTTAATTTCTTTAACTAAATCTAAATCAATGCCGTCTTTGTCGTAAACAAAGCCGTTAGAATCTGACATGGCAACTACTTTGCCGCCCAATTGTTGTGCTTTTTCTGTAGCAAATATTGAAACATTGCCAGAACCTGAAACAACTATTGTTTTTCCTTCAATAGATTTTCCTGCTTTATTAAGCATCTCGTCCATTAAATACAATAAGCCATAGCCTGTTGCTTCTGTTCTAACAAGCGAACCACCAAACGTTAAACCTTTTCCTGTTAAAACGCCTTCGTATTCGCCTTTTAATCTTTTATATTGGCCAAACATATAACCAACTTCACGTCCGCCAACACCAATGTCGCCGGCAGGAACGTCTATGTCTTTTCCGATGTGGCGATATAAACTTGTCATAAAGCTTTGGCAAAAGCGCATTACTTCAAAATCTGATTTTCCTTTAGGGTCGAAATCTGAACCGCCTTTTCCGCCGCCTATTGGTAATCCTGTTAATGAATTTTTGAAAATTTGTTCAAAGCCTAAAAACTTTAAAATACCTAAGTTAACAGAAGGGTGAAAGCGAAGCCCACCTTTATATGGCCCTATGGCACTACTAAATTGAACTCTGTAACCATTATTAACTTGAACTTTATTGTTATCATCTAACCAAGGAACTCTAAACATAATAACACGTTCGGGAACAACAAGCTGTTCTAAAAGTGAAAATTGTTCATATTGAGGGTTTTTTTCAATAACAGGTTTTAAAGATGTTAAAACCTCTGTTACAGTTTGGTGAAACTCTGGTTGGTTTGGATTTTTTGCAATAGTTTGCTCAATTATTCTGTCTACATATGACATTGATTTTATTCCTTCCTTTCTTAGCTCTTTTGCTTGTTATCAAATATTAAATTAACTTGTTAATTTGTTTAAAAGGGCAAAATTTTTTTAGCTAAATTTGTCAAGCCCTAACATTATTATACAGCAGCATAAAATCTATGTCAATAATATGAATTTAAACTTTGAAAATAGTTAGCTATAATTAATATTCCTTTTTCAATATCTTCATTCGAAATATCAATAAAACTTAGCCTAATAAACGGAAATTTTTCTATATGTTTGCAATTTTCATAATTTTCAGATGATAAAAAAACATTTGAAGGTGTTAATATAATTCCTTTTTGCGCAAGCTCTTTGCATATTTGCGCAGAACATTTAGAATTATCTTTTAATTTAAGCCAAAAGCTAAATCCGCCTTTAGGTGCCTCAAAATCAAAGTAAGCACTTAAATGCCTTTTTAAACAAGCATATGTAATGTTGTATTTGTGGGCAAAAATATTTTTTAATTTAGCAATGTGATTTTCAAAATATCCTAAGCGTAAATATAGCTCGAACGAACGCTGAATAAATTCATTAGGCATGTGCTGCACCAAGCAATTTTTCTCTTTAAGCTTTTGCAATATTTCATCAGGAAAGACGGCAAATGCAAGCTTTATCCCTGAAGTTAAAGTTTTAGAAAAAGATTTTATATATATAACACGTTCTCTGTTATCATTATAATCCAATGCTTTAAGTGGCAAAAAATCTTGATTCTCTTGATTCAAATAGTTAAATTCTATTTGATTGTCTTCTTCTATAATATATGTATTGTATTTTAATGCAAGCTGTAAAAGCTGTTGTTTATTTTCTTTTGAATAGCTTATGCACGTTGGAATTTGAAAGTTTGGCATAACATAAATAAATTTGGGGCTATATATTTTAAGTAAAACTTCAAGCTTTAAAATATCTATCTCGTTATTATTAACATCAACAAAAACAACTTCTCCCCCATACGACAAAAAAGAGCCAATTGCTCCATAATATGTAGGGCTTTGCGCAAAAAATATATCGCCTGTTGACAATAATGCTTGTGCAATTATTTCCATGCCTTGCCCAATTTCAGATATTATTTGAATTTTGCTATGTGTTGTTTTAATTCCAAATGTTTTAATATAATTACAAATTTCAAAGCGCAACGGTTCATACCCTTTTATATCTGTTTGATTAAAAGCATAGCCTAAATCTCTATCTAAAACTTCATTAAAAACTTGCTTAAAATCATTTGCAGGAAAAAGGTTTAAAGGCATTTGTGTTTTAGAGAAATTAATTAGTTGTTTAGCTTCAAAGCTTTCATAAGTTACTTCTTCTTCCTTAAAGCTTTTAAAATTTTTAATAGGTTTGGGCAATTGTCTAATGACCTTAATATCATCTAAAACATATGTTCCGCTTCCAACTTGAGAATATACAACCTTTTTGTTTTCTAAATACTTATATGCGCTAATTACAGTTACGGAATTGATTTTTAAAGCATTTGCCATTAGTCTAATTGGAGGAAGTTTGGATTTAGGCTTTATAACGCCACTTTCAATAAGTGATAAAAGCCCATCGCCAAGTTGCTTATATACAGGAATAGAACTTTTTTTGTTAAGCTTAATTGAGAAAAAATCATTCATAAAATTAATCTCCCGTTCTATTGGCTTTCTGTTTTAGATATATTTGAATTGTTAGTATTTTCTTCCGAATATTCTATTAATTGCTTTAAAATGTTTCCATACATTTTGCTTACTCCATTTTTCCAATTGCTGCATATTAACCTTGCCTGACTTTTTGTTGCAACTGAAACGTTAATTTCCATAAGAGACTTATCGTTTTCATATATTCCGCATTTAACGTTAAATTCATTATTTAGCTGGTCGTAAAAATAATTTGCGGCAGTTTCAAATTCTTTTTTAACAGTTTGACGATTTGCGAAAACATATTTATTTATTTTTGTTCTAATTTCTTGGGGAATGTTATTTTCAAAATATTCAAGTGCAGTCGAGCCTTCCGCAATAACAGTATACCTTGTTGTGTTGTTGCTTTGCGCTTTATCTAAATATCCATCTTGAACTAATTCTGCAAGAGTTTGCTGTAAAACAAAGTAAGACATTAAATTTTCTTCAAGGGCAAATTGGCTTATTTGGCTATTTGAAAGCGGTATATCCATTTTATCAATTAGGTAAAGTAAAATTAATTTACTTAAAACGTTATCTGTATTTTGCAAAAAGTTTATTTCAACTTCCAAATTTAATCACCTCGTTTTTAATATTTTTAGTATACACTAAAATAAAACTTAAAACAATACCTGTAATTTTTGTTGTTTTTAAAAAAATGCTTGCAATTAAATACTTTTCGTGTTATACTTTTTGCCGTAAGTTTAGAAGTACACACATAGCCGACTTACCGTTAGGTGATTTTAAACTATTTTTTTGCGGCTATGGAGGAATTTAACCTAAGGAGGATTTTAAAATGGGCGTAATTTCAATGAAACAATTACTTGAAGCCGGCGTACATTTCGGACACCAAACAAGACGCTGGAACCCAAAAATGGCAGAATACATTTTTGCCGAGAGAAACGGAATATATATTATCGACTTGCAAAAAACCGTTAAAAAAGTTGATGAGGCTTTTAATGCTGTTTGCGAAATAATTAAAGACGGCGGCGAAATTCTTTTTGTTGGAACAAAAAAGCAAGCGCAAGATTCAATTAAAGAAGAAGCCGAACGTTGCGGAATGTACTATGTTAACGAACGTTGGTTAGGCGGTATGCTAACTAACTTTAAAACTATGCAAACACGAATTGCAAGGCTTAAAAAGCTTGAAGAAATGCAAGAAAACGGAACATTTGACGTGTTGCCTAAAAAAGAAGTTGCTAAATTACTTCATGAAAAGGAAAAACTTAATAAAAATATCGGCGGAATTAAAAATATGAAAAGAATTCCTGATGTTTTATTTATAGTTGACCCACGCAAAGAAAGAATAGCAATTCAAGAAGCACATAATTTGGGTATTCCAATTGTTGCTATAGTTGATACAAACTGCGACCCAGAAGAGGTTGATTTTGTTATACCAGGAAACGACGATGCAATTCGTGCAATTAAGCTTATTGCAGGCAAAATTGCAGATGCCGTTATTGAATCACGTCAAGGCGTTCAATTTGTAACATCTTCAGAAGCTTCCGAAAACCAAACAGAAGAAGTTGCTGTATAATATAAAACATTAAAAATTAAAACGGAGGTAGAGAAATGGCTGCTATAACTGCTGCATTAGTTAAAGAATTAAGAGAAACTTCGGGTGCAGGAATGGTTGACTGCAAAAATGCTTTAGTTGCTGCAGATGGCAATATTGAAAAAGCAATTGAAATTTTAAGAGAAAAAGGGCTTTCTGCTGCTGCTAAAAAAGCAGGAAGAATTGCAACAGAAGGGCTTGTATACACATATATTTCGGAAGACAACAAAACAGGCGTTATAGTTGAAGTTAACAGCGAAACAGATTTCGTTGCAAAAAATCAAGAATTTAAAACGTTTGTGCATGATGTTGCTGTTCAAGCTTCAAACTCTGAAAATGAAGACATTGAGCAATTTTTCAATGAAAAATGGCAATTAGATGAAAACATTACAGTTAAAGAAGCTTTAAGTCAAAAAATTGCAATAATCGGCGAAAACCTTAGCATAAGACGTTTTGTCAAATTTGTTAAAGAACAAGAAGGCGCGTTAATTTCATATATACACGGTGGCGGCAGAGTTGGCGTTATTTTAGAACTTAGCTGTGAAACAACAGGCGATGCTCTAGTTGAAGCTGGCAAAAATGTTTGTATGCAAATTGCAGCAATGAGCCCTAAATTCGTTAACCGCAACGATGTACCGGGAGATTTTATAGAAAAAGAAACAGAAATTTTAACTCAACAAGCTATAAATGAAGGTTTAGACAAAGGCAAACCACAAGCTGTTTTTGAAAAAATAATTGTAGGAAAAGTTAACAAAGGCTTAAAAGAAATTTGTCTTTTAGACCAAGAATACGTTAAAGACGGCAGCTTAACCGTTTCTTCATATCTTGCCGCAGTTTCAAAAGAAATTGGCAACCCAATTACATTAAAAAGATTTGTGCGCTTTGAAACAGGTGAAGGGCTTGAAAAGAAACAAGAAAACTTTGCCGATGAAGTAAACAAAGCAATGGGTAAATAATACGAAAAGGCTTTAGATATTAACTCTAAGGCCTTTTTTAATTTAAATTTAATTTAGAGTGATTGAAAAATAAAAGATTCTAAAGCGTTTAGGGGGCATGGGGGAATCGCACCCCCCACATTCATATTTAAATGTTCCTTTTCAAAAGAAAGAAGAACCATTGCTTCTTTTCTAAAAAAGAAAGGTCTTTACTTCTTTTGTAAGGAAAATCCTAAAGAAAAAAAAGACCTTCGCTTCTTTTCCAAAGAAAATTCTAAGGAAAGAAAGGTCTTTGCCTTTTTTCTAAAGAATGAAGTGACATACTCACCCGCCTATAGAGGCGGGAGGATTCTTGGCAATTAGAGGTTAAACTATACAAAGCAATACGCTTAAATAAGCTTCGTAACATCATTAAACGCAATAAACACAGCCAAAACCATTAGTAAAACAAACCCTATAAAATGTATCATCCCTTCTTTTTCAGGCGCTATTGGCTTTCTGCGTATTCCCTCAATAAAAAGGAAAATTAAGCGTCCGCCATCTAAGGCAGGAAGTGGTAAAAGATTCATAACGCCCAAGTTTGCACTTAGTATTGCAACAAACCTTGCCATAGTTTGAATTGTGTATGAAATACTTTCAACAATTGTTGCAGAATATGCACGATTTATTTCGCCCACAATACCAATTGGCCCAGACATTTCTGCTGTTCCAAGCTGGAATGTAAGCAATTTAATAATTCCAGTAAACGTTAATTTAATCCAAAAAAGAATTTGCCAAAATCCATTTATTAAACATGAAATTAAAGAAGCTCTTTTAATTCCTTCAACATCTTTAGGCAATTCTCCGAAAATTCCGGCTTTTCCCAAGCATCTGAATCCAATTAAATATCTTCCTTCTTCATTTTTTTGAGGAGTTAAGACTTTTCGTATTCTTTGCCCGTCTCTTGAAATTGTTAATTCTATAGGCTCTCCTTTGTTTTCGCTTAATGCAAAGCTTAAATCTTCGTATATATTTATTCTGGAGCCGTTAATTTCCCTAATTATATCGCCTTCTTTAAGCTGCACAGTTTCGGCTGCACTTCCTTCAATAACAGTTGCAACAACCGGTTCAACATAGCCATTAACCATAGTTAAGGCTGTAAAAATAATAAATGCAAGAATAAAGTTCATAATAACGCCGGCAGATATTATAATTATTCTTTGTAAAACAGGTTTGGCGTAAAGGTTTCTATCATTGCCTTTAGTTTCGCCTTCATCTCCAAGCATTTTACAAAAGCCACCAAAAGGTAGAATACGTATTGAAAACAAAGTCTCGCCTCTTTTAATGCCAAAAAGCTTTGGTCCCATGCCTATGGCAAATTCTTCAACAAGTACACCGCATTTAACCGCTGCAACATAATGTCCTATTTCGTGCACTAAAATAATTGTTTCAAAAACTAAAAATGCTATAATTATTGACAAAAATTAAGCCCCCTTGCCCATAAATCCGCTTCTAAAATGTCGTTAAGCGTGGCGTTGTATTTAACATTATATGCCGACATAGCTTTTTCTATTAGCTTTGGTATTTGGGTAAATTCAATGTCTCCATGTAAAAACTTAGAAACAGCAACTTCGTTTGCCGCATTTAAAACAGCCGGCATTGTTCCTCCTATTTTAATTGCTTCAAACGCTAAAGATAAGCACGGAAAGTTTATTGTATTAGGCTGTTCGAATGTTAAAGTACTATGTTTTGTAAAATCAAGCTTTTCAAAATTGTTTGAAACTCTTTCAGGGTACGTTAAAGCATATTGTATTGGAACTTTCATATTAGGCGTTCCAAGCTGTGCTAAAATTGCGCCGTCAACAAATTCAACCATTGAATGCACAATACTTTGCCTATGAACAAGCACATTAATTTTATCAATAGGCAAATTAAAAAGCCATTTTGCCTCAATAACTTCTAGCCCTTTGTTCATCATTGTTGCCGAATCTATAGTTATTTTACTGCCCATAGTCCAATTTGGGTGAGAAAGTGCTTGTTCTATAGTAACAGTTTTTAGCTGTTCTAAGGTTTTTCCGAAAAAAGCCCCTCCGGAGGCGGTTAAATATATTTTGTTAATTTCACCTTTGCCGCCAACGCTGTTAAGGCATTGAAAAATTGCAGAATGTTCGCTATCTATAGGCAACAACTTTACATTGTTTTCCTTCGCCTTCTCCATAATTAATTGCCCTGCTGTTACCAAAACTTCTTTATTTGCAAGACAAATGTCTTTACCAGCGCAAATGGCGTTAATAGTTGGAACAAGCCCAACATTTCCAACAACCGCATTAACAACTACATTGGCTTCTTTCATAACGCTAACTTCGCTTAAGCCTTCAATGTCGGAAATAACTTCTGTTTGTGAAGTGCTAATTTCTTTCTTTAAATTATAGGCTGCTTTATCATCTGTTACAACAACTTTTTTTGGTTTAAATTCAAGTATTTGTTGCTTTAAAAGCTCTATATTTTTATTTGTTGTTAGTGCTAAAACTTCAATGCTTTCTGAATTATTGTTTAAGTTTCTTATAACTTCAAGCGTTTGCGTTCCAATTGAACCTGTTGAGCCTAAAATTACAACTTTTTTAATCATAAATATCCCGCCGTTTCCAAAAATACCATAACTATAAATACGCCCGGTGCTGTAAACAATATGCTATCAAATCTATCTATAACGCCACCATGCCCCGGTATTAGCTTTCCAAAATCTTTAATTTTTGTATATCGTTTAATTGCAGAAGCCGCCAAATCTCCAAATTGTGCAAAAATTGAACCAATTGCACCAACAATTACACAAGGAACAACTATCGATTGTGTCATATTGAAAAATTTAACCATGCTATAGCTATATACAAAAGCAATTAGCGTTGCAAAAACAGTTCCTCCAATAGAGCCTTCAATAGTTTTTTTAGGGCTTAGCTTAGGGGCAAGCTTATGTTTTCCAAACGCCACGCCTACAAAATACGCTCCTGTATCGCAACCCCAAGCGCAAATAAAAATTAGCCAAACAAAAAACTGCCCGTAATTATGCTCCCGAACCATATAAACAAAAGAAAGCAGTACAGCGACGTAAAAAAAACCAAATACGGTTATAGCACAATCTATTATATTAACTTTTGAATAATCTTCATTATATTGAAAAACGATAAATATTAAGGTTGCAATTATAAATGAGGAGCAAGCTATTAAAAGATATGTGCTATTTAAATTTGCCAATGTTAAATAATATAAAAAAGCAAACACATACCCAACAAAATGAATTGGGCGGTGTTTGTGCGATAATGCTTTATAAATTTCAAGCATTCCAATTGCAGACATTAAATAAGCGGCAAATTGCAGTGCACTGCCACCATATATAATTAATGCCACAAGAATTGGAAGCCCAATTGCTGAAGTTAAAATTCTAGTTGCCATTTTTAAGCCACCTTGTTAAGCTTCTTTTAAAGTTAAGTATTTAATGTGCGCCAAAGCGTCTTTGTCTTTTTTGATATTGAGAAATAGCTTCTTGCAAATGACTAATTTTAAAATCCGGCCAAAGCGTGTCTGTAAAATATAGTTCTGTGTATGCGCTTTGCCATATTAAAAAATTGGAGAGCCTAAGTTCGCCGCTTGTTCTAATTAAAAGTTCGGGTTCGGGAATTTGCGCTGTATCTAAATAATTGTTTATAGTTTTTTCGTCTATTTTTTCATAGTTAAGCTTGCCTTCTTTAACATCTTTGCAAATTTTTTTAATGCTTCTAACAAGCTCATCTTTTCCGCCATAATTTAAAGCTATAATTAAGCAAATGCCCGTTTTGTTTTTGGTTAGCTGCTTTAATTTAATAATTTTTTGTTGCAATTTTTCATCAAGGCGTGTTTCGTCTCCAATAAATGTTATTTTAACGTTATTTTTGCTTGAATCTTTTATATATTGGTCGACATAATCATGGAGCAAGCCCATTAAATATTCAACTTCTTCATTACTTCTTCTCCAATTTTCAGTTGAAAAAGCATATACTGTTAAATATTTAATGCCTATTTTTTCGGCATCTTTAACTAGGGTGTTTAAAGCGTTTGCCCCTGCTTTATGCCCGGCTTTGTTTGGAAGCATTCTTTTTTTTGCCCACCTGCCGTTGCCATCCATAATTATGGCTATATGTTGCGGTATGCTTTGCATATTTTGCGCCTTTCTTTTTTGCCTTTTTGCGTTTTTTTATTTCTTTAAACGAAATGCCTTAAAAAAGGCATTTCGAGTTTGCTTGGGTTTGCCTTAAACAAAAAACTATATAGACATTATGTCTTTGTTTTTAGCATCAATCATTTTATCAATTTCTGCAACGCTTTTGTCTGTTAGCTTTTGAATTTCTTCTTCTAATGATTTTCTTTCATCTTCTGTAATTTCACTTTTTTTCTCTAACTTTTTAAATTCGTCAATGCCGTCACGGCGAATATTTCTAATTGCAATTTTAGAATCTTCGCCTTTTTTCTTAATATCTTTTGTTAAAGCTTTGCGGCGCTCTTCTGTTAGTTCGGGGAAAACAAGCCTAATTACTTTGCCGTCGTTTGTTGGGTTAAGTCCTAAATCGGAAGCTAGAATAGCTTTTTCTATTTTCTTTAATGCGCTGCCGTCCCATGGCTGAATTTGCAAAAGTCTTGCTTCGGGAACGGTTATGTTTCCAACTTGATTAATTGGAGTTTGAACGCCATAATTATCAATTGTAATTTTGTCTAAAACATGAGGGTTTGCACGCCCTGCACGGATTGAAGTAAATTCTGTTTCTAATGATTTAATAGATTTTTGCATTTTGTCTTCGTAAGGTTTAGTACGTGTTGACATAAATTTTCCTCCTGATTTTTGTTATTTTTAGTTTTTTTATTTATTGTAGGTTATCGTAAAAAACGTCTTCGACACCTTTTAAAACTTTAGTTCCGCCTATATTAAAAATTTCGTCATTATTTTGGCAAGCTATAACAATTCCGTTTTCCTTTTCAGGATTAAATACGACAGACGGAATAGAAAAGTCTTTTCCATATAAAAGGCTAATTGCTGAAGCATCGGCAAAATCTAAACGATTTTTAATTATTGTTTCATATGAAACAATTTTATACGTTTTGTAATCATTATATTTGTTTGGGTCTTTATCACAAACTCCGTTGGTGTTGCTTTTGGCAAAAAGAACTGCATCAGCTTCAAGCTCTCTTGCTCTTAGCGAAACTATAGTGTCGGTTGTAAAAAATGGGTGTCCTGTTCCGCCTGCAAAAACCGCAACTGTGTTGCTTTGCAAATATTTAATTGCACGCTCTACTGAAAAAACTTCTGTAAATTCATTAACGCTAAACGGGGTTATGGCAACAGAAGGTACGCCAGCTGATACAAGCGCTTCGCACAAATATATGCCGTTCATAACAGTTGCAACCATGCCTATTTGGTCTGCTTTTGTACTACTCATTTTAACAGATTTTGAACGCCCACGCCAAAAATTTCCGCCGCCAACAACAAGTGCAACTTCTGTTTTTAGGCTTATTAATTCGGAAACTTCTGAAACTATTTTTTGAACATTTTGTTCAACAAAGCCGCCGCTTTTTCCGCCAATCATTTCGCCGCTAACTTTTATAATTACACGTTTAAACAATTAGTACTCCTCCCGTTATATTTAATTCTATATTTTAACATATTAACACATTTTGGAATTAAATGCTACAATTCATACAAAAAATCAAATAAAAAATTAAACAAAAAATAAGCTGTTTCTAGGCTATGCATAAATTTCTTAAAAAGCCAAAAACTAACTAAAAAGCGAGGTGATTAAGTGGAACTTGTAGAAAATATTGAACAAAATATTTTACAACTTGAACAAGCATTTAAAGATTGCGGCGATTTAGTTAAAAGAAAGTTTCCTGTTGGGGAAAATGGGCAATTAGTTTATATAGCGTATATTGATGGAATGGTAAACTCATCATTAATTAATGAAAATGTAGTATCACAGCTAATAGTTAGCATTCGCCTAACTTCCCAATCCAAAGCAAGCCTTAGCCAAAATATATTTGATGCATTAAAAGACGGCGGAGTAACAGTTGCCGATTTAAAAGAAACAAATAAGTTTGACGACGCAACGCTAAGTATGATGTCTGGCGATACTGTACTTTTTATTGATGGCTTTGCTAAAGCAATTATTCTTTCAACAAAAGGCTTCTCGAACAGAGGCGTTCAATCTCCTGATACAGAAGTTGTTATTCAAGGCTCAAAAGATGCATTTAGCGAATCTATTAGAACTAATACAATGTTAATTAGACGGCGCATACGTGATACTGCACTAAAAATTGTTCAAAAAAAGGTTGGAAGAAGAAGTAAAACAGATGTTGCGCTTGTATATTTGGAAGACGTTGTTCGCCCACAAATTTTGCAAGAAGCTATAGAAAGAATCGACAACATAGATATTGATGCAATACTTGAAAGCGGATATGTTGAACAACTTATTGAGGAAGATTGGCTTTCTCCTTTCCCCCAAGCACAAACAACAGAACGCCCAGATAAAGCTTCTGCTGCAATTTTGGAAGGAAGAATTGCAATTATTGTTGATAATTCCCCATTTGTACTTATAATACCGGCAACAATAGACACGTTTTTTCAATCCCCTGACGACTATTACCAGCGGTTTGAAATAGCGTCTTTTATTAGATTAATTAGGTTTGTTGCTGCTTTTGGTGCTATGTGTTTTCCGGGGCTATATATTGCAATTGCAACGTATCACCCTTCAATGCTTCCAATGCAGCTTGCATTTAAATTTGCCGGTTCAAGGCAAACCGTTCCGTTTACAGCGGTTATTGAAGTACTTATTATGGAAATTGCATTCGAGCTTTTAAGAGAAGCCGGAATAAGGCTTCCTGCCCCAATAGGCGGCACGATAGGAATTGTTGGCGGTATAGTAATTGGGCAAGCCGCTGTTGAAGCCGGCATAGTTAGCCCAATTGTTGTAATTATAGTTGCACTTACGGGCATTTGCAGCTTTGTTCTTCCTCATATTTCGCTTGTTAATGCATATAGGATTTTAAAATATTTAATAATTGCGCTATCATCTATGTTTGGATTTTTGGGCTTTTGGCTTGCGCTTTTAATTATTATAATTCATGTATGCTCTTTAAAAAGCTTCGGCATTCCGTATATGTTCCCATTTGTATCCGGCAGTATTAACGACTATTCCGACATTAAAGATACAATTTTTAGATTCCCACTATTTTCAATGAAAAAACGCCCCATTTTTTCCAACCCGTCTTCGGCAGTTAGGTTAAATGTGCAAAAAAGCGGAAACAAAAGAAAGAAAGAATAGATACGGAAATAGAAGGGAGAAAGAATAGTGATATTTTTTAATGACAAAATTTCCGTAAGACAGCTTCAAATTTTGCTCATATTAGATATTTTTGGAACAGGCGTAATTGTGCTTCCACGCCGTGTTGCACTTTTTGCAAATCAAGATGGCTTTATAGTAATAATTTTATCAACGCTTGTTGCAATAGCGTATGCGCTTTTAATTACTTCTGTTGCAAAGCTTTTCCCAAATGATGACTTTGTAACGTACAGCTCTAAAATATTATCAAGACCTGTTGGGGTTATTTTGTCGCTTGGGTTTGTTGCAAAAATTATTATAAATGCGGCAATGGAACTTAGATTTTTTGGGGAAATAGTAAAGCAAACATTGTTGTTTAATACACCTTTTTGGATTGTTTGTATGTTAATGGTTTTGGTTTCGGGCTATGCAGCATCAAAAGGCTATGAAGCAAGGGCAAGAATTGGTGAAATTATAATACTTTTGGTTTTAGTTCCGCTTTTATTTGTTTTTATAGTTGCATGCTTCGACCTTAACCTTTCAAACATTATGCCTGTTATGATAACGCCGCCATCCGACTTAATAAAAGGCGCTTTTTTCTGCGGCATATCGTTTACAGGGCTTGAATTTTGCTTTTTGGTTTTCCCGTTTATAAACACTCCAGATAAAGTTAGGAAAGGCGTTGTGTCGGTTATAGCGCTAATAGGTATATTTATGCTTTTTATAACAGTTGTTACGCTTGCCAAATTTGGGGCGCTTGATGTTAAAGAACAGCTTTGGCCTGTGCTTGAAGTAATGGATGTAACAAGGCTTTCGGGTTCATTTGCATCAAGACAAGAGGCCTTTATAATGAGCTTTTTTATAATTTCCGTATTTGCAATAGTTAATGCTGGGTTATTTTTTTCATCGCTTCTATTAAAAAGCGTTTTTGGCATAGGTTCGCATTCTAAGCATATATTTGCCTGCTCTATTATTATTTTTGTGGTTTCGCTAATGCCAAGAAATATTGCAGATGTCTACGATATAATGAACTTTATGTTTATTACATTTGGGCTGTGCTATTTTTTAATCGTTCCAATGCTAATGCTTATTGTTGCAAAAATTAGAAACTTGGGAGGGAAGCATAATGCGTAAATTAATTGTTATATTGCTTCCGCTTCTACTTTGCGGCTGCTTTGATAAAGTGGAACTTGAAGACAGAGGATTTGTTGTTTCTATAGGCATTGATAAGTTTAAAGAAGAAGATGTTAAAAACATAAATATAAACGGTGCTTCAATTGAAATGAGTGCAAAAGACCAAAATAGCCAAAATAAAAAAGAAGGCAAAGAACAGGATAAAGACAAAGAGCAAGATAAGGATAAAGAGCAAGAACAAGATAAAGAAAAAAGCAAAGATAAAGATAAAGAACAGGTTAAAGATAAAGAACAAGATAAAGACGAAAAAAAAGAACAAGATAAAGAAAAAATCAAAGACGCAGATAAAGAACAGAATAAACACAAAGAAAAAGAACAAGAACAGGATAAAGAAAAAAGCAAAGATACAGAAAAACCTGAAGAAGAAGTTAGCGCTTTTGGCGAAGGAACACAAATTACGGAAGAAGAAAATGCTGTGGAAGCAGAAGAACAAAATAATGTTTTAACAGAAGAAAATAACCCCGAACAAAATCAAAAGCCAGAAAATCAAGACAAACAATATAACCAAGACGAAACAAAAGATAAATCTAAACAAAACAATAAAGACGAAAAGAAAAAAGACGGCGAAAGCACAGAAAAACAAGACAAAAACAGCCTTAGCTTTTCAACCCAAAACCGCTTTACAGTTTCAATGGCAATGCCGAATATGGCTACTTTTTCGGGTAAAGGCGGCGGAGAAGGCAAAAATAAATTTGTTAAAATTGCCTCAAATGAAACAATTTCTGCTGCAATGTATTTCACAGACAGCTATTCAAGCAAAAAACTATATTTTGGTTTAGCCAAAGTTGCTATTTTGGGAAACGAGCTTTTAAAAGACGAACAATTGTTTAAAGAAACTATAGATGCTTTAGAAAGAAATAGGCAAATTAGCCGCAAACTTGTTGTATTATCAACGCAAGAAGAAGCAAGGAAAATTTTAGAATCGGAAGTAACATCTGAACCTATGGTTGGAATGTTTGTTTCAAATTTTTATAAAAATAATCAAGGAAATTATGCAATTACGTTTCTTCAAGATTTAGAAAGTTTAATTAGAAGTTTGCGCCAAACAGGAAATGCTGTTATTCCTAAAATTGAATTAAAAAATGAGGAACTAAAACTTGGCGGCGCAGCAATAATTAAAAACTATAAATTAATTGGGCAGCTTGATGATAAAAAAACACGTGGCTATTTATGGGTTAAAGGAAAAGGACAAGGTGGAGAAGTTGTTACAAAGTTTTACAATAATTTTATTCCACTTAAAGTTGACAAAAGCAAAAGTAAATTAACTTTCTCTGAAACTTCTAATGGAATCTTATGCAACATTTTAATTGATATTGAAGGCGATATTGAGGAGTTTACATTTAAAGATAAAACACTTTCAGATAAAAATAAACTTAAAGAACTTTGTCGTGTATATGAACAAATTATTTCAAGCGAAATTATTGAAACTATAGATTTATTTCAGACTCAATATAAAGTTGATGGGTTGGAATTTTTAGTTGAATTAAAGAAAAAAGACTATGAGTTGTATAAAAAAATAGAAGGAAATCTTGATGAGGCATTTAGTAAAATGACATTTGTTCCTAATGTTAAAGTTGCAATAAACGGAACAGGGGCAATTAAATAAAGTGGCATTAAGCTGCATCAATATAAAGTTGATGGGCTGGAACTTGGTTGAAGAGGCGTTTAGGGGAAAATCGCAACCCCTCATTTCCTATTTATTTGTTGTTTTTTCTAAAGAAAGAAAGGGCTTTGCTTTTTCTTTATTAAAAGAAAGGTTTTTGTTCTTAAACCTAAAAAAAGAAATTTAAAATGCCACAACATGTTTTAATGGTTTTTTAAAAGCGTTTAGGTGGTTGGGGGATTGCAACCCCCCATGTTTCTTTGCTTCTTTCTTTTTAAAAGAAAGAAGAATGTTTATTTCTTCTCCAAAGAAAAGAGCCTTTGCTTCTTTTCTAAAGAAGTTTATAAATAAAAAAGTCCTTGCTTCTTTTATAAAGAATGGTTTTTGCTTTTTTCTAAATAATGAATATGAATATCAATTCAACAACAAACATAATTCAAATGTTTAGTAAGTTAAAAAACTATAAATAAGCGATAGCCAATATGTATTAATTAATTTTAATTTAGCTTAAAGCTATTAAACATACGTAGTTTTAGACAAAAAGTAATTAATAGCAGAATATTTAGGCTTAATCTAATAAAAACATAGGCAATTAAAAAGGGGCATCAAGCCCCCTTTTTTTAATTTAAATAAGTTATTGCATATTGTATTTTTTCTTGAATTTTTCAACACGTCCGCCTGCTTCTAAAAGAAGTTTTTGGCTTCCTGTGTAATATGGATGGCATTTTGAACAAACTTCAACACGAATATCTTGCTTTGTTGAACCTGTTACAAATTCGTTGCCACATCCGCATTTTACTTTAGCTTGAAAATATTTTGGATGTATTTCGTCACGCATTAATTTCACCTCCAATATTAAATTATTTATGAATTTCAAACTTTAGAAAGTATAACATAAGCGGTTTTAATGTGCAACATATTTTAATATTTCTTCTCAAGTGAATTAATACCACGAATAAATTCATAATTATTTTCTGTTTTAATTAACATATCGGTTATTTGTTCTGTTAATTCTGCTGTTGGTAGGTGTGCTGATAATTTACGAATTGTGTATATAGCTTCCATTTCTTGAGCTGTTAATAAGTTTTCTTCACGTCTTGTTCCAGATTTTAAAATGTCTATTGCAGGAAAAATTCGCTTTTCAGAAAGCCGCCTGTCAAGTACAAGTTCCATATTTCCCGTACCTTTAAATTCTTCATAAACCATATCATCTAATTTGCTGCCTGTATCAACAAGAGCTGTTGCCAAAATTGTTAACGAACCGCCTTCTTGCATATTTCTTGCAGCACCAAAAAATTTTTTGGGCATGTGAAGTGCAGCAGGGTCTAACCCCCCCGATAAAGTTCTTCCGCTTGGAGGAACAGTTAAGTTGTATGCACGGGAAAGGCGTGTTATGCTGTCTAAAAGAACAACTAATTCTTTTCCTTGTTCAACTAAACGTTTAGAACGCTCAAGCACCATTTCTGCAACTCTTTTGTGGTGTTCGGGTTGTTCATCAAATGTTGAATATATAACATCAACATTTTCACCTTTTATAGATTGCTGCATATCTGTTACTTCTTCTGGGCGTTCATCAATTAAAAGTATAATTAAATGCATATCGGGATGATTTGTTAAAATGGCTTTTGCGATTTTTTTAAGAAGAACCGTTTTGCCCGCTTTTGGAGGAGCAACAATCATTCCACGCTGCCCCTTGCCTATTGGTGCTATTAAATCTATTAACCGTGCTGAACGCTCCGTTCGCGAAGTTTCTAAGTGGATTTTTTCAGACGGGAAAATGGGAGTTAAATCTTCAAAGGCTGGGCGTTTTGATGCAATATCGGGGTTGTCGCCGTTTGTACTTTTAACAAACAAAAGCGCACTAAACTTTTCGCCTTCTTTAGGAATTCTAATGCTGCCTTTAACAAGGTCGCCTGTTTTTAAATTGAATCGCCTAATTTGCGAAGGGGAAACATAAATATCTTTTGAGCCGGGAAGAAAATTTTCTGTTCTTAAAAAGCCATAGCCATCTGAAAGTACTTCTAAAACGCCTTCTGCAATAATTCCGCTATCAAGAGCATCTGTTGGCGTTCTTCTTTGCTCTCTAGTTGGGTTGGGGGTGTATTCCACATTTTCTTCCTTTTTTTCAAATTTTTCAGGTCTTTCGGGTTTTTCTGGTACAACTTCTTGCTCTTTTTTAACTATTGTTTCTGGTTTTTCTTGTTCTTTTTTAATTGATTCAGATAAAACTGCAGCTTTTCGCTGCAATTCTTCTTTTATTTCTTTTGCTTCTTCCGGTTTTGCCTGTTTTTCAAATTTTTCCACTTTTTCAATTTTCTCAGTCTTTTGAATTTTTTGAACTTTTTTAGGCGCTTCAGATGTCTTAGGTGTTTTAGATGTTTCAGGTGCTTGATTTTCGTTAATCCAATCAATTAATTGAGATTTTCTATATGTTTGAACATATTTTAATCCAAGCTTTTTTGCTGTTTCCCGAAGCTCCGGAAGGGTTAGTTTTTTAGCTTCCATATTTCCGTTACTGAAAACTTACAAAAGCCTAATATATAATCATTTCAAGCTTATCAATAACGGTTTCACCTCCTTAGTTTTTATTTTGGTATTACTAATACTTGTCCTGCTGTTAAATTATCTGATTTTAAGTTGTTTGCATCTTTTATTTTTTGGTATCCGTTTGTTGTTCCGTAAAATTTGGAAGAAATTCTGGATAAACTATCGCCGCTTTTAACGGTGTATGTAGTTTCTCCGCCTTCGTTTTGGTCTCCTGCTTCACTTGGATTACTTGGTGGTGCTTCGGTACTGTCTTCTACGTAATTAGTTTGTCCGCTGCCTAATTTTTGTTGAATTTCTTCTAATTGCAATGTAAGTCCTTCAACAGTTGAGCGCAATTGGGCGCTTTCTTCTCTCATAGCTTTAATTGTTTCGGCGCTAAGCCCGCCTTCTTCTGCAGTCTTTTCGAATTGTTGTAAAAATTCTAAATTCGAATTAACTTTAAAAACAACTGCAGCCAAAACCATTAAAATAAGAACAAAAGCTAAAGAAACTGCAGTTTTAAATAAAAACAAATTTGGTTCTGCGCCTTTAGGTTCGCTTTGTCTTCTAGGCTCGCTGGCTTTAGGGTGCTTTTCATATTTTTCGGGTTTTTCAACTGCTCTAATTTCAGGCTTTGGTTTTCGCTTTGCATAAAATTCGGCAGAAGGATTAGGAGCGGCTTTTCTTTCTCTGTTTACAGGTTTTTGCCTGCTGTAAATAGACATATCATGGTCTAAATCGTCCATAAGTTGTCTTTCGCTTTCTGCTGCTTCTTGCTCGTCGACGTAGTCGTCGTATTGTTCATCATCTTCTTCATAATAAGCGCTGGCTAATTGTTTTTTTGGTTTTTCAATATCCAGATCTAGGCTAATGAATTTTTTAGAAGGAGGGATTCTTTCCATATCCCTTTCTCTTTCTCTTAAAGGTTTTTTAATAATATCTCCGGAAGAAACATAACCCCCGGCAACTTTTCCCATTGTATCATCATCTAAGCCATGCCCTGCACCAAACAATTTGCCAACAGCTTTTCTAGACATATCTTCATTGTAATAATCTAAATTTTCTAAAGATTTATTACCATTATCGCCATTGTCTGGCTTCACTGTCGACACCTCCCAAAAATAGAAATATTTTTATATTATTTTAAAGCTAAAAGTTCATTGTGTCAAGTAGTGCAAAATACAACATTCTCCTCTTTACATTAACTTGTTTTTTATTTATACTATATATTATAACCGTTTGGGATTGAAAGGAGAGAAGGGCATTAAATTTCCTTGCCTGAATTTTATGAAAATTGAAAAAATTAGCGAATCACAAGTTAAATTCACTTTAACCAAAAAAGACCTTGTAAGCCATAATATTAAGCTTTCAGAACTTGCATATGGTTCTGAAAGAACGCAAGAGCTTTTTCGCGAAATGTTAGACCAAGCTTTTCGTGAATGTGGGTTTGAAGCTGAAAATGTGCCGTTGATGATAGAAGCAATACCTATTACTTCAGATAGTATTATATTAATTGTAACAAAAGTTACAAACCCTCAAGTAGTTGAAGAAAAATTAGCTCCGCCTAAGCCAAGTTCAAGAAAAAAGAAAAAAACAAGCGAATCAGATAAAAAAGCAAGTAAAAATGTTTCTGTTTTTTCGTTCGATGATTTAGAAAGTGTAACTGCTGTTTCTTTAAGGTTATATTTAACTTTTAATGGAACGAATGCGCTATTTAAAAATGACTCTAAATACTTTTTATTTTTGCAAAACGACTCCCCCTATGATAATGTTTCAATGGAACATATTAATTCAATTTTAGGAGAATATGGGCAAAAGCACAATTCAAACGTAATGTCTATGTACTTTTTGGCAGAACACGGGGAAGTTATTATTAAAAAAGAGGCAATTCAAGTTTTGGCAAACATCTAATACAATTAAAATTAAGGAGGGATTAACTGTTAATACAAGTATAGTAAATTTAAGAAAAAGTAGCCTAAATTTCTATAAAACAAGGAGGATAATCTGTTACTGAAAATATTTACAATACTTTGTATTGACTTTTATTTTGCTAATTATTACAATAATTATTAGGCAAAAACCAAGCCTTAAAAAATGTTTTATCAACAGCTTGTTCTGTTGACTACCGTGGGCTACATGGGAAGTTACGCTTGTGGACTGCCGATTATTATAACTCCTAGCGAAGCTAGGAGTAGTAATTTTAAAAACGTTATTAGGTTAGCCGAAAACGGGCAGGTTGAAACAAGAATTTTCTGGATGTAGAATTTTCTACGTTTTCAGTAGCAGAAGCTTTTAATAAATTAAGCTGCTAAAAATGAAACAACTAACAATTTGCAACATAGAACAAAACCAAAGACTTGACAAATTTCTTCTAAAATATTTAAACAAAGCTCCAAAAAGCTTTGTGTATAAAATGCTTAGAAAGAAAAATATTGTTTTAAACGATAAAAAAGCTTTAGGAAGCGAAATAATTTTAGAAGGCGATAAAATTAAGCTTTTTTTTTCAGATGAAACTATAAATAATTTTTGTAGCTATTCTAAAATTAGCCAACAAAGCACCAAACAAAACACTGAACAAAGCAAAAGCAGCCTTAACATTGTTTATGAAGACGAAAATATTTTAATTTGCAACAAACCATCGGGTGTTTTGTCACAACCCGAAAAATCTAACGACAATTCAAGCTTGGCAACGCAAATTTTTAACTATCTTGGAAGGGGCGGAAATTGCTTCACCCCTTCTATATGCAACCGCCTTGATAGAAATACAAGCGGGCTTGTTGTTTGTGGCAAAAATTTAATATCAACTCAATGCATATGCAAAGCTTTTCACGATAGACTTGTTGATAAATATTATTTGACTGTAGTTAGCGGTAAAATATACGAAAAAGGCGTTATAAAAGCCTTCCATTTAAAAGATAAAAGCACAAATACAGTTAAAATTTTGAAAAGCTATGTTGAAGGCGCAAATGAAATAATAACAGAATACGAACCAATAAGCTTTACCGAAAATTTTACGTTGCTTAAAGTTAAATTAATTACAGGCAAAACCCATCAAATTAGGGCGCATTTAAAAAGCATTAATCATTGCATTGTCGGAGATACAAAATATGGAAGTAATGCCATTAATGAAACTTTGCGTAAAAAAGCTAATTTAAAAAGTCAATTGCTTCATGCGTATAAGTTAACATTTAACGGCTTGCCTTCTCCTCTTTCATATTTAAATGGGCTAGAATTTTGCTGCGAAGTTCCAAAAATATTTAAAAAATGCTCCGAAATGCTTTTGCTAGAATAAGTTAGGGGAGAAATAATACGGGTAATTTACTAAAACAATTTGCAGAAAAAAACAATGTTTTAATAGGCGTTTGCAGTGCAGAGCCTTTAAATTATTTAGTTCCTATTTTAGCTAAAAACAATACTCCATTTGTTTCAAGCAACATTGAAACAAGAATTAACCCTAAAGCTACGCTTCCTTCTGCAAAAAGCGTTGTTGTTGTTTTGCTTCCATATTTCAAAACAATTTGTTTTGAAAAAGATAATGAATTAAGAGGCAACATTTCATTAAGTGCTATCGGCACAGATTACCATGTTCAGCTTAAAGCAATTTTAGAAAGCTTAACAAAAACAATTTGCAGCAACTATAAACAAGCAGAAGCTAAATTTTTTGTAGATAATGGGCCGCTTGTTGAGAGAGAACTGGCTGTTAAAGCAGGGTTAGGATTTGCGGGTAAAAACCGCAATGTAATAACCCAAGCTTTTGGCTCGTTCTTTTTTATTGGTTACATATTAACAAATGCAGTTTTGCCTTATAGCAGCAACAAAAATTTAGGTCTTTCATGCGGCAACTGCAATTTATGCATTAAAGCTTGCCCCGGCAATGCGCTGTGCGAACAAGCTTTTAACGTTGAAAGATGCGCTTCATACTTAACTCAAAAAAAGGGCGAACTAACAGATGAGCAAAAGCGAATTATGGGAAATAAAATTTACGGCTGCGATATTTGCCAAATTGTATGCCCTTTTAACAAAGCTGTTATTAAAAACTGCAAGCATACAACTATAGAAATTACAGATATAGAACAAGCTAACCCTTTGCTTTGTAATATTAAAAACATGACAAACAAGCAATTTAAAGAAAGGTTTTCAAATACGGCTCTTTTTTGGCGTGGTGCTTCTGTTATAAGGCGCAATGCACAAATTGCAATTGAAAACTTAACCAATCAAAACTAATAAAAGTATAAAGTTTCTATAAATAGGAGATAATACCAATATGGCATACTTTAATTCAAGAGGATTAAGAGGCAATGATTTTGAACAAATGATAAATTATACAAATGACATATACAGAGAAAAACAACTTGCCTTAATTCAAAAAATTCCAACATCAATTACACCAATTGAGCTAGACAACGAAACAAGAACAATTTCTTTGGCGTATTTTGAAAAGAAAAGCACGGTTGACTACATCGGTGTTGTTCAAGGCATACCTATTTGCTTTGATGCAAAAGAAACAGCACAAAAAAATTTGCCGCTTAAAAATATACACGAACATCAAATTAAGTTTATGCAAGATTTTCAAAACCAGAAAGGAATTGCTTTTTTACTTGTTAGATTTTTGTTTAACAAAGAAATATTTTTCTTGCCTTTTAATACGTTAAATGAATTTTGGAACAATTCTAAGGAAGACGGCAGAAAATCAATTCCATATAACAGCTTTGACAAAAAGCTTTTAATTCCTAAATTAAGCCAAAATGAATATTTTGTACATTATTTGGAAGTTATTAATTTAGTGCTGAAGGAGTAATTAAAATGAAAGTAGCCATCATAGCGCTTATGTTCACATTAATAATCTTACAAGCAGGTTGTGAGCAAACTAATAAAAAAACCACTGCTCAAAAAGAAGCTCAACCTGTTGTTTCCGTTTCGCCCAGTTTGCCTAAAAAGAAAATTGTAACGGGAGAACGTTTTAACGTGTATATTGAACAAAGCAACTATAAGCTTTCAATGTATGAACCTAAAGAGGGTTGTTATTTGGGTGCATTCATTTTAAATGACAAGCGCATTGACGGTGATATAAAACAATTTGAAACTTTAACTGAAAAAAGCCATGCCTTTTACACATACAACTACACGTTAGGCGACCAATTCCCGCTGAATTGGGTTTTAACGTGCATTTCTCAAACAAAAACGCCATTTGTTGTAGTACAACCCCAACTTCCCGTTCCAAATTCAGAAGAAGCCCTCAACTTAACAATCGACAAACAGCTTTTAGAACAAACAGCTAAAGCGTTTGGCAATTTCAATATTCCAATGTTCATTAAATTTTGCCCTGTTGATACTTCGTATAAACCAAGCGAATATATAGCTTTTTATAAAGCGGCTAGAACAGCATTTAGAAAATATGCTCCAAAATGCGCCTTTGTTTGGAGCGTTTCTTCAGAAGATGCTTTTAACTGCACCGACTACTATCCAAGTGATAGTTCAGTTGATTGGGTTGCTATAGATATATGCCAAAATATTGTTGAACAAAATAAGTATAATGATGATGTTTTTAAAGCTATAGAATATTTTTATTTCACATTTCAAAAGCAAAAGCCAATTATGCTTTCAAAGCTTGCAATAAGCAATTTTAGCAGTGTTGACTATTCATATTGCACGCCTCTTGCTTCAAGCGAAATTGAAAGAATATATACAAAAATTGCAAACGACTACCCAAGAATAAAAGCTATTAACTACTTTGATGTTAACGAAATAAACGTTTCCCAAAAAAACAAAATTACTCAAAACTACTCCATAACAGAAAACGAAGCCATAACTTTAGCATATATAAAAGCAACATCGAATGAAAAGTTTTTAAATTCTATAGAGTCTAAATCGGAAGGTGAAAATAATTCGGAATGGATTTTGTCTCCGTTTGCCGCTTATAAAATAGACAAAGAAGTTTATGTTTCTGAATCTACAATTATTTATGATTTAGATGTTTTGGATTGGGGTTTTGGAATGAATGAGAGAATGAACGAAAAAGTTATTAATAACAACAAATATTATACAACTGATTTTATCGATAAAAGTAAATATTTTAAACTTAGCGTTGAACCAATTAAACGCAAAATTTTTATAAATGTATAAAAACTTAACTTCATACTTTAACATTGAACCAAATAAGCACAAAATTTTCACAAAAATGTAAAAATATAAAAAACTTTTGCAAATATTTTGCATTATTCGACAAACTATGGTATACTTTTGGTAAGATTTAATTATTTGATAATCGCAACGCTAAGGTTGCTTTATATATTTCAAAAAGTACTCATAAAAAAATAAATTTAAAAGGAGGGGTTCTGTGTTTTGTGAGGGAGATAAGATAGTGTATCCTATGTATGGAGCAGGTGTTATTGAGGCGCTTGAACAAAAAGAAATTGATGGGAATAATCAAATTTATTATGTTTTAAGAATACCTGTCGGCAACCTAAAAATAATGGTTTCCGCCGGAAAAGCCGAACGCATTGGGGTTAGGCAAATTTATCGCAAAGACGAAGTTATGGAAGTAATTAAAAATATTATGCTAAGCCCTATTGAAATGCCGGATAATTGGAACGAACGCTACAAAGAAAATATGGAAAGGATTAAAACAGGGGAACTTTCTGAAGCAGCAATAGTTTTTAGAAATTTAATGCTAAGAGAAAGAAAAAAAGGTTTGTCTAGCGCCGAAAAGAAAATGCTAACAAACGCAAAACAAATTATTGTTTCAGAAATAATATTATCCCAAAATGTTGATAAATCTAAAGCCGAAAAAATGTTGTTCGATTTTTTGCCCTGTTGTTAAAACGGGGTTGTTTTTTTATTAATCAAGGGGTAAAATATAATTAAAATTAAGAAGGGAAGATATTATAATGAAAATAGTTGCTCTAGGTTGCACTCATGCCGGAACGGCAGCATTAACAAATATGGCAAAGCTTTATAAAGATGCCGAAATTACAGTTTATGAAAGAAACGATAACATTTCTTTTCTTTCATGCGGTATAGCGCTTTATGTGGAAGGTGTTGTTAAAGACGTTGAAGGCTTGTTTTACAGTTCGCCTGAAGCTTTGGCAGCGCTTGGGATTAAAACAAAAATGAAACATGAAGTTTGCTCTGTTGATATTGCAAACAAAAAAGTTGTTGTTAAAAATTTAGAAACTTCTGAACAATTTGAAGATACATTCGACAAGCTTTTAATTACAACAGGGTCATGGCCAATTACGCCAAAATTTGAAGGTGGCGAACTTAACAATATAGTTTTGTGTAAAAATTTTGACCACGCAAAACAAATTATTGAAAAAACAAAAAGCGCTAAAAATGTAACTGTTATTGGTGCAGGATATATTGGAGTTGAACTTGTTGTTGCATTTGAAGAACAAGGCAAAAACGTAACGTTAATTGACGTTGAAGACAGAATTATGAGTAAATATATGGATGCCGAGTTTACGTCATTAGCCGAAAAACAACTTACAGAAAACAAAATTAAACTTGCGCTTTCCGAAAAAGTTGTTAAATTTGAAGGTGAAAACGGAAATGTTTCTAAAGTTATAACAGATAAAACAGAACATGAAGCAGATTTAGTTGTTTTGTGTATTGGCTTCAGACCAAGCACAGAACTTTTTAAAGGACAACTTGATATGTTGCCAAATGGTGCTATTATAGTTGACGACTATATGCATACATCTAACGAAGATGTTGTTGCTGCCGGAGATTGCTGTTCTGTATGTTATAACCCAACTTCAGAAACACGCTATATTCCGCTTGCAACAAATGCAGTAAGAATGGGGCTTTTGGCCGCTGTAAACTTATTGGAGAAAAAGCTCCCTCAAGTTGGAACTCAAGGCACATCGGGAATAAAAATTTATAAGGAAAATATGGCGGCAACAGGCTTAACTGAAAGTGAAGCAAAAAGAATTTACGAAGACGTTCGCTCTATCACTATTAAAGAAAATTATATTCCTGATTTTATGCCTAAAACATATGAAGTTATGCTTAAACTTGTTTATGATGGCAAAACACATAGAATTTTAGGTGCGCAATTAGCTTCGCATTTCGACTTTACGCAAATTATTAATACGCTTTCAATTTGTATTTACAAAGAAATGACTGTTGAACAACTTGCGCTTGTAGACCAATTTTTCCAACCATATTTCAACAAGCCATGGAACATTATTAATTCGGTGGCGCTTCAAGCTATTTTTAACTAATAAACAAAACGTATAGGGCGCTTTTTAGCGTCCTTTACTAAATACTTTTCCTTAAAAATCAATTTAGAAGTTTAAAAGGAGCTTTAATAATGAATTTAGAGCAAATATTAACATATTTACAAAACGGAGAAATAACCGTTAAACAGGCAGAAGACTTAATAAAATATAAGCCGTTTGAAGATATTAAAGAAGCTATTATTGACTACAACAGAGCAATTAGAACGGGCTGTCCCGAAGTTATATATTGTGAAAGTAAAACTTACAAGCAATTGGAAATTATTATTCAAAACATGAAAGATAACAAAGCAGAGAGCATTTTGGCAACCCGTGCAGATAAAGAAATGTTTGGAATTGTGCAATCATTTTACCCTAAAGCGGTGTACCATGATGCTGCACGAATTATAGCCGTTGGCAAAGGTACAGATAAAATGAAGCAAGGTGAATTGCTTGTTGTATGCGCCGGAACTTCAGACATTCCTGTTTCAGAAGAAGCCGCAGTTACGGCTGAATTTTTGGGCTGCACTGTAAACAGATTATATGACGTTGGAGTTGCAGGCATTCACCGCTTGCTTTCAAAGCTTGAAATGCTAAATAGCGCAAGCGCAATAATCGTTGTTGCCGGCATGGAAGGCGCATTGGCAAGCGTTGTTGGGGGTTTAACTGATAAGCCCGTTATTGCCGTTCCCACAAGCGTTGGCTATGGGGCAAGCTTTAAAGGCGTTGCTGCATTGCTGGCCATGCTTAATAGCTGTGCAGGCGGCGTTTCTGTTGTTAATATTGATAATGGGTTTGGAGCCGGCATTTTGGGAAGTAGAATTTTGGGGGTTAAAGGTTAATGAAAGTACTATATTTTGATTGTTTTTCCGGAATTAGTGGCGACATGGTGCTTGGAGCGTTAATTGATTTAGGTGTTGACCTTAACACGCTTGTTTCCGAACTTAAAAAGCTAAATATTGATGGCTGGAACTTAAACGTTGAAAGAGTTAGCAAAAATGGAATTGGTGCTAATTACGTTACGGTAAATATTAATAATGAACATGAACATCACAAACAGCATTACAAGCACGAACACAACCATGAACATAGCCATAGCCATAGCCATGAACATAATCACAACCATGAGCATGAACATGAACATAATCACAACCATGAACATGAGCATAATCACAACCACGAACACAGCCATGGAAGAAATTTTGCAGATATAGTTAAAATTATAGATAACAGCACAATTTCATCATATGCTAAAAGTTTAGCTAAAAATATTTTTAAAAGAGTTGCAGTTGCAGAAGCAAAAGTTCATAATAGCACGCCCGAACAAGTGCATTTTCATGAAGTTGGAGCAGTTGATTCAATTATAGATATTGTAGGAGCTGCTATTTGTATTGATATATTGCGCCCCGATAAAATATATTCATCAATTGTATCAGATGGCTACGGATTTACAAATTGCCAACATGGAAAAATACCTATACCCGTTCCGGCTGTTGTTGAAATTTGTGCCCAAGCTTCTGTTTTAACACGACAAATAAACATTAACAAAGAACTTGTAACCCCAACAGGAGCAGCAATAATTGCAGAACTTGCCGCACAATTTGGGCTTATGCCTCAAATGAACATATTAAAAACAGGGTATGGGGCAGGTATGCGAGACTTGGAAATTCCAAACGTATTAAGAGTATTTTTGGGGGAAGTTGCTGATAAACCGCAAGCAGTAACCGTTTTAGAAACAAATATTGACGATTGCACGCCTGAAGTTTTGGGCTATGTTATGGATAGGCTTTTGAATGAAGGTGCAAAAGACGTATTTTTTACAAACATTCAAATGAAGAAAAACCGCCCGGCAATTAAGCTTACGGTGTTGTGCTCGGAACAATGCGTTGAAAATATGGAAAATATAATTTTTTCTGAGACAACAACAATTGGAATAAGGAGAAGAACTGAGGAAAGAAGCTGTTTGCAAAGGCAAATTAAAACAGCAGAAACTCCATTTGGAAACGTAAAAGTTAAAGCTTCTGTTTTTAACGGGGTTGAAAGAATTTCACCTGAATATGATGATGCTAAAGTTTTAGCGCAAGCACTTAACGTTCCAATAAAAGAAATATATGAAGCTGTTAGGCAATAGCTAGGCTTTAGGATAATGCAAAATTTTTGATGCAAGCACTTAACGTTCCAGTAAAAGAAATATATGAAGCTGCTAAGCAACAATTGCTTAAACAAATAGAAAAAAACGTTAGAGGTTAAACAAAATGAATTTTAAAATAGTATCTGAATTTGAACCAAAAGGCGACCAGCCGCAAGCAATTGAAAAGCTAACAAACGGCATTAAAGAAGGAAAAAAGTTTCAAACTCTTTTGGGCGTAACGGGTTCTGGCAAAACATTTACAATGGCGCATGTTATACAAAAAATAAATAAGCCAACACTTATAATTGCCCACAACAAAACGCTTGCAGCACAGTTATACAACGAATTTAAAGAATTTTTCCCCAATAACGCCGTTGAATACTTTGTAAGTTATTACGACTATTATCAGCCCGAAGCATATGTTCCGTCAACCGACACTTATATTGAAAAAGATTCTGCAATAAATGAGGAAATTGACAAGCTAAGGCATTCGGCAACAGCAGCGCTTTTTGAGCGAAAAGACGTTATAATTGTTGCAAGCGTTTCATGCATATATGGCTTGGGCGACCCTGTTGACTACAATACGCTTGTTTTGTCACTGCGCCCGAACATGCAAAAAGATAGAGATGATGTGCTTAGAAAGCTGGTGGAAATTCAATATAACAGAAACGACATAAATTTTACAAGAGGAACCTTTAGAGTTCGTGGCGATGTTGTGGAAATTTTCCCGGCATATTCCGATGACATAGCGTTTCGTGTTGAATTTTTTGGGGATGTAGTAGACCGAATTTGTGAAATTAATGCACTAACAGGCGAAACATTGGGCGAACGCAGCCATATAAGTATTTTTCCTGCTTCCCATTACGTAACATCTAAGGAAAAGTTGGCAAAAGCAGTTACAAGCATTCAATTAGAACTTGAACAACAAGTTAAAAAACTTAAAGAAGAAGAAAAACTTTTGGAAGCACAGCGCATTTTGCAAAGAACAAGCTATGATATAGAAATGATGCAGGAAATGGGCTTTTGCTCTGGAATTGAAAACTACTCAAGCCACCTTTCAGGGCGAGGAAAAGGAAGCACGCCGCATACGCTTATTGATTATTTCCCGAAAGATATGCTAATTATAGTTGACGAATCTCATGTAACAATTCCTCAAGTTCGGGGAATGTATGAAGGCGATAAATCACGGAAAACAACGCTTGTTAATTTCGGCTTTAGGCTTCCTTCTGCACTTGACAATAGACCACTAAAGTTTGATGAATTTGAAAATAAAATTAATCAAATGGTTTTTGTTTCTGCAACACCTTCTGTTTATGAAGGCCAGCATTCGCAACAAGTTGTTGAACAAATAATTCGCCCGACAGGGCTTTTAGACCCCGAAATTTTTGTTCGCCCATCTGAAGGGCAAATAGATAACTTGATTGGTGAAATTAATAAAACAACCCAAAAAGGCTTTAAAACGCTTGTAACAACGTTAACTAAAAAAACTGCTGAAGATTTAACATCATATTTAAAAGAATGCGGGCTTAGAGTTAAATATTTGCATTCAGACATAGACACTATGGAACGCATGGAAATAATAAGAGATTTACGTCTTAATGTTTTTGATGTGCTTGTTGGAATAAATCTTTTGCGTGAAGGGCTAGACATTCCAGAAACGGCGCTTGTTGCAATACTTGATGCGGACAAAGAAGGATTTTTGCGTTCGGCAACATCTTTAATTCAAACGGTTGGGCGTGCCGCAAGAAATTCGGAATCTATTGTTATTATGTATGCCGATAAAATAACAAAAAGTATGCAAATGGCAATTTCCGAAACTAATAGGCGGCGTGAAATACAAATGGAATACAACAAAAAGCATAAAATAACACCCAAAACTGTAATCAAAAAAGTTCATGATGTTATTTTAGCAACAACTTCTCCTGAAAGTAATAAATCTGAGCTTATAGCAAAAGAACCCGAATCTATGAGCAAAGAAGAATTAATTGCTGCAATTGAAAAGCTGCGCAAAGAAATGAAACAAGCAGCATCGGATTTATACTTTGAACGTGCTGCCTTTTTGCGTGATGAAATTATGAAGTTTAAAAAGCATTTATAAATATTCAACGGCAAAGTACATCGCAATTAATTTAGCGGTGTATTTTTTATTTGCTTTTAGTCAAAGGGAATGATAAACTTAATATTAATTTACTAAAAGGCGGTGTTTTTTTGCCAACTTATTCAATAATTGTTCCCGTCTATAACGAAGAACTTGTAATTGAGCAATCTTACAAACGTTTAAGTGCAGTAATGGAAAATACTAAGGAAAGCTATGAACTAATTTTTGTAAACGACGGAAGCCACGACGAAACTAAAAATATTATTGTAAAGCTTTGCAAAGCTGATAAATGCGTTAAATTAATTGATTTTTCAAGAAATTTTGGGCATCAGTCGGCGGTAACTGCCGGAATGGATTTTGCAAGTGGAAAAGCTGTTGTTATAATAGATGCCGATTTGCAAGACCCACCGGAAGTTATTTTAAATATGATAGATTTATGGAAGCAAGGCTATGATGTTGTTTATGGCGTTCGCAATAAAAGAGAAGGAGAAACGCATTTTAAAAAAGCAACTGCAAAAATATACTATAGGCTGCTAAAAAATTTAACAAATGTTGACATTCCCGTAGATACAGGTGACTTCAGGCTAATGGATAGAAAAGTATGCGAAGCCATGAAAAAGCTGGGTGAAAAAAACCGATATGTTAGAGGGCTTGTTAGCTGGGTTGGATTTAAACAAACAGGCATTTCATATGTGCGTAACGAAAGATTTGCAGGCGAAACAAAATACCCATTAAAAAAGATGATTAAGTTTGCAATAGACGGCATAACAGCACTATCTTATAAGCCGCTAAAGCTTGCAAGCGGTGTTGGGTTTGTTATTTCATTACTAAGTTTCGGGTATTTGGCTGTTGTTATATTTCAAAAATTAGTTTTAGGCAACGCAATTCAAGGTTGGGCATCAACTGTTGCAATAATTTTGTTTTCGCAAGGAATTGTGCTTATGATGCTTGGGTTAATGGGTGAATATATTGGAAGAATTTATGATGAAGTTAAAAATAGACCTAATTATTTAGTTCAAGAATTAATGGGGTTTAATAATAATTTAGATAATGGTTTTAATAGTAAAGACGGCACGTTGTAGTTAATTGTGCCGTCTTTGGTTTTTATGTTATATATGATGTTATTAACAAATTTTGAAATTAAACGTTAATTTTAATTGCTTTTAAGTTGGCTTGTGCAAATACATAATATACAAAAGCATTGCCTACAGCTTGCATTACCCCTAGCGGAAGTGCATTTAATGCAACAATATAACTTTCAAAAAGAAAGCATTCGTAAACATAATACAATAAAACTCCCAATATTCCTGCAAATATTGGAGCTGCAATATTTCTTTTGCTTTTTAATTCACTTTTAGAACTAAAAAATAATGCCATTAACGGCTTAATTACAATAGTTGCCGGAAGCCAAACAATAGCCCCCGATGCAATATCGGCAAGCCCTGCACCAATTGCAGATGCAAGCAAAGCGTAAGGAAACGGTAACAATGCTGCACAAATATATATAATGCTATCTCCTAAATGTATATAACCTCCGTTTACTCCAATTGGAATATGAAGAATGTATGCAGTAAATATAAAAATAAGTGCTGAAAATGCAGAAGTTAAAACTATTAGCTTAGTTTTCATTAACAAATCCCCCTTGACAATAAATTCATTAAACTATACAATAATTCTGGTACTGTTAAAAGCTGCAATTTATAATAATTTTATGGTATCAGATAATTAGATTGGAGTAATTGCTTTATGCTTGCTATACACTTAAAAGACAATAACGTTCCTCTTTACATTCAAATATACGAATATATAAAAGCTGAAATTAGAAACGGCAACTTAAAAGCAAATTTCAAGCTACCATCTAAGCGACAATTGTCGTCGCATATTAATGTTAGTATAAATACTATTGATTACGCCTATAGTCAACTTATATCAGAAGGATATATTTTTTCAAAGCCAAAAAGCGGCTATTTTGTATGTCAAATAGATAAATATATGCATGTTGAAATTATAAATAAAAATTTGCTAACAAAACAACCAGAACAAAAGCCGTTAATTGATTTTTCGCCTTCTCATGTAGACCGTTTGTTATTTCCGTTTAATTTATGGAGAAAGTTGTTTAAAGATTGCTTTAATGAATATGATGATGAAATACTTAAAAAGCCAAATAGGCAAGGCGACATAACGTTAAGAAAAACTCTTGTTAACTTTTTGCATAGCTCAAGAGGTGTTGAATGCGACGAAAGTCAAATTGTTATTGGTACAGGCACAAGCAATATTTTGCAAATTTTATGCTTAATTTTAGGAAGAAATAAATGTATTGCGTTTGAAAACCCTGTATACTTGCAGGCATATAAAATTTTTAAAGAAATGGGCAACGAAGTTATTTCTATAGATATTGATAAAAAAGGCGTTGTTGCAGAAAGCTTAGAAAAATTGGAAAAAGTAGAAAATGGGGCAGTTTATATAACCCCATCACATCATTTTCCGCTTGGTTTTAGTATGCCTATAGATAGAAGAATTAAATTGCTTAACGTTGCAAACAGAAAAAATTTATATATTATAGAAGATGACTACGACAGCGAATTTAGATATAGCGGACGTCCTTTGCCTTCTTTGCAAAGCATAGATAAAAACGAGAAAGTAATTTATATAGGTACATTTACAAGGTCTATTGCTCCGTCTGTAAGAATTGGGTATATGGTGCTTCCAAAACCGCTTTTGGAAATATACAGTCAAAAAGAAATTGGTATGTCGGTATCTCTTATCGAACAAAAAATAATTTCAAAATTTATAACCGACGGTTATTTTGAGCGGCATTTAAACAAAATGCGGAAGGCTTATAAAGACAAAAGGCAATTTCTTATAAACTGTCTAAACGAAAACTTCGACTTAAAAATAACAGGGGAAAACGCCGGACACCACATTTTAATTAGCCTAAAAAACCAAAAACCAACTTCACAACTATATAGTTTGGCATTAAAAAATGGGGTTCGTGTCTATCCTGTGTCAAACTATTTTGTTGGTGAAGTTCCTGCCGAACATAAAAATAAATTGCTTTTAGGTTATGGAGGTTTAACAGAAAAAGAAATTAAAGAAGGCGTTTTAATATTAAAAAAGGCATGGCTTGCATAGAAAATTTTGATATAATATTGTTGCATTTGTATAAAATTTTGTTAAAATTATTTTATGAAAGTAATGGAATATCAAAAATTAAGGGGGGTTATTATTATGCGTAAATTACATTTCTTATGTATATTTGTTGTAGCATGTTCTTTATTTAATAGCTTGCAAGCTTTTGCAAAACCAACTACAATAAATGCAAATGAATCAACTGCAAAAATTATATTTGATGAAAAAGAATTGGCACTAAACGGATATAATATTGATGGCTATAATTATTATTCAATTAATGATTTAAACATTATTTTTATGTCCAATTATCGCCAAAGCGGCAATAAAATAACTATGTATAAGCCTGTTAGGGTTACATCTGAAGAAATTATGAAATTTAATAAGGATATGAATTATTCTGATACTATAAACTTATTAGGCGACACAAACCTAGTTGGTTCTGGTGCTATTTTATTAGAATATGCTATAGAAAATGGTTTTTTTGTTAAAATAAATACAACTACTTCCGAAAATGGTAAAGAAGTGTTGTCCCAAAAAACCAAAGAACGTTTTTTTTCTATGAAAAATTATACACTTCCTACCGAGCCTTATACATACAGTCGGTTTTATGGTGAACTTAATGATAACAACATCACGCAACAAAAAGTGGAAATTGATTTAAATTGTCGTTTATATGAAGATTCCAAACCTATCTGGATAACCGGATATAATATTAACGGTGAAACGTATCTTAAAATATATGATGCTTGCAAATTATTTAAGTCGGTTGTTTCTTATAATAAAGATTTAGATGCAATAAATATTTTGGCTTATTACCCTAAAAAGACTACAAACAGCAATATTCTAAAGATTACCCCAGATATGACTTACAATGAAATTATAGAATTGCTTGGAGAAACTATAGACGTTGGATACAAAAAGATTATTCTGCAATACGAAATAGAAGACGGCTATTTTGTTAACATAACTTTCCCGCAAATTGATAAACCATGTGGTCTTTCAGGTGAACAACTACTTGCTAAAAAATTTAATGTAAAATAATGTTTCGTGTTGTGTGAATTAACAATTGTTGTTATAATTAGTTTCATACTAAAAACAAAGGATTGAAATTAATGCTTGAACGTACAAGAGTTGAAGAAATTTTAAAAGAAACTGAAGTTTTGCTAAACGGGCATTTTTTATTAACTTCAGGTAAACATAGCGCTCAATATATGCAATGCGCAAAAATTTTGCAATATCCAAACTATTCGGAAGAACTTTTAAAAGGGCTTGCACAACAATTTGCAGACGACGGCGTACAAGTTGTTATAGCGCCTGCAACCGGCGGAATTATTATAGGTTACGAGCTCGCTCGCCAACTTAAAGCCAAAAACTTGTTTACAGAAAGAGAAAACGGCGTTATGAAGCTAAGACGAGGCTTTGCTATTGAAAAAGGAGCAAAAGTTCTTGTTGCAGAAGATGTTACAACAACAGGCGGTACCGTTAATGAAGTTATAGATATTGTTAAACAAAATGGTGGGGAAGTTGTTGGTGTTGCTCTCTTAGTTGACAGAAGCATGGGCAAAGTTGATTTTGGCGTTAAATTAAGAGCGGCATATGTTGCAGATGTTAAAGCATACGATGCAAATGAATGCCCGCTTTGCAAAGAAGGAGCAGCCCCTGCAATTAAGCCGGGAAGTCGTGGAATATAACACTAAGTATAAATAAACCGAGGGCGGCTAATTGCCGTTTCTCGGTTTTTCGTAAATAGCTTTAATTAACTGTTGTTTTGGGTCTTTCCAATTTTTTGGCTTAATTGTTTTTCCGTCGCTGTCATAGTGAGGCTTGCCGTCTTCAAAAAGTTTGTTCATATTGGCGTTATGTACAATATCAAACAATTCTTCAGGCTCAATTCCCATTTCAACAAGGGTTCCAAGCGCAAAATACATTAAATCTATCATTGCATCGGCTTGGTCAACAATTGTTTCCGATTCTAAAAATTCCTCTGTTTCTTCAATTAACCATTTAGCCCTTTTTTCAGCTCTTTGTCTTTCTATAAATGTTGGCTTATTTGATGTTGGATGATTAAATTTAATATGAAATTCCTTAACTTTATTCCATTCATTATTTATGCTCATTAAAAGCCCTCTATTCAGTATTAATCAATGTTTTGTCTGTTGGTAACCAACTGGTTAAGATTTTTAGCTTCTGAAAGTAAGTTTTCGCTAATATTAAAGTTAACGTTAACAGTATCTGCTGTTTTATCTAAAACTTTTACTATTCCTTCAATTTCGCTTTCTAAGCCTTTTATTTTTTCGCTTTGGCTTGTTGCTGAAGCCGTAGCTTTTTCAACTAATTTAATAACTTGTTCTGTATTTGAGTTAATTGTTTTAAAAACAAGGTCAGTTTTTCTAATTTCGTTATTGCCGTCGCTTATTGCAGAAAGCGTACTTTCAATTAAGTTTGTTGTATTTTTAACGGCTTCTGCACTTTTTGTTGCCAAAGAACGAACTTCTTGTGCAACAACCGAAAAACCTTTGCCATATTGTCCGGCACGGGCGGCTTCAATTGAGGCGTTAAGCGCAAGTATACTTGTTTGAAATGATATGTTATCTATAGTTTTTGCAATATTTCCAATTTCTTGTGACTTATCAGAAATTATATCCATCATTTTAAGAACGCACTGCATTTGTTCGTTGCCGTCAATTATGCTTTGCATTGCATTAATTGTTAATTGTTTAACATTTTTAGTATTTTCATAGTTTTCTTCAACTTGTTCTGCAAATTCTTTTAAAAGTATATTAAATTTGTTAATTCCTTCTCTTTCTTCATCAACTATAGAAAGTAGCAGCCCAACTTGGTTATTCATATTTTGCGATTGGTCGTTAACAACAACCGAGCTTTTTGCAATAGCCAAAAGAAGGTCTGAAAGTTCTGTTTTTAGGCGCTCTGTTCTTTTAAGCATTTGCTGTATTTCGGTGGCTTTTTCATTTTGCTCTTTAATTATTTTTTCGTTATTAGCAACAAGACGTTCTAGTTCTTTTGCATTTTCCTTGTCTTTTTTCAATACAAGCTCAAGTTGTGCCTTGCTTTCCTGCTCTTTGCTTATAATTCTTTCGTTTTCTTTTAAAAGCTCCATTGTTTTTTCAGAAGCAGCTTTTTCCATAGCAAATACACGCTCTAGTTCGGCGCTTTTAACTTTTTCTTCGTTAAGAAATTTAGCTGATAAATCAATATTCCTTCTTACATATAAAGGCATGAAAAATAAAAAGAAAACTGTGCTTGTAAAAATTGTTATCATATCGGGTATATTTTGAACTCTGTTAGATAATGCAAAAGAAAGTGTTATACTTAAGCATATAGTTACTAAAGACAAATATGACGTTATTTTTGTAAACTTATAGTCATTATACAATGCAAACACAAGCGCTATTGCAAATGTAATAACAAATAGCATAATAGTATGGCCAACAAGCAACCCAAATGTAACAGGCAAATACATAGCCAAATAGGCAGGAACACGCATTTTTGGACTATCTGAACTTTTAAAATAAAGATATAAAGCGGTAAAAAATGGTATTAGTGTTAATGAAGCTATAGGCAAAAAATCAAAAATAAGGCTTCTTCTTCCAACAATAAACGTTTCATTGGCATATGATAAGTTCATTAAAGTAACGCAAATTCCAATGCTTTTAAGGCAAAGCTTATTAATTTTCTTAATATCTGAACTATCTATGTTCATTTAGTTCTGCTACAAAAAACATATAAAAGCATACGTTTTCCGACTTTTGCGGTTTCAACCTGCCCGTTTTCGGCTAACCTAATAACGTTTTAAAATTACTGCTCCTAGCAAAGCTAGGAGTTAATATTATGAGCAGTCCGCCGCCGTAAATTCCCGTATAGCCCACGGTACATATATAAGAGGTTTGTTAGATTGCCTCATATATTTTTGCATTTTTTAAGTTAATTGCTGCATTTAAATCACGATTTAATGTGTTTTCGCATTGGCAAGTATAAGTTCTATCTGATAACTTAAAGTCTTTTTTGATTAAGCCGCATTTACTGCATGTTTTACTTGAAGGGTAAAACCTATCAACTTTACGTATTTCAATAATATTCACCCTTGCCTTATTTATAAGTTTAGTAATAAACATATTAAACCAACAATTAGCAATTGCTCTTGATAAATGCCTATTTTTCATCATACCTTTAACGTTTAGGTTTTCAATAGTTATAAAGCGTGGTTTTTGCTTTATAATTTCTCTAACTATTTTATTGTGATAATCCATTCTAACGTTAGCTATTTTATGATGTATTTTGGCTACGGTAATTTTTTGTCGTTCTATGCTTTTTGTAGACTCTCCCTTCTTTAAATTTTGTTTGTTTGCTTCATATTTTCTTGATAGTTTTCTTTGTTCACGTTTTAATTTCTTTTGTAACTTCTTTTGTGCTTTTGTTTTAAATACTTTTCCGGTTGACAAAACTGCAAAGTTTTTGATTCCTAGATGCCCCAAGTCAACGCCTATGCCTTCATTGGTGTTATTTTGCTTAATTATTTTGACTTCATCAGTAATAACGCCAATAAAGTATTTATTTGCTTTTTTAGTAATAGTTCCGCTAACTATGTTTGAATGTTTTGGAATGTAACCGTATTCTTTAAGCCTAATATAACCTAGGCGTGGAACATTTACTTTATGTCGTTTAAATTTTATAGGCTGTGTTTTAGAATTTCTAACAAAATAATAGCTGCAATCGTTTTTAATCTTTTTCTTAAACCGTGGAAAATCAGCCTGTTTTTTAAAGAATTTTTGATAAGCTTTATTAGCATTATCTATTACATTTTTAATTACTTTGCTTGAAGCTTCTTTAATCCATTTTTTATCTTGGTTTTTTGGTACATATTCATTATTTAACCACTTGCTAAAAGCATAATTATTTAAATATAGCAAATTTTGTTCGTGTTGTTTTTTGTTGGTATCTATAAATAAATTATAAACATAACGGCAAGTTCCAACGGTTTTTGCATAAGCTATTCTTTGTTCAGGAGAAAGGATTATTTCGGTTTTATAGGCTTTCATAAATTGCCGTCCTTTCATATGTTTAATTACTTTTCAATATTTTTTTGGTAATTATAAATTACCTACTTTCTTGTTTTTTTAAGCATTTTTTGTTAATACTTTGCATTGTTTTTCTTTAGCTTTCATACATAACCCCCTAATGTTAATTTATTGTTCCACATTAGAGGGCTTTTGTTACTTGCACATAGGTTATGGGAAATTTAGCCTAAAATTATAGATAAAGCTTCTTCATCGCCACAGCCTTTAGGAATTAAAAAAACTCCATAAGGAATAGACCTTGTAACTCCTTTTTCAACTAAAATTTTATGGAAGCTTTCTGGGTTTTCAATAATATTTTTATCAAAAAGCATTTTAGCAACTTGCGAAGCGTTTGCGCCTCTTTCAATTGAAATTTCTATTAATTCTTCGCCTATTTCTCCAGTTTCTTCAATAACTTCTAAAGCGGTTTGCTCATTTTCAATTCCTTGGTTTTCTTCAATTTCTTGAATTTCTTCAGCATTAAAAGTCATTCCTAATTTTGTTGCACGTTCTATAATTTCGTCGTCTGAAATTGTTTCAGATTTTTGGGGAAGTTCGCTAATATATACAAGCCCCATCTTTTTGGCACGCTGCACAATTTCTTCATCTGTTAATTCTACAGGGTTTGTGCTTTGTTCTGGTTGTTTTACTAAACCAAAAAACATATAAAACGCTAATGTAATAATAATAATTCCGCTTCCAAGACCCAATATATAACTCTTTGCATTGCTATTCATAAATCACCTAGTTTTCCCAAGGTCTAAAATAAGCTTAACCTCGCCTTGCCCAATACCAAGCATTTTTGCAATTTCAGAAATATCGTGCCCTTTTTGCACAAGTTTTTTAACTTCTTGATGTTTTGGGCTGCTTACAATTACTTCTTGCTTTTCGGGCTTTAAAACGGGAAGCTGCTGAATTTTGCTTGTTTCGCTATATAAATTGGCAATTTCCGATTTTTTTTCATCAATCAAGCTATAAAGAAACAGAAGTTCTTGGTATTTTTGGTCTAGCTGTTCAAAAACTTCCCTCGACATTTTATCAAATTCTTCTATAGATTTTTCTATAGATTTTTCCGCTTGTATAATAGATAGCTCGACTGTTTTTTCGGCATTAATAGCCGGAAGCTGTTTGCTTTCTTTCGGCGGCTCGGTTTTTGGCAAAATAAGAGAAAATATTACTAACGCTATTCCAACAAGCACGGAAACAAACAATGCAATTTCCATTTTTCCCTAACCTTTCAAATAGTCATATCAAACATACTAAGGCTTTTTTTCTTAGGTTCTTCTTCTTTTTTTGAGTCTTTATTGCGTTTTTTGTTTTTAGAATTATAAGAATTGTTCCCTTTTCCGTTTTTGTCAATGCCATCATGCTCTGTTTTGTTTGAATGCGTTATTTGTTGGTCGTTTACAGCAACTTCCTTTTTCATAATTTCGGTAAATCCTTGTGCATTGGAATGTTGCCTTTCGTTATTATTAATTTTTGTAACTTCTGTGCTTTTCTGAACCATAACTTGCAAGTCAACAGGTCTGATGGACATAATGAAAACCTCCCGATTGTTTATTTTGTTTATTTTTAAACGGCGCTACCAATTGCAATTTTGCCATCAACGTTTGATAAGGTGCAGCAATGAATGTCATCTCTAACAAACATAACGGCATTACCAATCATAATTTTAACGCCAGAATGCACTACATCATAAACATATATAATTCCTTTTTTGCTTTCCATAGTTGGAACAAGTTCGTTTAGCTGCTTTTGAAGCTCTGTTAAATTATCGCGCAAAAAGTTTCTTGTATGCAACGTTTTTAGCAATAAATTTTTCTTATCTTCAGGCAAAGGGCTTACTTTATGCATTGCACTTAACTTGCTTACAACAACATCAAGCTTATCATACTCTTTTTTCTTTGATGTAAAATCTGCTAAAACCATACGGTATTCTTCAAGCTTTTCAGGGGCGTTGCCAACTGTTATTTCTGTTGCCGTTGCCATTGTTGAGCCTATAACTCTGGCTTCAATTTTTTCTCCAACTGTTATCTTGCCGCCAACAAGCAGGCCGTTTTTACCTGCAAGTTCTAATTTTCCTTCGCAATTTACATTTGAATGCATTATGCTGTTTGCAATAATATCCTTTCCTGCAGTTAGTGTACAGCCTTGCGCAAATTTAGTATTAATATCGCCGCCTGCAATAACTTCAGCTTTTTCGGAGCCTTGAACTCCGCTATACAAAAGAATGTTATGCCCTGCATTTAAAAATGCACCTTCAACAGCGCCTTGCACGTCTATATTGCCGTCTGCTTCAACCCTAAAGCCTGTTCTAACGCTTCCTTTAATAACTACAGAACCATTAAAAGATATATTGCCTGTATTGTTGTCAACATCTCCCGAAATTTCTAAAATAGGAGAAACCGAAATTTTTCTGTTTTCATATAATACCTGCCCGCTTGTGTCTGCTGTTATTGAAGTTCCTTCAGAATTATATGAAACGCCAGCCCCCTTTACAATAGCCGGTGCTTGCTTGCCTCGTTTATATGGCAATGTTACGCCATAAACATCTGTTCCGTCTTCTCCATCTTGAGGCGGAATTATAGTTACAAGCCGTTGACCGGCCGTAACCATTTCAATTAAGTTTAAGCTACGAAAGTCAACGTTGCCGTTTTCTAAAAGCTTGGGCTTTGCGTCTTTTTTAGAAGTATCGAATCCAAAATCTAAATATCCGTCTTTTCCTGAAATTGAAGCCTTACCCCATGCAACGGTATATGGTTTGCCGAACCCATGTTTATTTAATGTTTTTTCAATTTCTGTTTCAGAGATTCCAAATTTTATATTTGCATCAGACAAAGCTTTTAAAACATCTTCCTTTGTTGCATAACCTCCGCCGTTTACTGGTTCTGAAAATGTTATATAAGCTTCCATTCTATTTTTGCCAACAGTTACAGCAACACCTTCTTTTTTTTGCACAATGCTTGTATTTGAAGATATTTTCTTTTCAACAATAGGTTCGCTAGATTTAAAAATCTCGCCAATTGTTGCAAAATCTATATCTTTTACGCCAAACGCCTCTAAAACATCAAGAACGGCTTTTCTTGAAACTTTGCCGCTTTCTGTTTGATTGTCTACTATAATATATATACCATCGCTTCTAACTTCTATTTCAACCGGACCTTTAGGTTTTGCCATAAAATGCTCACTCCTTAACTTGAAAATAAAATGGATTTATATTTTCCAAGCTTGCCTTGAAGCTTGAAAACGGCTTTTGAATGAATTTGTGAAACTCTGGATTCAGAAATTTCTAAAATCCTGCTAATTTCTTTTAATGCTAAATCTTCATAGTAATATAAAGTAATAACTTTTTTTTCTTTTTCGGTTAATTTATCAATTGCTTCCGCCAATATTCGTTTTAATTCTTGTTTTTCGTAATATTTTTCGGGGTTTTTTTCATCAATGTTTCTATCCGCCAAAACATCTGCTTTTTGTTCTAAATAGTCGTCTAGTGAAATTAAAGACGTTATAGAATACTTTTTAATTAATTCGTTTGTTTCTTTGGTAGAAATGTTAAGCCGATTTGCTATTTCTTCGATTGTTGGTTCTCTTTGAAGCTCTTTTTCAAGCTCTGAAAAAACTTGTTCTAGTTGCTTATTTTTTTGGCGCAATGTTCTAGGCACCCAATCAAGCTTTCTTATATTATCTATAATAGCTCCTCTAATTCGCAACGAGGCATATGTTTCAAATTTTGCTCCCTTTTTAAAGTCGAATTTATCTATAGCGTCGATTAAACCAAAAATGCCATATGAAACTAAGTCTTCATATTCAACATGAGAGCCAATATGAAGACTTAAACGCCCGGCAACATGCTTAACAAGAGGGGCATAAATTAAAATTAGGCTATCTTTTGTTTTAGTCTCGTTATAATCTTTCCAAGCTTTATCAATATCGATCATAACGCTACACGTCCTTAAAAAAATATTTATGCCAAGCTATTGGCATTTTTATTTTCTTGTTTATTCTAGTTCCATGTATTCCAAATTTTCTGCAATTTGTTCGCCTTCTGGGTTGCTGTCTAAAACAGCTTCCGCTTCTTCTGCTTTTGCTTCTTCTTTAACTTCTTCTTGTTTTGGGAAAACGTTTTTTTCCAAGTACATTTTTGCAAACAACCCTATAAAATAAAACGAAACGATTGTAACAATTAGCCTAAGACTTGCATTAAATAAAGCTGTGTCGGTTAAAATGCAAACAATAGTTACAACAAGTGCAGCAAACAACGTAATTATAATGTGTAGCTTTTCTAAAATCATAAAAATCAGTCCCATAATTATATTTACCGTGGTAATTGCCTAGTTTTTAAAATTATGCTAACAAATATTTGCCACGACTTAAATAACTTGCAATTGCATATGCTATATAACGCGATTACCATGCCCTATTGTTTTAATTAAATATCTTCCATCTTCAGCGTAAAGTTCAACTGTTCTTCCGTAATTAGACCCTGTATCTTTGGCAACTATAGGGATATGTAAAATTCCCAGAACTTTAATTGAGGCTTCAACATTTCTATCGCCAATGCGCATACTTTCGTTAGTTGATGAATATGCAAACATTTGAGCGCCGCCGGCAAGTTTTGCTTTTAAGTTTTCTCTTTTTGCTCCAAGCCTAACAACATCGAACACAAGTTTTGCGGCTGCAGTGTCTGCAAATTTTGCAATATTTGAGTTGTTTTGAATTAGCCTGCTATCGGGAAGCATAATGTGTGCAAGGCCGGCTACTTTGTTTATTGGGTCGTAAATGGCTATGCCAACGCAAGAACCAAGCCCTAATGTTGTTAAAACTCCTGGGCTTCTTGTTGAATTTAAATCGGCCATACCAACTAGTATCATGTTAGAATTCATATTACAAAACCCCTAATGATGATAAAATTATATTAAAAGAAGGCATATCAGGAACCAATATAAAATAGCCTGAAACATTTTCGTTGTCTGCTTTAAATACAGATTCAATAAATAAAACTTTATCTCCAACCTTTCCAAATTCGATAGCGGGAACTGATAAAATGGCATTTGCCATATCCATAGCCAAATATGGTATTGAGGGTTTAATTCTTTTGCTAATTAAGCTTGCAAGCGAGCTTAAATAAGAGCTGGTTAATATATTGCCAACTTCGCTTAAAGCAGAAAATTCAATTTCTGTAAAGCGTGAAGAATCTGATAAATTTCTTCCCATTAACATATTAACAAGTGTGTGTGCTGTATCTAATTTAACAATAAACATCATAATGCCATTTATTTCTCCGGAAATGTTAACTAAAATACCAATAATTAAGCTTTCGGCTCCCCCAATTGAATTTGCAATATCTTTAAAATCAAGCAAATTAACAACAGGAACAGACATGTTAATTCTTTTATTAAGCATTTTAGCAAGACTTGTTACAGCGTTTCCGCAGCCAATGCTTGCAATTTCACGCAAAACATCAACATGACCGGTTACTAAGTCTTTTAATTCTTCAGCCATATTAAGTAAACCCCCTTATTCCATTTTAATTTGAACTTTTTTGCGCTGTTCGTTGAAAATATATTGAATTATTTTTTCCTGCTCTTCTGGTAAAATACTTATAAATCCTGTTCTATATTGAAATTTATAATTTGAATTTGGAGAAGTTAGTTTATATAAAACTTTTGCTATGGCAACAAAATATTCCTTGCCAAGCATAACAATAACATTTATTTTTGAATATCCGCTTATATCGGCATTTGAAACAAACCTTAAACCTCCGCCGCCTATATCTTTTGTAACTCCTGTGTGCATTTCGTTAACTGAATAATTATTTCCCGATAAATTTTCTTCATCAATAACAGAAAACTTTAAAGGTAACAAGCATTGATACCTAAAGAAATTTCTTCTTTGCATTTTTTCTCCGCTAGAATCAAGCCTTAAAACCAATAAAGGAACATTTCCGTCTTTAACATATTTTACTACAGAAGCGTCGAATCTAAGCATGCCTTTTTCTGTAAAAAATAACAATAAATACCCAGAGCCAACCGGAAGCTTAATCATTTTACCATAGGAAACAGGCATTGAAACCAAAATTATAGATTCTTCTAAAATATTTTCAACTTGACTAACAAAAGATTTGCCCAATTCATTATCTTTTTTATATGATATTTCTAGCTTATCTCCTATTTTAATGTTCATAAAAATTCCTCCTTAAAAAAACAGCTCCTTTTTATTTTTAGGAATTGAAAATATTAACTAATTTTTTCATAAATGTTTTAATTCCGGTTGGTTTTCTTTGGTTAGTATTTAAATTTAAAAGCTTGACTTTTTGTGTTTTTTTTGGTTAAATAA
>CAZHPA010000010.1:0-52666 GCA_964533945.1 uncultured Defluviitaleaceae bacterium
GTTAAGTTATTACAATTCTTGGCAGGCTATAAATCGGTTGTTTTGGGAGAATAAAAATACATACCCCCAATGTTAGTTTAACATTGGGGGTATAGTTTTATATAATTTCATCACTAATAATAGCCCAACTTCCATTTAAGCTTCTTTTAGCAATAACTTTGTGCGTTCTGTCAAGCTGAACAATTCTAGTTTCGCTAACTCCTTGCCAAACTTCCTGAACAATTGCAAGCATAGTTGAGTCGTCAATTAGCGAAGATGCTGCAATTTGCGCAGAATATGTTGGCGGCTTAGTCATAGCTTCTGGTTCGTAATTTTGCATTAAATGGTAATCGTCTAAAATATCTTGAGAAAACCCTTTTATTTCGTTTTCTGATGTTACTTCAAGTGATTTATAAGATAATCGACTTAAAAATGCCGAAATAATGGAATTTTTAATTATTTCTATTTCAATGTCAGGCTCGTCGCTTTCATTTTGCAGGTCAATATTTACTGGTATGTCATCTATTTTAACGAATAAACTATCTATCTCAAGTGTAAAGTTTTCCGGCGGCAATGATGCTAAAAGGTCGGCAAACTGTGTAAATTTAAATATAATGTCCATTCCTTGCTCGTTTGAACGTACTTCGCCGTGTAATTCAATTTGCATTCCGCCTTCAGCCGTTGCTATAAGTTTTGTTTCAAGCTGGGATTGAATTCTTTCAATATCAATTGCTCCGTGCCCGTTGGGAGTGGGTTTTTCAGTATGTGCAACTAAAATAATTTTATCTTTAACTCTTCCCATTCGCTCAAGCACAACTTTATAAGCGCCAACATTCAAAGTTTTTTCAAACTCAGGTTCATCTTTAAACAAATCGGCAACTTCAACTTCCTTATTAATCTTCGTTGCTTTAAATAAATTTCTGAATGTAACTGTTAAAGATTCGTTTAAATTTTTTAACGCTGTAAAATCCATCCTTCCAATAATTGTTTTGTTGTCTTTAAAAATATATTGATTTGGATAGCTTTTAGTTGGTAAAACAGGTGTTCCAATTCCTCTTAATTCAATTGAACTTTCCTGCTCATTTTTAATAAATTTAAGCGTTTCATCTTCGCTGTTCCATTTCAAGGCAAAATATATTGTTGAACCCGAACTGGAAAATTCGGCGTGGTCAACAACTGCAAATACATCTGAAACGTTTCTTTTTGAAGCAACTGCCCTATTAACGTATTTAACAGGAACTTTTTGAACAGGTTCTTCAAGTTCAAATTCAAACTGCGCCATTTCTTGGGTTATTGGGTCGTGAATTGTTAAAACAAAAGATTTAACATCTTCTTTTAACGGTTCGAATCTAATAGTAGAGGAATTTTCTTCATCAAAATCCGCTCCAAATTGCACAAAAGTTAAATCCATATTATAAATTTTATCGTTGTTGTCAATTAGAGAAATGGCATTATTAAATGCGTCAACGTTGACATTGAAGTAAAAAACAGTAGCCAAAGGGTCTATTAAAACTTTTTGTAAAATTAATTCTTGCCCTTTATATATTTCGCCTTGTCCAATATATATATAATTTGCGTTATTTTTAGCATAAACCGGTTGGGAAATTAAAACTTTGTGCTCGTTGTTTTTTTGCTCTATTCTGGCAAGAATAAAAATTGCAGCAGCCAAAATAATTATAACCGAACACATTGCCCCAACTGTTATATACATAGTTTTTAAAGACATTTTTTCCGAAAGCTTTGACAAAAAATTAACTTTAGTTTTGTCTTTAAGCTCAACGGGTGCTTCTTCTTTTGGCTCATCGTTAACCTTTTTAGCCAATTCTTTAGCTTTTTTAGCTTCTGTGCTTTCTCTTATTTCGTTATCATAAACAGCAACATCCTCAACGAACCCTAAAACTTCATCGCTCAATTGACTTTCAAAATCAAGCTCCGAATCTTTTTCCAAAGCTTCTGAAATCATTTTGTCCAATTCTTCATCCGAACTTAATGCGCCGATTGAAGTTTTAAGCTTGTTTTCTATTTCCTTTTGAAAGTTATCAATTTCTCCGCCGCCAAAATTAAAGTCAAAATTAATATCGTCGGGTATATCTTCATCTTGGGCAGATGTTGGCGGTGGAGGGTTCGACTGAGAAAGTATGGGCGCTTGTACTTTTTCGCCAAGCAAAGCATCTAAAGCAGAAAAATCGACGCTATCTTCAGGATTAGCTTCATTTTCTCCTAGCAATTTTGAAAGTTCTTCGTCCGATATAGAATCTTCTTCATCAAAAGATGCTGTAATTCCTTCTTCGTTAAGCAATTGCATTAGTTGCTCGTCTTTATCTTCAGATTTACCGCTTTCAAACATATTAAACGTGTCGTTTGAATTTTCATCAAATTCATTGTCTTGGCTCATTTTGACATTATCACCTGCCTACATTATATTAATTATTTACCTGTGCGTTTTTTCTTTCCTGTTAAAAGCATCGAGCTTGTATTTGTTGCAGGCTTTTCTGAAGCTTTAACATTTTGCTCTTTAGATATTTTATTATTAGCAGAATTGTCGGCGTTAGTATTGATGCTTTGCTTTTGTGCATTTTCCGGTTTTTCTTTATTTAGATATATAGCGGCTTTTTTAGGTTCTTTAACTTTAACAATTTCTTTAAGCTTTAAAAATGCCGTTTCAAGCTTTCTTGTTAAAAACGGAAAACGCCTAATTGCTATATCTAGTATAAATAATACCAAAGCTAATGTCAAAAGTAAATTACTAATATCATTTTCTGTGAAAGTTTTATTTTCTAAAGGAACAAAAAGTTCGTCGGGTGACGTTAAAACTGTTCCTCCTGTAATTGAGGCAATATTTTTTAAGACACCTTCACCTTTATTGAAATTTTTAATATTATATTCTTCAGAATATGGTATGCTTATTCCGGTTGAAATATTTTCGGTTTTGCCTGCAATATTTGTTACGGCAAGGTTTAAAATGTATGCACCTTCTTTGTTTTGGTTAAGCATTGCCTTGTATTGCCCCGGAGCTATTGCTTCGAATGCAATTTCCGCTTCTTCAAAGTTTTCGGAAACAATTTTCCCCAAAACCTTTTCAATTCCTTCTGCGTACGGAAATGTAACTAATATTTCGCTTCCCTGTCCACTAACTTTAGTTGAAACGGAAACGTCTGTTGCTATTTGCGAACGAATAAGCCATGAAACTGCATTTTTAAAAATGCTAATTCCCTCATTGCTATTTATCCAGTCGGAAGACCATTTGCCGTCTAAATCGCTTGTAAATGCAGCACTTCTTCCCAAGCCGTACTGCCATGTTGCCAAAATTGGCTCGTCTTTGTCGCTGTAAAGCAAGATGTCGGCTCTGTCTTTTGCTGTTGTGCTAATGTAGCCGTGAAGCATTGGAATAGAATTAATGCTTGCCATAATTGGGCTTGAATCGCCTGCTTTTGGGAAAAAGTCTTCATTGTTTAAATATGTTCTTGAAGCAATGGTTGTTTCTTTTGCAAAAATTTTAGGTAAATCTGTAAACTCATTAGTAAAATAATATCGCCCGTTGCCCATTTGCGCCAATCTTTCAAGGAGTACTACATCGGAATCGCTGCCTACTGCAACAGTTGAAAGTGTTATTCCGTAGTTGTTCATTGAGTCGAGTAAAAATTCATACCCTTGGCGTTCGGCTTGTCCGTCTGTTAGCAAAATTATATGTTTAAGCTTTGTGTCTGCAGGCATAATAGTTGCATATGCTTCTGTAAGCCCCGGCAAAATGCTTGTTCCGCCACCCAGTGATATATGAGCAATGTCGTCTTTAATGCTTTCGATATTACCCCCAACTTTTTGAAAATTGCTTATCCATTCAAAGCCATCGTCGAATGCAATAACGCCCATGCTATCATTTTCTTTTAACGAGTCGACAGAACGTATAACTGCTTCTTTTGCAAGCTCTAATTTTGAAACGCCATATTGCCCCATACCCATACTTCCCGAACGGTCTATTACAATTATCATTCCTAAATTTGGCAATTTATCTTTATCTTTTAATTCCATTTCGACAGGCAGCAAATCTTCAAGTGGTGTTTTGTAATATTCGCCAAGCCCAAACGAATTATCGCCGCCTATTGCCATAACACCACCGCTCGAATTTTTAACAAACGTATCAAGGGCAGCCGGAGAATTTTCTGGCATAAGTTCGAGAGGGACGTTTGCCAAAACAATTCCATCGTATATATTTAACTGTTCTGGTTCTGTCGGCAATTCTGCTGGTTTAATTGGAGTTATGTTAACCTTTGAATTGGACAATATTTTAATTATTTCGCTACTGCTTCCATTGTTGTCAACAACTAATAAATTTGGTGCGCCTTCTATATAGCTATAGCCGTAAACCGTGTTGTTTTGAGGGAAAGTGTCTTCTTCTGGCACTATTTCGGCACGGTATATAACGCCGCCGCTTTTATCAGAAGTGTGGGTGAAAATATAGCGGTTTTCACCTTTTCTGAAAGTTACTGTTTCGTTGCTAACCAATTCGCTGTTTCTATATATTAAAAGCTTTGCGTTTGTTTCGGTTAAAGAATTTCCTATTATTTCAATATCATAGTTTGTATCTTGTTTAATATATTTTGGAACTTTAATTTCCGAAAGCTGAACTTCATTTGCAATTGTGTTTTTAATAGGCAAAACATTAACAACAATGCCTTGTTCTTTTAAAATTTTAGCAAAAGACACAGCGTCATCAATGTTTTCCTGTCCATCTGAAACGAGCACAATTCTTTTTTTCGTCTTTTCACCAATTACAGATTGCGCAAGCTTCAAAGCTGATGTTATGTTTGTAAAGTCTTTTTTAACGAATGACGTAAGGCTTGTAATTGAATTGTTTGCTTGCGGCATAGATTCTATTACCGCTTTTTCCCCAAAGCAAACAACGCCCAACAAATCATTTTTATTAGGTGTTGCCTCTTTTAAAAAAGAAAGAGGGTCTGCGCCTTGTGTACTTGCGGAAATATCAACAGTGTAAATAGTTGTTGTTAGGTTGGTGTAGTCTTTTAAAATTGTTTTGCAAAGCCCTAATATAATAAGCGTAAGCACAATGCTTCTAATTACAACAAAGCAAATTTTATTAAATTTACTTGTAAACGCCCGTTTTTTGGCAAGCAATGCAACAATTGCAATGCAAACAGGTATTAGTAATAAAAAATAAGGGTTAGAAAACTCAAGCACGGCTATACACCCACCATTCAACAAGAAGTATTATCAATATAAACATTAAAAAGTATTTTTGCAAAGAAACGTTAACAAGTACGTCTTCTACTTTTTTAACTTCTTCGCTTGTGTTTACAGCTTGCGCCCGTAAATCGGATTCTGTTTTAACGACATTAACAGGAAAGCTTGAATAGCTGCTGCCTTCTTTAGATGTTTGTTCTAAAACATAAATACCTGTTGCATTTGTATCTGAAAATGCAAAAACTGCCGATGTTTCAAATAATTTGGTGGAATTGCCTAAAGGGTCTGCAATTGTAGCTTTTTCTGTATCGGGTTCTAAATTAATCATAACTATATCGCCCGATAAAATGCCGCTTGTGTACGGAGATTCGGGAACAAACCATTGCATAAGGTTATATATAAATATTGGGTATTCTTTTCTTAGTGGTAAGTCGGTGTTGTGCAAATCGAAACCGATTACCATTACTTTTTGATTGTTAAATTCCCCTGCAATAACAAGCGGTGTTTTTTCTGATGAAAGAACGTTGTCTGCCCAATTAGGTGTTTTAATTGATTTTGATTTTAAAACCGAAAATTTAATTCCCGACAAATATTTAAGTAGTTTGCTGTCGTTTTCGTATATTTCGTTAATGTAAACTTCTTCTTCTGTTTCGATAAAAGAATTGCCCGGCGGAGGGTTTAAAATTAATATGTGCCCATCTTTCGGCAATTCTAAAGGCAAAACGTCGCCGTCGAAAATGTAAAGCTTATACCCTGAAAGCTCGTCGGTTGCTTCTGTCTTTTTATATAACTCTATATTAGGCAAAAGCGATAGCATATTTTCTAAAAAAACGTTTCTTTCGGTTATTAACAAAGCTTTTTGTTTTTCGCCTTGAGAAACAACATCAAATGCAACGTTGTCGACGGCTAAATAATCATCTTCTGTTAACTTTGCCGTCAAATTTTTAACGCCAAGCGGAACAGAACCAAAAAACACATCTTTTTCGCTATTTGCGGCAACACTTACGTCTGCAACGTCATAAATGTTGTCATCTGCATATAGTGCAACGGAATTTTTAGCTATTTTGTCGCTGTAGTTTTTAACTTTAACCAAAACAACAACTCTGTCGGCATCAACTTTATGCGAAATTAAAGTAATTGCTATGTTATCAACACTATTTCCGGTTACAACATTGTGCTTTTCAATGCCCGAAAATTCAATTGCCGCATTGTCTGTGAAAAAATATACTGCGGCATCGTGTTGTTGTTTAAGCATTTTAACAAGTTCTGCTGTTGCATCTTCATCAAGCCCCGAATTTGTAACTGAAATTTGGTCTATTTTATTTTTAACGGCTATTTTATCATCTGTAAAGCCCGAAGCTAAGTACGGCTTACTTGATGCAGCAACAATTGCGATTTTAACCGTTCCCTTTGCGTTGTCTATTATTTGGTACATGCTTTGTTTTGCTTCTTCAAAACGTGATTTAGAAGCGTCTGTTGCTTGCATACTCATAGATGAATCGATTACTAAAATATAGTTTTCTACAAGCTCGTTACCCAAAATGTATGGGCTGCACAGCGCAAGCACTAAAAGTGTTGCAACAATTAATTGAATAATTAATAAAATGTTGCGCCTTAGTTTTTGCCACGGGCGTTCCGATAAAGACATTGTAACTGCTTGTTGCCAAAGAAAAAGGCTTGGAACTTCGTGTTCTTTATATTTTTGCTTTAGCAAATACATAGCGATAATTGCCGGTATTGATATTAAGCCAATTAACGCTATTGGATTTAGTAAGTTTATAAAAATCGCCTCCTTCTAATATCTGCTATTTGTTTTTTAAAATATTTTAGGTTATTCAAGTGTTGAAAAATATTCTCTAACAAGGCTTTTCATTCCGCCGGGAATTTCATAATCTTCAAGCGATTTTAAAGCTTCGTCTTTATATTCCCCTATTACTTTGTCGTAGGAAACAACTTCGCCAACGCTGCCAATTCCCTTTTGTTCTTGTTCGTCTAAAGAACCGCCTTCGTTTTGAGTTCCTTTTACTTGTGTTTCGTAATCCCCATAGTTTTGGGCTTTTCTAGAATATATATTTTCGTTCGCAATATGCCCTGTACCTCGTCCGCTTCCAGGTGAGCCGCTTGCGTTTCCGCCGTTTCCGTTACTGCCTTGCCCGCCTCCATTTCCGTTTCCACTTCCACTTCCACTTCCGCTTCCTTCGCCTTCTCCTTCTCCCTCACTTTCTTCGCCTTGTCCTTCACCTTTTGGTGCAGTTTGCCCTTTTTGGCTGCTTTGGCTACTTTTGCCTTGAAGGCTTTTACTACTTTCAGAAAAAGCTTTGTTATATTGTTCTATGGCATCTCTAAATTCAGAATTTTGACTTGCAATTTGTGAAATTTTGTTAGATGCAGTTTGAAAACTTTTTGAAGCTTTATCGCCTAAGCTACCGCTGGCCAACTGGCTAGAAAATTCGCTAATGTTTTCAGCTAAATCCATATTCTCTGCTATTTCTTTTGCCGCTTCTTTAAGGAAATCGGCAAGTTCTTTTAACTCTTCTTCGCTTGCGTTTTCTAAAAAGTCGTTAAGTTCTTTAAGTTCCTTTTCAATTTGCTCAACGTCGCCTTTTTGTAAGCTTTCGCCCAGCGCTTTAGTTTTTTCATTTTGCGTAAGCTTTTCGCCTAGTTTTTTCAAATCTTTAGAAACTGTGTTATTTGCAAGCTTTTTTAATTCGCTTTGTGCTTTTTGAATTTGTTTAATAGCTTCGGCTTCGGTTTTTGCCTTTTTTAAATCTTTTGTTAATTCTTTAACTTTTGCATCAAGTTCTTTAGCATCTTTTGCCGTTATATCTTCGTTTATTTTTTTCTGAACCTTTTCAATTTTAACAACTTCTTCTTCCACTTTATTTTTAACAAGCTTTTGTTGTGTTAGTTCTTTTGCAACAGGGCTTGGAATAAAGCCAACAACAACGGCTAGTATTGCAAATGCACAAATTAAATAAAATGTCTTTTTGGGAAATCCTATTTTGTATTGTTTTGAAATGTCATTTTCTTTAGCTTTTTGCAATGCATCTTCAATAACAAGCTTTGAAACGGCATCTGTGTTTTTAGAAAGTTCTAATGCTGTAGTAAACCGTTCTTTGTATCCTAATGAATCTGAAGCTTTTGCAACTTCATAGTAAGATGGGCTTTTAATAATTGCAATTAAAACACCCAAGCCTACGGCAGCAACGTTTGCAATAAATATTAAAAACGCCATATTTTCTATAAGAATAAATTTTGAAGCAATAAGTATTAAGCCGCTAATTAAAACGCCGATTAAAAGCCCAAAAGCAGCGTAATTAAAACACTGCTTTAAAATCATTTTGCGTTTTAGAGGCTTTAAACATTTTATTAGCATAAAAACACCTCTTTTTGTAGTTTAGTTTTTATCTTAGTTTTTTAGACTTTCTAGTAGGGTTAATTAACCTACTTGCTAAAATTATTGCAACTAAAGATAAAGCAAAGTTTATACATAAATTTACAATCCAAAGCGGAAATTCTATATTTTTATTTACCAAAGTTTGTGCAAATTCATACCTATATGTTAAATTGCTTATCATTTCTAAAACAAAATTTGAACCTGTTTGAGTATCTAACACAGACAAAAACCCTAAAAAAGGATTAAATGTTAAAATTGAATATGCTAACGGCTGCGGAAAATAATATATTGTAGCATATGAGTTTATTACTTGGCAAGTAATTGCAACTCCTGCAAGTGTTGCAACAGACAGCACGCCCATTACAAAATAAGTCATAATTAATGCAACAATAGTTTTTCTAAAAATAACAGAAAACAAAAGCGCAATGCAGCCGGAAAAAACGGCTATTGCAAACGTATATAAAAACGTTGTTAAAAGCGTTAATAACGAAACGCTGCCATAATACATAATTATGCCAAACACAGGCAAAGAAGCAACAAGCATTAACGTAACAACCATAAGCGATGAACAAAGCTTGCCAACAATTATTGAAAACGCCGACATTTTTGTAACAAGCATTAAATCTAAAGTTTGGCGTTCACGTTCTCCGCTAATTGCGCTGCTTAAAAGTGCGGGAACAATTAATGTAATAAGCCCGGCTTGAAAACCGCTTAAAAGTTTGTAAAGGTCTACTGTATTTCTGGGATGAAAACCGTTCCAAGCCATACTGCTGAAAGATGAAATTAAAAATAAACCGGCAGCGCCGACTAAAAGCAAAATATAAATAGTTATAACGGTTAATGATTTCCATGTTCTAAGCGCCGTTCTTATTTCACGTCTAAAAACAGGATTAAGCATTTTAAACCTCCTTAAATTCACACCCCCCTAACTTTAATTTTAAAGCTAGGGGAATTTTTAGTTTAAATCAATGTTATTTTCTGCAACTTCTGCTTCTGTTAGCTGCATAAATATTTCTTCCAAATTGCCTTCTTTTTCACGAACGCTTAAAATTGGAATATTTCTAATAACAACTTCTTTAATAAGTTCTGAAAGTTGCTTGTCGTCGCCGTCGAAATAAAATTCAACGTCTTCTGTATTCTCAATTATTTCGCTTATAGTTGCTTTTTCTTGCAAAATTCTCATAAGCTTTTCCATATTATCAAGTGGTTTAATTTTAACAATTCTATTAGCATTTAATTGCTTTGTAATTTGGTTAACAGTTCCACAAGCAACCATATTACCGCTTTTAATTATGCCAACAACTGTACAAAATTCGGCAAGCTCTGATAAAATATGGGAACTTATTATAATTGTTTTGCCCAATGTTTTAAGCTGCCTTAAAACTTCTTTCATTTCAACTCTTGCCCGTGGGTCTAACCCTGAAGCCGGTTCATCTAAAATTAAAACTTGTGGGTCGTGAACTAAGCTTCTAGCCAAGCAGAGGCGTTGCTTCATTCCACGGGAAAGAGAATCTACATATGCATTCTTCTTATGCGTTAAGTCAACAAGCTCTAAAAGATTATCTATTAAAGCGTTGCGTTCTGAATATGGAATATAATATGTTCCGGCATAAAAATCCATATATTCGCTCACTTTTAAATTGTCATAAACACCGAAAAAGTCGGGCATATATCCAATTTTGCTGCTTAGTTGCTTGTGGTCTTTAATAACGTTAACGCCGTCTATATAAACATCGCCGCTTGTTGCCGCCAATAATCCTGAAATTATTTTAAGTGTTGTTGTTTTGCCTGCACCGTTTGGACCAATGAAGCCAAAAATCGTTTCATCTTCAATAGTTAGGTTTAAATTGTCAACGGCAGTAAATTTGCCATATTTTTTGTGCAGACCTATTACTTCAAGCATTCAGCAATTCCCCTCTCTATACACTTTTATTCTCTAGTGCCTTTAACTGCAATTCGTGGCATACTGGAAAGGTGAGTATCGCTTTTTGTATCAACCCTAACTTTTAATACGCCTTCTTCAGAAACATAATCCATAGCGTTTTCTTTATATTCTGCTGTTTTCAAGCCTTCCCAAGTTTGGTCTTTGGCATTAAATATTTCTGTTCCAACAGGAACTGAAAACGGTTCAAATCTAAAGCTTTCTAAAACCGAACCTTCAAGCATATTGTAGTTGTATTCGATTAAACCGCCATTCATAACGTAAACTTGGCCGCCAGACATAATATCAAGCTGTGCATCTGTTACAATTTTTGCAACGCTTATAACGCCATAAGGTAAATCAAATTTTTTAATGCCGCTTAAATCAACAGGAGTTTTTAATTGAATAACGCTTGTATTTAGCGATGTTGGAATATTTCCATTAACAAGTATATCTCCTTTAATAACTTTATCGGAAGTAAAAGCATATATTTCAACGCTTGAACCGCCCGAACCATTTAGTTCGTAAACGTTTGGTGCTGTAAGTTGACCTGATGATGAAGATGAACTGCTGCTTATTGTAGTAACGCCGCCTGATGAATACATTACTTTTTGGGCATAATTTGAATTATTCATAACAAAGTTAGACATTACGTTTTGTTTATATTGAATATCGCGTCTTTCGTCTATAGTCATATTTGCAAACGGGTCACCCGGCATGCTGTAATCAACAAATACTTGATATATAGAAGAACGCTTATCATAACCTTGGTTAGAATCTAAATCGGGTACAGTTGATTGGCTTACTTCAAGCGTTTCGCCTTTTGCAAGTTTAGGATATTTAGTATATAAACTGTTGTATCCAACTATAATATCTTCAAGGTCTAAATTTGTGTTGTTAACAATTGTTCCTTTTAAAAGCTTTCCGTCAAAAGTTAAGTTTGCTTTAAGTGTTCCGCCTAAATCGGCAGTTGTGTCTGAACTAAAAAATGAACTATCCCAAAAAGCCTTTCCGTAATATGTTAGTTTTGGGGGTTCGGAATAAGTTAACTTAACAACATTTTTATCGTTTTGCTGTGAACCACCGTAGTAATAGCGATAATATGGAGAAATAGTAATTGGCATGTTATCGCTAAGTTCGATGTTTAAATCCCCTTTACTTGGAGAAAATACGCCTATATTAGAATTAATATTTGCAACACTTAAATCTTCTTCCATAGTTACAAGCGATAACGTATTTGTAATTGGTTTTTTATACATTCCTCCAAAGCTTAATAAATATATAGAAAAGGTTACTATTATTGCTATAATTGGAACTATAACAAAACCTTTCTCTCTCATATCTACCTTTTTAAGCAGTATGTATAGAAGTGGACCAATTAATATTGCGTATATAATAATAACAACAAAAATTATAACAATTGTACTATTATTTAAAGAAGGCAAATTTCCAACCAAGTATTCATAATCCATATAATAGCTGTAATTGTTGTTTTGACCTTTGTTAAGTTCCAAATATTCTTTTTCCAAAAAAGAACCTGCTTGATTAAGGGTTTGTATTGTATCTTGTCCTAAATCAAATGCATATACTGTAACTGTTCCAAGTTCGTTTTTAAATTTAAGTGAAAGCGGAGTTTCTCCTTCTGTAAAATATGGTTCTCCCCCTTCAACAAATAAATCAACAATTGTTACAGGCGTTGGCTCTTCAATGTCAATAAATTGGTAAGCTTTAAAATCCGGAACGTCTATAGTTTTAATTCCGCTGCTGCTTGCACTAACTAGTTGTTGGTCGATTCCTTTAAAAACTTTTTCATAATTAGCGCCTGTTCCAATAAAAAGGTTTCCGCCTGCTTTAACCCAATTAATTAATGCTTCTTTTTGAAGCCCAGAAAGGCGGCTTGTGTCGAAGTCGTTTATAATTAAAAGATTAAAGTTTTTCAATGCATCTTCCGAAGTTGGAAAATTATTTTCATCTAGTTTAATAAGTCTTTCAGAAAGCTGTGTATTCCCGTCCATTGTATATACATTTAATTCAAATTTTCTCATATACGAAACAGAGGAAATGTTTTCTGTTAAAACTCCAACAAAAACAGAAGCAGGGTCGAAAGCTTTTGCAGTTAATTTTTTAGTTGCAACAACTTTATTATTTTCGTCAACTAATTCAATATCGTAGCTTTTTCTAATTGTTGGCAAGCTTGCTTCCATTTCAACTACTTTAGAGCCGCCATTTGGAAGTTCTACAGGGTATGCATAAATATTAAACATAGACATTTGGTTAAATGCATCGGGTATTTCTTCAAATAAGTTAACTTTAATTTGAAGCTCGCCTTTAAAGTTTTTGCCGCTGTTGTTTGTTAAATGCGCTTTAAAAGGAGTTACACAATTAACTTTATATACTCCCGAAAATCCCATTTCACATTCAACTGAAATTCCACTGCTATTGTTAGCTTCTGTTTCAGATTCAGAAGCTTGTTTAGAAGTTTGTTCCGAAGCTTGAGTTATTGCAGGGGCAACAAAAGGCAAAATAATACCTAAAACCATAACTAAAACAATTAAAAACGCCAAAGCTGCTGCTAAAGTTCGTTTTCTTTTTTTCATTAAAAACTCTCCTTATAAATTTTATAGGCTATATTATTTTAACACAATATAATGAATTTTTAAACCCTCCTTTTAAAACGCATATATTTGGTGTATAATTGCAAAGGCAGGTAATGTTTTTAACATAAACGAGCAGGAAAGGGTAATTGTATGCTTAACTATTCCATAATAGTAATGACGATAGCATTTATAATTTGGTTGCAAGTTAGAATAAAAGAAGGCGGCAAGCATTATAAAAAAGATTTTGAAAGCTTTTTTGATAAAGAAAGAGAGGCGAATGTTTCAAGAATAAAAGAAATACCGCAAAAATACTTTGTTGAAGTTAATGTAAAAAGTTTGCCGTTTAGGCAATATGCAAATGATGAAACGTATTTAAAAGTTGCTGCAAGGCAAGATAAAGTTAAAAAGCTAATTAACAACAAAATGATTAAATTTGAAAAACCTATGTCTAACCGCGAAATAAAGCTTGAATTTGGAATTGCAAACCTTGAATACGTTACAACATATGAAGAAAATTTTCATAAATTTCAGCGTGCGCTTTTGGAGTGGGCAGAACAGCTAATTTTTTTGGAAGAATATGAAGATGCAAAAGTTATTTTACTTTTAATAATTAACTTAGGAACGGACATTAGCAAAAACTATATACTGCTTACAGACGTATATTTAAAGCAAAAGGACAAAAAAGGAATTAATGAACTTATAGAAAACGTTAAAAATAACAAAATTTTTGAAAACAATGAAATAATTAGGAATAAAATTTTATCTTATATACTTAGTAATGAAAGTATATAAAAAGGTTTATTCTCTAAACGGAGGTTTCAAACATAATGAATATTGCAATTTTCACAGACACATATTATCCACAAATTAACGGTGTTGTAACATCTATTCGCACATTGGAGCGAGAGCTTAATAAATTGGGGCATAAAGTTTATATTTTTACAGTTGCAGACCCAAATGCAAAGCGTCCGCTTCCACGTGTTTTCAGGCTACCCAGTATGCCATTTTTCTTTTCGCCGGCGCATAGGCTTGCAATGTTGTATTCCCCAAAACTGTTATTTAAAATTAAAAAGCTAAATCTTGACATAATTCACACACAAACTGAATTTCCGCTTGGCATATTTGGAAAAGTTGTTTCTGAATTTTATAAAATACCAATGGTGCATACGTATCACACAATGTATGAAGACTATGTTCATTACTTGGCAAATGGACATTTGTTAACGGCAAACGGCGCAAAGAAATACAGCCGATTTTTTTGTAACAGAGCTAAAGTTGTTATTGCACCTGTAGAAAAAACTAAAGAAAAGCTTATAGAATACGGCGTTATTAGACCTATAGAAGTTGTGCCTACAGGCATAAACTTTGAACCATTTAGTAGGCAAAATTTTTCTAAAGAAGAAATAGACATTACAAAAAAAGAACTTGGCTTGCTGCCAACAGATAAAGTTATAGTTTCTGTTGGTAGAGTTGCAAAAGAAAAAAGCATTGATGTTTTAATAGAACAAATGCCAAAATTAGTTGAAAAGTTACCCGAAGTTAAATTGGTTATAGTTGGAGATGGGCCTGTTTTAAAAAATTTGCAAGAGCTTGCAAAGCAACTTGGAGTTGAAAGTTGTGTAATATTTGCAGGTTCTAAACCTTGGGATACAATAGGAAAATATTATCAAATAGGTGATGTTTTTGCAACAGCTTCAACTACAGAAACACAAGGGTTAACATATATGGAAGCTATGGCGGCTAAAGTTCCCGTTGTTGCAAAAAAAGATAAAAGCATAGAAGGAATAGTTATTAATGGGGAAACAGGATTTTATTTTGAAAAAGACAGCGAAGCCGCTGATGTTTTGTATTACGTTTTAACAAATGAAAAATTAGCACATAGCGTTGCCGAAAAAGGTTACGATAGTATACAATATATTTCTGCAGTAAATTTTGGGAAAAACTTAGAAGCAATATATTTAAAAGTTTTAAGTGAAAACGCTGCAAAAGGAGAAAATACTAAGGGGGCTTTAAACAATGGTAGTAATAGGGAATGATTGGGACGTTTTGCTTAAAGAAGAATTTGAAAAAGACTACTACATAAAGCTTAGAAGTTTTTTAGCGGAAGAATATAAAACTAAAACAATATATCCTAATATGTATGATATTTTTAACGCTTTAAAGTATACATCATATGAAAATACAAAAGTTGTTATTTTGGGGCAAGACCCATATCATGGAGCAAATCAAGCGCATGGGCTTTGCTTTTCTGTGCAAGATGGTGTTAAAAAGCCTCCGTCTTTAAATAATATTTTTAAGGAAATACAACAAGACTTAAATATAACTCCTCCAACAAGCGGCAACTTGACGCATTGGACAGAGCAAGGCGTTTTACTTTTAAATACTGTTTTAACGGTTAGGGCGGGAGAAGCCGGAAGCCATAGAGGAAAAGGTTGGGAAATATTTACAGATAAAATTATTTCTCTTTTAAATGAGCATGAAACCCCCTTAATCTTCTTGCTATGGGGAAATGACGCACGTTCTAAAGTTAAGCTTTTAACTAATAGCAAACACATTATTTTAACAGCCGTTCACCCAAGTCCTCTTTCAGCGCATAGCGGATTTTTTGGCTGTGGGCATTTTTCAAAAACCAATGAGCATTTAATTAATTTAGGGCTTTCCCCTATAGTTTGGGGTTAACTAAAAAAGGCACGCCGTTAGACGTGTCCTTTTATTTTATAATTTATATTTATTTTCTAACTAAGCGTTTCTTCTATAAATAAAGTTTTTGTTGTAGTTAAGTCGAATAAAATACAATCTTCTCTTTTAGGCATACTAAGCCTTACCATAGGGCGTGAAGGTATTACAGTTTGCCCTACAACAACGGCGTTATAGCCGTTTGATAAAAGAACCGATGCCCCTATAGGATATATAGCTATTGATTTATTAAAATGTTTAATAATTTCTTCATCTATTTTTGAACTTGCTAAAGAATTTATGTATTCGTAAGCTTGATGCTCCTTAATTTTCTTCCTTTTGCCATATCCATGAACTAAACTGTCATATAAATCAGCAACTGCAATTATTTTAGCTCCTAAAAATATTTTTTCATCTTTAAGTCTTTGTGGAAAACCGCTTCCATCAATGCGTTCATGGTGCATAAGGCAACTAATATATGTTCTGCTTGTAATTCGTTGGTTTATTTTTAAGTATTTATAAACTTCTTCCGAATGTTTTGTATTAGATTCGTCGTCGTCCATAGATTCTAAAAACATATCATGCAAAAGCCCTGCCAACACAAAGTCTTTAGTTGCATTACTTGAACTTAAATATTCCGCAAAATAACTTGAACACACTGCAGCAACAATAGTTGCAACGTTAACAGCGTGGTGACAGCGTTCGTCTTTAACGGCGAACATATTTGTAATATTAATTGGTTCTTTAATTGTAAGCCCAATATCTTCTGAAATTTCTTTGGTTGTTTTCATAAGTGCAGCTTCATTTATAGGTTTTTTAGTTCCAAGGCAATTAAAAACGCCGGTCATTGCACTTAATGCAAAAGCTTTTGTTTCTTCTTTTAATGCCGGTTTAATAACAACATCTTCAAAAAATTCATCTTCAACATATAATGAATGAACACCTAAAGTTTTTAGCCTATTTATATAATTCTCTGTAATAACGGCGTTAGCTGGCAACAAAACAGCGCCATCTTGAGTAAAAATTGAAAGCCCAAGCTTTTCGTTTGGTTTTAAATTATTTATGCCAATAAGCCTCATAACAAACAATTCTCCTTAAAGTATACCCCCGTTCAATTAAGTAAAAGAACGAGGGTAAATATTTATTTTTTTTCTGTTAAAACAAACCAGAAAGAGCCAGCAAGACAAACAGAGGAATATGTCCCGCAAACAATACCTATAATTATTGGCAATGTAAAGTCTTTTATTGAAGTAACGCCTAATACATATAGGCAAGTAATTGTTAAAAGTGTTGTTAATGATGTATATACAGAACGGCGAAGTGTTTGAGAAACACTTACATCTATAATAGCTGCGTTTCCTTCTTTGCGTAAAAGGCGCTTATTTTCACGCACCCTATCAAAAACAACGATTGTTGCATTAATAGAATAACCCAAAACTGTTAAAATAGCAGCTATAAACGCTGTATTAACCGGTATACGTAAAATTGCATATGCTGCCAAGACAATTAAAGCATCGTGTACTAAAGCTATAATTGCGCTTGTTCCAGCTTTAAAATCTTTGAATCTAATGGTTATATAAATTAAAATTGCAGCGCAAGCAAGCGTAAACGCTAATATTGCAGAGCGTTGCATTTCGGTGCTAACTGTTGGGCTAACATCTTCCATTCCAAGCAATATGCCTTGCCCATATTTTTCTTCAAGCGCACTAATAAGTTTAATTCTTGAATCTTGGTCAACATTTTTAATTTTAATGTTAACTTCATTAGTTCCAACTATTCTTTGTATTTGAGAGCTTGTTAACCCTGTTGTTTCTGAAATAATTGCTGCTATATCACTATTATTAAAATCTGTGCCTAAATTTAATTGGATAGCTGTGCCGCCGGAAAATTCAACGTCGAAATTAAAGCCGTCTTTTCCTGATGCATAGTTTGCAATCATAAAGCCTATTCCAATTAAAATGATAGCAGCAGAAATTATGAAAAACTTTTTTCTGTTTTCTATTATTTTCATAAATAAGCCTCCTTTTTATTGCTAGCAGCGCCATAAAGTTTAGGGCTTACAACGCCTGTTCCAACCAAATTTTTAAGCATAATTCTTGTTATAAATAAAGCTGTAAACATAGAAATAATAATACCTATTGCAAGTGTTTGTGCAAAGCCTTTAATTGGGCCTGTTCCAAGCCAAAATAAAACGGCTGCAGCAATAAGTGTTGTAACGTTTCCGTCTAAAATTGCTGGGAAAGCACGAGAGAAGCCCGAATCTATTGCAGAACGCACAGACCTTCCCGAAGCAAGTTCTTCTTTAACACGTTCAAATATAATAATATTTGCGTCAACCGCCATACCAATAGATAAAATAATGCCGGCAACACCAGGAAGTGTTAACGTTATTCCAAATAGGCTTAAAGCAACAAGTTCTAACCCTATAAATATAAACAACGCAACATCTGCTATAGCTCCTAACAATCTATACATAATAAGCATAAAAAGAAGAACTAATCCAAAGCCTATAAGTCCTGCATTTAAGCTTGTTGCCAAAGAATTTTGCCCAAGTCTTGCGCCAACATTTTTCATGCTTATAACGTTTAGGTTGAATGGAAGATTACCCGAACGAATTAAAGCTGCAAGTTCTTCTGCTTCTTGTGGAGTAAAACTGCCTGTTATAACAGCGTTTCCGCCAGAAATTTTTGAAGAAACGCTAGGTGCAGATAAAATTGCATCGTCAAGAAGAATATATATTGGTTTTCCAACGTTATTTCCTGTTGCTTCTTCAAAAAGAGTTGTTCCTTCAGGGGTAAACGAAAGTGCAATTTCAATGCCACCGCCTGCTCCGCCTGTTGCTTTGCTTGAAGCTGCTTGTTTTGTTGCGTTTTGCACGTGTTCGCCTGTTAAAAGTATGTTGCCTTCTATATCTGCAAAGTATAGCATTGCTGTTTTGCCAATATCTGAAATTGCTTCTTCTGCATTGCCAACGCCAGGAATATCAACGCTTAAGCGGTTTGTGCCTTGAATTGCAACTTCTGCTTCTGTGTAGCCTTTTCTATCTAATCTTCCACGAATTAACTTTTTAGCAGAATCAAGTTCTTCTGTTGTTGGATTAGCTTTATCGGCTTCATAAACTATTGCAACGCCGCCTTTTAAATCTAGGCCTTGTTTAATATTTTGAATACCAAATAGTTTTTTAGAAGGTTTAACTACTTCTGGGGTTTCTACTGTTTCAGTTGTTTCTGGTGTTTCTGTATTTTCAACTATTTCTGCATTTTCTGTATTTTCAGCTGTTTCTGTACTTTCAGTTGCCTCTACATTTTCAGCTGTTTCTGCGTTTTCTGTATTTTCGGGTGTTTCGATATTTTCTGCCGTTTCGTCTGCTGCTTCTGGCGTTTCGGTTGTTTCCGCATCTTCAGGCTGTTCCGTGCTTTCAACTTGTTGAGTTTCTGGTGCTTTAGAAAAGCCGCTAATATCTATTCCAAAATATGCCAAGCAATTTATTAAAACTGCAAAAGCAACTATTGAAACAAGAATTGCAACACTTTTGCCTTTCATCGGCATTTTTCCTCCTTTGTGTTCTTTATCTTTAATGGTCTTACTAATAGAAAAGTTCTGCATAGCAGTTATTATATATTTGAAATTTAATATAGTGAACACTCACACAAACTAAGGCTTGCGTGCTTCCGTGCCTTTTGACATATAACCCTTCTGGAGGCTTGGAGTTCCTTTTTACCATATAGGCGAAACTCAGAACATATAACTCTTACAAGCATAAGCCTGCATTAAGCCTAATTAACGTAGATAAGGTGCGTGTTGTTCCCGTGCCACAATGAAGAACTTTTGCTTCATTAGGCAACCTTACCATCACTGGTTCGGATTTTTATTTTTGATTTATACATTGCTTTTATTAGCATGGTCTTTTTCTAAAGGAATATTTATTCCGATAACAGTTCCAGCAAAAGCACTAATTTAATTATATAAGTCATATAAAAACTTGTCAACGACTATAATATAACAGTTTAAATGTCACTTCTTGCTGCCTTAATCATTAATGCGCACTCAACTCTTTTTCGCTGCAATTCACAGCCGATTTCGTATGGCTTTAAAACATCACCGTTTATATTATAAGCGTTTGCGGCGCATCCCCCGCTGCAGTAAAATTTTGCAAAACAGGTTTTACATTGTTCATTTGCATACACATTAAGGTTTTTAAGAAGTTTTCGTTTTTCAAAATTGGTTATACCTTCATAGACGTTTCCCATTTTAAATTCATCTTTTCCAACAAATTGATGGCAAGCGTATAAATCACCTTCGGGCGTTACGGCTAAATATTCGCTTCCTGCCCCACAACCTGTTAATCTTTTTGTTATGCATGGCCCGCCTGTTAAGTCGACCATAAAGTGGAAAAAGTTAAAGTCTTTTTCAAGCATTTCTTTTGCAAGCTGCTCGTATTGTTCAAAAAGAAAAGGCAAATGTTGCTCTTTTAAGCTATAGGGCGCATTACAATCGGAAACAACAGGTTCAACCGAAATTTGTTTAAAACCTAGCTCTGCTAAATGTAAAACATCGTTTTTAAAGTCTAAGTTTTCGGCTGTAAACGTTCCACGAACATAATATTTTTCCCTACTTTCTGCAACCTTTAAAAAGCCGGGCAATATGGCATCATAAGTCCCGCTTCCACGCATATTATCATTAACTTCTTTGCGTCCATCTATGCTTAAAACAACATTTTCCATATTCTTGTTAACATATTGTATAATTTCCGAATCTAAAAGCAAACCGTTTGTTGTTAATGTGAAGCGGAAGTTTTTGTTGTATTTCTTTTCCTGTTCTTTCGCATATTCAACAATTTCTTTAACAACATCAAAAGCTAAAAGCGGCTCGCCCCCAAAAAAATCTATTTCTAAATTTTGTCTATTGCCCGAATTTTGTAATATAAAATCAATTGCCGCCTTGCCAACAGAAAAGCTCATAAGCGTACGTTTTCCGCCGTATTCGCCTTCTTCGGCAAAGCAATATTTACATTTTAAATTACAATCATGGGCAATATGTAGACAAAGTGCCTTAACTATAGGTAGGTCATTTTGGGCTTTTGTCATATTTTGTGCATATTCTCTTGCGTATTCATCGTTAAAATATAAAAGCCCCTGTTGTTTTAATGCTTCAATTTCTAAAAAAGCTTCCCTAACAGAAGCTTCGCTGAAATTATAAACAGACAATTCTGAAACTATTTCGTCTATGTTGTTTTTTTCGTAAAAATCTAAAATTTTAAATACAACGTCATCAACAATATGAACAGCGCCGCTGTTTACATCAAGCACAATATTTTTGCCGTTCATTGAGAATTTATGAATCATACTTTCTTTTCACAACTTTGGTTTGCAACGGTGCATGATGTTTTACATGCAGATTGGCATGATGTTTGGCATTCTCCGCAACCACCTTTAGTTATTGTGTTTTGATGCAGCTTGGCTGACAAAGTTTTTATGTGTTTCATTTTACAACCTCCAAAATTTTTTTATTTTCGCAAAATTATACCATGAAAGTATTTTTTTGTAAATAGGTTAAGGCTTAACTAAACTATTTTTAGCCCTATATTCTGAAACGCTAGCCCCAACAATTTGCTTAAAAACAGATTTAAAATGTTTTTCATCATCATACCCAACTCTAACGGCAACTACATCATCTCCAAACTTTGTTTCGCGCATTAATCTTTTTGCTTCTTCAAGTCTAAGTAAAACTGTATATTCAAGTATTGATTTTCTCTCAAGTTCAAGGAAAATTTTGTTTAAATATTCGGGTGTTGTTCCAACCCCTAATGCAATTTTAGATAAATTAAATGATTCAAAGTATCTTTTTTCTAAGTAATCTTTAGCTTTTTTAATTATTTCAATATTGCTTTCATTTCTCATTTCAAGTATATATTTGCAAAAGTTTTTTAATGATGCAGACAAATATTTATATGCCTCATCAATATTTTTTAATTCTAAAACTTCTTTTGAAGGAAAAAATGTTGTAAAATGATTATGAACAGGCAAATTTTGTTCTGTTGCATAACGGCTTATTGAAATTAAAATATCCATAATAATCTTCGGCAAAAGATTTTTTGGTATTGGAGCGCATTGTTTAAGTGAATCTAAAATTTCTTTTAAAAGCTTAATGCAATATTCATATTCCCCAACAACAGCAGCGTAAACAAGTCTTTCTTCCCTTTCAAGGGGGTATTTGTATGTTATTTTATTTAGCGGTTCAACATATTGAATTGGGATAACCGTATTATATCCTATATTAAATTTATATCTTAATGCGCCGTTTGCCTCTCTAAAAGATGTTGCAATATCCAAAACGTTTTCATATGCACGCCCGATTCCGATTGTAATTTTTATATTTGCCTTATTAAAAATTTCCTCTTTAAGCTTTTCGCAAAGTTCAATTATTTCTTCTAAGCTATAACTTCCCCCAACTATTACAACAACAGAATTTAAACTGCATAAATGAACTTTATGTTTATATTCTACCAATCCATCAGAAATTATTTCATAAATTTTATATGATAAAACTTGTTTTTCCATTTCGTCAAGTGTTAAAATAATTTTTTTAAAATGGTCTATTCTAGCGACAAAAACTCTGTATTTAGGAGTTAAATTTATATTAAAATATTTCATGCTGCCGATTATTTCTTCTTCTTTATCTAAATTTCCGCTTAAAATGTTTGTTACAAAAATATTTTCAAACATTAACATATTTTTTTTATAGCTTTCTGCATATTCGCTTTCTATTTTCTTTTTTTGTTCCATTCTATCGAAAGTTTCTAAAGCCTTTAAAAAGCTTCTATGAAAATCGGTTGGTTTAACAGGTTTAAACATATAATCTACAACGCCAAATTCAAGCGAATGTTTTATATATTCAGAATCTTTATATGCTCCATATATAATGAACAAAATATCTTCATATTTTTCATGGATATTTCTAATAGTTTCAACGCTGTTTATACCAAAAAATCTAATATCGCCAATTATAAGCTTTGGAGAATGCAATTTTACTATTTCTAAAATATTTTTGGAAATGTCTGAAACGGATACAACATTTTTAAATTCCGGAAACGACATTTTAATATAAGTTTTAAAATTTTTAATATTTTCAACATCGGCATCGGCAAGCATTATTTTTATCATCCCACAACCTCTTTTCGTTTTAGCTTATTAATTATTTTGCTTTTAACTTGTTTTGTGTTATTATATAATTTATATCGTATTTTTTTACATATTTATTAAGATGCTAAGAACTTTTTGAGACAAAGGAGCGCATATGTATATAGTAATAGATTTTGAATTCAATCAATCATATACTTTTGAAGACGGAACAAAAACAGAGCCAGTTGAAAACTGCCCATTTGAAATAATACAAATTGGCGCTGTTAAAATGGATTTAAACCTTGAAATAATTGATAAAAAAGATTTTTTAATTAAACCTTTAATATACAATAAAATTCACCCCGTTGTTGAAAAAATTACATGTCTTACAGAAGAAAAGCTAAAAGAACAAAAGACGTTTTCCGAAGTATACTATGAATTTACTAATTTTATAAGTGGTAATGAAAATATTTTGTGTGTTTGGGGCGGAAACGATATAAAAGAGCTAACAAGAAATGCTTTATATTATGGGCTTGATTTAACGCTGCTTCCTAAAAGTTATGTTAATGTTCAAAATTTGGCTTCAAAGCATTTGGCAAGACCGCAAGGTATGAGAATAGGGCTTAAAAGTGCCGTTGAAAGCTTTAAGCTTGATACAAGCGAAATGTTTCATAATGCGCTTAACGATGCCGTTTATACGGCAGAAATTTTTAAAATTGTTAAGGAAGATAATATGCAAATTCATCCCCTTAAAGCTTAAGCTCTCCGCCTTAGGCGAGGAGTTTAAGCTTCCCATTTTTTAAGCAAATTAATCATAATACTTTTAACGTCTATATTAAAAGCTTGCGAAAGTTCGTCTTTGTGCATAAGTTCGTTAATTTTTCCAAAATAAGTAGCCACTCCGGCATTAAGCATTAAAACATCTTTTGAAAATTCGGCGGCAAGGTTTAAGTCGTGCATAACGCAAATAATAATTTTATCGTTATTTGCTGCCCAATAGTTAATTTGTTCTAAAAAATCGTATTGGCATTTTATATCTAAATAGTTTGTAGGTTCATCTAAAAGCAAAACATCAGGGTTTTGGGCAAACGCTCTAGCTAAAAATACACGCCTAAACTGCCCCCCCGACAATTGAGAAACAAGCTTGTCTTTTTCATCAATTAACCCAACATCGCAAATTGTTTTAAGCACAAAATCACGCTCTATAGAGGATAGCGTTCCAAAAGTGCTTTTATTTCTTGAATATAGCCCAAAAGCAACGGTTTCAAATACTGTGTATGGAAAATATACGTTTGTTGTTTGGGTTAAAAGAGCAATTTTTCTTGCTATATGTTTACGGTTTTTTATAGCTTTAATAGAATTGCCGTTGTAAACAACTTCTCCTTTATATTCCATTAATCCGCTAATTATACGCAAAAGTGTTGTTTTACCGCAACCATTTGCCCCTATTATAGATAGCCTGTTCCCTTTTTTAACGCTAAAAGAAACATCTTTTAAAACTTGGGCGTTGCCATAGCTTGCAAAAACATTTTTAATTTCTAGCATTTTTATCCCCTTTTATTTTGAATTAAGTAAATATATCCGAAAAATGGCGCACCTATAAAAGCTGTAACAGCTCCAACGGGAAGTTCTGCCGGAGAAATTGCTGTTCTTGAAATTAAATCTGCCAAAACCATTATGCTACCCCCAATAATTGCAGATGAAGGCACAACATAAATGTGCTTAGAGCCGAAAATACGCCTTGCAATGTATGGAGTTACTAAATCTACAAAGCCAATTATTCCACAAGCTGCAACAGAAGCCCCTGTTAAAATTGCCGAAACAGTTAAAAGCAAAATTGTAACCTTTTTTGCTTCAACGCCAATAGATTTAGCTTGGTCGTCGCCGAACGTTAAAACATCAAGTTCTTTTGCTAGAAACATTAACAAAAAAACCCCAAATATGAAAAATAGGAATATTACAAAAACAAATTCCCATCCCCTAAGCCCAAAAGAACCCATTTGCCACAATATAACTTGCTTTATGTCGCTATGAGAAATTGCTGTTATAAGTGTTTGTATTGAGCTATAAAAAAGCGAAATTACCATACCGGTTAAAACTATAGTGTTGCTTGTTGTTGTTTTATCTATTGCATATGTAAACGCTATAATTGAAAAAACGGAAGCTATTGCCGCCAAAAAGCCAACAATTGGCTTAAAAAAAACGCCCAAAAACGGAACGGAAATACCCAAAATAATTACGATGCTAACAGCTAAAGAAGCCCCAGACGAAACGCCTATTGTATAGGGTGTTGCAAGAGGGTTTTTTAAAACAGATTGAATAACAACTCCTCCAACAGACAGCGAAGCGCCAACTAAAAAAGCTAAAAGCACACGGGGAAGTCTAATGTTTAAAATTATATCTGTTTCCAAACTTTGGCTGCCCATGCCTAAAAGCTTTTTAAATATTGTTTTTAAAATATCCAAAACAGAAACATTAACAGTTCCAATTGCTACACCCAAACAAATTATTAAAATTGCAACGGCAATTAAGATTAAGAATTTAACAGCTTTTATATTTATTCTTTTCATCTTTACTTCTTTAACTCATTTTTTTGTATTCCAGATGTTTCAGACGTTTCAAATTCGGGGTATATTGCTTCAAATATTTCCAAAATAGCTTTAGCTGCATTTTGGGAAGGTCTACTTGTTATATTTGCGTCAAGCAAAGCAATTTTTTCGTTTTTAACTGCATTTATATTGTCCCAATGTTTTCTTGAAGGAATTTCGAACAACGGGCTGTTTTTATCTATATATGAAACATGCATTTCGGGCGGGTCGTATGGAATATTTGTTAATATAACATCTGGGTTGGCTTGTAAAACAGCTTCTTCATTAACGGCAAGCCAACCAGATTTTTCAGCAAAAATATTAGTTCCCCCTGCTTTTTCAAGCAACTCATTTAAAAACGTATTTGAGCCGAAAGAATATAATTCGGGTGCCGGCGATATTTCAAAATATACTGTTTTTTTATTTTGAATTTTTGAAACAGCTTCTTCAACATTTGAAATTGTTTGCTGCATTTGTTCAATCATTTCTTGGGCTTTATCTTCTGTTTTGGTTAGCGTCCCTAGTTGTTCGATTTGTTCATATATTTCATTTATAGTTTGTGGCGTTTTTAAGTTTACAACATTAATACCTGCATTTTGTAAAGCTTCTTCAACGCTTTTTGTTAAAATTAGCGTATTTATTTCGGAAGCAAATATAACATCAGGTTTTAAGCTAATTAATTGTTCGGCGTTTGCGCTATATTGAAAATCCATATAAACAACGTTTTCACCTAAGCCTTCAACGTCTTCTGAAAATGTGTCGACTGCAATAATTTTTTCAGATAACCCTAACCCAACTAAAATTTCGGTGTTACTTGGAGATGTTGAAATTATACGTTTTGCTTTAGCTTGGGTTGAATTTACCGCTTGCTCTTTAGTTGTACAGCCGCATAATCCTAGTAATAAAATTAAAATTAAAATTTTAAAAAGCTTCAAAATTAATTCCCCTTATTTAATTATAGCTCGCCAATCAAAATCCCCTCTATCAAGCGCCAAAAGCAAAGCTTCTGCTGTTGCTAAATTGCTTGCAAGAGGAATGTTGTGTATATCACAAAGCCTTAACAAACTGTTAATATCCGGTTCGTAATGCTTTTGCGACAACGGGTCACGCATAAATATAACTAAATCGATATTATTAAGTGCAACTTGAGCGCTTAGTTGCTGTTCGCCCCCAAGATGACCTGCCAAATATTTGTTAACAGGCAAATTAATTGCTTCCTCGATAAGCCGACCTGTTGTTCCTGTTGCATACAGGTTATGTTTACTTAATATATTTCTATATGCAATGCATAAATTTTCCATTAATTTCTTTTTATTATCATGTGCAATAAAAGCTATGTTCAATTTTTTTCATCCTCCCTTCCGTTTCTAAAGACCGAACGGTGCCTTGACATTGAAACGTTAATTACAAGCCCAATTCCAATCATGCAAACCCACATAGAGCTTCCTCCATAACTAACAAACGGAAAAGGCATTCCTGTATTTGTTAAAAGCCCTGTTGCAACTCCCACATTAACAAATGTTTGAAAAGCAATCATAGCCCCAACTCCAGAAGCAATAATTCTGCCTATTAAATCGACTGAATTATGGGCAATAAACAAGCATTTGCAAACTATAAAAAGCATAACAACCAAAAGCGAAACGCAGCCTATAAAGCCAAATTCTTCCCCTAAAACCGAAAAAATAAAATCATTGTGTGCATAGGGAACATAATTTATTTGAGTTAAAGTTCCGCTATTTAATCCTTTTCCGGCAAGCTGCCCGGAACCAATTGCGCGAATTGAATGAAGCGTTTGATAATATAGTGGGTCGCTTTCGTTGGGGTTTAACCATGAAGTAATACGGCCTATTTGGTAACTTGTTAATATTTTATCTACAAAAATATGAGGCGTTCTTACGGCATCTTGACAAATTGCAACAATTATTGGAACGCCCAAGCCAAACATTACTAAAACGTATTTATAATTTATTTTTGAAACAAACAAAATAGCAGTTAAAATTGCCAAAATAACAAGGCTTGCAGAAAGCGATGGCTGTTTGTTAACCAAAATAAATGTTATTATAGTGCTTGCTAAAATACAGCTAAGCACAGCTATATTATTAATTGACTTTTGATATTTGTCAATAATTTTTGCCAGAAAAATAATTGTAAAAATTTTGGAAAATTCGGAAGGTTGTATACCAACCTCCCCAAAACTTAACCACCTTGCAACCGAACTGTTGCTTAATATTATAACGGCAACCAAAAGCGAAGTATTTATTATATAAAAAATAATATAAAATTTACAAATAAAATGATAATCTATAAATGCTGCCAAAAGCAATAAAATTAACCCTGAAATAAACCAAATTAATTGAGAATAACTAAAGTTTGAAATACCAAGTACTGCTGAATTATATGCTGCGCTATTAATAAGAACAATTCCAAAAATTGAAACCGCACAAACCAAAAACAAAAGCAAAAAGTCGAAAGACTTTAGATTCCTTCTCATTATCAAAAACCTTTCTTAAAAACCTATTTAAAAAAAGTCAAGTTCAGTTTTTTCAACTTGACTACTCAATATTGCTGCCAAAGCGCATTTTATACAATAAACTTTTAGCACAGCAATTTTTATTTATAAAAAATATGTTAACCGATAATTTATCTAACTTGAGTTTTCCGCATAGAACGAATCGGAATGTTTGCACACAACATTGGAACGCTTTGTCCGAGTGCGTCTGAGTATGTTTGAGAAATTTGGATATCAAGTTCTTCTTCATCAATTTCCATATAATTAGAAATAACTTTAATTATATCTACTTTTAGCATTTCTAAAAGCTGCGTTGAACAATTAACACGGTCGTGGATTAAAACAAGCTTCAATCTATCTTTTGCAATGTTTTTGGAAGCATTTTTCCTAGGAAAAAGATTAAGTAATTCCATATTTCCCACATTCCTTTAATTTCCGAAACGGAAAAGTTTTTTAATTTTTTCAAAAATACTAGTTTCAACATTCAATTCCATCAAAGGTACGTTTTCGCCAAGCAATCTTTTTGTTACATTTCTAAATGCTTGTCCTGCTTTTGAATTTTCATCAAGAACAGTTGGTTCCCCTTTGTTTGCGGAAATAACAACAGATTCGTCGTCGGGAACAATTCCCAAAACATCAATTGCTAAAACGTCTGTAACGTCGTCTAACGACATCATGTCACCACGTTTTACCATATCAATTCTAATTCGGTTTAATACAAGCATTGGGTTATTTAATTCGCTTGCTTCAAGTAAACCGATTATTCTGTCGGCATCACGCACGGCAGAAACTTCAGGAGTAGTTACAACAACGGCACGGTCGGCACCAGCTATTGCGTTTTTAAAGCCTTGCTCGATGCCTGCCGGGCAATCAATTATTATGTATTCAAAATCTTCCTTTAAACTTTGGCAAAGCTTAAACATTTGCTCCGGATTAACAGCGGTTTTATCTTTTGTTTGGGCTGCCGGAAGCAAAAATAATGAATCAAATCTTTTGTCTTTAATTAAAGCTTGTTTTAGGCGGCAATTTCCTTCGACAACATCAATTAAATCATATACTATTCTATTTTCAAGACCTAATATTACGTCAAGATTTCTAAGCCCAATGTCGGCATCAACCATAACTACTTTTTTGCCTTCTGCAGCAAGACCTGTGCCAATATTTGCAGAAGAAGTTGTTTTGCCAACGCCGCCTTTACCTGAAGTTATAACAATGACCTCACTCATTAATTTTTCCCCCTAAACTTATGTCTATAACTATATTAACAAAAAATACCTTATAATGCACTATATTTTTGAAGCAAATTATGCCAATAAAAGCTATGTTTCAACATTTTAAGATTAATTGCAATCTAAATAAGCGGTTCAATATATAATTTATCGTTTTTAATATAGGCATACGATGGTGAATTATTTTCTTTATTTTTCTCCAAAAAACTGTATGGAATATGCGTTATCATGTCGGCAATTCTAAGTTGAATTGGTCTTAGGCAAAGGGCGCAAACGTAGCAGCTTGTGTTTCCGCTACAACCTGCATGAACAACTCCCCTTGCGGTTCCCAAAATAATAACGTTTCCTTCTGCAATAACTTCTGCTCCGGGGTTTATATCACCCACAACAACAACCGAACCGGGATATTTAATAGATTGCCCGCTACGCAAGCTTCCGCTATGAAAGCTTGTCATAACCTCCCAACCTATTTGCTGTTCCATAGGCTTTTTCATTTTTGCGCTAATGCTGCTTATAAAATCTTCAACTATATTGGTAGGCGGTTTTTCTTCTTTTCTAACATATGAAACTTTAAGTTCCGATTCTTTTGTTAAAATATTTAAAAGTTCGGCTTCTTCGTCTTCAGATAAAGTTCTGCCCTGAAATGAAATGCTTGCTTCAGCACCCATAAAAAACTTTTTTGCATCTATAACTTTTTTGCCAAAAATTGTTTTAACTTGTTCAAACTCTGTTTTGTCGTCAAGCAAAATTGTAATTCCGTTTTTTTTGCCTTTAAAAACAACAACATTTTCCCCTGCCATAACTTTACCCCCCTAAAGCCTTCGGTTTCCTAAAGTTTTTAGTTTTGTTAAGGAGAAATTACATTGGTTTCTTCCCCTTTATCCGCTTGTTTATCAAGCCTTAAATATTCGGCAATAACCTTTTTGGCAACTTGAGATGCCGGCGCTATAGTTGTTTTTGTATCGCCATATGGCATCATAACATAAATAGATATTTGTGGGTCTTCAAAAGGTGCAAAACCGCCGAATGATGAATGGTCGTTTCTTAGCTTGTTTTCTTCAGCTGTTCCTGTTTTTCCTGCAACACGAACAGGAAAATCTTTAAACACTTCTTTCGCTGTTCCCCGTGTTCCTTCTGTAACTAAAAGCATACCATCATATACAGTTTTTAAAGTTTCAGGTGATATTTTAACAATAGTTTCAACAATTGGGCTATATTGTTCAACTAATTCTCCTTTTTGCGTTTCAATTTTATCTAAAAGATGAAATTTATATCTTACACCTTTTGTTGCAAGCGTTGCTATATATTTTGCCATATTTGCGGATGTATAGTTGTTTTTTGCTTGCCCAATAGAAGTTTTAACGGTATCGCCATCATACCAATTTGCATCTTGATGGTTTGGCTGATTTGGGTTGTATAGTTCCCACAAGTATTTTTTATATTCGGGAGAAGAAATAACAAGCATTCCTTCTTCTAAATTTTTGTTTCTTTCTCCTATTTCAACGCCTGTTGCTTCGTTTAGCCCAAAAGCTATCATATATTCATTTAAAGCACGAATACTATCAAATTGATTTCCGCTTTTTGAGTTACCCATAATGTATGAAGCTTCACAAAAATAGTAGTTACATGAAACTTCAAGAGCTGTTGCAGCGTTAACCGAACCATGCGAACCGGAAGACCAACAGCTTGTTGTTGGCGTGCCTGCTTTTGTAAATGTATGTTGGTCATAAATTAAAGTGCTTGGGTTAACAACACCTTTTTCTAAAGCAGCAATTGCCGTAATCATTTTAAAAGTTGAACCGGGCGCTCTTTGCTCTGAAAATGGTCTGTTGTACATTGGTCTTGTTAGGTCTTCATTTAATTTACGGTAATATTCATTGTTAAATGTATTTACAAACTGATTGTTATCGAAAGAAGGATAAGAAACAGCAACTAAAACATCGCCATTATTAACATCTGAAACAACAACAGAACCTGTGCAAGGGTCAAGATTTGTCATTTGGGGAGTTATTATTCCTTCGTTTAAACTATCTAAAATAACTTGAAGCGTTGTAATTTTACCTAATTTAATACGTTCTATATAATCTTCTCGTTCTGGTATAAGTTTTTGTTCGTGCATTGTTAAAATCATTTGAAGCGGTGTTATACTTCCAGATTCAATGCCTTCTTCAATTATTTCTTTAACGTTATCAATTTCTTCTTTTGTTTTAATTTGTGCATTAGGCAAAACACCCAATACATATTGCTTAACACTATTTGAATAGCTTTCTTCTAAAGAGGAAAAAATATCTTGCAAAGATATTGTGTTGCAATTAACTAAAGATTTAAAAAATTGCTTTTGTGTAATTGGCGCTTCTCTTGAAGATAGACCGCTTAATTTATTTACCAAAACTTCTTTTAAAGTTTCTTCTAAAATGTCGTAAGCTTTTTTTTGAAGCTCAGCATCAAGTGTTAAAAATATTTTACTTCCTTGTATTGGTTCGTTAACTTTTAGTGTTCTAAGCTGCTTGTCAAGATTTGTAACTTCTACAACTTTGCTTCCTTTAGTTCCGCTTAATTCACGTTCGAATGCCATCTCAATGCCAGATTTTCCAACTATATCGTAATACGAATAGCCTTCGCCAAACATTTCAAGCTCTTCTTTTTTATTCAACGCTCTAATATATCCAATTATATGGGAAAAATATTTGCCTTGAGGATAGTTTCTTAAAAAGTCAACGTCTACATAAATTCCTGTAAACTTATCGTTATTTTCTTCTATAGAAACAACGGTTTCGCTTTTAACATCAAAACATATTGTAATATGTTCGTGTTTGCGATAGCGCTGCATATAAACTGCACTTCTTAAAGACAAAAGTTTTCTTGCTTCAAGGGAACTTAAGTTTTCGTCAATTTCAAATTTTTTTCTTAAAAATTCTATAGTTTCTGGTGCGGTTAAGTTTTCATCAACAACCATATTTTCTTTCCAGTCCTTTTCTCTTTCTTTGTTGTCATCGAATAGAAAAACATATGGTTCGTGCAAAGAAATTGGGAAATCGTCAACGTATTTTTCGCCGTTTTTTTCAAGAAGCAAAATTAAGTCATATAGCGCCGAATTAATATCTCCTTTTCCAATTACGTTGGGGTCTATTTTAATTGTGTACGCCGATTCGTTAATTGCAAGGGGTCTTCCGTATCTATCGTGGATTGTTCCACGAGGCGCATTAATTGTAACTTCTTTTGTTGTTGTAAGCTGCAAAAACGATTGATACGATTCGCCTTCAACTATTTGCAATGTAAATAGCTTAACTACCAAAAAGTAAAATGATAAAGCTGTAGTTATAAACAATATAAGCAACCTATTAGTTATAAAATTAACAACTTTACGCCAAAATTTTTGTTCCAAAATTAACCTCCCCTTCTATTTGCGATTAAGTTATTTTAAAATAATTTGCGATTTTTTCTTTCAAATTCGCAAATTTTATCGTTAATTGCATATACTAATCGGTATATTGGAATTGAAAGAATTGTGTTATATGCTGCTTCGGGTAAAATTATTGTTCCAAAATAATAGAAGAAGTCAACTTTTCCTCTAAATAAAAAGCTTGAAAAATAGAACGCAAATTCGTACCCTATTATACTAACGGCAACTAAAAATAAAGGTAAAATGAAATTTTCGCTATAAAAATTTTTAAAAGGCTTGCCGCAAAAATAGCCTGTTAGCATTCCTAAAAGGGAATATAGCCCAATAAAACGTCCAAAAAAAATATCTTGCAAAAGCCCAGAAAAAAAGCCAATAATTGCTCCTTCAAGGTCGCCTCTAAGCATTGCGTATGAAACAACTATAATTATTGCCGTGTTGGGCTTAATGCCTATAATTTCTATATGTTCAAACAATGTGGATTGCAATATAAAATTTAGGAGTATAACGAAAAAGGTAACAATAGCTCGCACAGCACCTCTACTCCTTTTCTAGCTTTTCATCAAGAGGCAAAAACACTTCTGTAATAACTAAAACTTCTTCCATATGTTTAAAATCAACAAACGGCTTAACTATTGCATGCTTTGTAAACCCTTTTGGGTCTGTTGAAACAGAAGTTACCAAGCCTATAGGAAGCCCTGGTGGGTATATATCACTTAAATGGGACGTTACAAGCTCATCTCCTGCCAAGAGTTCTGCGCTAATTTCAATATATTCCATGCGGCAAAGCCCTTCATTCATTAGTGTCATGTCGCCTTTAACTATACCAATGTCGTTTGTTCTAATGCTTTTGGCGCTTACAGAACTTGTGTCGTCAATTAATGATATAACTTTTGAATATGTTGCGCCAGATTCAATAATTCGCCCAACCAAACCACCAGATGCCAAAACAGCCATATTTTTTTGAAGCCCGTCATTAGAGCCTTTGTCTATTATAAATGTATCGTACCAATTTCCTGCATCTTTTGCTATAATGTTTGCTCCAACTTTAGGGTAATTTGGGTGTTTTTGGCTTATTTCCAAAAGTGCCGAAAGCCTTAAATTTTCTTCTTCAACAAGCCTTAATCTGTCGTTTTCTGCTTTAATTGCTGCAAGTTCTTCTTTTAAAGTTTTGTTTTCTCTTTCTGTTTCTGCAATATTAGTTAAAAAATTAATCTTTTGGGAAAACCATGAACCAATTGCCGTTGAATATTTTTGCAAAGGAGCAACAACATAGCCTGCACCATCTTCTAATATTGTTGGCTTTTCTCTATATTTAATAGAAATTAACGCCATGCCAATGCAAAAAACAACCATTGTAATTATAAAAGCTTTTTTGTGTTTTCCTAAAAATTCCAAATAATTCACCTAACCCATTTTTTTACATTCTAAGCTTCCGTGGAGTTATTAAAACGTTTTTAAGCGTTTGAAGCTGTTCAAGAACAATTCCTGTTCCCAATGCAACACAATTTAGTGGCTCGTTTGCAATTCTAACAGCCATTCCCGTTTCGTGTGTAATTAATTTGTCAAGCCCTGTTATTAATGCCCCTCCGCCTGTTAACATTATGCCAGATTCCATAACGTCTGCTGCAAGTTCGGGCGGGGTTTTTTCAAGCGTAAATTTAATAGCGTCTATTATTGCATTAATTGGTTCTAATATTGCAATATTTATTTCATAGGAAGAAATTTCAATTGTTTTTGGCAAGCCTGTTATTAAATCTCGCCCTCTAATTCCCATATTTAAGTTACGGTCTGAATCGTAAACAGAACCTATTGTTAACTTAATTTCTTCGGCGCTTCTTTCGCCTATAGCAAGATTATATTCTTTTTTAACATAGTTTACAATATGTTCATCAAGTTCATCTCCGGCAACACGCAAAGATTTGCTTGTAACAATTCCTCCTAATGATATTACAGCAACTTCGCTTGTTCCTCCGCCAATATCAACAACCATACTGCCTGTTGGTTCTTCTACGGGCAACCCCGAACCTATTGCTGCTGCCATTGGTTCTTCGATTAAATATGCATCACGTTCTCTTGCGCCTGCCGCAACTGTTGCTTCCATAACGGCACGTTTTTCAACTTCTGTAACCCCGGAAGGAACACAAACAACAACACGAGGCCGCCCGGAAAGAAGTGCTTTTTTATATGCTTTTGAAATAAAATATTTAAGCATTGATTGTGTTGTATCAAAATCTGCAATAACTCCATCTTTCATAGGGCGAATTGCAATTATGTTGCCGGGAGTTCGCCCAATCATTTGTTTTGCTTCATTGCCAACGGCAAGAACTTCTCTTGAATGCGTATTAATTGCAACAACAGAAGGCTCGTTAACAACTATTCCTTTGTTTTTTATAAATACTAACGTATTTGCGGTTCCTAAGTCTATCCCCAAATCTTTTGAAAACATTTATTTTGTTTCTCCCTTCTAAAAATGTACCCCTAAAGCAAAAATAGAGCAAAAAAGAATTAAAGTTTTAAGTAGGCGAATATTGAAATAACAATTCCTATAATGCCGGCAACGTTAATTTTAACCATTAGTGCAAACTTTAAAATTATAACGCCTAAATTTAATGTTAATGGTTGGTCTATGCCAAAGGTTTCCCCAAAAGTAAGCCATTTTAAATATTCGAAGCTACCTAAAAAATGTCCAATCATGCTGCCTATTACAACGCCTGCCAGCAAGCATAAAAACAATGCCCACTTGTTTTTATTTCCTCTTGAAATCATTTTTAAACCTCCAAGCCCTTTTTTATTATATTAGTTGCTTGATAAAATCCATTTACGCTTAAATTGTTTAATTTAGAAAATAATAACACTTATGCTTATAAAAGTAAATAATTATTTTAACGTCATTTTATGTATAATGCAGGCAAAAAACATATAATAGCTAAAGCTTGAATTTAGAGATATTTTGTATTATAATGTTGTGCATGAGGTGATTAAATGAATTTTAAAAGTGCTATTTTTGATATGGACGGAACAATTTTAGATTCTATGCATGTTTGGCAAAATATTGGCATACAATGCTTAGAATTTCTAAATGTGGACTACCCAGAAAATATTGAACAAACAATTGAAGCTATGACAATGCACGAAGCGGCGCACTATTTATCTAGTAACTTTAAATTAGAACAAACGCCGGAACAAATATTGGAATATGCAAATAAAAATTTGGAAGATAAATATAAAAATATGGTTATTTTAAAGCCGTATGTTGTAGAGTATCTTGAATTTTTAAAATCTAAAAACGTAAAAATGGCTCTTGCAACAGCAACAGATAGAAACTTGGCAGAACCGGCATTAAAAAGACTTGATGTTTTAAAATATTTTGATTTTACAATAACTTGCAGAGAAGCGGGACAAAACAAAAGCAAGCCAGATATTTATTTAATTTGCACAAAGCAGCTTGGAAGCACGCCTTCTGAAACAGCGATTTTTGAAGATGCATATTATTGCATTAAAACGGCGAAAAAAGCTGGGTTTTATGTTTTTGGCGTTGAAGATAAATGGGCTAATGGTTGGAAAGATGAAATAATTGGCTGTTGCGATAAATATATTACTTCTTTTAAAGAATTACTTTAATTTTGTTAGCTTTATAAATCTTATTTTGAACTTTTTCTATTAACTATACGTAATTAATAATATATAAAAAGCTTTCACATGTCGGGAAGGGGAGGGGCAAGTTGACTTTAAATTCATCGGTTTTAATTTTACTTACTTTTGTTAGCCTTTACTTAACAATTATTGAAATTTTTACAATGTTATTTCGCCTAACAGGAATGACGGCTGAAAAGGCAAGGTTTCAAGTTATATCTATGTTAACAAACAGCGGCTTTACAACGGCCGAAAGCGAAACTATATTATCTTCAAGAAGAAGGCGGTCGCTTGCAACTCTTACAATGCTTTTCGGTTATACATTTACTGTTGTTATAGTTTCAACGCTTCTAAACGTTATTATAGCTATGTCAACAAGAAATCAAGAAAATGTAATTCATTCTCTTGCATATTTATTTATATTTGCTTTTGCACTTTTTCTACTTAAAAAAATACCTTTTTTTCATAATAACTTAAATAGGCTTATTAGGCAAATTGCAAGCCACATTATGTTTTCACGAGATTCAAACCGTTTTTTAATTCTTGATGTTTTCGGCAGCAATGTTTTAGGTGAAATTTCTATAACTAACCTTCCAGAACAGCTTGTTAATAAAACAATATTAGAATTGGGCGTTCGCTTTAAACATGGTATTTCTATATTAACAATTACAAGAAACGGTATTTCAAACCCAAACATTACTCCAAACGATATATTACAAAACGGCGACAGGCTTGTTGTTTTTGGCTCACTTGATAATATTGCTAATTTATTTGAATGCCCGATTACATATTAATTTAGGGGGCGATGTGCTTGAATTTAGTTTTTGGCATAATGCGTATTACTTTTGTTGTTGTTACTATTATTTATATTTTGTATATAAATGGCTTAGCAACGGTAAAAAATACAAGGGCATGGTTTTTTATTAAAAGAGACCGCAAAAACAGCCAAAAAATATCTTTTACAAGTTGCAGCGGAACTCTATGGCGCAGGCTGAAAGTTAAAGAAGACAAAGTTTATGAATTTAATTGCCGTTCAACAATAAGAAAAGGGAATGTTTTGTTTAAAGTAGTAGATTCAAGCAAAAACGTTGTTCTTGAATTTGTTATTGAACATGGCACTAACGGCGAACAAAAAAAGCAGCTAGACGCTGAACAAGGCGAAAAATACACAATGATAACAAAACTTAAAAGCGCAAGCGGCAACTATGATGTTAGTTGGAAATAGAAATATTGATTAAACAGCAAAAACGGCTCGTAGATACAAACTAAGAAGCCGTTTTTCATTTTCAATATAATTAATATAACAATTATGTATGGATAAAATTTCTAAAAATATTTACTAAAAAGTTAAAAAATACTTGATATTATGACATTATATGTATATGATTAGATTATCAGTTGGGTATACATAAGGCTATTTACATTATAAATACTGATAAATATTATTTTGGGAGGTATTTGTTATGAAGAAACTTTTTGCTTTTGTGCTTGCAACATGCCTTTTGGTTTCGGCAAGCATGGGAAACACATACGCCGAAGAAGGCGTTGTATGCAATGAAAGTGTTGGTTATGAGCATGAAGAAAATTGCTTGATTGACCATGAAATGTTTCCAAATACTGAAGGACTTGCTTATGAATATGAAGAAAATTGCTTGCATGAAGAAAATTGCTCAATTGACCACGATATGTTCCCTAATCCTGTTGTTACAATAACCAAAGAAGATGGTTCTAGTATCATGGTAACCACAGTAGAAGAGGTTGAGCCTGAAGTTTTAACAAGAATAGCATTTATAGCGGCTAACGGTTTCCAAACTTATGAAGAAGAGCAAGAATTTTTGGCAAACCAAGCGTCTGAAAATTTAGAAGCTTCTTCTTATGTGGTTTCGTATGCAGCATGTACACACCCATACACTACCCGTGCATCAGGGGAAATGTACGACAGAATAGCCTATCAATATAGATGTTACACTTATATGCAGGATTATGCTAATTGTAACAGCTGTCCATGGTGGTCTTGGCTTGGTTCGTCATATGACCAATATTTCCGTGCATACCATTAAAATTTATCTTTTACCTAAAATAATACTTTGCGAAGATATGCTGGTATAAAAAGTAAAATAATTGATTAAACAGCAAAAACGGCTCGTAGATACAAACTAAGAAGCCGTTTTTTTACTTTACAATTCTTATTAATGTCATGTGGCATCTATACCTAATATCTTGCAATTGATTTTGTCTAGCCTTTTCCAAATAGTCTTTACCAACAGAAACAATTATACATTCATCGCATATTCCTAATGAATTAATTTGTATTTCCTCCAAAGTACATATGCCGTCGCTGTAGTAAATGCAGTAATTAAATTCGCATTTCATCTTTTTTACCTCCCTTTAGAATTGTTACCTCGCTTAACTATATCTTAGCATATTTATATAATCACATGTGCTTAGTATACTTAAAATAAGTATACTAAATAAAAAACAGAAGATTCTAAAAGCGTTTAGGGGGTATGGGGGGGAATCGCAACCCCCCACATTTCTTTGCTTCTTTCTTTTCAAAAGAAAGAAGAACCTTTACTTCTTTTATAAAGAAAGGTCTTTGCTTATTTTCTAAAGCAACTTATAAAGAAAAAAGTCTTTACTTCTTTTTATAAAGAAAGGTCTTTGCCTTTTTTCTAAAGAATGAGTATGAACATGAATATCAATTAGAAAACAAACATCATTCAAACATTTAGTAATTATTAAATTAAAAAACTATATTCTGCATAAAAAGCACTTTGCCGAACAATTAAAAACCGTTCGGCAAAGTTTGAAGTAAAATTTAATTGAAGTTAAGAAGCAGTTTTAATAACGATTCTGTATTTTTATTTGACTGCGCAAGAACAAAAGTTGCAGCTTGAGCTAAAATGTTGCTTTTAACAAATCCCATCATAGCTTGTGCCATATCTGTATCAACAATGCGGCTTAATGCCGCATCTAAGTTGTCGGCATAAATATCTAAATAGTTAGATGTTCTTTCTAAGCGGTTTTGCTGTGCGCCTAAAATTGCCCTACTTGATGAAACTTTATCTATTGCATTTTGTGTTTTTGTAATTGCTTCCTGTGCTTTTTCTTCTGTTTCAATACCTGTATCTTTAAGCCCAAGTGAATCTGTACTTATGTTTGGAAGCGTTATATACATTCCTTGCCCTGCATTTGCGCCTGACTGTATGTAAATTTCTCTACTGTTATTAGAAGTATTAGAAGTGCTTTTAGGCGTTGTTATTGCTTGAAACATTTGATTGCTGTTTTCAACATTGTTGGTAAATGCTTCTAAATTTGCTAGTTCTATGCTGGAAGTGTTGGAAGTGGCAGAAGTAAGATTTTCTAAAAGTACTTCTTCCAATTCAATATCTTCCAATTCAGTGTCTTTTTCAGTGTCTTTTGCTTCTAATCCAAACTCTTTTATTTCTAATTCCAAGCTTGCCATTTCTAACGCTTCAACTTCAAAGCTTATATTAGAAACTTGCCTTGTAAATGCTGTTAATTCACTGCTGTTTGAAGCTTCTTTGCCGCCGCTTAAAAGCTTAACTTTATTAAATTCTGTTGTGCCTGCTATACCGTCTATAGCTTTTAAAAGCTCTTGAAATTCCATATTAGCCTTTTTTCTGTCTGAATCCGTATATGTTCCATTTGCAGCTTGAACTGAAAGTTCGCTTAACCGCTGCAGTATTGAATGTATTTCACCTAATCCGCCTTCTGCTGTTTGAATAAGAGAAATTGCATCTTGAACGTTTCGGTTTGCCATTCTAAGCCCTCTAATTTGGGCTGTCATTTTTGAGGCAATAGCCATTCCTGCAGGGTCATCGGCGGCGCTGTTTATTCTGCGCCCTGTTGTTAGCCATTGTGAGTATTTTTGTGCAGATGATGTATGCATACCAAGCATACGATGTGCATACATCGCTGTAACATTTGTACCAATTACCATACTAACACCTTCTTTTTGTCTATTCCCCCGTTAGCATTTTAGTAAGCGGTGATTCAATCGGTAAAATTAACGTCTTATCACCTTTCATTGTAATTTTTAAAGCGTCTAGTGTACGTAAAAACTCATAAAATTCAGCACGTTGTAAATCGCCGTATGCTCTTGAAAGAATTTTCATATATTCGCTTTCGCCTTCACCGATAATGCGTGCCCCCGAAGCTTTTGCTTCAGATTCTATTTCCATACTTTCCTTATGAATTGTATTTCGGATTTTATCGGCTTCTTCTTTACCCTCTGCACGATATTGTGCCGCAATTTTTTCACGTTCTGAAATCATGCGTGTATACACTGCATTTTTGTTGTCTGTTGGTAAGTCGAATTGTTTAATTCGTATGTCTTTAACTAAAATTCCATAATAGTCCATTTGCTCTGCAACGTTTTCGATTAATTTGTTTTCCAAATCATGCCCACGCATACTAATTATTTCTGTTTGCTCAATGCTTCCCAATAAGTTTTTAATTGCGTTGTAAACCGTTGCATCAAGGCGGCGTTCAGCTTCCCCTTCTGTTCCCGCTGTTTTCAAAAACTTTAGTGGGTCATAAATTTGCCAAACGGCATAGCTTGAAACTGTCATTGCTTTTTTATCTAAAGTTAACACGTCTGATGGGCTTAAATTATATACTATTGCGTTGTTTTTAATAAAAACTGCACTATCAATTGGAAGCTTGAAATGCAAACCCGGCTCTGAATATACCGAAATAACTTTATCGAACCGCTTTATAGAAACACTGTAGTTTTCGGGCACGGAAACAAAAAACATGTTAAACCCAATAACAAAAGCAACAATTACTATTAAAAGTGAAACTAATAAACCAAAAGTTTTTTTAGGCTTTCTGCCTTCTTCTTGATTATTAACTATTTCCATAATTATACCCTCCCCTGCCTATTCTAAATTTAAAAGCTTTAGCATTCCGTTTCCGCTGTCTATATAAACTTTAATGCCTGGCAAAATTTCTTCAAGCGTTTCAAGATACATACGGGTTTTTGTAATGTTTGGGTTGTTGTAATATTCTTTAAACATATTTTCAAACCGTTCTACTTGACCTTTTGCCTCGTTAATTCTTGAAAGCTTAATGCCTTCTGCTTCTTTTAAAATTGCATCGGCGTTGGCACGGGCGGAAGGTATTTTTTGATTATATTCTTTTTCGGCTGTGTTAATTTCTGTTTCACGCTCTTGCTTTGCATTTTCAACATCTTTAAATGCGCTTGTAACTTGTTCGGTTGGGGGCGAAGCATCTTGTATTGTTATATTTGTAACGTTTATGCCTATATCGTATTTGTCTAGCTTTTTCAAAATTTCTTCTTTAATTTTCCCTTGAATCTCGGTTTTTGCAACAGTTAAAACATCATCAACGTTATATCCGCTAACAACTGTTCTTGCTTCTGCTTGCAAAGCGTTTCTTAAAAGTTCATCTGCATCAACGGCGTTAAACAAGTATTTAACAGGCTGTGAAACTTTGTATTCAACATAAAAATCTATCATAACAAAATTAAAATCTTTTGTAATCATAAATGCTTCGTTTTCCATGTTTTCGTAATATCCGCTTGTGCTTCTATAACCAAGTTCCATGCCTTTTGTAACCATACTAACACGTTTTATGCTTTGAATAAATGGTACTTTAAAATGTAGCCCTGCCGTTTTAACATCAATTGCTTTTCCAAATTGAATAACAACGGCTTGCTCTTGTTCACTTACTGTAAAAACGCTTAAAAATAAAGTTGTTACTGCAAAAAGCAGTAAAATAACAACTACAACAGCTTTAAATATGGATTTACTCATATTAACACTCCCTGTCCATTTTTGGCTTTTTTAAGCTTTTCCGCAATAAACCCTGTTTTCTTTTGCGACGAAATAACGCAAAATATAGTGTCGTCGCCTGCTATAGTTCCCAAAATATCTTTAAGACCCATTGCATCAACTGCTGCTCCAACTGCCATTGCCATGCCGCTAAGTGTTTTTATAACAATAATATTTTCAGAACAACTAATAGATACAACGCCGCAAACAAAAACTTGCAAAAGCCGCTCGCTAATTTGAACCCCGTCTTGTGAACATATAGCATATTTTTGCTTTCCTTCTCCCGTTACTATTTTTGTTAGCGAAAGTTCTCTAATATCTCTTGAAATTGTTGCTTGTGTAACACAAAAACCGTTTTGGCTTAAAAGTTTTGTAAGTTCTTCTTGCGTTTCAACATCATTTTGCGTTATAAGCTCTATAATTTTAGAATGCCTCTTTAGTTTCAAGTTATTCACCGCCTCCCTGTTTGATTAACGACCATTTTTGCCCTTAGTATATCATAAAAACCTCTTGAAGTTGTTTTAATAGTTGTTGTGCGGCAACTTGAGCGCTTAATTGTAATTGCTTTTTCGTTGTTTAAATGCCCAACAAAATATCCATCGAACATAACAAAGGCATCGCTTTCCAGTATTTTAATTTCTATAATATCTTTTGCCCCAACAACAAAAGGTCTGGCATGTAACATATGAGGGCATATGTGAGTAATTGCAATCATTTGCGAACTTGGAGATAAAATAGCCCCTCCTGCTGATAAATTATATGCTGTTGAACCTGTTGGAGTTGAAACAATTATTCCGTCGCAGCGATATGTATCTATATATTCGCCATTTATTTTAAGCGAAAGGGAAAGCATTTTGGAAATATTGCTTCTGCTAACGTAAATTTCATTTAGCGCAATTGCCTTGAACTTATAAGCCTTATTATTTTTATCTTTCCGAGTCAAGCTTCCTTCAAGCATCATTCTATGTTCGAGCTTATATTGCCCAGAAAGCACTTTAGACAAAGCTTCAAAAGCCAAAGGTTGTTCAACGTCTGTTAAATAGCCCAAATTTCCCAAATTAACGCCAAGTAGCGGTTTTTTGTTTCTTGATGCATTTTGCGCAGCTTTTAAAACTGTTCCATCTCCTCCTAAAACTAAAAGAATGTCGCAATCTTCATAAACTTTATCTCTATTCAAAGCAAATTCGTTAAATCCAGTTAAAACAGCAATATCTTGTTCTAAAATAGGCGTGGCGTTATGTTCTAAAAGCCATTTTACAATTTCTTTTGTAAATGGAATGCTTCCTTCTTTGCTTGTGTTTGGGATTATAGCAATTTTCATAATTAAGCCCATTTTACCCTTTCTTATATTTCATTTTTAGCTTTTTTAGACTTCTTGAGTTTTTACAGAACTTTGCAATATGCCAAATATTCAATGTTGCCGTTTTGTCCTTTAATTGGAGATTCTATAAGCCCACACAGTAAAAGCCCGTTTTGTGAAAAAAAATGTTGTATATTATTAATAACTTTCTCATGCACTTTTTTGTCTTTAACAACGCCTTTTTTATTCAAATTTTTTCTTCCTGCTTCAAATTGCGGTTTTATTAAACAAACTATGCTGCCGCCTTTTAAAATTACATTTGAAACTGGTAAGATAACTTTTAAAAGCGAAATAAACGAAACGTCAACACAAGCAAAATCAACCTTTTTGCCGATTAAATCAGTTGTTATGCTTTTTGCGTTGACGCCTTCTAAATTTAAAATTCTATTGTCGTTTTTAAGCTTTTCCGAAAATTGCGAACTGCCTGAATCTACTGCATAAACAAAAGCAGCCCCATTTTGCAGAAGACAATCTGTAAATCCGCCTGTTGAAGCTCCAATATCTATGCAAACTTTGTTTTTAACATCAATATTAAAAGCCCTAATTGCTTTTTCAAGTTTATATCCTCCACGGCTTACATAAGAAGTTTTAGGAGGCGTATGTTCAATTAAAACATCTGCACAAAATTTAACGCCTGCCGAAGTAACAAGCTTTTTGTTTACAAAAACGTTTCCGTTTTCAATTTGTTCCTTTGCCGCTTCTCTGCTGTATCCGTAAAGCTTGCCCAAAATTACGTCAAGCCTTGTTTTTTCCTGTTTTTCGCTCATTTTCAATTATTCCTTTTATAGTGCTGTAAATTCCGCATGAATCAAGCCCATATTTTAAAAATATTTGCTCCCTTGTTCCTTGGTTAATAAATTCGTTAGGAAAAGAGAAGCTGTGGAACACATTGCATTTTACATTTTGCCTCGACATTTCCTCTAATATTTTGCTTGCAAATCCCCCCGAATATATGCCTTCTTCCAATACAAAAACAAACTTATATTTCAACAAACTGCAAACCATTTCCGTATCAATAGGTTTGATGAATCTTGCGTTAATTAATGTTGGGTTAAAACCGTCTGCTTTTAAAAGGTTTAAAACTTCAAGCGAAACATTCATCATACTGCCTAGTGAAATTATAGCAATTAACGAACCCGATTCAATTAGTTCGCTTTTCCCTAAAACAATTTTCTCATGTCTATCTAAAAGAACATTTGAAATTTTTCCTTTTGGATAGCGTATTGCAATGGGCGACTTTAACGAAACTGCAAACTGAAGCATTTGTTCAAATTCAGTTGAATTTTTAGGAGCAACAAACGTTAAATTTGGAATATGAGAAAGAAACGAAATATCAAATAACCCTTGATGAGTTGCGCCGTCTTCCCCAACAACGCCTGCCCTATCTATTGCAAAAATAACATGCAAATTTTGCAAGCAAACATCATGCACAATTTGGTCGTAGCTTCTTTGCAAAAACGTTGAATATATAGCAACAATCGGAATAAATCCACTTTTGGCAAGCCCAGCCGAAAATGTTACAGCATGGCTTTCTGCTATTCCAACATCAAAAATTCTTTTAGGAAATTGTTTTGAAAAGCAACTAAGCCCTGTTCCGCTTGGCATTGCTGCTGTTACGGCAACAATTTTTTCGTTTGCTTTTCCTAATGAAACAATAGCTTGCCCGAAAACATCTGTATATGTTAAGTGATTTTGTTTGTTTAAAGGGCTGCCTGTTTTAACATCAAATTTAGGAACGCCGTGAAAAAAATTGGGCGATATTTCTGCCGGTAAATAACCTTTGCCCTTTGTTGTATAAATATGAAGAAGCACAGGGGCGTTCATATTTTTGGAGCGGTTTAACACATCAATTAATTCTTCTATATTGTGTCCATCTATAGGCCCAATGTATTTGAAGCCAAATTCTTCAAATAGTGCGCCGGGAACAAGTAAATATCTCAACCCGTTTTTCGCTTTTTCAAGCGTTTTGCTTAAAGTTGTTCCAACGATTGGTATTTTATTTAAAATATTGTTAATATCGGCTTTTGCTTCCAAATAGTATGGGTCTGTTCGCAGTGCATTCAAGCTTTTGGAAATTCCAAGCACATTTTCAGATATAGACATTTGATTGTCATTTAAAATTACGATAAAATTTGTATTTAGTTTTCTTGCGTTATTTAAAGCTTCAAAAGCAAGCCCGCCCGTCATTGCGCTGTCGCCTATTACTGAAATTACGCTGTAATTTTGTTTTGCCAAATCTCTTGCAGCGCAAAGCCCAAGCCCAACAGAAACAGATGTTGAGCTATGCCCTGTATCGAATGCATCGTGAATACTTTCGGAAGCTTTTGGGAAGCCACTAAGCCCGTCTTTTTGCCTTAAAGTTTTAAACTTGCCGGCTCTGTTTGTTAAAATTTTATGCACATATGATTGATGCCCAACGTCCCAAACTATTTTATCTACAGGGGAATTAAAACAATAGTGCAACGCAACGGTTAATTCAACAACTCCAAGGTTAGAAGCTAAGTGTCCGCCTGTTTTAGATACGGCATGAACTAAAAACAGCCTTATTTCGCTGCATAAACTAACAAGGCTTTTAATGTCTAATTTTTTTAAGTTTTTAATTTGTTTAAAATATTTCATTTACAAAATCCTCATAAATAATATAGCTATAATTACGCCTAAAACTGCCCCTGCTCCAACTTCAATCGGCGTATGCCCTAAAAGCTCTTTTAACTTTTTATCAAAAACTACGCCTTGTTCTTCAAAAACTGAAACAATCATGTTAATAACTTCGGCTTGTTTTCCGGCGGCTCGCCGAACGCCTGCGGCATCATACATAACAACAAGGCTAACGATTATCCCTATAGCAAACAGAGGCGAATTAAAGCCTTCTAAAAAGCCAATTGACGTGGACATTGCCATGACAAATGACGAATGCGAACTTGGCATTCCGCCTGCACCGATAAACAATTTAGCATCAATTTTTTTGTTATAGTAAAGCTCTAATAACACTTTTATCAGTTGTGCAGTGAACCATGAAAAAATAGAAATCCATAAAATTTTATTTCCCGAAAATTCATAGTATACATTTGCCACGCAAAAACCCTCGCTTTTTATTTTTCTCTGTTAATTAAACTTCTTGCAAGCATTGATAAAAATTTTGCAGAAAGGCTTTCAAACATTTCAACGGCTTCATTTGAAGCAGCCAAATAATATTTTTGTGCATTTTTAAGCCCGAACATTGAAACATAAGTTACTTTATTATTTTTCTTATCGCTGTTAATTGGCTTGCCAAGTGTTTTTTCATCTCCGTAAATATCTAGCAAATCGTCTTTGATTTGAAATGTTAAGCCTAATTTTTCGCCTGCTTCTTTAAAAACTAAAACTTTTGCTTTTGAAGCACCGCCAATTATTGCCCCTGCGGCAAGTGAAGCACGAATTAGTGCTGCGGTTTTGTTTCTATGTATATATATTAATTCATCTTTTTCAATATTTTTGTTTTCTGACAAAATATCAACAACTTGACCGCCAATCATTCCCCAAACTCCTGCTGCATTTGCAATTTCGGCCATAGCCCAAGCGTTTTCAAATGTTAAATTTGATGCACAGGCTTTTGCCATAATTTCATATGCCAAATTTAAAAGCCCATCACCTGCTAAAGTTGCAAGTGCTTCTCCAAAAACTTTATGGTTTGTTGGCTTGCCACGTCTTAAATCGTCGTTATCCATAGACGGCAAATCGTCGTGTATTAATGAATATGTATGTATAAGCTCGACGGCAATTGCAAACGGCAGCGCTTTTTCAATATTTCCTGAAACGGCTTCTGTGGCTCCTAAAAGAAGCATTGGGCGTATACGTTTGCCGCCTGCAAAAACACTATAAGACATTGCCTCATATATTTCGTTTGGGTATTGCGGCTTTAGGCATTTTTGCAGCTCATCATCAATTAACTTTCGCTTGCTTGCAATTTCATATTCAATATCCATTGCCATTCCCCCTAAATAAAACCTTGAAAATTAAATTATTATTCCAATGGTTGTTCTAATGAAAGTTTGGTTGCAATTTTGCCTAAAATACCGTTTATAAATGCCGGTGATTCATCGTCTCCAAAAACTTTGGCAATCTCTACAGCTTCGTTTATAGAAACGCCAACGGGAATATCTTTTGAAAAAATCATTTCAAATATAGCAAGCCGCATTATTGCAAGGTCTACTTTACTAATTCTTTCAAGTTCCCATGATATAGAATGGGTTTTAATTAATTCGTCAATTTCCGAAAGCTTTTCTAAAACCCCGCAAGCTTGTTGTTTAATAAAATCAATTTCTTTTTTGGGTATATTAGGCTCATCTTCAATATAATTTTCGCATATTTGCATAAAATTATTGTCTTTATGGAATTCAAATTGATATACGATAAAAAAAGTATGTTTTCTTGCAGTTCTGCGCCCCATTTTGTCCTCCGAAATTTATTCAGCTTCTTTTTCGGCATACACGCCGCAAACAGTAACATTAACATCTGTAACGTTAAGCCCTGTCATAGTTTCGACGGCAGCTTTAACACGTTTTTGAACATTTTTAGAAACATCTTGAATTTTGCTTCCAAATTTAACTAAAATATTTAACGATATAATAATATTATTGCCATTAATTTCAATTTTAACGCCTTTTGAAAGGTTTTTCCTTCCAAGCATTTCAGAAAAAGAGCCTTTAAAATTTCCAGACATGCCAATTACACCTTCAACTTCAGTAGCTGCCGTTCCTGATATAATTGCTATAACTTCATCTGCAATTTGTATTTGCCCTAAGCCCAATTCGTTTTTTAATTCTGCCATTAAAGCAAAACCTCCAGCCAATTACTTATATTATATATATAATAATACTATAAAATAAAATGTTTGTCAAAAATTCTATACATTATAACTGATTTTTATGCTTTTTAAAAATACAAAAGGGAACAAAAACCGTTCCCTAACTTCTGCCGCAGCATTGCTTAAATTTTTTTCCGCTGCCGCAAGGGCATTGGTCATTTCTTCCAACTTTAGCGTCTTTTCTCTTTGATGGTGTTTTTTCTAAGCTTTGGTCCATATTTGTACTCATTTCTTGTGCAACAGGTTCTCTTTCAACGGGTGCTTGAATTCTAACATTAAACATGCTGCGAACGGTATCTAACTGAATGTTGTTACCCAATTCGTCGAACATATCATAGCTTAAAAATTTATATTCAAGTAGAGGGTCTTTTTGTGCATATGCTCTAAGTGAAATACCTTGTCGCATTTGGTCCATATCATCTATATGGTCCATCCATTTTTGGTCTATAACACGTAATGTTACAACACGCTCAATTTCACGCATACGCTCTGGTTCAAATTCAATTTCTTTTGCATCATAAATTTCTTTAGCTTCATTATAAAGTCTTTCAACTAATATTTCTTTGGTTAAGGTTTGTTTATCTTCTTCTGTTAATATAACAGCTAATTTATGATATATTGGCATTAAAAATTCATTTAATCCTAAAATATCCCAATCTTCTGGGTATTCGGCTTCTCCTGAATATGTTTTAACTGCTCTTTCAATAACTCCCTTTATCATATTTAAAATATTTTCTTTAAGGTCGGCTCCTTTTAAAACTTTTAAACGTTCGCCGTAAATAATTTCCCTTTGGTCGTTCATAACTCTGTCGTATTCAAGAAGGTGTTTACGTATACCAAAGTTGTTGCCTTCTACTTTTTTCTGTGCATTTTCAATTGCTCTTGTAAGCATACCATGTTCTATAGGTTCATCTTCATCCATACCTATAGTATCAATTAATTTCATAACTTTTTCAGAACCAAAAAGACGCATTAATTCATCTTCAAGTGAAATATAAAAACGTGATTCCCCGGGGTCACCTTGTCGCCCTGCACGCCCTCTTAGCTGGTTGTCTATACGTCTTGATTCGTGCCGTTCTGTGCCTATTATTTTTAAACCGCCAAGCTCTTTAACTCCTTCGCCAAGCTTAATATCTGTACCACGCCCCGCCATATTTGTAGCAATTGTAACAGCTTTTGGTGTGCCGGCTTCTGAAACAATTTCGGCTTCTTTTTGGTGGTATTTTGCATTCAAAACTTGGTGAGGTATGCCTTCACGCTTTAGAAGCATACTTAGTTCTTCAGATTTGTCAATTGTTATTGTGCCTACAAGAACGGGTTGCCCTTTTTTATAGCTTTCTGCTATTTCTTTAACAACGGCACGGAATTTTGCTTTTTCTGTACGATACACAACATCTGATAAGTCTTTTCTTTGAACGGGTTTGTTTGTTGGAATTGCTATAACGTCCATGCCGTAAATTTGCCTAAATTCATTTTCTTCTGTTAATGCCGTACCTGTCATGCCGCATTTTTTAGCATAGCGATTAAAAAAGTTTTGGAATGTAACTGTTGCTAAAGTTCTGCTTTCTCTGTTAACTTTAACGTTTTCTTTAGCTTCTATAGCTTGATGAAGCCCGTCTGAATACCTTCTTCCTGGCATTAGGCGACCTGTAAATTCATCAACAATAACAATTTCTTCTTCTTGTATAACATAATCTTTATCTAAATGCATATTAAAGTTTGCTTTAAGTGCGTTGTTGACGTGATGTTGAATTTCTAGGTTTTCTGGGTCTGATAAGTTTTCGATAGCAAAAAAGCGCTCTGTTTTTTTAATGCCTTCTTGAGTTAACGTAACGGTTTTAGCTTTTTCGTCAACTACAAAGTCGCCTTCTTCAATTAATTCGGCTCTTGTAATTGCGTTAAGTGCTTCGGCCTCGTTAACAATGCGCCCTTTTTTCAACATTTTAACAAAACCATCGGCAATTTTATATAATTGTGTTGATTTGTTGCCGCTTCCTGAAATAATTAAAGGCGTTCTTGCTTCGTCGATTAAAACAGAGTCAACCTCATCAATTATTGCGTATGCAAGTTCACGCTGAACCATTGCTTCTTCATAAACAACCATGTTGTCACGCAAATAGTCGAAGCCAAGTTCGTTATTTGTTGCGTATGTTATGTCGCAAGCATATGCTTGGCGGCGTTCGTCGTTAGACATATCGTGAAGAATAACACCAACAGTTAGCCCTAAAAATCTATGAAGCTGCCCCATCCATTCGGCATCACGGCTTGCCAAATAATCATTTACAGTTACAACATGAACGCCTTTTCCGTCTAGTGCATTTAAATATGCAGTAAGCGTTGAAACAAGAGTTTTTCCTTCACCTGTTCTCATTTCGGCAATTCTTCCTTGGTGCAGAATTATACCGCCGATTAATTGAACACGGTAATGCCGTTCATTTAGTGTTCTTTTACCTGCTTCACGCACAACGGCGAACGCTTCGGGTAATATATCATCCAAAGTTTCGCCGTTTGCAAGTCTTTGCTTAAACTCTATTGTTTTATTAGCCAACTGTTCGTCTGAAAGTTTTTCCATTTCAGGTTCAAGTGATTCGATTTTATCAACTAACGGTATAATCCGCTTAAGTTCTTTGTCGCTATAGCTACCGAAAATTTTTTCAATAAGCTTCAAGTTTTAGCCACCTCTTTTGCAAATATAAGCTATCCCCAAACCCAACCCTCGAAAAATTAAATTAGCACTGGTTTTTTAACATTGAATTATAACATGTACTAGTGTTACAATACGGGCTTTATTTTTAAATATATGAGTTAAGCCTGTCCTCGAAATTTTTTCAAATAAGCCGGTAACTTTTTATAATGTACTTCGTCTTTAATTTTTCTACCCTAGCTTAAATTTAATTATTTTTATTTTAAGATTTCTAAGATTCTAAGAGATTAAATCTGTTGTCCAATTAATCTCTTGAAGTTTTGTATCTAAAATTCTAAATTCTTTAGAAAGTTCGTTTATTTTGTTTTGAATTTCTTTAATATCTATGCAACGAATAAATTTTACCTCTGTTTTGGTAAATCTATCATGGCGTATTGTTGCAGTATCGCAAAACATTCTATAGGCATTAATTTTATTTGAAAGGCAATCTCTTTTAGCAATTGCATCTTTAATTGTTTCGCCGTTTTCGCCGTCTTTATTTTTTATGAAGGTTTTGGCATTTGTTTCGTTAATTTTTTTAATAAGTTCAAGCATTCTTTCCATATTATGTTCGTATTCGGCAATTAATTCTTCAGGAGATTCTGCCGGAACTTCGCCTTCTTGAACTTTAATGTTGCTGTTTATGCGATCTGTTAGCTGAAAGTTTTTTCTTTTAAGCTCGGCTCTTTCAATTAATGCTTCTGCAAGCTTCATTGGCATACCTACCTTTCGTTAAATCCCAAAATTCGGTTTATAAAGTCGTTGTCTTCATCTTGGCTTTTTTCATCCTGTTCGTCGTCGTCGCATTCTTCAACTTCTTCAGGGGAAAGAACAAGACCAATAACGCCTGAATCTGTAATAAACATAATTCGGGCATATGCATATTCTCCAATATTGTCATACAACCGCCCTGCACTAACTGTTCCTTTTAAAACGGTAGCAACGCTATTGGCAACATAGCCAATTGTACCAATAAACGGAAGTTCTACTCTTATAGCTTCGTTGTCGTGAATATTATATGGTTCTTTTGTAATTCTAACTATTCTGCCGATTTCAAGCGGTTTGTTGTCATAATAGTGACCTAAACCGGTTATGGTTATGAAATATTTTCTATCCACTTAAAAACGCCTCCGCACTTTATAGCTAATAATATAGATTATAAAGGCAACGTTTAAATATTGCAAGCTTTTTTTAAGCGTTGCAAAGCAAAAGCATATTAAAAAGCATTAAGTAAATACATTCCCCGTCTGTTATTGTTCCTTCTGGCAGTATTGCAACTTTTCCGTTTACGCAAATTGTTATCTTCTCAACTTCTTCCATATATGCCGCTGTTTTTAAAATTTGGGCTAAAAGCCTTTGTTCATAGTACGAGCCGCCGTAGTTTAAAATTTCTTCAGAAAAGTTGATAATTAAATGCTTGTTTTTTGTTTCAACATTTAAAACTTTAACATCTTTTGGTATAAAGCTTCCTTCTTCTTTACTAAATAGGTTTTGGAAGACGCTAAGTGTGCGTTCATCTTTAGAAGCAGTGTCTTCAAAGTATAGCTTTTTAGCTTCCCATTTTTCAATTGAGTTATCAATAACTTTTAAGTAATGCACGCTTTCAACTTGTTCGGCTTTAACAGCTTGCGGAAAAGCAAAAACAAGCGCCAATAAAATAATTGCCAACTTCATAATTCCCCTCCTCTTTTTAGTTTATAATTCCA
>CAZHPA010000011.1:0-48943 GCA_964533945.1 uncultured Defluviitaleaceae bacterium
TTTTTTAAACCTTCCGCTTTTTCCGTATCCCCTTTATATATTTAAAAAGAACGCTTTAATTCAATACAAAAATTAATGTTTGACATAGTATGTATGTAAAATTTGGCTTCAAACTAACATTTAATGTAGTTTATATGCAAATTTTCACTTAAAAGTAAAAGTTTAATGATATTTTTGTTAATTTATTAGCTTTTGCATTCAAACAAAACTATAGACAAACAACTATTTCGCCTATATAATCTAATTTATAGGTGGAGGTGGTAAGTTTGTTTGAAGAATATTATGAATTAATTGCGAAAAAGAAATATCGCATTTTAAAAGACAAGCTGGCGAGTTTGAACGAGGCAGACATTGCCTCTTTTATTGAAGAACTGCCCCAAGAAAAAGCAACTTTAGTGTTTAGGACACTTCCAAAAGAAATGGCAGCGGAAGTTTTTTCGTTTATGCCCGTTGATATTCAACAACATATAATAAGCACAATAACAGACCGTGAATTATCTTTTATAATAGAGGATTTGTTTGTTGATGATGCAGTTGACCTTTTAGAAGAATTGCCGGCAAATGTAGTTAAGCGTGTTTTATTAAATACAAAGCCAGATACAAGAACGCTTATTAATCAGTTTCTGCAATATGCCGAAAATTCGGCAGGAAGCATTATGACAGCCGAATTTGTTGACCTTAGGAAGACTATGAAGGTTAAAGATGCAATTTTAAGAATTAGGCGACGCGGCATAGATAAAGAAACTATATATATATGTTATGTAACAGACGAAAATAGGCATTTAGAAGGCACTGTTTCAATTAAAACATTGCTTTTGGCAAATGATGATGAAATAATTGAAGATATTATGGACATAAACCCAATTTATGTAACAACAACCGACGACAGAGAAGACGTTGCCAAGTTATTTTTAAAGTATGGGTTTGTGTCTATTCCTGTTGTTGATATTGAAAAGCGGCTTGTTGGAATTGTTACGGTTGATGATGCCGTTGACGTTATAGAACAAGAAGCAACGGAAGACTTTGAAAAGATGGCAGCAATGCTTCCTTCTGAAAAGCCATATTTAAAAACTAGCGTTGCGGCGCTTTCTAAAAACAGAATTATTTGGCTTCTGGTATTAATGTTTTCGGCTATGGTAACAGGTAGAGTTTTGGAAGAATATGAAAATGCCTTTTCAGTGCTTCCTGTACTTGTTACGTTTATCCCAATGCTTACGGATACAGGCGGAAATGCCGGTGCTCAAAGCTCGACGCTTATAATTCGCGGTATGGCGCTTAATGAAATAAGAATGAAAGACTTTTTCAAGGTATTTTGGAAAGAGTTTAGAGTTAGCCTAGTTGTTGGGCTTGCGCTGTCTGTTGCCAATTATATAAGACTTACGCTATCTTATCCCGGTCAACAAATGATGGCAATAACCGTTGTTCTTAGCCTATACGCAACAGTTATTATAGCAAAAACAGTCGGCGGACTTCTTCCTATGCTTGCAAGATTAATTAAAGCAGACCCAGCAATTATGGCAGCTCCCATTATTACAACTGTTGTTGATGCATTTTCTTTGGTAATATATTTTTCAATGGCGCAAAAGTTATTGGGTGTTTAATTATGCAATAAAACAAGGCATTAGACCTAAATAAAGCGAAGCTATTCTTTTAATATAGAAAGGATAATGCCTAATGAGTGGTATATCAAAAAAAGAGTATGATATTTATGGTAATCTTATATTAAATATACAAATAAACACATGTACGTACAATGTTAATAGCGAAGATTACATTAATTTCATAAATGGCAACTATCCTGCCTATGTTGAGATAATTGGAAAAATTGCAAAATGCACATATGGTCATTACACTTCCATGAAATATGATGAAAAAAACAATCTAATAGAAGCAGATGGAATTTACTATGACTCAAAATCGTATCACAGGCAAATCGAGAAATATATTTACACATATTCAATTGATGGCTTAATGCTTGAGAAATTATGGTTTTCTATAGGAGAACCTCTTAGAAACAAAACAAAAATATATAGCGACTTAATAGAAGTTACCCATATTGTATACGAATATGATAAAAACAACAATCCCCTAAAAGAATTGCTGTATAAATATAACGTGCCGTCTGACTTTGATTTTAACCAAAATAAGTTGGAACAAAAGCATTTTTTATCAATGGAATATTATGTAAATAGTTACAATGATGACAACCGTCTAATCAAAGTTATTAAGAAAAGTGATGGTCATTGGTTTGATTATAAAGGTCATCCTTATTGGCAAGATGGCTTTGAAACCGTTGTGTTCGATGAAATCACATACCAAGACGGCAAGGTAAAATCCAAGAAGTTAGAAAATGAGAATACTGCAATATATTTCTATGTGCAAGACAGTTTACAAAAAGAAGAAATATACGGATTAACAGGCGTTCTATTGAAGACAACGCTTTTTGAAACTATTGGAAACAGAATAAAGAAAATACTTATTAGTCCTGCCAATGATGGTTTTCTTTGGTTTTTTTCAGAATTTGATAATAAATCATGCGGCGTTGAAATTGAAGAAGATATTGTTACACCAGATATTCTAACCTCTATATATGAACATATCATTCATAGCCTAAAAGCAAAAGGGTTGAATGAGCATGGCGGATTTGGTATTTTCTTATATTCTCCAGATTTAGATATAAATACGTTTGAAAAAGAATTAGATAGCATAGTAAACATTTATAAGACCAAATATAACATTGAACTTATACACACTTTTTGAAGCTTTGAAACATTTAAAAATGCTTAAGCTTGAATTTATTAGAAGCGCATTGCGTAATTTTGGCGGTTATAGTGCTTCAAGCTAACTTTTTAACTTAACTAAAATTAGTTAAGTTAATTTTTTAACAACAACAACAAATATTGGTCCTAATATAAGTCCAAAAACACCAAAAAGTCTAAAGCCAATATAAATAGACATTAGCATTATTAAAGGATGAATGCCAAGCTGTGTTCCTAAAATTCTTGGCTCTAAAGTTTGCCTTGTTAATATAATTGTGCAATATATTACAAAAAGCCCAATTGCCCTTGCAATATTTCCAGAAGCCAAGCTTAAAATAAGCCACGGAATTATTATAAATCCGCTTCCAAAAATGGGCAGAGCATCAACAACGGCAATAATTAAACCTAAAAATAGTGCATATGGATAGCCTATTAATAAAAGCCCAGAAATTGTAATTGTTGCAATTATGCTCATAATAATTATTTCTGCTTTAAAATAGCCTGCCAATGCAATAATTAATTGTTCTTTTGCAACAACATATGTGCTTGTTATTGCGTTTGGAAGCTTTTTTGCAACATTTGTTCTAATTAAACTTTTATCTTTAATAAAGAAGAATGTTGATATAATGCATAAAATGAAAGACATAAAAAAATTAGGAACTACTTTAAATAAATTTTTAGAGCCTTCTTTCATGCCCGAACCTAATGCAGATTTTATAAATTCGTTTGAAGACAATGTTAGCATATCAATGGCATTTCTAACTTCAAAAGGCATTACATTAAAAAAGTTATTGTATTTAACTTTAATTCCATCTGTAACTTTGTTTACATCGTCCATATATATTGGAACGTTTTCCATAAAAGCAATGCCTTGTTGGGTAATACTTGAAACAAGCCATGTGCCTAAAAAACCAATTATAAAAACTAATAAAATTATGCTGAAGAAAGCGGAAAGACAAACGCCAAACTTCAGCTTTTTAATTAAAAAATTAACAACAGGAGCAAGCATTAAAGATATTAAAAAACCAAAAACAAATGGAGCAACATAAGTAAATATATATGCAAAAAATATATAAAAAAGTATAGCAATTAAAACTATCTGCAATAGTTTGCCTATTTCGTCTTTGTGTTCTTTATAAAATTCAAGCATATAATTTTAGTCCCTTCCAAATTAAGTGCAAATTCTAAATTAAGTTCAAGCCTTTAATCCAGTTTATGTTAACTTTTCTAATTATAGTAAAAAATACTTTTAATGTAAAACAATTTAGTGCGCTAAAAAAATATATAAACCGACAAAAAATAATTTATAAAATATTTTTTAAAACTTCGTCTTTTTAGGGTTCTAAATCGTCTAATAAATATAAAGAAAAGCAAGGGGTGGAAGAAAAATTAAGGAGGAACTAGAAAAGTTTTTAATCGAAAATCAAAAATCTTTTTATCGTCTTGCATTTACCTACGTCCGCAACAAAGATGCCGCACTCGATGTTGTTAATGAAGCCGTTGTTAACGCTTTAAGTTCGTATAAAAGCATTAAAGAACCAGCATATATTAAAACTTGGTTCTATAGAATTTTAATTAATGCTTCTATTAGTGCAATTCGTAAAAACAATAAATATATCTTAGCAGATGAAGCGAAGCTTGAAAAAGAAGTATTTGAAGACAACGATTTTTCCGAAACTATAGACTTATATAATGCAATAACTAATTTACCCAAAGACTACAAAACGGTTATTGAGCTTAGGTTTTTTGAAGATATGAAAATTTCGGAAATATCTAAAATAACAAATGCTGCCGAAAGTACAGTTAAATCACGCATACAATCGGCTCTTAAAAAGCTTATGAAATATTTAAATGCCTAATATACGAATTGAGAGATTAATTAATAAATAAAGGAGGTATTGGGCGTGGATAATTTGGAGCGAAAAATTAAAGAAGCGGCAAAAATTTACGAAAGTATTGAAATACCAAACGAACTAGACGGCATAATTAAAAATCAAATTAAAAAATATAATTCAAAGAGGAGAATGTTAGAAATGTTGAAAAAGACAATAGCATTAACTGCAGCTGCAGCTGCTGCATTTGTAATAACAATTAATTCAAGTTCCGCGGTTGCATATGCACTATACGAAATGCCCATTATAGGAAACTTTGCTCGTGTTATTACGTTTAGAGAGTATAAATATGTAGATGATGTTCAAGACGTTAATGTTAAAGTTCCTGTTGTTAAAGATACCGGCAACGAAAATCTTGAAGCAAAAATAAACACAGAAATTCAGCAAAAAATGGATGCTATAATTGCAGAAGCAGAACAAAAAGCCGCCGAATATAAAAAAGCATTTTTAGAAACAGGTGGAAAAGAAGAAGATTTTGTTCAAAGACCAATATTTGCAGACTTTGAAAAGAAGTATTCGGATGAAAATGTTTTGTCTTTCATAATTAATTCTGTTCAAGTAGTTGGTAATTCCGACAGCCAAACATATTTCTATAATATAGATTTAAAAACAGGCAAAAGCTTAAAAATTTCAGATGTTTTGGGAGAAAATTATAAACAATTAGCAGATGAAAGCATTCAGAAGCAAATTGACGAACAAAACAAAGAAAACGGCGATATGCCATTGTATTTTAACGGTGAAAACGGAGTTGAAGGTTTTAGTGGAATAAATGAAGACCAAACGTTTTTTATAAACGAAAATGGAGAAGTTGTTGTTAAGTTTGCAAAATATGAAATAGCGCCGGGATATTTAGGTATGCCTGAGTTTGTTGTTGGAAAAATGATTCAAAAATAACAAATAGATAATGGGGGAATTTGAAATGGAAAAAAATAATATAATGCAAACACTGCAAAAATTTTTTAATGGCTTTGATAATCTTGACGGCGAAATGGTTAAAGAAGCTTTTCATAGCAATGCCTTTTTCTACGATACAACAGAAGAAGGTGCAAAAGGCGTTCCCATTGAAACCATTTGCAATAACTTTTTACCGTTTATAAAAAACCACCCCGAACATATTTTTAATAAAGAAAAATGTAAAAAAGAAGTTGTTTTGCTTGACATTACAGGCGATGCTGCCGTTGCCAAGGTTGAATGGCGCTTTTCAAAGCTAACTATGACAGATTACTACACGTTGCTTAAAATAAACGGAACATGGTATATTATGAACAAAGTTTGGCATACAAAATTCCATGAATAATTTCTAAAAAAGCATATACCTTTTTATTAGATATATGCTTTTTGCTTGCCTTATTCAGATTTAGAGCTAAACAAAAACCCTATTAATAATCCGCCCAAAAGCCCTCCTAAATGCCCAAAATTGTCTATATTTGAATTTAAAAGCCCAAATGTAAACCCTACTGCAATATACAATAGCATTAAGTAAAAGGAAAGCCCGTCCATTGCTCTTTTTGAAATAAAAGTTCTTGAAACCGTAGCGCCAATTAAACCATAAACAGCCCCCGAAGCACCAACAGAAACAGAATTTGTTAATAAAAGGCTTAAAATACTACCAAAAGTGCAAGAAGCAAAATAAATTATTATAAATTTAGCTTTGCCGTAATATTTTTCAACTCTTGTACCAAAAATATATATCCCTAAGCAGTTGCTGGCAAGGTGCAAAATATTTGCGTGTAAAAATGTAGCTGTTATAAGCCTGTAGTATTGGTGCTGCTCTAATATAAGCTTTGGTATTAATGCGCCTTTTGAAAACAATAGCTCTCCGCTTTCTCCTAAATTCATAATTCCAAAAATTAAAGCATTAATTGCAATTGCCAAAAAAGCAAAATACACATCTCTATCAACAGCACCAAACGGAGAGTTTGAAATAGCTTCTTGTGCAAGGTTTGAAAGTTCTATATTTTCTTTTGAAAGCAATTCAGAATCTAAACTTTTATTCAAACTTTTATTTAAGGTATTTTTTATTCCACCTATTTCAGTTGGTTGGTTTTCATTAACAATAAAATCGCCTTTTTCTGGATTAATTCCCCAAAAAATATTAAAAATTTCTTGATTCTCAAAAGCCTCCCCATTTTCAACTAACTGTTTAACAATATTTTGTTGCTTATTGAAAATTAAAATATAAACAACATGTATGTTTTTTGAATGAAAAACGGAATAATTGCTTTCCAAATGAGCTGTAAAGCCTTTCGTAAATTCTATAAGCTTATTTTCTTCTATAGCATCAACGTTAATTGCTAAAGCAAAGCAGAAAGAATTTCCAATCCGTTTTTCCATGCACAAATACTTAGTTTTTTCTGAAATGGATAAATCGTTTGGAAGAACTTTACTTAATTCAAAATCTTGAAGTATTAAGTTTTTATATAGATTTGCCACAAAATTTAAAAACATTATTCATTCTCCCATAATTGTTGGGTTTTCTTGTGCTTTTTTGCGCTTTCTAACTGCCATAGTCAATATATATTCAATTTGCCCGTTAATAGACCGAAAGTCATCTTGCGCCCATGCGTTAATTTCATTCCATAGTTCCGGCGACACCCTAAGCAAAAACTGTTTTTTGCCGCTTTCACTATCTTCTTTCTTTGCCATACCATCAACTCATTAATATAAACTTCCGCTGTTAACAATAGGTTGTGCATCTTTATTTCCGCATAATACAACTAATAAATTAGATACCATTTGAGCCTTCCTTTCTTCATCAAGATTAACAATATTATTTTCGGAAAGCTTGGCAAGCGCCATTTCAACCATACCGACAGCACCTTCAACAATTTTTTGTCTTGCTGCAATTATAGCAGCTGCTTGCTGTCTTTGCAACATGGCTGCAGCAATTTCGGGTGAATATGCCAAATGAGAAATTCTTGCTTCAATAATTTCTATTCCTGCCATTTCTGTACGGCTTTGCAATTCGTTTTTTAAAACATGGGCTATTTCTTGTGAACTTCCTCTAAGTGATTTTTCGTCACCTTCAGAAGATATGTCGTATGGGTATAGTCTTGCAACGTGTCTAATTGCAGAATCGCATTGGGTTGAAACATATGTTTCAAAGTTTTCGACAGCAAAAACGGCTCTTGCTGGGTCGGTAATTTTCCAAATAACAACAACTCCAATTTCAATTGGGTTGCCTTCTAAATCGTTAACTTTTTGCTTTTCATTGTTTAATGTCATAGCTTTTAGCGAAACCTTTTTACTTGCCGAACTGTATGCTACATTAGTTCTGCCAACAACAGCCGATGGCTGCTTTGCAGTTGGATTTATTGCAACGCAAAATGGATTTACAAAAAAGAAACCTTCTTTTAAAAGTGTGCCGTAATATTTACCAAAAAGGGTTAAAACAAGTGCTTCGTTTGGATTAATTACTTTTAAACCTGCCATTAAAATTGGACCTACAATGCCCATGCATATTGATGCAGAAACTGCAAGCGTTACACCTAAGACAGCCTCAGATTTATCGGCAAGCGTAACTCCGCACACTAAAGCGGCTATTGAAGCTATGTACAAAATAATAATTAAAAATAGCACAGAACCACCGTTTGTAGGGTTTAGCAGTTTTTGTTCTTGTTCTTTGTTTAATTGCATAATATTTCCTCCTTAAATATTAATATAATATTATTATAATATCACAGCAGTATTAACGTGTCAAGTTAATTTCTGGAATGCTTATTGGTCATAAAAAATCTCGCCCTTTAAAAAGGGCGAGAGAAATATTTATTATTTATGGTCTTAAGAAAATTTGCGTCCAATAAGGACTGCTTCCATCTGCGTAGCCAACGCCGATTTCCGTAAATTTATCGCTTAAAATATTTTTGCGATGCCCTTCCGAATTCATCCAAGCTTTCATAACAGCTTCAGCTGTTTTTTGACCTCTTGCAATGTTTTCTCCGGCAGCAGTGTAATTAACGTTAAACTTTTTCAACATATCAAATGGAGAGCCATAAGTTGGAGAAGTATGGCTAAAATAATTGTTGTTTTTCATATCTTCCGATTTGTAGCGTGCAACCCTTGAAGCTTCCCAGTTTATAGTAAGCGGCTTTAACCCTGCTTTAGCCCTTTCTTCATTAACAAGTTTAACAACTTGTTCTTCAAGGCTTGTTGTTTGTGGGTCTTGCAATGGAATAACAACTTTATCTCCGGGGTATATTTCATTTGGATTTGAAAGCTGTGGATTGGCGCTAATTATTTCGGAAATTCCAACTTTATACTTTTGTGCAATTTCCCACAAAGTATCTCCGGGTTGAACAACGTATGAATCTGTTGTTGCGGCAAAAACTTTAACTCCTGTTAATAGTGTAAATAATAGCAAAATTGTTACTGAGCGTTTTATGCTGTTTTTCATAAGTTCCACCTTCCATTATTTTATTATTATTGTTTGCTGCTTTATTGTGCTAATACGTGTATAATAATGGAATTTGATTGTTTGCCTTCCAGTTTTAAATTATGCTTTAAATTGCACTTTAGATTATGGCATGAAAAAACGGCAAGCCGTTTTAATCGATGCTTGCCGTTTTAATGTTTTTAGCCTAATTTAACTTTGTGATTTTACTGTATGTTGCAAAAGCAATACTGCATCTTTAACATCTATCTTACCATCTGCGTTAAAGTCTGCCGCTTGTTCTTGGTCTGGCGTTAATGTTATTTTCCAAGCTGCAAGATAGCGCATTAATTTAATTAAATCTTTTGTATCAACAACATTATCGCTGTCATCAATATTTCCCGGTATTACTGGCAGAACAACTTTAACAATCCCGCTTTCAGGCGTAAATGGTATGCTGCTAAGGTTTTCGCTTGTAATTTCTCCGCTTGATAAAGTTAATGGTGCTTCTCCTTTTTCTATTGCTTTAAATGTTATACGTAAAATATCCCCATCAATATTAACGTCTTCTGCATTAGCCCAAACAAATGATATAAAGTCTAACTTTTCAAGTTCTATACCTGTTTTGTCTATATTAGATTGCAAACTACCTTCTTCACCAACCGCCCCTAATTTTTCGTATGATTCAGGAATAATTTTTGTTTTATCGTATTCAATTCTAAATTTAACACCACTTGCATTAATGTTACCAGATACATTTACTAATACTTCTATACTTTGGCCTTCTCTAACTTCTCCGCCTATTATTGATATTTTGGCATCAGTTGGTAATTGAAGCACAATATAATCTATTTCTGCAGAGCTTGTTTTGCCTGTAAAGCGAATAGTGTTTTCACCTTTAACAAGTTTTACATACGTATTTGAAGGATTAAAGCCATTTAAGCCACGTCCGGGATACGTAATATCTTTAGCTTGTTCCCCGTTAACCGTTATAGTTTGAACAGCATTGCTTGCTGCAGTTGCCATAGCTGCCAACGAATATTCTCCGGCAGCGGAAACGTTAACTTTAAATTCAACATATCCGTTTGTTGCTGTAATGTTACCAACTGTTCTTTTACCTGAAGCGTTACCCCTTGTAACAGCAGAAGCGCCGCCGCCTAAAGTTGCGTCTTCGGCTTCTATACGATATTCTAATATATCAGAAGTACCTGAAGGATGGTAAACGCTTGAGCCATATGGAAGCGGTGTTCCAAAGTTTGGTGTACCGTCTTCATTCCATGTAAATTTTTGCGCTCTGGTGCTTCTGTTGCCCCAGCCTCCGCCGCTTGATTCCATTGCGTGGTAAACAATCCAATCTTCTGTGCCGTCTGGCGAAGTTGTAAACGAAGCATGACCTACGCCAAATGCCATTGGCGCTTTAGAAAATACTGCTTCTGGTGTCTTTTCCCAATTTGATGGGTTAAGAATACTTGTTTCGGAATAGTCTGTTCCAACGTATGTTAGCATACCCAAGCAATAGTCATCAGACCAACTGCCGCTTGCAGAATAAACTACGAATATTTTGCCATCTTTTTGTAATATTTGTGGTCCTTCATTAATAAGAGGACGTCCGTTTAATTCCCATGATTCTTCAGGGCGTGAAATACGAACTCTTTCACCACTTATTGTAACAGGGTCGCTCATTTTTGCAATATACAAACATTGTTCTTCATCAACAAATCCCGGCCAACCCGACCAAATTTTATATAAATCGCCGTTTGGTAATTCAAGAACTGTTCCATCTATTGCCCATCTGTCTGTTGGGTCTGTCATTTTTCCCATAAATGTATATGTACCTTGTGCGTCTTGCGTGTTTGCTTTTAAAGCATACATTCTATGGTTTGCGCCCGCTCCTGCTGTATAGTAAATATACCAATCGCCCTTAACATAATGCAATTCAGGTGCCCATAACTCACGGTTTGGTTCGCTTCCTGTTGGCCTATACACAACTTTGCGTTCAGAAAAACCAATATCGCTTAATCGTTTAGTTTTAACAACCGTAATTGAAGTATCGTCGTCAACTTTACAGTAATAATGGTAGCCGTCTTTAAATGTTACCCAAGGGTCTGCTGCGCCGCCGCCTGCTGTTGAAGCAGGAACAATTGGGTTAACAAACATACTAGCTTCTGTAACTGTTACTGTGCATGTTGCGCTTACGCTGCCTGCTTGCGCTGTTATAATTGCTGTGCCAACTGCATGAGAAGTTACATTTCCGCTTTGGTCAACAGTTGCAACTGTTTCATTATTTGAAGACCATGTAATTGGCGTGCTTGCTGCTGTTTCTGGCTTAATTGAAGCAGATAAGCTAAATTTTGTACCAATGCCGGTTTCCATATTTGAAGTATTAAGCGTAATTTCTGTTGGGCTTGTTGCTGTTATTTCTCTAACGCCAAAATAGCCGAAATCTGCATTCATACTTACGCTGCCTGTTGAAGCTAAAGCATATAGCCCAACACGCGGATTGTTAAGAGTTGCCGTAACTGCTGGTGCTGCTTCAACCCATTGCGCGCCATCCCAAACATAACCTGTATATATGTTACCGATTTTCATAATGCGGATATATACTTTATCTCCTGTTGGGAATCTGTTAACATTAACTCTTGAAGCTTCTTGATATACTGCCGATTGTTCCCTAGCCATTTCAATACTTTTTCCGCCATTGTGCGAGTTATGAACTCTGCCTAGGCGAATGTAGTTATCTTGGTCTTGCCATATAACAATACCTGCTTGTTGGTAGTTAAGTGTAGCTTCTGTTTCAACTTCCAAAATAACTTCAAAATTTCCGGAAGGTGCGTTAGCGTTTTTAACAAATACGTTTCTATGCGTGTTTTGGCTTTGATGCATATCACCGCCTAAGCTGTTTATGCGTAAATATCCTGGTCTTGCTGTTAAGCTCCAATTGGCTGCAGTTTGGTTAACTATGTTCCAATCTGGACTTATAGTTTGTGAATCAAAGCTATCAAGTGTATAACCTTCTATTGAAGGAGGTACTATAGCTGTTACAGTAACTAAACAACTAGCTGTTTTGCCGCCATCTGCCGTTGTAGCTGTAATAGTTGCTGTTCCGCCTGCTACTGCACGAACAATACCTGTGCTTGAAACAGCTGCAACTTCTGTATCACTTGAAGACCATATTACAGCTTGATTAGTTGCATTAACCGGCGTGAAAGTTGGTATTAATGTTGCTGTTTTGCCCTCTAAAAGTGATAATGTTTGTGGAAGACTAACGCTTTCAACAGGGTTATTTGTATAAACAGGAACTATAACTTGTTTTGCAAAGCCTGCCCCTTGCCATTTAACGTGCATACTAGACATACCTTTGTTGTGCGAATATTCAATAATAACAGCATGGTTTCCTGCTGTTAATGTTTTTGTTCCACTTACTTCGCTACGTGCGTTTGTTGTTTTGTTAACAACTGTTTCGCCGTCCACAATAATCTTCGCAACGTTGTCGCTATCTGCAAAGAACGTATAATCTCCTGCCGTTTTAGCTTCAATTGAGCCTGACCAGCGAATTGAGAAATTATCTTTGCCTATGCCGGCTGTTGGGTCTGGTGAGCCTGTGCCTGTTTCATCTCCTAAATCAAAGTCTATTATAGGAGTTATTGAAGTTTTAACTAAGTTTTGGAAGTTAGCGTCATTAAAGTATTGAACCATATAGCGTGGTGCCGTATCAAATTTGTTCCAATACCCCATAGTTGCTTTTGCATCGTTAATTTCCCAAGGGTGACCATCCGGATAAATCATGCCGTGGAACGGAACGGTTGGTTCGTATGAATATGGATCGCCCCAAGCAAAACGAACATTGTCACGTCCAATTCCTAATTCCCACATCATAAAGCCAAGCCCTTTTTTAAGGAAGTTTTCAACAACGCCTGTAACAGTTTGATTGTTGCCGTCGCGTCCTCTGTTCATTGTTTCGTCAACAAGAACGTCTTTTTCATAACCGTAAGGTGCGTAATAAGCTGTTGAATATTCATGGTACGTAATAAAATCTGAATATGGGTCGCCTAAAAATTCAATTGAACCATCTTGTCTAATCCCGCCTGTTGAAGAAACAGGATGCGTTGGGTTAACGTCTTTAATCCAAATGCGCGCGTCGTTCATAAGTTGCCTTGTAACGGCTGTTCTTGAAGCGTTTTGTCCATTACCCGGCTCGTTATATATGTTCCATAATAAAATTCTTTCATCTTCTTTATGAGCTGTAACAATATCTGTTACATATTGTTTAATTTCTGCTTTTGTAACGCCGTTTGGATTGTTATAGTCATCTTTTGCGGCATTTCCTGGGCTTTGAAGCCAACGGCTGTTGTGTCTTCCGTAAACAGGCGCTAAATCTTCTGTTTCAAATGACCAATTAGGGTTAGCGTCCCAACAGTCGTCAAAGAAAACTAATTCAACTTTTATACCGTGATTATCTGCTCTTGTTAAAAAGTCTTCTAAGTTTTTCATTAAGTTTTCTTTATCATATTTCCAGTTAAAGTAATGCAAATATACACGAACACCGTTTATTCCGTAATATTCAGCATAGAACAATTCACGTTCATTTATTTCGGGGTCGTAGAATTTCCAATGTTGAATTTCATTAATTGCATTTGTAGGAACAAATACTGCACCCAAAATATTGGAGAAGTCGTAAGTTTCATCAACGTGTTCTTCTACATTGTAAACTGCAACGTTACTAAATGAAGCATTAGTAAGCCAAGTACGCATACCTATTGAGCCGCTTTTATGTATTCTATCAACAACGCTTACAACGTGGTCTCCGTTAATATAAACATCAATATTTCTGCCCTTTGCTTCAACTTTCATGCGATAGTAAGCGCCGGGTGCTATTGTATATGGAATGTTTGCAAGTTCAAACCAGCGCCCATTTGGAGAGCTTGCATCTTTTATAAATCTTCCAACTTGAACTGTGTTGTTGCCTGTAATACCTGCATAATAGCCGTTTAAATTATCTGCGCCATTTCCTGCATTAGATACTCTAAACAAAAGCCCTGCATTATGAGCTGTTTGTGCCGTTCTATCTATTGAAACATCGGCTTCAAGTACGAAATCACTAAAGTTTGTAGTTTCGTTAACATTTTTAAAACCCATACCGCCGTTAACAGTTAAAGCTTTGTTTTGAATAGTCCATTGACCCGAATAGCTACTCCAGCTGCTTCCTACTTCTGCACGGTTAAAGCTATCGGCAAATGCTTTTTCTTCAGATTGTCCTTGACCGCTTATAGTAATTTGTTTTGTAGCTTTTGCGCCTGTTCCATCGGCTGCTGTTGCAATAACTGTTACTGTGCCGTTCTCAATTGCTATTAAAAGACCGTCTTTACTAATGTTCGCCTTTCCGCTTTCGTTTAATACGCTCCAAACAACCGCTTGGCTAGCTTCTGCCGGTTCAATGGCTGCTGTCATTTGAAGTGTTCCGCCTTTTTCTGTTATTGCGTTTGAACTGCTTGTTATAGTAATTTCGCCTGCAGTTGGGTTGTAAGAGTCGTCTGTTTCGTAAATTGCAATGTAGTCAAGTTCTGCAAAATTAGGAGAACCCAAACCACGGAAAACAATTGTGTTGTTATCGCCTGCATTAAGCGGAATTTCTACATAAATTCTTGAAAACTTATTCCAGCCGTCATTTGAGGAATAACGTAGGTTAGGTTGCTGTACACCGTTAACCGTTAAAGCGTGGGAAACATAACCTGCCATGCCTGTTGCGTATGCTATTTCCATTTTATATGTTTTTGTTTCTGGTGCTGTAACGTTATTAAATGTTATTGTACTGTCTGTGTAGTCAATTTCCCCAACGAATCCGCCGCCGGAAATGGAAGTGTAGCTTCCTGCATCGGTGCGCAATCTAACTCTATTTACTTGCGCGCTTTCTGCTTCATATTTTTTGGCGCGATAGTTGTATCTATCTGCAATAACAGGGAAGTTTGTAATTCTTAAGTTTTCCGCTCCATATGGAATAAGTTTAATTAATTGTTCTGGTTCAGATGAAAGCACTGGAGAAAGTGGCACTTCATCAGCATTTAATTCACTTGGGGCTAAAGACCAATTATTTACTTTTTTTGCCCTTGCAGTTAAGCTAATTGGTGTTTGACTTTGTTCAAACGGATTATCTAAAACTTTTCCTGTATCGTTTACAGTTATTCCTAAGTTAGGCGCTGACCTGTCTAAAACAAGCCCATAATTCCATGTTGTATCGCTCGTTACCGTATATCTATTAAGACCTTGAACAGGAAGCCCTTTTGCCGTCCATGTTTCATCCATTTCAAGAGAATAAACTAATGGTCCTCTTTCGATTGCAACAGAATCACTAACCCATGTTGAAGCTTTAACTTCCATAGGGAATACGATATTAATTGTTTGCCCGTTTGAAACTGTAGTTTCAAAGTAGCTGCCGTTAATAGCATGTTCTCCGTTTACTGTTGCGTTAAATGTCCAGTTTGGAATACGCAAAGAAAGATTAAAGTCTTCTTCACATTCAACAGTTAAGCGGATTGTATCTTCAAATGGATAGTTTGTTTGTTGCTTAATTGTTACAGATTTTCCGTTAACCATTGTTGTTACTTCGCTTGGGCCATAGGCTAAAGCTGCAAGTCCGTCAACAGTTGTTCCGTCCGAACTTGTTGCTGCCCACATATTTTTAACATAGTATGGCCAGCCCATATGTACGTTAAATGTGCAGCAAGGGAAGCCCGAAATATAGCCGGGATTGTTGCCGTCTGAATAGTCTTGGCGGAAACCTCTTGAACCAACTGTGCTTGCCACTTGATTTGGCATTGTGTAATATTGATAGCCTGTGAAATCTTTAATTAATCCGCCTGTAAATTCGTTAAATACAACTTTTTCTAAATGGTCGCCGATTAATGGGTCACCCAAAATCATTTGTGCAATTTCATCTGATTGCATACGTTCAACAGTTGCACACATTTCAACGCCTTGTGTAGAGCCTAAGCCTGCCAAAAATTCAGTGTTAGAAGGCATACCTGTAACTTGCCCATGTTCACGCATAAGGTGTTCATCGCCTATTTTATAAGCATCAAAATCTTTTTGGTCTTTAGATATTTGCCATAAAATAGCCGGTGTTTTAATGTATTGCGCAACATTAACGCCATGATTAGGTTGGAAATCATTTGCAAAGCCAAAGAAGTTGTTGTTTGTTAAAATATTTGTAATGTCGTAACCTTGGTTTCTTAATTTGCCCACAAGCTCAACAATAGCAGCTTTATCAGATTCATTTGTAATTCTATTGTATAACCATAGCGCAACTTCTGCGTTGTCGCCAAAACGTGTTTTGCTCCACCAACCGTTAAAATCCATTCCTGCGCCAAGGCCTCTTGTGTCTAATTCTTTGTTTTCGTATGTAAAGTATTTTGTTAAGAAATCAATAACTCTTTCATCGCCTGTTGCTTCGTAATGGTCTTTTAAAGCGTAAAGCATAGGCATACGAGGCCACCAATCACTATCGCTTGCAGGCCCAAACGAACCGTCTTCTTGTTGGCTTTCAAGCGCCCATTCAACCCATTTGTTAAGTTTACCTATAAGTTCATCGTCTTTTAACGTATATGCCAAAGCCGACAAACCTTTAACATAATATGTTGGACGTTCCCAATCGCTATTTGCTGCCGAACCGCCAAGCCATGCGCTGTTTGAACTAAGTTCTGCAAATAATTGCTCTGCCTTGCCTGTTATTCCTTCTTTTTGGTTTTCAAGCTGTGTACGTAAATATCCTGTTGCTTCAACAGAACCTAAGGGAAGCGGAATAAACGGTGTTTTTTCAAGAATGCCGCTGTTAGGAACAGCTTGTTGTGTTGCGGGGTCTAGCTGTCCTTCAACTACTGTTACTCTCGCTCTTGGTTTAAGAAGCGTTCCAAAAACAGTGCCTTCAACAAAGAAGCTTCCAACTTGCGCATATTGCGTTGGGTCTATTTCGTCCCATTCAACTGGAACACCTGTTATTGTTCCGCCGTAATTATCAATTGCTTTAATAGTTTCCGGCAAATTTGGTGCCGTGTTAACTCTTGTTGTAACATCAATTTCAGTAAAACTTTCGGCAGCAACATCAGGGTTGTAATTTAAAACTTTCAAATTTGTGTAAGCTGCACCCGTTTGATAAACTCTAAAGCCAATACTTCCACTTGAATAAGTTGGGTCTATGTGTGAAATTTGCAATTCATCATCTAAGTAAACTTTAATAAGCGAACCTACCGCAACTACTCTTAAATTATATTTTTCATTGCCGTTAATTCCAGAAGAAACAACGGGGCTTGATGCAATTTCAGTCCAATTGTTGTTCATTCTTCCCAAAATAACTCTATTTCTGCTTAAATTAATACCTGTGTAATATCCAACAACATTATCTACGCCTGTTGATGCACCTTGAACTCTGAATAATACGCCAGCGTCATCTGCATTGTTAGTTGCAGTTACATCTACGCTAAAATCTATGTTGCTATAATTGCTATCTGCTAATACTGCTTTGTAGCCTCTGCCCGAAACTACATTTAAGTTTCCATCTGATATATTCCATTGAGAAGCAGGATATTGCGCAAAGTCGCCTAGTTGTTCTGCTGTAAAGCTTTCAATTTGAATATCTCCGGAGCCTTTAGTATATGTAGCCGTTGCAACATCTGAAACCGCAAACCCATCGGCAACCGCAATTGCTTTAACTGTTGTTGTTTGCGTAAGCGTTAATTCACCCGTGTATATAGAAGATTCTTCAGTTGGAGTTGAACCGTCTGTTGTGTAGTATATTGTTGCACCTTCTGTTGTGCTTTCAATTGCAACTGCTATTGAACTAACAAACGTGCTTGAAGATGGCGTAAATGTTGGCATTGCCGCTTTATCTGCAACACGTTCTATATCTTTAACAGTTAAATTGGAGTATGAAGCTGTGCTGTCAGGTCTAACAGCTCTAAGCGCAATTGAACCGGATTGTGTAAATATATCGTTTGTAAACTTAGTAACATATTCGTTATTTACGAAAACATAGTAAGTTGAACCTTCTGAATAAACTGTTAATTTGTAATCATCTTCCGGCGAAACTATAGGAGCTACAGTTTGAGATAATGCAGTCCATCTTTCGCCGTGCAATATACCTATTTCAACAAAGCCTCTTGGGGAAATTCCTATAAAATATCCTTTTGGGCTATCCCAACCATTTTCCGGCTCGTGTGCTCTAACAACAATGCCACTTGCATTTGGTGCGCCAACTGTATTTTGAGAGCCCGAAACACGAATAAGCCGCCCGGGGTTAATTGTTACATCTGCAATAAAGTTTTCATAAGCCGGCATATTAGGGTTAAAAATTTTGCCGCCTTCTGTATTGATAACTTGAGCTTTACCGTCGAAAGCCCATGTATTTGGACGGCTTGTTACTCCACCTTGATAAACTACCCAATCACCCTGACTTTCAAAATCTTCTGTATATGTATTTTTAACATAACCTAAAATATAGGCTCTTGAAACAATATCCGAAACCATTTTACCGTTTTGTTCGGCATATGCTTTAATTATTTGTGTTTCTCTAACGTCAAGTTCAATAGGCCGTGTTGTGCTTAAAGAGTTTTTGCTAGGTATAGTGCCATCTGTTGTATAATAAACTGTTGTGCCTGAAGAAGGAGTTATTATAACGGCTTGCGCTTCTTCATACTGCCCTGAAGGAACATTAATTGTAGGAGCAGCAGTTTTTGTTTCGGAATATTCCCTAACTACAAAGTTGCCAAAAGATGCTGGTGACCAGTAAGTTCTAAGCCCAACTGTACCCGGTCTTACAATTGCTGCTGCATCTGTATCTGTATAATTAATGTATTCAACGCCGTTTAAATAAACTTTAATGTTATTGCCAACAGCAACCACTTTAATTCTTCCGTTAACCGTTGGGACAGGGGCACTTATAAGATTATCGTAGCCGTTTGGATTCATTCTTCCAAGTTCAAGCCTTGCATCATTTGCTATAGTAGCTTGATATGCGTAACAACCGTCCCAACCGTTTGTTGCCCCCGACTGAACACGGAAAAGAACGCCGGCATTGTCGTTATTAATGCCGTTTGCTTGAACATCAACTTCAAGCTCTAAATCTAAAAGATTAACAGTATCGTAATTTACAATTGCTTTAGTTCCTGGTGCACCACCTGTTAATAGCTTTCCATTTTCAACTCGCCATTCATTAGTTCTATCGTGGGTTGAAGTTCCACCATCAAAAGTTGTCCATTTGCCAAAAAAATCTTGGGTTGTTCCGTTAAAACTATCTGAAAAATAAGATGAACCGCTTTCAATTCTAGCTTCGGCATTTTGTAATTGGGTTAATATATCTATTTGTGATTGAAATTGTTCTGTTTCAGTAATATCTTCTTGAATACTTTCTTGAACATCTTCTTGAACGCTATCTTCAATGCTTTGTTCAATAATAATTTCATTTCCAATACTTCCATCTTCTATAGGCATTGCATAGCTGTAGCTTACTAATGTTGAAAGGGAAAGTGACATTACAGTAATTAAGCTAACTGCCTTTTTTATAAAATTGCGCTTCATAAAAATTTCTCCTTTCTTATTTTATGACTTGCTCCGTTCGGAACGGATAGCAACAATTCTCTGAAGTAAAATAAATAAACACAATAATGCTGCAACAGTTACTTTTGTCCACCATGAACTTAGATTTCCTTGGAAAATAATAATTGTTTGGATAATGCCTTGTATTAAAACACCAAACATTGAACCTATAACTTTGCCAACACCTCCTGTTAAAAGCGTTCCTCCTATAACAACTGCCGCTATAGCGTCCATTTCAAGCCCTATATTTTGCAAGCCATAGCCGGAAAGAGTGTATAAGCTAAATACAATTGCGCCTAAAGCACCGCAAAACCCACTAAGTGCATAAACGCCAATTCTTGTTTTCTTAACAGGCAAGCCCATTAAAAGTGCCGATTGTTCGTTGCCGCCTATAGCATAAACAGTTCTTCCAAATTTTGTATATTTTGATATAATGGAAGCTACTACAACAACTAAAAGCGCAATAACAACGCTTATTGAAATAAATGTTTTGCTTGTTAAGTTTATTCTAAAATCTGATAATGCCGAATACATTGGGTTTGTTATTCTAATTGATGTTGTACTTACAACAAAGCATAGTCCTCTATAGAAAAATTGCCCTGCAAGCGTTGCAATAAATGGTTGAATTTTATATTGATGTATTATGTAACCCATCAAAACTCCGCCTGCCGTGCCTATTGCAAGCATTAAAACTATAACTAAAACAGGAGGCAAGCCTTTTTCCAGCAAATATGCAGAAAACATGCATATAAATGCAACAAGCGAACCAACAGAAATGTCAATTCCGCCGCTTATAATAACAAATGTAATTCCTGTTGCAATAATAATTAAGTAGGCATTATCTATAAATAAATTAGCAAATACTTGACCGCTGAAAAAGCCTGTATACATAACGCTTCCTGCAACGCAAAACAAAATAAACAGCGCAATTGTTGCAGATAGAGAAAGGTTCTTTTTAATGTAGTTAATCATGCTGCAGCTCCCTCCTTTTTAGATTTAGCAAATCTTTTTGTTACGCTTTGCCTAAATTCTTGAGATTGGAAAAGGCAAATACAAACAACAACAACAGCTTTAACTAAAGCAATTGTTTGAGGAGGAACGCCTAATGCTAAAATACTTGTAGTTAAGCATTGAATAATTAATGCACCAATAAGGCTTGCCGGAATTGAAAACCGCCCGCCGGATAGCGATGTGCCACCGATTGCAACGGAAAGAATTGCATCTAATTCAATGAAAAGTCCGGCGTTGTTGCAGTCTGCTCCTTTAATATTAGAACTTATTAATATACCTGCAATACCTGCCATTAAACCGGATATTGAATAGACGATTAATTTGATGTTGTCGACGTTAACGCCAACAAGACTAGAAGCTTTGCTATTAACGCCTAATGCTTCCAAAAATAGACCGAATGCTGTTTTTTTAATGAAAAAAAGCACAGCAGCTAAAACAAATGCAACAATAAAAATAGCAAATGGAATAGTTAAAAAATATCCTGCACCTAGAAAATAATATTGAGGCATAGCCGGAGCAGAATTAATTGTTACAATTTTACCTCTTGTTATAAGTTGAGCAATACCACGCCCTGCTGTCATAAGAATAAGCGTTGCAACTATAGGTTGAATTTTTATTTTGGCAACTAATATACCGTTCCAAATGCCACATAAAATTCCTGCACCAATTGCAACTACAAGTGAAAAGAAAAAACTATGATTAAAAATTCCAAGCCTGCCGTCTAAAATACTGCAAGCTAATGCGCCTGAAATTGCAACAACAGAACCAACAGAAATATCTATACCGCCTGTTGCAATAACTAAAGTTAATCCTATTGATAAAAGGGCAAGAGGCGCAACGTTTTTTAAAATATCAATAATGCTGCCATATAAATGACCTTCCATCATTGTTATAGAGAAAAAGTTTTTTGTAAATATTGCATTAAACAGAAGCATAATTGCTAAAATAACTAAAGGCCAAAACATTTGAGATTTCATAAAATTTGACAGTTTGTTTTTATCCATTGCCCCCACCTCCTGCAATAACACTCATTATTTTACTTTCAGATATTTCATCACCTGTAAGTTCACCAATAACTTTTCTGTCATTTAAAATAAGCATTCGTGTACAGCATCTTGTCATTTCTTCCATTTCAGAAGAAATAAATACAACTGCAATTCCTTTTTCTGCTAAATCAACAACAATTTTCTGAACTTCTGCTTTTGTTCCAACGTCAATGCCCCGTGTTGGCTCATCAAGCATTAAAAGTTCGGGGTTTGTTGCAAGCCATCTTCCCAAAATTGCTTTTTGTTGATTGCCGCCACTTAAATTTTTAATTAACTGTTCTCTTGTTGGTGTTTTAACTTGAAGCATTTTAATATATTTATCTGCAAGCTGTTCTTGTTCTTTCCGATTTATAGCTTTAAACATACCTTTTTTTGCTTGAAGTGCTAATATAATATTTTCTCTTATAGTTAAATTCGCAAATATTCCGTCTGTTTTTCTGTCTTCAGGACAATATGCAATGTTTTTTTGCATTGCATCATAAACATTTTTAATTTGTTCTTCTTTGCCGTTAATTTTCACCTTGCCGCCGTCAATGTGTTCTGCACCAAATAACAGCCTTGCAAGCTCTGTTCTTCCCGAGCCTAAAAGACCGGCAAAACCTACAGCTTCGCCTTTTCTAATGTTTATGCTAAATGGATTGTTAAGTGTGCTTTCGCAATATGTACTTTCTGTTTCAATAAACACTTCTTTTTCGGAACCGGGCTTGGCTTTTAATGTGCGTTCCAGTTCATCGTAATCTTTACCTATCATTTTAGAAACAAGTTCAAGTTTAGGCAAATCTTTTGCTAAATATTCTCCAACCAAATGACCGTTTCTTAAAATTGTTATTCTGTCAGACACTTCATAAACTTGGTCTAAAAAGTGGGTAACAAAAATAACTCCCATGCCTTTTTTACGCAAATCACGCATAACTTTAAAAAGCTTTGCACATTCGCCGCTATCTAAGCTAGATGTTGGTTCGTCTAAAATAAGTATTTGTGCATTAGTGTCAATTGCACGGGCTATTGCAACCATTTGCATTATAGCAACGGAAAAGTTGCCCAAAGTTTTTGTAACATCAATTTTAATATTTAATGAATCTAATAATTGTTTAGCCTTTTGATTCATTGTTTTCCAATCAATCATGCGGTTTTTCATTGGCTCTCTGCCGATAAATATGTTTTCTGCAACAGAAAGATTAGTACATAAATTAACTTCTTGGTAAACAGTGCTTATGCCAAGTTCTTGTGCATGATGTGGGCTTTTGGCAAGTATATCTTTGCCGTTTAGCTTTATTTCTCCCGAACTTAGCTGTTCAACGCCTGTTAAAACTTTAATAAGTGTAGACTTGCCAGCACCGTTTTCACCCAAAAGCGAATGAATTTCGCCGCTTCTTAATGTAAAATCAACTCCATCAAGAGCTTTAACACCAGGAAAAGTTTTTTCAATCCGGCGCATAGTTAATAATTCTTTTTCCATTTTAACATCACCTTAATTTTTAAAAACTAAATAAAACTTTTTGTAGTTACGTCCTCTCAATCGATATAATCGACGGAGAGGACGCTTAAGAGGAGGTATGAAGGATTGGTTAATTAATGTTAGTATTTTCTATTTGGTAAATCTTGTGCTGCCGTTTCCGAGGTGTATATGCCTTCTTCTGATTTAATCCATTTATCAAGTGTTTTGCCATCTTTTAAATCTTGGCAAGCTTTAAAAAATTGAGGTCCTAATAATGGGTTACATTCAACTGTAACGTTAGCTTCGCCTGCCGCCATTGCTTCAAATATGCCTCTAACGCCGTCGATTGAAATAACTTTAATGTCTGTACCCGGTTTTTTACCTGCATCTTTAATCGCTTCAATGGCGCCCAATGCCATGTCATCGTTATGTGCATAAACCGCATCAATTTCAGGGTTTGCTTTTAAGAAAGCTTCCATAACTTGTTTACCGCCGGCTCTGCTAAAATCGCCAGATTGAGAAGCAATAATTTTCATATCAGGATAGTTTTTAAGTTCCTCAACAAACCCTGTTTGTCTGTCTGTTGCTGCCGAAGCGCCAACTGTTCCTTGAAGTTCAACAATATTACCTTTGTTGTTTAATAATTTTGCCGTTTCAATAGCGGCGTTTTTACCTTCAAGAATAAAGTCTGAACCAATAAATGTTGCGTATAAATCTTCTGGTGCGTCAACACCTCTATCAACCAAAACTATTGGAATTCCTGCGTCTTTTGCTTCTTTAAATACTGTATCCCAACCAGATTCAACAACAGGAGCAATTCCAATTACATCAACTTTTTGTTGAATAAATGTTCTAATTGCTTTAATTTGATTTTCTTGTTTTTGTTGTGCATCAGAAAATTTTAAATCAACTCCAAGTTCTTTTGCCGTATCTTGAATTGATTGTGTTTCTGCATCACGCCAGCCGCTTTCTTGACCTATTTGCGCAAAACCAACAACTAACTTTCCGTCTGATGGCGCAGGTTCGGGCGTGGGGCTGTTTTGAGCTTCGGCAGGCGGTGGAGTAGCAGGAGCTGGAGTAGGAGTTGCAGCCGGTTGAGAGCAAGCTGTTAAGCCAACAAGCAACGCACCGGTTACTACTGCCAACATTTTCTTTAATGACTTTCTCATAATGTTCCCCCGTTCTTTTAATAGTAAGATAATAAGTTCTTTTTTACTTTTCGATTATTTTCTTTAATTAATTAATTGGTGTAACTATATACTACACTATTTTTTATTAATTTTAAATAAAGATTATTACTAAAAACATCAAAAATATAGTAAATAAACATAACAGTTACGTTTATTTACTATACGCCAATCGTAAAATAAAATAAAAAATTAGCCTTTTTCTTTTTGCTTGTTGCGAAAGCTACCGGGAGATTGTCCCCAATATTTTTTAAATAAGTAACTAAAATAGTGAGGTTCACTATATCCTACAGCAAAAGCTATGTCTGCCAAGTTCATTTTGGTGTCATTTAAAAGTTCTACAGATTTTTTCATACGTAAAGATGTTAAATATTCAATAAACGTTTCGCCTGTTTCTTGAGAAAAAATCGTACTAAAATAGTTGGGGCTAATAGAAACTTCTTTGGCAACGGTATTTAATGATATTGATGCGTTTTGAAAATGACTTTTCATATATTCTTGTGCTTTTTTAATTGTGTTGGCGTGCTTAGAGCTTGCGCATTTATCACGATATGCTAAAGTGTTAGCTATAATTTCTAGAATAATTTTGTTTAAGTTTTCTGCTTTGCCGTCGTAAATTGAAAGTATATGCTTTTCATCGGCTAAAGGAGGCAAAATTTCTTTTGGGTTTCCGCCTAATTCTTTCACATATCTTGTTGCAGAAACAAGAATATCAATTATAATGTAGTTGCTAAATAGCAAGCTAGTTTTTCCTGTTTCATCAATGTCTTTTAAATAGTCGGTGGCAAGTTTTTGGGCATCTTTAATTTTAGTATATTTAAGCTTTTCGTAAATTGAAGCATTTGCCAAGCTTTCAAAGTTAATTGAGGCTTCTTGTGGGCTAATATCGTCTATGCTTGCAATTTGTGTACTTTTAACAAAATGAATATGTTTGCAAGCTTTTTGCGCTTGTGAATACGAAACTGAAATTTCGCTAATTCTTCTAACAATTCCGCCTATTCCAACATAAACAATATAGTCTAGCTTTTTTAATAAGCTTAACGTAATGGCTCTTGCCAAAATATATGCTGTTTCGTTCATAGCGTCGGGCTCGCTTCCTTTAACAATTAAAACAAGCCTATCCGAACTTTGATAAAAATGTATTACTTCGCTATATTCGCTTAATATATTTTCCAAAAGACTTCTTGCTGATAAAAACTTATTTGAACTATTCGAATTACTTGAATCGGAAGAAATAGGCATTTCAACAAGCATTGTTAAGTAATGCGAAGCAAATAAAGCTATATCAAGCTGTTCTGCACGCTTAATTGTTTCTGACGTGTTAATGCTTCCTGTTATAAGTTCGTCAAGCATTTGATTACGAACAAGAGCGCTTACAGATTTAATTTGTTCGTCCAGTTTATGCTTATTAACTTCTCTTGCCCGTTCGCTTTCAATAATTTCTACACTTTTATTTAAAGCTTTAATAATATCGCTGCTGCAAATTGGCTTTAATAAAAATTCATCAACACCGATTGAAATAGATTTTCTTGCATATTCAAATTCATCATGACCGCTTAACATAATAATATGAATCCACGGCATAGTTTTTTTAACAATTCGGGCAAGTTCCAATCCGTCCATAAACGGCATTTTTATATCTGTTATTAAAATATCTGGCTTTAAATCTTGCATAAGCGTAAGTGCCATTTCTCCATCTGCCGCTTCGCCGCACACGCTAAACGTGTTACTTGCATTTATCAAATTTCTAAATCCATCTCTTATTATTACTTCGTCATCTACAAAAAATACATTATGCTTCACTTTTACGCCCCCCTTTATAGTTTTCTAGCTTACTAAAAATTTTAATTATGTTTCTTTTCAAATTGATATTCATGTTTATTTCTTATTCATGTTTATTTCTTATAAAAGAAGTAAGTACTTTTCTTTGGAAAAGAAGTAAATACCTTTCTTTATAAAAGAAACAAAGATTTTTTTATTTATAAGTTTCTTTTAAAAAAGCAAAAGTTCTTCTTTCTTTATAAGTTTCTTTAGAAAAGAAATAAATACACTTCTTTCTTTTGAAAAGAAAGAAACGTGGGGTTTGCGATTCCCCGGCACCCCCTAAACGCTTTTTTGTTATTGCAAAGGAATATAAAAACTAACAACCGTTCCGATTCCCGGCTCGCTTTCTATTGTTATGTCATCGTTTATGTCATAATAAAGTTTTATGCGTTTATTTACGTTATATAGCCCAAACGAAGTATCTGTACCATAAATAATTTGGTTTCTAACGCTTTTAAGCCGTTCTTTTGAAAAACCTGCCCCGTTATCTTTAACGCAAAAAAGCATTTTGTTGCCTGATAGCGTCCCTGTTACAGAAATATGCCCTCGTTTTCTGGAATTTTTAATACCATGATAAATAGAGTTTTCAACAATAGGTTGAAGCAAAAGCTTTAGCATTGTTTTATCCATTAACGCCTCATCAACACTTACAGAATATTCTAAAATACTTCCATATCGCATTTTTTGAATTGTTAAATAGCTTGCAATATGTTTTATTTCCATTTCAACGTTTATCCATTCTTTTCCGTGGCTTAAAGAAATTCTAAAAAAGCTTGACAAAGCCAACGTTACATTAATAACTTCTTTGTTCATTTCAGATTCTGCAAGCCAAACAATTGTATCAAGGGTGTTATATAAAAAATGGGGCGTTATTTGTGCTTGTAAAGCTTGCATTTCTAGCTTTTGAAGGTTTTTTTGCTTTTGTATGTTTTCTTCCATAAGTTCTGATATTCGGTTTGCCATTGTATTAAGGCTGTTTGTTAAACCATCTAATTCTGAAAGCCCAGAAGGCTTTGCCCTTGCCAAAAGGTCGCCTTCTGCTATTTTTGCCGCAAACAATTCAAGGGCGTTAATGCTTTTGTTAATGCCGCCTGTTACAAATAGCAATGTTATTGTTGCCATTATAATAACCATTATAAGTACAATTAGCAAAGTAGCCGACGTTATAGCAGCAGATTGTTTCAAGCTTTCGTTAATTGCAGCAACAGAACGAATTTCTTCAAACGTAAACTCTTGAAGCATATCATATGCCAAAGATGAAACTTCTATTAAAACCTCAAGCGTTGCTTCATTTTCCGAAACTCTTGCTTCAGCTCTTATTTGGTCGCCCAGTCTGTAAACATATTGACTAAGAGTTATCATCGTTCTTTTAACAACAATTATTTTCTGCTGTGTTTCTTTTGTTGAGGCGTAATTATACAAAACGTCAAGCCTATTGTTTATGTCGTCTAAAATTTGAAATTGATTGCCTTCTTGAAACGTCTTTTTTCCCGAAACAATGTCGCGCATTTCAGCATTTATGTTAGTTTTAAGTATAGTATTAAGTTCATTTGCATAATTAATGTTTACAATTAGTTTGTCGTATTCTTTAGATAAATCAATAGTAGTTTTAAAGCTAATTGCTGCTGGCACAATCATAACAATAATTATTATAACATATGTTAAAAATAGCTTACCTTTAATGCTAGATATACTGGATAAACTGGATACAGCGCCTAATATACGCATAGTTTAGTACCCCCTAGGCAAAATTTCAGACGATAAATCCCATTCTGTAAAAACTTCTTCTTCTGTGTAAATATTTCTTGAAATAGATTCGCCCAATAAATATTGCTTTGCCGTTTTAACAATTGTTTGCCCTAAATTGGGGCTGCATTCTATAACGCAGTTAATTTCCCCTGCTTCCAGCCTATCTATAGCTGCCTGTTCTCCATCTATAGTTATTATAATAATGTCTTCTCCCGGTTTAAAACCCATTTCTTTCATAGCATCAATTGCGCCTAGCGTCATTGGGTCGTTGTGAGAATACAATACATCAACTTTATCGTATTTTTTTAATATTTCTTTCATGGCTTCTGCACCTTTAGAGCGCATAAAGTCTGCATTTTCTGAATGAATAATATTGAAATTAGAATGATTTTTAAGCCCGTTTCTAAAACCTTTAGAACGCCCGATAGCCGGCGTTGAATTATCTGTTCCACGCAATTCAACAATTGCTACGTCGTCGGTTGTATTTTTTAATTTTTCAAGCAAAAAATTTGCCGCTTTTAGTCCTTCTGTTTCAAAATCTGAACCAATGTAACATTCGTATAGCGAATTGTCTTTAACTTCTATTTGCCTATCAACTAAAATAACGGGAATACCTGCTGTTTTTGCTTCTTCCAATACGTTATCCCAACCTGTTTCAACAATAGGAGAAAAAGCAATTAAATCAACTTGATAAGCAATAAAAGAGCGTATAGCTTTTAGTTGGTTTTCTTGCTTTTGTTCTGCATTTTCAAAAATAAGTTGTATACCGTTTTCTGTTGCCGCTTTTTTAATTGATGACGTAAGATATGTTCTCCATGCGCTTTCATCGCCGATTTGAGAATAGCCTATTACAATGGCGCTGTTTGTTTGGGGTTGTTCTTCCTGCTTTTTTTGGCATGAAGTTGCCATAAAGCAAACCAAAATAATTGCAAAAATACAAAAAAATATTTTCATTTTACCACCTCTATAATTCATATAGCAGATAATATAACGGTTAATACTGAAATTGTAGTACTATTATAGCATAGGTTAACAATTTGCAATAGTGCTAAAACAGGCTTGTTTTTAACCAAAATGAATGGTATATTTTAATAAATAAATTAGTGGAGGTCTAAAAATGCAAATTACAAAAAGCTCATTTGGAAAAACTCAATCGGGACAAGATGTAACAGAATTTTGCCTTAACAACAATAATAATGTAAGTGTGTATATTATAAATTACGGTTGCACAATTACTAAAATTTACGTTCCAACTTGTACTCAACTAGGCGAAAGCAAACTTATTGATATTTGTTTAGGATACAAAACAATAGACGAATATGAGGCAAACGACGGCTATTTAGGCGCTGCTGTTGGAAGATATGCAAACCGTATACATAACGGCGAATTTGAACTTAACGGAAACACTTATAAGCTTGCAGTAAACAATGACCCAAACCATCTTCACGGGGGAATCAAAGGTTTTGATAAATACGTTTGGGATTATAGCGTAAGTGAAAATTACCTTCAGTTTAACAGAGTGTCTAATCATATGGAAGAAGGTTACCCCGGAAATGTAGACATTACTATTTCTTATCAGTTAACTGAAAAAAATGAGCTTGTTATTTTATACAATGCAAAATCGGACAGCGATACGCCAATAAATTTAACTAACCATGCATATTTTAATTTAAACGGCGAAGGCAGCAGCGATATATTACAACATTCTATTCAGATTTTAGGGGATTTTTTCTTAGAAAATGACAACAATTGCTTGCCAACGGGAAAGGTTTTATGTGTTAAAAATACGCCTTTTGATTTTAGGGAGCTAAAAGTTATTGGAAAAGACATTGAAGAAAATAACATACAGCTTATTAACGGAAAAGGATACGACCATAATTGGATTTTAAGCGACAATGCCTATTTAAAAAAGGCTGCAACATTAAAAGCAGATGAAACAAATGTTTCGATGGATGTATATACAACACAGCCTGGTGTTCAATTTTATTCAGGAAACTTTTTAACAGAAAGAGAGGGCAAAAATGGGCAATATAAAAAGCGCAGCGGCTTGTGCCTTGAAACGCAGCATTTCCCTGATTCTATTAGAAACAAATCTTTTCCAAATGCCATATTAAGCAAAGCATTTATGCTTAACGAAATTACAATTTATAAATTCAATATATAATGTTAATACATTCCCGACACTAAAAGGCCGGGATGCGCTAAGTAACTAAATTCTTTTGGTTTGTAAGCAAATCTTCTAATGTTACGCTGTCCATGTAATCTTTAATTATTTTGTCAAGCCCTTGCCAAAAAGGCAAGGTTGGGCAATTATTGCATCTGCGGCATTGATTGGGGGAATCTTCTATGCAAGATACAGGAGCAAGCCTGCCTTCTATAGCTCTAAGTATGCTTCCGGCAGTGTATTCATTAGGGGCTTTTGCTAGCTTATAACCTCCGTTGCTTCCTCTAAGGCTTTTAACATGACCGGCTTTTGTAAGCTGTGATATAATTTGCTCCATATATTTTACAGTAATATCTTGTCTTTCAGAAATTTCTTTAACGGTAATAAAGCCTTCCGAACTATGTTGGGCAAGGTCTAGCATTACTCTTAGTGCATAACGTCCTTTTGTTGAAATTTTCATAAAAACACCTCTTAGTTATGTATAAAGAAATTCAAAAAGGACACAACAAACTTTGTGTCCTTTTAATATTATAAATGCCCAAGGTGGGACTCGAACCCACACATACTCTCATATACTGGATTTTGAGTCCAGCGCGTCTGCCATTCCGCCACTTGGGCAAGACTTTCCACTACTTAAATGAGTGTACCATAGGCTTTGCGGAAAGTCAATAGTATTTTTTAATTATTTTAAATTTTTCGACTTTTTTAGAACGTTTCACCGCTAACTATTTTTATTATATTAAGTATTTTAGCTCTTTCATTTTTAGGTAAGTCTTCTAAAATGCATTCTATTATTACCTTTTGTTCTTCTTTGCTAAATGTTTCTGTTTTTGGTATTGTGCTTAAATGAGAAACAACTGCAATAACAGCTTCAGTTCCTGTTTTACCTTCTATTTTTTGCATAAGTTGTTTTATAATTTCAAGTTTGCCTGGGCTTAAATTTTTAAAAGCCGGCTTGTTCAAAACCTCCAAATTCATATATATCACTCGATTCTTTTAGTTTATCAATTAAATTTTTTATTTCTATAAACTTAATTAATACTTCTACCTTGTCTTTTTTATCACCTTCCATATGTGGTTTAATTGCTTTAAGCATTCCTAATCTGTAGTCGCCGTGAAAATGCCCATCTTTTCCTTGAGCATCTTGAATTTCAATAGTTTTTTCGCTAAACATTTCAATTAATTTTTTAATTTCAACTAGTTTAACAAAAACTCCTATACTGCGTTGATATTTTGGGTCTAAATATGGTATTGATGCTTTAATACTTTTAAGTTCGGAAGTAACAATGCTATCGTCAAAAAATTTTTCAGGTATTTCATGTTTTTCTAATGTTTTATGTAATTCAATACAATTTTGCTCATTTTTTGCATTTTGGGTTTTAACATTTTCCCCTTCGGCTTCTTTATCTTTTTTTTGAACACCTTGTGAAGACTTTAAAAGCTGCATAATTTCCATGGCTTTAATTAGTTTGGCGCTATCGCTTCCTTCCTCGCTGCTCTCTGGTGCTTTGCTCTCATTCATTTCAAAAGCTTTTTTAATGTTTGAAACTTTTTCTAACATTTTAAGCATATCTGTATTTTCCAAAGCAACCACCTCTTTTTTTCTCTCAATCATCAACTTTATTCCATACAACATATTATTTTAAACAGACGTAAAATATTCCATAAGGGAAAAAGAGGGCAAAAAGCCCCCTTGTTCTAAGTAAATAAACCGCTAAATATTATTTTCCATTGCTTTATAGCCGCCGCTTCCTTGCATCATTAACATTATAATTAAAATTGGCATAAATTCTGAACCAAGTGCGCCTGTTTCGCCTTGCATAATTAACATAAGCAAAATTATAAACATAAAGTTATTTCCCGCAAAACCACTTCCACCGGAATTAAACATAAAAAAACCTCCCCAAAATAACAATGCAATATATGCTTTATTATATGAGAAGGATATTAATTGGTGATAAAATTATTTAATAACTGTTTTTTCTTGCTGCTTGGCAATTTTCATTGCTTCTTTCCATGTATCCCTTAATTCACGCAATAAATCTCGCACTTCTTCTAAAATTTTAATATCTTTTGAAATATTTGCATCAATAAGACGGCGGTAAATGTAATCATACATAGATGCAAGGTATTTAGAAACTTCAAAGTCCATATTAAGCGTAAGCTGAAATTCAACTATTATGTCTTCAACCCTAATAATAAGATTGCTTGTTTTTTCTATATCTTTAGCTTCCAAAGCTATAATTGCTTGATTGCAAAATTTTAAAGCACCTTCATAAAGCATTAAAGTTAATTCTTCTTTTGTTGCTGTAAATAAAACATTTTCTTTAAGCTTTTCGTATGGATTATTCATCCTTTTCATGTGCTTCACCCCCTATATGCATTTTCTCATTTTTGCATTAAATCTATTATACCAAGTTTTCTAAGTTTTGAATACACAACTGCTTGATATTTTTCTGTAAATATGTTATATTTCCCACATACATTTTTCGGCAGTGTTTCTTAAAAAAGATAAAAAAGATAAAAAGATAAACAGGAGTTGAATTAATTGGCTGAAATAGCATTGCTAGGATATGGAACAGTTGGTTCTGGCGTTTTTTCTGTTTTAGAAACAAACAGATTGTCTATAGACAAAAAAGCTTCTGAACCAATACGAATTAAATATATACTTGATTTGCGCAGCTTTGACAATGAGCCTCAATTAAACCGCCTATTAACTAAAAACTTTGAAGATATTTTAAACGATGATGACGTTTCTGTTGTTGTTGAAGCTATGGGCGGAATAGAGCCTGCATACACTTACGTTAAGCAAGCTTTATTAAAAGGAAAAAGCTGTGTAACATCAAACAAAGAACTTGTTGCACTATATGGTGCAGAGCTTTTGCAAATTGCAAGGGAAAGAAACATAAATTTTCTTTTTGAAGCAAGCGTTGGCGGAGGTATTCCAATAATCCGTCCACTAAACCAATCTTTAACGGCAGATGAAATTAAAGAAATAAGGGGAATTTTAAACGGCACAACTAACTATATATTAACAAAAATGTCAAGCGAATCTAAAAGCTTTGAAACTGCTTTAAAAGAAGCGCAAGAAAAAGGATATGCCGAACGAAACCCAGAAGCCGACGTTTGTGGATACGATAGTTGCCGCAAAATAGCAATTTTGCTTTCACTTGCATTAGGAAAGCATGTTGACTACAAAGAAATATACACAGAAGGCATAACATCAATAACAAAATCCGATATTAGTTATGCCAAAGCAATAGGTTGCGTCATAAAATTAATTGCAACAGCTAAAATTGAAGACAAAGATGCCGTTGCCTATGTTTGCCCCACTTTAATTAAAAACAGCAATCCCCTTTCTGTTGTTGATGATGTATTTAATGCTATATTTGTTAAAGGAAACGTAATTGATGAAGTTATGTTTTATGGAAGGGGCGCAGGCAAGCTTCCAACTGCAAGTGCTGTTGTTGCCGATATAGTTGATGCTGTTAAACATAGAAACGTTAACATTATGCATTTTTGGGCTGCTGAAAAACATCAAATAATTCCAATGGAAGATGTTTTAGTTTCAAAGCTTGTAAGAGTTTCGTATGAAAATGAACAAAGCTGTAAAGAACAAATAGCTTCTTGTTTTGGAGATGTTCAATTAATTAAGCTAATAGACGGCGAACTTGGATTTATAACGCCTAAAATTAAACAAAATGATTTAAAAGACAAACTATTGACTATTGAACAAAAAGGTTTTAAAATTCTATCTTCTATTTTAATTGACGCTTAAAAAGCTTTGAAAGGCATGGTGTTTATGCTACACATAAAAGTTCCGGCAACAACAGCAAATATGGGCTCTGGCTTTGATTGCATTGGAATGGCTCTTTCGCTATACAACAACGTTTACATTGAAAGTTGCGAGGAAAAATTAATTATTGATGTAAAAAATAAGCAAAATCAGGAAATTCCAACCGATAGCTCGAATTTAATATATAAGTCGATAGTTAGTTTTTATGAGCAGTTTGGAATAAAAAACCAACTACCAAACATTAAAATAACACAAGAAGACTATATACCAATTGCAAGAGGGCTTGGAAGTAGCGCTGCTTGCATTGTTTCTGGGCTTCTTGCAGCAAACGAATTGTCGGGCTTAAAGCTTTCGATTGATGAACTTGCAAATATTGCCGCCAAAATTGAAATGCACCCCGATAACGTTGCCCCTGCCATTTTTGGGGGAATTGTTTTTGGCGTTATGACAAATTCGGGGTTACAATATATTAAACTTGATAATGAAAATATACGCAAACTTAAATTTGCCGTAATAATACCCGAATTTCCACTTTTAACAGAAGAAGCAAGAGGAGTTTTACCAAAACAAATTTCTTTAAAGCAAGGCGTATTTAACGCTTCAAGAACAGCTTTAATGGCAGCAGCGTTTTCAACAGGGCAATTTGAAAAGCTTTCGGTTGCAATGGACGATTGCTTCCATCAGCCATACCGCTCACAAATTATTAAAAATATGAACAATATTTTTAATAGCGCAAAGCAAAACAATGCTATAGGCGTTTTTTTAAGCGGCGCAGGCCCAACTATTATTGCAGTTACAGAAGATGATAAATTCGTAACTAATATTAACAAATATTTGCAAACGCTTGACGAAAAATGGAATGCAGCATTTATTGAGCCTGATTTTGTGGGGGCAACAGTTACTTGCCTTTAAAAATTAGGAAATATAAGGAGGAATAACTTTTGATAGTTCAAAAATTCGGCGGAAGCTCTGTTGCTAATGCCGAACGCATATTAAACGTTGCAAATCGAATTGCAGAAACATATAAAAAAGACAATAAAATTGTTGTTGTTTTATCGGCACAAGGCAAAACAACAGATTCATTAATTGAAAAAGCAAAGGAAATAAACGAAAACCCTTCTAAAAGAGAACTTGATATGCTTCTTTCAACAGGAGAACAACAATCAATTTCGCTTTTGGCAATGGCGCTTCATAAACTTGGGCTTTCGGCAATTTCTTTAACAGGTTATCAAGCCGGCATTGTTTCATCTTCAAATTATTCAAATGCAAGAATAAAGAGAATTAATTGTGAAAGAATTAATTCAGAGCTTGACAAAAACAGTATTGTTATAGTTGCAGGGTTTCAAGGCTACAACCGAAGTGACGACATAACAACACTTGGACGCGGGGGTTCAGATACAACGGCAGTTGCTATTGCCGCTGCACTTAACGCCGACTTATGCGAAATATATACAGATGTTGACGGGGTGTATACAGCAGACCCAAGAGTTGTTAAAAACGCAAAAAAGCTTCCAGAAATAAGCTATGATGAAATGTTAGAGCTTGCGTCTTTAGGAGCAAAAGTACTTCATAATCGGTCTGTTGAACTTGCAAAAAAATACAATGTTAAGCTTGTCGTCCGCTCCAGTTTAACTTCTGATTGCGGAACGATAGTTAAGGAGGAATCTAAGTTGGAAAACACATATATTTCAGGGCTTGCAATAGATAAAGATGTTGCAAGAATTTCAATTGTTGGCATTAAAGATGAGCCGGGAATGGCGTTTAAAATATTTTCATTGCTTGCAAGAAATAAAATTACAGTTGATATAATTTTACAATCTATAGGACGGCAAAGTACAAAAGATATATCATTTACAGTATCTAAAAGTGACCTTCAAGAAAGTATTAGCCTTTTAGAAAAGAATAAAGATTTAATAGGCTATGACCATGTTAGTTACGATGATAAAATTGCCAAAATTTCCGTTGTTGGGGCAGGAATGGCAACAAACCCCGGCGTTGCGGCGGCAATGTTTGAAGCGTTGTATGATGCAAGCATTAATATTAATATGATTTCAACTTCTGAAATTAAAATTTCAGTTTTAATTGATGAAAGAGAATCTGCACGTGCGGCAAATTACATCCATGATAAATATTTTGAGCAAAATATTAATTATAAATAGCATAAGCAGCAGGGAATGAATGCAATATGATTTTCAAGCTATTAATGAAGTTTATACCAGAAGTTGAACCTTTACCAGATGAAGTAATTGCTATTAAAAATCTTGATTAAGCTATTTCTAAAGGCGAACTTTTAAGGTAAAATGCCATTAATTGGAACTAATATATTTCAAATAAAAACAAAAGGAAAGCGCTGTAAATAGATGCTTTCCTTTTTTAGTTGGCACTTAACTCCAAACTTGCTTTTTTGAACATATTTCTTTACTTTCCTGCACCGCTTTATGCATTAAAAGTGAAATATATGTGTCTTGCAAGGCATCTTCTAATTTGTAAAATTCAAGCCCTTCGCATAAATATTTATGCATACCTTCAATACAACGCATTATTGCACTTTCATCGTCATTAAGGCTTACACTTGCATATGGGTTTATATCAAATATGGCGTTATTTAGCTTTAACACAGAACGTCCATCGGCATTTATATGCTGCTTTAAATAGTCTTTTTGTGGTACGTTGTTGCTATCTGTCCAAAGCAGTGTATTATCAAAAATTTCGCCCCTTATTCCTTGTACGCAAAAGTGCCTTGAGCGTATACGTGAATGATATTGCACACCCGAAAAGTCGTAAAACGCCCGTTTTCCGCTCTCAAATTCAAACGATATTACATAGCGGCTGGCAGTTTGCATTTTGCCAGATTTATGCACTCCGACTCTTGAACCTGTTTCAATTAGCGTATAGTCAAAGCATTGTCCGTTTATTCGTACGTTTTCAAAACCACAATTTAAAAATTTGCGTATTAAGCTAACAGCATGGTAATCGTGGGCATCTGAAATCATTATGGTATATGGTTCTCCTATAAAGCCTTGCTGTACAATATTAAACTTGGCTGAATATAGCGGCATAAGATGATATTGCTCGGCTACTTGAATTTTGGCATTTTGTTTGCATTTTAATTGCCACAATTCTGCTAGTTCGGAAACTGCAAGAGCAGGTGGCGTTTCACTAAGTACAGGCAACCCTAGTTTCACGCATTGCTTTATTACATCAAATATATTTGGCTTGCTTACGCATACTACTATAAAATCAGGTTTTAATGCCGCCGCTTGTTCAAGCGAAAACAACACAGGTATGTTGTATGTTTTGTGGAAATATTGAGCTTTTTGTTCGTTTCTTACAACAACGCAACTTAATTCCAGCCGCTCTGGCAACGCTTGAGCAATACGCACAAAAAATTCAGAACGCCATCCACTTCCTATTATTGCAAACTTAATTCTACTCATTAGTTAAAACCCCTTGGCTAACTATTTAGTTCATTATTTATTTTTTGATTTAAAAGCGTTTTATATTCGTCTTCGCTAAAAGGCAATTTTATTTTACGTTCCGTCCAAGCTGATAAGTATGCAGCATTGCAAATTGAAATTGATTTTATACATTCTTCACCTGATGCAATTAATGGTTCACCATGTTGTATATGACGAACAAAGTTTTCCATAACCTCTATATATAAGTTACCGTCTTCTTTATAAGTTACTTCATAAAAGCTTGAATTTATACCTTCACTGGAAAAGCAACTTGTTGTTTTGCGATATATATTAATGTCTTCACTAAATTTCCAACATTTAATTGTATCACCTGATACTAAAAGCTTGCCTTTAGTTCCTACAATTTCTATGCTATCTGAATTATATGAACTATCTGAGCATGGAAACTCTCCTGTAGTTATGAAAAAAGAAGCACTAAGTTTGTCTGGGTAGTGCATAATAAGCGTTGCTTCATCATCAACGGTTATATTGCTATACCTTCCAAATTGAATGTGTGAAAATATGCTTTGCGGCATACCAAACAGCCACTGCCAAATATCCAAGAAGTGCATTCCTTGGTTTATTAATACGCCGCCGCCTTCGCTGTTCCAACTGCTTCTCCATAAGCTTGAATTATGATAAGCATTTGTTCTGAAATATTTTGTACATACAAGTGAAATACGCAATAATTTTCCTATTTCTTCGCCTAAAAGCATATTTTTTAACTGTTTGTAAACGGGATTAGCTCTATTTTGAAACATTAGCCCAAGCGCTACATTTGCATCATTTGCGCCTTTTGCCATGCAAGCCGCTTCAGCTGCTGTAATAGCAGACGGCTTTTCGCATAACACATGCTTTTTATGATTAAAAGCAATTTGAGCAATAGGTAAATGTTCTTTATGTGGCGCTGCAATTAAAACTGCTTCAAAAAGATTTGGATTACTAAACAATTCATCTACAGTTTTATACACGCAAACGGATTGTCCGGCTATTTCTTCTATCCATTTTGCAGCTTCGGCATTTGAAGTTGTTGCACATGCAAGTTCCAAACCAGATACATTGCCTTTTAAAATCCATTCAATATATTTTTTACCCATAGCGCCAGCGCCTATAACTGCTATTTTCATACTATGTTGCCTGCAAGCTTTCGCATTGCAAAAACATCAGCGACACAGCAACTAGGTTTAACATGTTCTCTTAATATAGGCATATTGCTTTTGTTTTTACGCAACCATTCAAAAATCGGGCTATAATTTACAATACCTTCTCCAATATTGCGCCAACATTTTTCTCCTGCTTCAAACACAATATCTTTAACATGAACAGCAACAATATGCTCTCCAAGTATTTTTATAAAATCTGCAAATATGTCATCTTGATTGTTAACGTTATGTTCAAGAATCATATTTACAGGGTCGAAAATGATTTTCAACTTATTTGAATTTATATCGTCCAGTAAGCGCTGTGCCAACGTTGCACTATTTAATGTATGGTCTGCAACGGGTTCTATGCCTATTACTACATTAAGTGCTTCAGCACATTCGGTCATTCTTAATACGCTGTCTAAAAGTTTTTTATAGGTAGCTTCTCTAGGAAGATGAAATAGTTCGTTTTGAGGTGTAGGGTCAAATTTTGTAGTTTCCGTACCTACAACAGGCACATTTAACGCTTTTGCATGTTTAAGCCCAAGCTTGAAACTTTCTACTTGTTTAAGCCTTAATTCATCATCAAGAAGCGATGGTTCTATATAGCAGCCTAAAACGTCAATGTCAACTTTGTTGTTTGAAAACGATTTATATATATCTTCAAGATGTTGTTCTGTTACATCTGAAAACTTGTTAATGCCAATTATAGCTTTTGTAAGTGCTAATTGAACTGTGTCAAACCCTGCATTTTTAACTACTTTAGAAAGGTCATGTGCATTTGTACGTCCAAAATCATGGGCTCTTGCGCCTATCTTCATAGATTTGAAGCCTCCTGTCTAATTACTTCTGTAAATGCAAATAAAAACGGCGCTACGCCTTTTGCATCATTGTCAACCTTCGGTTCTGATATGTAATATTCATATGTGCCATCACGCAGCTTATAGCTTCCTTTGCCTTCATACACCCCAAGCCCTGCCACGAGGCATATGTCTTTTAATATAAATTTGCCGTGTTTTGTGTCAAGCTTATTAGCTACTACAGAATCAAAAATGCGCTTGCCATATTTAAAATAATTTTGTGGCAAATATGAAAGTCTTGCGCCTTTCATTAGAGCATACGCTATAGCGCATGTTCCGCTTGTTTCTATATAGTTTCCTTCACGATTGCCAGCATTTGTAACTTGGTAAAACATTCCCGTTTCGCTGTCTGCATTTTTAAGCAATGCATCTAAAAGCTCGTGTAAATGCTTTTGTAGCGTTTCATGCTCAAAGAAAAATTGCTCGTCTAGTTTTTCTATAGTATCCACAAGCGCCATTGCATACCAACCAAGCGAGCGTGTCCAAAAGTTTTTGCTGCAACCGGTTTGTTTATCAGCCCAAAACGCCTCACGGCTTTCGTCATAGCCATGATACATAAGCCCTGTTTTAACATCTCTCATAAAGTTATATACATTTTGAAATTGCCAAAATACATCACGGTAATGTTCATTGTTATTAAAAGTTTTGTCGTATTCAACATAAAATGGCAACGCCATATAAAGACCATCTAACCAAACTTGATTTGGGTATATTTTTTTGTGCCAAAAGTTGCCCGATTTTGTGCGTGGGTGAGTTTGAAGCTGTAAGTATAAATTTAATATTGCCTTTTTGTACTTTTCTTTTCCTTTAAGCTTGTAAAGGTCGAATAAAACTTTGCCTTCATTTATGTTATCCAAATTATAGTCTTCGGCGCTGTAGCCTAAAATTGTGCCGTCTTCAGAAATATAATAATCTATAAACGAATCGGCAAATTCAATATATGCCCTGTCACCTGTTATGTAATACATTTCAAGTACGGCTTTTATCATGCAGCCATCAATATAGTTCCAAGAAGGTTTAATATGCCCAAGCATTCGTTCAACGTTCCAAGCGGGGCATTCGGGTGTTGACTTTTCTAGGAGTGAATCTAAAAACTGCCTAATCATAAATTTTGCTCCTCTCCATTAATAACGCTAACATGCGAACCTTTAAACGTACTATTTTGAAACGATATATTTTCCGCATTTTCAATAAATACTCCAAGGTTTTCTATTTCGTCAAAGTCGTCCATCATTGCAGGGCATGAATTGTTTCGATTTTCAACAGAAACAAATTCAAAAGAACTGTCTTCGATGTATATATCTTTAACTTTGCTTTCAGGCAATCCATATATAAAAACTGCACTACCAGATATGTTGTTAGCTTTAACGTTTTTAAATGTTATTTCTTTTACAGCCGGTGTTTCCCAACTAACGGGAAATGGCTTTCTTGAGCGTACATAATCACTGTGACCGTCTGGGTCACAACAGTAGTACATGTTTACTACAAAGCAATGGCAAACGCCTTTCATATAAACATCTTCAAACGTAATATTTTGAACTATTGCCGTATCTCCTCGCCCACGCCTTGTTTTTATACGCAATCCTCGGTCTGTGTCTTTAAATTCGCAACGGCTTACGGTAATATTTGAAATGCCGCATGATAATTCCGAACCAATTACTACGCCGCCATGCCCTCTTTCCATTAAGCAATGTTGTATTTTAACGTTTGAACATGGTTGTAAGTGGTGTCTGCTCATATAAAATTTGCCTGCTTTAAGTGCAATGCAGTCGTCGCCAACATAAAACCGACAGCCAACTATTTCAACGTTAGTGCAGCTTTCTGGATTTAAGCCGTCGGTGTTTGGTGAATGTGGGTCACTTTCAATATTTAATGCATAAAAACCAATGTTTTCGCTATACAACGGGTGAATATTCCAAGCTGCGCTATTTCGGCTTGTTATACCTGCAAACGTTATATCTTTGCAGTTTACTAGCGTTATGTTACGGGGTCGCCATGCTCTGATTTTTTGTTTTGGCTGTTGCCACCAACCGCCCTGTTGTCCGCTTCCGTCTATAGTACCTTTGCCGTATATGCGAACTTTATTTACTTGTTTTCCATAAATAACACTGCAATAACAATCTAAAGGGTGACCTTCCCACGACGAATTTATTGTTGCGTCGGTATGGTTATAATTTTTTTGATAGCCTTTTAATATTGCAAGAGAGCTTCTATCAGTATTATGATGTAAAGTTGCCCCTTCTTCCAAGTATATATCAACATTGCTTTTAAGTAGAACGTGGTCTACTATATATTCGCCCTTAGGAACATATATTGTTGCAAATTCAGGCGCTGTATATATTGCTGCCGCAAATGCTGACGTGTCGTTTGAAACGCCGTCGCCTATTGCGCCATATTGTTTTACATTACAAATATATTCGGCTTGTTCTGTTGTAATTTCAAATTTAAAAGAGCTTATTGGGTGCTTTATTTCTATGTTATATGTTGTTTGCGGTTCAAGACCAAATATGCTTAAAATAGTTTGCGAATTTGTTTGCAAAAGTTCCCCATTAATATATAGCTTATATGGGTGTTTTGTATTATATCGCCCATCAAGCGATAATTTAACTACAAACCCAAACGGAGTGTTCATTAAAATTTGTACCATTTATATATCACCTTACGTTTTTATATTTTAAAAGGACTTGACCTTTATATATCGGACAAGCCCTTTTTTAAGTAATTTTTAATGCTACTTTTTGCGTCTTTCAGTATAAGCTACTGTAGTTTCGGTTGCTAGTTCGTGTCCGCCAAGCTTGCCAAACAAAATAGGAATACAAATCAAATAGCAGCTTGCAAGCTTTAAAAAAACTTCTCTTTGAAAAAGTATAGACATACTTGCATGCTTGCCATGTTTTGTTCTTATTTCAAGCCCCAAAAATGCTTTTCCAACTGTTTGACCCACTTTCATAAACGGAAGCTGAATTAGCGTTATAAATGCTATGCTTAACATAAACATTAACACTGCTGATATTTGCTCTTTAATACCTAGTTGGTTTAGCATTGGCAATACGTATAAAAACGACACCACCAATACAACTATTGATATAATTATATCAACTATTTGAGTTAACATACGTATAAGTACCATGCCAAAACCTCCTGTTAGCTTTTAAAAACGTTTTTATTCCTTGCCACCCGAACTTGCAACGCCATCAACAAAGTAGCGAGAACCGGCAAAGAATATAGCAATCATAGGTAATAGTGCCATAAATGATGCCGCAAATATTTTGCCGTAAATAATAACGGTGTCGCCATCAAGCATTTGCTTTAATACCATAGATAAAACCATTTTGTCAGGGTCGCGTAAGTAAATAAGTGGACCTTGGAAATCGTTCATGCCCCACATAAAGCAAAGCAAACCAACTGTTATTATAATAGGCTTTAATATTGGCACTATAATATATATTAAACATTGTATATCATTACAGCCATCTATAACAGCAGCTTCATCCAATTCACGGGGAATAGAACGCATAAATTGTATTTCCATAAAGATGAAAAATGAACAAGTGCCGGCTGCGAAAATATCCTGTATAAATAAAGCCGCATAACTGTTAAGCAAGTTTAAATCACGGAACAAAAGATATAAAGGAATTCTAAATGCAAGCTCAGGCATAAGCAATGTTACAATTATCATTGTGAATACAAACTTTTTTCCAAAAAAGTTTTTTCGTGCTACTACATAAGCCGTTATTGTGCTTGAAACAATTGTGAAAAATGTTTTTGGAACAAGAAATTTAAGCGTATTTATAAAGTAAAAAGGCAATGTATGTTCTGAATTAATGTTCCATGCATCGGCAAAGTTTTGTGTTGAAACTCTGCCTGCAGGTGGAATTATGCTTAAAGTACCAAATATGTCCATATTTTCTTTAAAGGACGAGCCTATTATCCAAAACAGAGGGTATACAAGAACTATGCCAACAAGAATAAGTATTACGTATCTTAAAACAACACCTATAGATAATTTTTCATTAAGTTCCATGTTTACACCCCCTAATCGTTATAGTAAACCCAGTATTTTGACGACGAGAACACAACTGCTGTTAATGCACCTATTATTATTAGCAAAATCCAAGTTAAAGCACTGGCATAGCCGTAATTACCTTTTTGAAACGCTTGGTCGTAAATATATAGATTTAAAAAGTATGTAGCGTGGTTTGGTCCGCCTTTTGTAATAAGATATGCCGAATTAAATTCTTGGAACGCTTTAACAAATACGTTTACAGTATTAAATAAAAGCATAGGCGTAATAATTGGTATTGTTATACTAAACAATTGACGTAGCTTTTTAGCGCCATCAAGCGAAGCGGCTTCGTAAAGAGAAGGAGATATATTTTGTAATGCCGCAAGAAAGATTAACATAGTAGAGCCAAACTGCCATGTTTTAAGAACTATAAGCGTAATAACAGCAAATGTTGGATGAGTAGTCCAATAAACAGGAGCTATTCCAAAAATTCTAAGTACCATATTAACAGGACCATTTACGTTAAATAACATAGACCATAATATAGATACGGCTACATTTCCACCTAAAATAGACGGAATGTAGTAAGCTGTACGGAAAAGGTTAACGCCTTTAAGCTTAAAGTTTAAAACATATGCCACAATAAACGATATAATAAGTACGCAAGGTGTACCTATAAGCACGTATTTAAGCGTTCCAACCATTGAAGCCCTAAACGTTGGGTCATCGGTAAAAATTTTAACATAATTTTCAAATCCAATAAACTCAGGGTCTCCAAGTATTGGATATTCCATAAGCGAATACCATAAAGATACAGCTATAGGATAAGCTTTGAATATTAAAAACCCAATTGCCCAAGGGGCTATGAGCAAATAGGGTAAATAGCTTTTTTTACCTGCCATTACTTAAATAATTTATCCAGAGCGGCTTGCTGGCGGTTAATATATTCGGCAGCTGCTTCTTCTGCGCTGGATTTTCCGGAACGGAATGCTTCAATAGCTGTGTAACGTTCGCCCCTAACGTTTGAATCTTCAAAATATGGGTCCATAACGGTTTGCTCATAGTTATTTAGCATGTCGAAGCCTTCCTTCATAATGCCGCTTACATGTCCTTCAGCTTCTTGAATTCCTCTTGTAACTTTGTTTGAAGATATACCAATACTTGTGCCTAACGCTTTAACAGCTTCTTCGTTTGTAAAGAAGAAATTAAGGAAATCTGCTGCAACTTCGGGGTTTTTAGAATTTTTAGATACTGCATAGCCAAGGTTTGGCTTAACATAAATTTTTGGGTTAATGTCTTTGCTTGGTGCAATATATGGCGCAACTGCTATTTCTTCTCTCATGTTTCCGCCTTTGTACGAGCCTAAGTATTTATCCATAGTGCTAATCCATTCATAAATGCTTCCGCCTCTGCCGCTAGTCCAAACAGGGTTAGATTCGTTATCAATAGCGTCTTGTTGTTGGAACGTTTCCATAGCACCTGCTTCTGCAAAGGCTTGATATTGTTTGAAAACTTTTGCAACTTCTTCAGTAGTATATTGTACTTTGCCATCTACTTGCATAACCTTTCCTGTTTCGTTATAAAGCATTTGTGCTATAAATAAATCGGGGCATTCTTTGCCTATGTTCATAAGAGTATAGTTATTATCTGCACCGGTTGGAGTATTATTTTTGCCAATAATGCCACCCGCTGCAATTAATTCTTCATAAGTAGTAGGATATGCTATGTTTGCTGCTTCAAATAAAGGTTTGCTGTAAAGATAAGCACGAGCTGTCATGCCGTGTGGTATTGCTGCCAACTCTCCATTTACACGCATAGCGTTTAAATATGTATCGTCCCAATTAGATAAATCTATATATTGGCTTAAATCTTCAAGATTTTGAAATACATTTTTGCCTTTGCCAAAAGAATGAACCCAGTTGTAGTTAACTTGAATAATGTCGGCTTCATTTTTGCCGCCCATTTGAGTTAAAATGTTTTGTTGCCAACCGTCCCATGCGCCGTATTCTGGTTTAATCGTTACATTTGGATGTTCTTTGGTATACAAATCAATAACTTTTTTAATAGCTTCGTGTCTGTTGTCGGAGCCCCACCAAGCAAACCTAAGTTCTACGGGTTTTGAAGTGTCTATGTTGCTGTTTGAATCTGCCTGTTTTTCAGTTGGCTCAGGTGTGGCCGTGTTATTAGTTTGAGGATTGCTTGGTTGTTCTTCAGGAACTTTTGTTTGTGTGTTTGCACAGCCCGTAAGCAGCATTGTAAACACTGTCATAAGGGAAAGTCCTTTTAAAATCGTCTTTTTCATATAATTATCCTCCTTTAATTAAAAGGTAATATAGGGTATATTTTAACAGGCGTTAGCCTGTGCCTATATCTAAGAAATAAGAAATAGGAAATAATTTTATAGCGTTACGCCATCTTTAAATATTGCAATGCCTCTATATCCGGCTACTTCTGACTTTGTTTGCTTGCCTTCTGCCACACAAAGCACTTGTTCCATAAGGTTTAGCGCAACATTAGCTATGCTTTTACCATTTGCAACACATCCAGCATCAAAATCTATCCAATTGTTCTTTTTATTAAAAATATTTGTGTTGCTTGATATTTTTATTGTTGGAACAGGCGCCCCGAATGGCGTTCCCCGTCCTGTTGTAAACAGTATAATTTGCGCCCCTGCGGCAGCTAATGCTGTTGCAGAAACTAAATCATTGCCGGGGCCAGATAATAAAGTTAGCCCTTTAGCTTTTATTCTTTCTGTGTAATTTATTACATCACTTATTGGTGCTGTGCCGCCTTTTTGAACACAGCCCAAGCTTTTATCTTCTAGTGTGCTTACGCCGCCTTGCTTGTTGCCGGGCGATGGGTTGTCGTAAACAACTTGGTTATGCGAGCTGTAGTAATGTTTAAAATTTTTAATCATATTTACAGCACTTTCAAACAACTCTTTGTTTATGGCACGGTTCATTAGCAAGCCTTCAGCCCCAAACATTTCAGGTACTTCCGTAAGCAATGTACTTCCGCCTTTTGCAATAAGCAAATCGCTAAACGCTCCAACAACAGGGTTTGCCGTTATGCCCGATAAGCCGTCGCTTCCTCCGCATTTCATGCCAACAACAAGCTTTGAAACTGAAATAGGCTGTCTTTTAAATTTTGCGGCAAAAGCTGCAAGTTGTATTAGTAATGTTGTACCTGTTTCAAGTTCGTTTTCTACATCTTGACAAACCATAAAACGCATTGAATCTTTGTTGTATTCCCCAAGCACTTCTTTGAAAGAATCTATTGTATTGTTTTCACAACCAAGTGCAACAACAAGCACTCCGCCGGCGTTTGGGTGTTTGCATAGTGAAGATAAAAGCTTTTGTGTTGTTTTATGGTCTTCTCCCATTTGGCTGCAGCCATAAGGGTGAGGAAATGCATAAATACCATCTAAATTATATGTTTCGGCTAGTTTTGCATTTTGCTTTGCCAACTGTTCACAAATATCGTTGACACAACCAGAAGCCGGAATAATCCATATTTCATTTCGTATGCCAACTTCGCCGCTATTACGCACATATCCCATAAATGTACCCGATTCAATAGAATTAATTGTTCGTATGTTAGGATTGTATGTATATTGTTCGTGTTCTGAAAGGTCTGTATGTAAATTGTGTATATGAACCCATTCGCCACTTTTAATAGAACTTGTCGCATGGCCTATTGGAAATCCATATTTTATTATTTTGTCTTCACGTTCAATGTTGCTAATAGCAAACTTATGACCTTGGGGTATATTTTCTTTTAATAAAATTGTTATTCCGCCAAGTTCTATGCTATCTCCTAAATTTAAAGGGTAAAGTGCTACTGCAATATTATCTGCATCATTAATTTTTATAGCTTTAACTGTCAACCTTGTTCACCGTCCAATACGGCTTGAAGTGCAGCATATGTGCCTATTTCGCCAATCGCATTAACATATTTTGTTACAGCTTCTGCAAACCCTTCTATATTATGAAGGTTTTCTCCCCAAAGCTGCTCGTTTGCACATATCGCAGAAACAAAATCGACATTGCTGTCGTTGCGGTGTTCATAGAAAAATTGCAGCGCATATATGTCGTCATTTATAGAATATTGCTGTTCGTTGTGTTTTGCCGTAAGAATGCCGTTTTCAAGTTTTTCTGCACGTACAAATGCAACATATGCCGAAAACCCAAATACAATGTAAGGCGGCAATTTGTTAAACTTACCAACATAACCTTTAAGGCTTGGCAAAACTCTTGCCTTCCATTTAGAAACGCTGTTAAGTGTTATTGAAAGTAGTGAATGGTCAATAAATGGGTTGGCAAAGCGCTCCATTACCGAATGAGCAAAGTCGTCAAGCTCTTGCTTAGGCAAAGTAAGCGTTGGTATTATTTCTTCTTCAATAGTTTTTTTCATAAACACATATAATGTGCTATCTTCTACACATTCTCTAACGATATTTTTTCCACTTAAAAACGCCGCCGGAACTGTTGATGTATGAACCCCGTTTAATATGCGCACTTTGCACTGCTTATACGGCGTGTGGTCGGTTACAACTTTAACAGGCAAGCCTGCACGCTCGAATGGCAACTCATTTGCAAGACTTTCAGGCGCTTCTATAACCCATAATCCAAAAATTTCCCCTGTATTTAAAAGCTTATCTTCATATTCATTTTGTGTATTAAGTTCGTCTGCTTGCGTATGTGGATACCCCGTAACAATGCGGTCTACAAGCGTTGAACAAAATAAGTTTTTATTCATTGCCCAATCTAAGAAGTTATCTTCTAAATTCCATAGCTTTATGTACTTTTCAACACAGTGCTTTAATTCGTGGCCGTTATAGTCTATAAGTTCGCAAGCCAAAATTGCAAATCCTTTGTCTTCTGCTTTTTGTATTTCTGAAAACAATTTATATCGCTCATATAAAAATCTTGTAAGCTTTGCCGGAAAGCTGCTAGGCGGCGCATCGTCAAATGTACAACTTGTATCGAATGTAATACCAGCTTCTGTTGTGTTGCTTATTATGTAACGAAGTTCGGGGTTGTGGGCAAGTTTTAAAAATTCATTGTAGTTTTCGTATGGGTTTAATGCTCTGCTTATGCAGCTTATTATTCGCTTTTCTTCAACCTTTTCGCCATTTTCCATACCACGCAAATATAATGTATATAGCCCTTGCTGTTCGTTAATTAATTGCGCCAAACCGTTTTGTATTGGCTGTACAACAACTACTTTGCTATTAAATTCTGCTTTTTCGTTTGCGACATCAATAAAATAGTCTGCAAATGCACGTAAAAAATTGCCCTCGCCTATTTGCAGTACACGCTCGGGTGCTTCTTCTAAAAGAAAGCCCCTTTTTTTATAATAGCCGCTTTGTTTAAGCGTACTATAATTAAGTCTTTCCATTTGTTAGCCCCTTCCTTTTTTACTTTTTATTTTTATAGGGACAATAGCATTATAAAAATAAAGCGTATATTCACTTCATTTTTATGGACTATTACCAAATAATAGGCAAAATTACTAATAGCGTTGTGCATTGAGTGTATTAAAAAAGTTTAAAAATTTTGTGTTGTCAAAACAATTAATGCACTTTTATTTAGTATTTTTACACAAATAACACAGATATACCAAGTTTAAATTTTTATATAAGTTCTAAAGCCGTTA
>CAZHPA010000012.1:0-44058 GCA_964533945.1 uncultured Defluviitaleaceae bacterium
ATTGATTACTAAAGCAATTTACAATAAGGGACACTAAAATCTGAAGAAGAAACTGAAAAAAATACTTATTTATATGGTGATGATGAAGTTAAAGCTTATCTAAAGCAAATCATGCAATATGATTTACTGACTGCTGAAGAAGAAAGAGAGCTTGCTAAAAGATCTTCTGAAGGTGATACTGAGGCAACTCAGGCTCTTGTTAATGCAAATTTAAGACTTGTTGTAAGCATTGCAAAAAGATATTATAACAGCGGCATTCCTTTCATCGACATTATTGACGAGGCCGCATGAATTTGTACTATAACACATTTGTAATAAATTTAATACTTTTGTAACTTCGTTCATAGTTTTGTAATAAATAGCTCGTTTTTTGCTTATTTTCGTGGACGATTGTGCAAAAAAAATGAAATTTTTCGCAATTTTTCAAAAAAGTTATCCACAGGTCAAAAAAGTTATCCACAGTTTTGCAAAAGTTATCCACAGGTTGTGGAAAGTTATCCACAGGCTCAAACCCCTATGTTTGGCTGGTTTTAGTAAAAAACGCAAAAGTTATCCACAGTTTTTTGCATCCTTAGATTTATCTGAATCTTATTTTACTACTACTAGAAAAGAGTTTAGATTGATAGATACACACTTAATATTGTGATACAAATTCTTAAAAGATAAATATAAATCCTTAGGTTTTAAATATAATATTAATCCTATTGTTAAATAATCTTTTATTTTTTTAAATTAGTAATATGTATATTATAGGATTTATATATAACGTGCGTATATGTGCGCGCCTGCGCGCGCGTTATATGAAGAAATCTTTTTATGAATTTGCACTGTAAATTCCATACAAATACTTTTGGTGCTTTTGTGTTATTTTTTGCTATGTTTTAAAATATTTAAAAAACAAAAATAGCATATGCCAAATTTAGCAAAAATTCGGGGTAAATTTGCATTTTAATTTTGTTGGGTAGAATTTTATTATAGTATAGAGCTTAAAGCAAATTAAGACCGTTTTCGTGTTATTTTAGGGTATTGTAGTTTTTAGATTGAATTTTAGATTGGAGATATGTTAAGCCTATGAAAATTATATGTTCAAAATCAAGTTTGCTTTCAAGCGTTAATGTTGCTTTAAAAGCTGTTCCATCAAAGCCTAGTTTGCCGGTTTTAGAATGCATTTTGCTTGTTGCTGAACAAGATGGATTTTATGTTGTGGGCAACGACCTTGAAATGGGCATTAAAACAACGTTAATGCCTTGTCAAGTTGTTGAAGAAGGTAGTGTTGCCCTTGAAGCAAAGGTTTTTTTTGAAATTATACGAAGCTTGCCCGACGATTTAATTAACATAGCAATTAATGACAAAAACGCCGCAACTATTTCATGCGGAAATTCAGAATTTAATATTTTGGGAATTTGTGGGACTGAATTTCCTTTGCCTTTGGAAGTTGAAAAGCTTGATTATGTTACGGTTTCGGCGGTTGCTCTTAAAGCCGTTATACGCCAAACAATATTTTCTGTTTCCGTTGATGAATCAAGGCAAGTTTTAACAGGAGAGCTTGTTGAGGCAAAAGACGGCAACTTAAACATCGTTTCCATAGATGGCTACAGAATTTCATTCCGCCAAAGCCCTTTGATTTTATTGCCCGAAAAAAACAAAAACTTTAAAAATTTAAAATGCATTGTTCCGGCAAAAGCAATGCAGGAAATTGTTAAAATAATTCCAAGCGAAGTTGCATTTGAACAAGTTAAAATATATTTTGGGGACAAGCATATTTTATTCGAACTTGAAAACTGCACCGTTACATCAAGAGTTATTGCCGGAGAATACTTGAGATATGACCAAATATTTACAACCGACTACACAACAAAAGTAACAATCGAGCGCCGCAAAATTTTGCAAAGCTTAGAACGTGTTTCTTTAATTGCAGCAAGAGAACAGAAAAAAAACCCTGTAATGCTTAAAGTTGAAAACGATACGCTGTCAATTGCTTCTCAAACCGAAACAGGAGCTGCAAAAGACCAAATTTCCGTTGAATCGGACGGCGGAAACATTGAAATTGCTTTTAATCCTAAATACTTAATAGACGCTCTGCGCGCCATAGATGAAGAGTTTGTTTGCTTTTTATTTACAACATCTCTTAGCCCATGCATTATTAGCGGAGCCGAAAACGATAGCGGAAAATATTTAATTTTGCCTCTTAGAATTAAATAGTATTATACAATTTGTTAATTTTAAACACATGTGTATTTTTAATAAAATTTCGGGGTAAATTTGCGTTTTAATTTTTATATAGTATTTTTTACTACTGCATACAGTTTGAAACAAATTAAGACCGTTTTCGTGTTATTTTGCGGTATTGTAGTTTAACAATATGCAATTCATTTTTTATTGGGTTTAAATTATTTTGGATTGCAACCTTTGTGTTTATGTGTTATAATTTTATTATATAAACTTATTTTAAATTATAAAGCTTGTCTAAATTTACAAAAAATGGTTAACAATACAGAAAAGCCCTTTTAAGGAGAGCCATTTACCATGAATAAAAATAAAATGCAAAATATAAAAATAAAAACGCCCCCAATACGATTAAGCCAGCTATTAAAGCTTTCGGGAATAGTTGCTTGCGGAGCAGATGCAAAAGCTTTAATTAAAGCCGAATTAGTATGCGTAAACGGTGCTGTTGCACTGGAAAGAGGGAAAAAAATATACCCAAACGACATTGTGGCAGTAGATAATAAATTTTTCTTAAAAGTTTCTTCAGACTTTTTAGAACAGCCGTTAAAACAAGAAAATCAAGAAAAACAGGAGAAAGACGCTAACGACAGGGTGTGATGTTATGCATATTAAAAGCGTTTCCTTAAGGAATTTTAGAAATATTTTAAAACAAGATGTTACCTTGTGCAAAGGCATTAACATATTGTGTGGAAGCAATGCTCAAGGCAAAACAAATTTTCTTGAAGCAATATATTTCTGCAGCACAGGGCGTTCGCAAAGAAGCCATAGCGACAAAGAATTAATTAATTTTTCGTCAAACGATTCCCACTTACACATTAGCATAATAAACGAGCAAAACTGCGATAAAATAGACGTTCACTTAAAAAAAGATTCAAGAAAAGGTATGGCAGTAAACGGCATTGCCGTAAACAAGCTTTCAGAACTTTTTGGAGTGCTTTTGTGCGTTATATTTTCCCCCGAAGATTTGCAGCTTATTAAAGCTGGACCTTCCCAACGGCGAAAATTTATTGATATGGAACTTTGCCAATTAAGCAAAGTTTATTATTATTCTCTCCAGCAATATTATAAAGCTTTAAACCAACGCAACGCCTTAATTAAATCTATAAGGCGAGATAAAGAACACAAAAAAAGCCTTTTTGCTTGGGATGAACAACTTGTATATTATGGTGTTAAAATTATAGATTATAGAGCGGAATTTACAGAAAACTTGAATAAAATTGCAAAAGAAATCCATGGAAGCATAACAAACGGCAAAGAAGCTTTGCAAATGCTTTATAAGCCAAATATACAGGCAGACAGCTTTGCAGAAAAGCTTGCAAAAAACGTTGAGCGTGATGTTTTAATGGGCAGCACAACAACTGGAATTCACAAAGACGATATTGTTTTTTATATAGGCGGCAAAGATGCCAAAATTTATAGCTCTCAAGGGCAACAAAGAACAGCGTGTCTTGCTGCTAAACTTGCAGAAATTGAAATAATTAAATATAATAAATTAAATACGCCTGTGCTATTACTTGACGACGTTTTATCAGAGCTTGATTTTCAACGCCAAAGCTATTTAATACATAAAATTAAAAATTTACAAACAATACTAACTTGCACAGGGGCGGGAATTGACGATATTTTTAAAAAATTGCAGAAAGACAGCAATAAAATCTATGAAGTTGAAAATGGACAATTTAAATCAAAAAACTAAATGATTTTAATGGTTTTTAAGGATTTAAAGATTGAAAGAGGGTTAATAAGGCATGGAATACAATGAAAATCAAATTCAAGTTTTGGAAGGTCTGGAAGCTGTCAGAAAACGCCCCGGAATGTACATTGGCACAACTTCAAGCCGAGGGCTTCATCATTTGGTTTATGAAATTGTTGATAACGCCGTTGATGAAGCTTTAGCCGGATATTGTAGCGAAATTGAAGTTACAGTTCACGAAGGTGATTGTATTTCCGTTAAAGACAACGGAAGGGGAATACCCGTAGGCATTCAGGCTCAAAAAGGCGTATCGGCTGTTGAAGTTGTTTTTACGGTGCTTCATGCAGGCGGAAAATTCGGCGGTGGTGGCTATAAAGTTTCAGGCGGACTTCATGGAGTTGGCGCATCGGTCGTTAATGCGCTTTCTGAATATTTAACCGTTCAAGTTTACACAGATGGCAAAATTTACGAACAAACGTTTTCAAGGGGTGAAGTTAAAAGTCCGCTAACTGTAATTGGGGAAACTAACGAATGCGGAACATATATTTATTTTAAGCCCGATTGTTTGATATTTGAAAGCTTGGAGTTTAGCTTTGATTCCTTAAAGCAGCGCTTACAAGAAACCGCTTTTTTAACTAAAGGTTTAAAAATAATTTTAACCGACAGACGCACGGAAGCTATAAAAACACGAACATTTTTTTACGAAGGCGGAATTGTGCAATTTGTAGAACATATAAACAAAAACAAAACTGCAATTTACGACAAAGTGTTTTATGCAGAAGGTGAACGTGACGGAATTTTTGTTGAAGTTGCACTACAACATAACGATGACTTTCACGAAAGCACGTTTTCTTTTGTTAATAATATTAATACAATAGACGGCGGAATGCACGTTGTGGGTTTTAGAACAGGGCTTACAAAAACTATAAACGATTATGGGCGAAAATTTGGGCTTCTTAAAGAAAGTGAGAAAAATCTTTCGGGTGAAGACGCTAGAGAAGGATTAACAGCCGTAATTAGCATTAAAATAAGCGAACCGCAATTTGAAGGGCAAACTAAAACAAAACTTGGAAATTCTGAAGCAAGAAATGCCGTTGAATCTATACTTTCAGAGCATTTGGGATATTTTCTTGAAGAAAACCCGGCAATTGGCAAAATCATTATAGAAAAAGGCTTGGTTGCTTCCCGTGCAAGAGCTGCTGCAAAAAAAGCAAGGGAACTTGTAAGGCGCAAAACGGCGCTTGAAAGTAGCCGCCTACCAGGAAAGCTTTCCGATTGCTCTGAACGTGACCCTTCAAAGTGCGAACTATACATCGTTGAGGGTAATTCTGCAGGAGGTTCGGCAAAAAGCGCAAGAACACCAACAACCCAAGCAATTTTGCCTCTTAGAGGAAAAATTATGAATGTTGAAAAGTCACGCCTTGATAAAATTTTATCAAACGAGGAAATTAAGTCTATGATTTTGGCGTTTGGAACGGGAATACACGACGATTTCGATATTTCAAAGCTTAGATACCACAAAATAGTTATTATGACCGACGCAGATGTTGACGGGGCGCACATTCGCACACTTTTGCTAACTTTTATGTATCGCTATATGGTGCAGCTAATTGAACAAGGGTATGTTTATATTGCGCAACCACCGCTTTATAAAGTCGAAAAAGGCAAAAAGCAATATTATGCTTACAGTGATGCAGAACTTAATAAAATTTTGACTGAAATAGGGCGCGACGGAATTAAACCAATTCAACGCTATAAAGGTTTGGGCGAAATGGATGCAGTGCAGCTTTGGGAAACAACAATGAACCCTGAAAAACGCATACTTTTGCAAGTTACCGTTGATGACGCCGTGCTTGCCGATGAAATTTTTACACAGCTTATGGGAGATAAAGTAGAGCCAAGACGTGAATTTATTAACGAATATGCAGGGTATGTAACAAATTTGGATATATAATAAATTAATAACTGTTAGCTTATGTATAATTATTCAAAAAGCTAAAAAATATTCACGTATAATTATGCAGTTGAATTAGAAAGTATTAGGGGAATAACAACATGGATAAAATACTACCAATAAATTTGGAATCGGAAATGCGAAAATCATACATTGATTATGCCATGAGCGTTATTGTTGCAAGGGCATTGCCCGATGTTCGGGATGGATTAAAGCCTGTTCATCGCCGCATACTTTTTGCTATGAACGAGCTTAATTTAGAACCAAATAAAGCATATAAAAAATCTGCCCGTATTGTCGGCGATACAATGGGTAAATACCACCCTCACGGCGACGCTTCAATATACGATGCTATGGTACGGTTGGCGCAAGATTTTTCAATGCGCTATATGTTAGTTGATGGTCATGGAAACTTTGGCTCACTAGACGGCGACGGAGCAGCAGCGCAAAGATATACAGAAGCAAGATTAAGCAAAATTTCTGTTGAAATGCTAAAAGATATTGAAAAAGACACTGTTGACTTTGTGCCTAATTACGACGAAGAATTGAAAGAACCGGCTATACTCCCTTCTCGCTTTCCCAATCTTTTGGTAAACGGTTCTTCCGGAATTGCCGTTGGTATGGCAACTAACATTCCGCCGCACAATTTAAACGAAGTTATTGATGCCGTATTTAAAATAATTGACAACTTTACGCTTGAAAGCCGCGAAACAGATATTAAAGAATTAACGTCAATAATAAAAGCCCCAGATTTTCCAACAGGAGCAACAATTTTGGGAACAAGCGGAATTAAAGCGGCATATAGAACAGGGCGTGGCAAAATTACAGTCCGTTCAAAAGCTTTAGTTGAAAATAATTCAATAATTGTAACAGAAATACCATATCAAGTTAATAAAGCACGCCTAGTAGAAAAAATTGGAACGCTTGTTGTAGAGAAAAAAATCGAGGGTATTTCAGATATTAGAGACGAATCTGACAGAACAGGCGTTAGAATTGTTGTGGATTTAAAAAAAGGCGCAAACGCAAATATTGTTTTAAATAAATTATATAAATATTCGCAAATGCAAGAAACGTTTAGTGTTAATATGGTTGCGCTTGTTAACAATAAACCGCAAACGCTTAATTTAAAACAAATGCTTGTTTATTATATAGAGCATCAAAAGCAAGTGGTTTCAAGACGAACTAAATTTGAACTTAGAAAAGCCGAAGAACGTATGCACATTTTAAAAGGTTATTTAGCTGTGCTTGATAACTTAGATGATGCTTTAAACGTAATAAAAAGTTCAAAAGATACGCAAACGGCAAAAGAAGCGCTAAGTGCTTTGTTTAACTTGTCTGAAAAGCAAACACAAGCAATAATTGAAATGCGTCTTAGAAATTTAACGGGGCTTGAACAGGAAAAAATTGAAGCCGAATTTTTAGAGCTTGAAAAATTAATTAAATACTTTACTGATATTTTGGCAGATGAAAAAGAACTATATGGCGTAATTCGTAGTGAATTAGAAGTAATTAAAACTAAATTTGCAGATGTTCGCCGTACCGAAATTGTTAAAGAAGATGTTGAAATTGAAGAAGAAGATTTAATTGACGAGGAAGCAAGCGTTATAACGCTAACTGTTTTAGATTACATAAAACGCCTTCCTCTTAACACATACCGTAGCCAAAACCGTGGAGGACGTGGCGTTATTGGAATGCAAACACGGGAAGAAGATGTTGTTAAAAACGTTTTTATTGCAAGCACACATGATTTTATATTGTTTTTTACAACGCTTGGCAAAGTTTTTTGCATTAAAGCATACGAAATACCAGAAGCCGGAAGAGTGGCAAAAGGGCTGGCAATTATTAACCTTCTTTCTTTAAGCAATGGGGAAAAAATAGCTGCAGTTGTCCCTGTTAAAAACTTTAACAGCAACGAATTTATTATGATGATTACAAAAAATGGAACAGCCAAAAAAACCCATATATCACAATTTGCAAACATTAGAAAAGACGGTCTAAGAGCTATTAACTTTAGAGGTGACGACCAATTAGTAGCTGTTTTAAAAACAGACGGCGAAAAAGAAATTTTTGTTGCAACTAAAGCCGGTTTGGGGCTTAGATTTAAAGAAGAGGAAGTTCGCCCTATGGGGAGAGTTGCAGCAGGCGTTCGTGCAATACGTCTTTCGCAAAATGATTGCGTTGTTTCGGCAGATATTTTGGACGATGACGTTTACAGCCAATTAATTTTTGTTTCAAGCCTAGGGTTTGGCAAACGCACCGATAAAGACGAATTTTTATTGCACCATAGAGGTGGTAGAGGTGCTAAAATATATAAAGTTACCGAGAAAACGGGCGATATAGTGGGGGTTGCAAAAGTAAACGAAAAAGAAGAATTAATACTTATAAATTCAGATGGTGTTATTTTGCGGCTTAGAGTTTCCGATATTTCAACAAAAGGGCGTGTAACCCAAGGTGTTAAATTAATTAGCTTGGGAGAAGAAAGCACTGTAATAAGCATGGCTGTTATAAGTGAAGAAAATATTGAAAGTATCGAAAATATTGAAAACGAAGAAGAAACTTGCTAAATGGGTTAAAATATATTTCTGAATACAACTTTATTCTTTGGGCAACAATACCCCTAAAAGAAAAGGAGTTGTTAGTAATGGCTAAGGAGTTTAAACTTAAAACAGAAAAAGAATTAACCGAAGCCGAATTATTGAAATATGAAATAGCCGAAGAACTTGGGCTTATGGAAAAGGTTGAAAAAAGTGGCTGGAAATCACTTACATCAAAGGAAAGCGGAAAAATTGGCGGATTAATGACCAAAAGATTAAGAAACGGCAATAAATGAAAAAGCCTTAATATAAAATGCAAGAATTATAATGATATGGAAAAATAACTTAAATTAAGTTATTATTGTATAAAGAAGGTAAAAATGAGGTTGAAATTTGTGGAAGATTATATATTAAGAGCAACAGCGGCGGGCGGCATGATTAGAACGTTCGCCGCAACAACAAAAAACACTGTTTCAAAAGCAGCAGCAATACACAATACAACGCCTGTTGCATCGGCAGCGCTTGGAAGGCTACTAACGGCAGCTGCTATAGTTGGAAGTATGCAAAAAAGCGAAACCGATATTATAACAATCGGCATAAAAGGCGATGGGCCATTGCAAGGCGCATTAGTAACAGCAGATAGCGAGGCAAGAGTTAAAGGCTATGTATACAATCCATATGCAGAAGTTGCACCAAAAAGAAATGGCAAGCTTAATGTTTCGGCAGCAATTGGCAAAGGAACGCTTAGTATTGTTAAAGACTTAGGGCTTAAAGAACCATACGTTGGGCAAGTTCCGCTTGTTACAGGGGAAATAGCAGAAGATTTAACATATTACTTTGCGAAAAGCGAACAAATCCCTTCAGCAGTTGGGCTTGGTGTTTTGGTTGATACAGATTGGTCTATAAAACAAGCAGGCGGATTTATAATTCAGCTACTTCCCGGAGCAACTGATGAAGTTGCAGACTATATGGAGAAAAAAGTTCGTGAAATAAATTCTTTAACAGAACTTTTTGAAGAAGGGAAGACGCCATATGATATTTTAGACTTTTTGCTTTTAGAATTAACGTATGTTGTTAATGAAAAAATTCCTGTAAGCTATTATTGCAACTGCTCGAAGGAACGTGTTACAAAAGCTATTATAAGTATGGGAAAAGATGAACTTGTTAAAATTTTGCAAGAAGACGGCAAAGCAACACTTCATTGCCATTTCTGCAATACAGATTATGATTTTTGCTCTGAAGAATTAAAAGAAATTGTTTCTAAATTATGATATTATAACGTAATTTTAAAAGACAACGTAAAACTGCCGCCAGTTAAGCATAAACTGTTATATTCTAATATTTGGTGGTGGGAGCTATGCAATCTGTAACCATTTTTACAAAAAACTATAGAGCAGAGCTTAAAGAATTTTTTTTAGGCGAATGTACCGAAGTAACAAAAGGACAGCTTGGTGATATATACTTCTTTTCGCTTCCTTATGAATGCTTTAATATTGAAAGCTTTATGTTTATGCTGGAAGAAGCTGTTTTGTCAGGTAATTGCATAATTAAAAATTCCAAAAAGCTTTTAAATAATATACGAAACATAGTTTTCACAAAAGACCGCAGCAAAATTTTATACGACTTTGCCAAGATTCTAGCTTGCCAAAAGCAAGTTAATATAGATGGCTACATAAATTTTAGGCTTAAACGTTATTTGTTGCAAGTTGACCGAATTTTATACTTTATAGTTAGAAGAGAATACAATTAAACGTTGTTTACTATATACTTTATATTTTTACAGTTGGAAAGGGGCGCAAATAACTAATGATAAATGTAACATTAAAAGGCGATATTGTTAAGCAATTTGAGAACGGAATAACTGTGCTTGAAGTTGCCAAAAACATAAGCGAAGGATTAGCACGTAACGTTGTTGCCGCAAGCCTTAATGGAAAAGTTGTTGATTTAAGACAAAGCTTAACAAGCGACTGCAATTTAACCTTATTAACATTTGAAGATGAAGAAGGGAAAAAAGCTTTCCGTCATAGCGCATCTCATATTTTGGCGCAAGCAGTTAAAAGGCTTTTTAAAACAACAAAGCTTGCAATAGGACCTGCAACAGATGAAGGTTTTTATTACGACTTTGACCGTGAAGCACCTTTTAACGCCGAAGAAATCAAATTAATTGAACAAGAAATGAAGAAAATCGTCAAGGAAAACCTTGAAATAGAACGCTTCGAACTTTCAAGGCAAGAAGCTATAGATTTTTTTAAACAACAAGACGAACCATACAAAGTAGAATTAATAGAAGACTTGCCACAAGATGCTGTTATTTCTTTATATAAACAAGGCGAATTTACCGACCTTTGCGCCGGACCTCATGTTTTAAATACTAAAGCTATAAAAGCTGTTGCACTAACTTCTGTAGCAGGTTCTTCAGGGGCATATTGGAGAGGCAGCGAAAAAAATAAAATGTTAAGCCGAATTTACGGAACTGCATTTACAAAAGCTTCCGATTTAGAACAATATTTAACCGAAAAAGAAGAAGCTAAAAAGCGTGACCATAACAAGCTTGGCAGAGAACTTAAAATGTTTACAACAAGTGATGTAATTGGGCAAGGCTTGCCACTTTTAATGCCTAAAGGCGCAAAAGTTGTTCAAATTTTGCAAAGATTTGTTGAAGACGAAGAAGAAAGAAGGGGCTATGTCTTAACTAAAACTCCTTTTATGGCAAAGCCCGAATTATATAAAATTTCGGGGCATTGGAGCCACTATAAAGATGGAATGTTTATAATCGGTGACGAAAATAAAGAAGAAGACGTTTTTGCATTGCGCCCTATGACTTGCCCTTTCCAATTTACAATTTATAACGCCGAACAGCACAGCTACAGAGATTTACCAATACGCTATGCCGAAACATCAACGCTTTTTAGAAACGAGAGTTCGGGCGAAATGCATGGCTTAATTCGTGTAAGACAATTTACAATTTCAGAAGGTCATCTTGCTTGCACGTCTGAACAATTGGAGGATGAATTTAAAGGTGTTGTAGATTTAATATATTTTATGATGAAAAAGCTGGGCATTGAAAACGACGTAAAATATAGATTTTCAAAATGGGACGAAAACAACAAAGAAAAATATATTGGCGATGCTAAAATGTGGGAAACAACGCAAGAAACAATGCGCAAAATGTTAATTGATATGGGCATTGATTTTACAGAAGCAGAAGGCGATGCGGCATTTTATGGTCCAAAACTAGACATTCAGTTTAAAAACGTATATGGCAAAGAAGACACAATTATTACAGCACAAATAGACTTTGCATTGGCCGAACGCTTTGGCATGACATACGTTGATAAGGACGGAACTAAAAAACACCCTATCGTAATTCACAGAACATCAATCGGGTGCTATGAAAGAACGCTTGCAATGCTTATTGAAAAATATGCCGGAAGCTTGCCAACTTGGCTTTGCCCAACGCAAGCAATTGTTCTTCCAATTTCCGATAAATATAATGAATATGCGCAACAAGTTGTTTGTGAATTAAAACAAGCAAATATTAGAACTTCTGCCGATTTTAGAGCTGAAAAAATTGGCTATAAAATTAGAGAAGCCCGCAACGAACGTATACCGTATATTTTGGTAGTTGGGGAAAAAGAGCAGGAAAGTAAAACCGTTTCATTACGCTCAAGAGCAGGTGAAGAAGGGGCTGTTTTAGTTTCCGATGTTATTAAAAAAGTTTTAAGCGAATAGCTTTCTTATAAACAAAAAGCAAGGTTAATTCAATCTTGCTTTTTTTCAAATACAATGTTATTCTTAAATCGGGCAATTATATATTTGCAGGCACCCAGACCTTAGTACAAGCATATATCTATTATAACTTATATTAAGGAAAGGAGAACTGCGCCATGATTCGCAAATGCTTTAATAACATTAAGCTATCGGATAAAATTTTAATTTTCTTTATGTTAATTTTGCTTGTTCAAATAATATATGCTTTATTTTCAACAGAACCAATTACAGACTCAAAAGGTAAGCTTGACGCTGTAATTAGAACAAGCGCCGCTTCTATATTTGGATACTTTTTAAGTTCAAATTTTTTATCAAGAGAAGGCGGTAGCAAAATTGAACCCGAGCCCGAACAAAAGCCTGAAGTAAAAACTAAATTGTGTCCTTTGCCAAATAATGATATGGCAACTAATATTCAACTTTATATTGCTGGGTTTATAGGGGTTGTTTCATTAGTAGTTTTAATTGTTATTAGAAATTCAAGTTATTTTGATAGCAGTAACCCTGTTCATTCGGCATCAATAACTCAGCTTAGAGACTTTTTTGCAAGCAGCTTAGGGTTTTTGCTAGGTGATATTGGAAAAAGCAACAAAAATTAAATAAAGAAAAAAGCAAGAAGCGGAGGGCATATGTTTGAATGATATTTTCAAAGAACAGCTTGTTAAAAGGAAACCGGACAAAAACGATACACTGAAAAAAATTGGAATTGTTATTGGTGCGGTTTTGATTTTAGCTATTATAACTATGATTCCTTTTTTACTGCTTATGATGCCGGTTGTTGCTGTTGTTCTTGTATTAATGGTAAAATTTTTATTTACATTTTTTAATGTTGAATATGAATATATATTTACAAACGGCGAGCTTGACATTGATTTAATATATAATCAGTCAAGAAGAAAAAAAGCTTTCAGTATCCATGTAAGAGATATTGAAATTATGGCAAAAATTAATGATAAAGCATACGAAAATGAATTTAATAAAAAAGCTATAATAAAGGACTTTTCAAGCAGAGCAGCCGGCAGCAACACTTTTGCTTTTCTGGTAACAAAAGACGGGCAAAAATTTAAAATTATATTTGAACCGAATGAAATTTTACTTGATGCAATTTCAAAATATGTGTCAACAAGAGTATTACATAAATAGGAGGATTAAAAATGCACAAATTGGAAAAAGAAGGCTTAACATTTGATGATGTTTTATTAATTCCGGCAAAATCTGAAGTTTTGCCAAAAGATGTGGATTTATCAACACATTTAACTAAAACCATTGTATTGAATGCGCCAATTATGAGCGCCGGAATGGATACTGTAACAAAATCGCAAATGGCAATTGCATTAGCACGCCAAGGCGGAATTGGAATTATCCATAAAAACATGACAATTGCAGAGCAAGCAGTTGAAGTTGATAAAGTTAAACGTTCTGAACACGGCGTTATAACCGACCCATTTTCACTTTCTCCAAACCACTATGTTTTTGAAGCCAATGAATTGATGGCTAAATACCATATTTCTGGTGTTCCAATTACAGAAACAGACAAACTTGTAGGCATTATAACAAACCGTGATTTGCGCTTTGAAACAGACCACGGAAAAAAAATATATGAAGTAATGACAAGAGAAAATTTAATTACAATTAAAGAAGGAACAAGCATTGAAGATGCAAAAAAACTTTTAATGTCACATAAAATTGAAAAGCTTCCTATTGTTGATGAAAAAGGCAATTTAAAAGGATTAATTACAATTAAAGATATTCAAAAAGCTATTAAATATCCAAATTCGGCAAAAGACAAATACGGAAGACTTGTTGTTGGAGCGGCAATTTCCAATACGGGTGATTATTTAGAACGTGCAGCAGAGCTAATTAAAGCTAAAGTTGACGTTTTGGTTGTAGATACAGCACATGGGCATTCAAAATATGTGCTTGATTCCGTTGCCAAGCTAAGAGCGAAATTTAAAGATGTGCAAATTATTGCCGGAAACGTTGCAACAGCAGAAGGAACTGTTGCATTAATTGAAGCAGGAGTAAATGCAGTTAAAGTTGGAATAGGCCCTGGTTCAATATGTACAACACGTGTTGTTGCAGGTATTGGCGTTCCACAAGTAACAGCAATATATGATTGTGCCGAAGCTGCAAAGCCTTACGGAATACCTGTTATTGCAGATGGTGGAATAAAATATTCAGGTGATATAACAAAATCGATTGGTGCAGGAGCGGCTGCTGTTATGATTGGTTCTATTTTTGCAGGCTGTGACGAAAGCCCAGGAGAAACCGAACTGTATCAAGGAAGAAAATACAAGGTATATCGTGGCATGGGCTCACTTGCTGCTATGGCGGAAGGAAGCAGAGACAGATACTTCCAAGACGATTCTAAAAAACTTGTACCTGAAGGTGTTGAAGGGAGAATACCATATAAAGGACATGCAGGCGATATAATATTCCAACTTATGGGCGGATTGCGTGCCGGCATGGGTTATTGTGGCTGTGGAACAATTGATGAATTAAGAAACAACGCAAAATTTATAAAAATTACAAGTGCAGGACTTAAAGAAAGTCACCCACACGACATTCAAATTACAAAAGAAGCTCCAAATTATAGTGTTGAATATTAAAAAGTGGTGATATTATAAAAACAAAACAAGTTAAAATTGGAAATGTTTTAATAGGCAATAAAAATCCTATAGCAATTCAATCTATGACAAATACAAATACAAGCGACGTTTTTGCAACTGTTTCTCAAATTAAACAATTGGAAAAAGGCGGGTGTGAAATTGTTCGTGTTGCCGTTCCCAATATTGAAGCGGCAACAGCAATTTCCGCAATTAAACAAAATATTGGTATTCCAATAGTAGCCGACATACATTTCGACTATCGCCTTGCAATAGCTGCAATTGAAAACGGTGCCGACAAGCTTAGAATTAACCCCGGCAACATAGGAGAATTTGAAAACGTAAAGCAAGTTGTTAAAAAAGCCAAAGCCGCAAATATCCCAATTAGAATTGGTGTTAACTCGGGCTCACTTGAAAAAGAAATTTTAGAAAAATATGGTGGCGTTACGGCAAAAGGACTTACAGAAAGCGCAATACGCCATGTTGAAATGCTTGAAAAACTTGACTTTGACGATATTGTAATTTCTATTAAGTCTTCCAGCGTTTTACTTAGCATTGAAGCATATAAGCTTATTGCCGAAAAAACTAACTACCCTTTACATATAGGAATAACAGAAGCCGGCACGCTATATAGCGGAACCGTTAAATCTTGTGTTGGAATTGGAGCAATTTTAGCTTTAGGCATAGGGGATACGCTTCGCGTGTCGCTTACAAGCTCGCCTGTTGAAGAAGTTAAATGCGCTAAAGAAATATTAAAAGCACTAGAACTTAGAAAATTTGGAGCAACTTTAATTTCTTGCCCAACTTGTGGAAGAACGGAAATTGATTTAATTAAAATAGCAAATGAAGTTCAAAATTACTGCAATTCAATTAATAAAGACATAAAAATTGCCGTTATGGGTTGCATTGTAAATGGCCCAGGGGAAGCAAAAGAAGCCGACATTGGAATAGCGGGAGGCAAAGGTTGCGGTGTTATTTTTAAAAAAGGAAAAGTTTTTAAAAAGGTTGCAGAAGATGAATTGGTTAATTGCTTAATACATGAAGTTGAAGAATTATAAAATTAATGCAACATTTTGCAACACGAATAAATATTCTGCAAATATATTTAAAATGACAGATATTTATAAAGATGTTGTTATTGATTTAAGAAATTTAGTAAAGCAATGTTCTATGTTATAGATTAGAAAACATAATTCTTAGCACAATACTTAATATTTAAAATAAATATACCATCGAATGAACCGATGGTATATTTTATGTTCTGTTTGCTTTAAGCAATAAATCCAGCTAAAATTCTTGTAAGTCTTACTAAGTCTTTAACATTAATAACACCGTCTTGGTAAACATCTGCGGCTTTTTGCTGCTCGGGTGTAAAAATTATGTTCCAATCTGCATTATATCTTAGCAATATAATTAAGTCTACTGTGTCTAAATTTCCGTCACTATTAACGTCGCCTAAAAGCACACCTGTTTCTTCAATGCTAACTTTAAATTCCCCAACAGCTATATCAAAATATTTAACTAAAACTTTAGAAGCTTCTTTATCAAGTATAAACGTAACACCTTTGTTTGCCATATCTATTGTTACTTCCCCGGCTTCGCCTTCTACTTTAAATTTTCCGCCTGTTAAATCAATATCTTCTGCTGGTTTATACGTTGTTTTTGCCGGAAGTTCTATTATTGAAAAGCTTGGGGTATATTGTGGTTCAACAGATTTTTTGTATTCAGGTATAGTATTTATTTGCCTGCTTAATTCAGTGCCTTCTTCAATATTTAAATAATTTTGCCCAATTCCAAACCATTCAACGTTTTCTACAATTTCATCTGAAAGTTTTAAACTAACAAGTTTGTTTTCTGTGAAGTCAAAAATACGTAAACTTATCAAGTTGCTAATGTTAAGTTCTGTTAAATTATTGCGACCGCATTCAAGAAAAACTAAAGCTGTTAAATTAGCAACATTAAGCTCTGTTAAATTATTGTTATGGCAATGAAGCTCGGATAAATTTGTTAAGTTGCTAACATCAAGCTGATTCAAATTATTGTTACCGCAATTAAGAAATTCTAGCTTTGTTAATTTTGTAACATCAAGTTCTGTTAAATTATTGTTGTAGCAAGAAAGTCCAAGTAAATTTGTTAAATTGCTAGCGCCAAGTTGCTCTAAGCTATTATCACTGCAATCAAGAAAATTTAACTTTGTTAATTTTGTAACATTAAGTTCCGTTAAATTATTACTGTAGCAATAAAACCCGAATAAATTCGTTAAATTGCTAACGTCAAGTTGCTCTAAGTTATTGTGGCCACAAGCAAGAAATTCTAACTTTGTTAATTTGGTAACATCAAGCTCTATTAAATTATTATTGGAGCAATGAAGCCTGGATAAATTTGTTAAATTGCTAACGTCGAGTTGCTCTAAACTATTACTACTGCAATCAAGAAAATTTAACTTTGTTAATTTTGTAACATCAAGCTCTACTAAATTATTATTGGAGCAATGAAGCCCGGATAAATTTGTTAAATTGCTAACATTAAGCTCTGTTAAACTATTGCTTGAACAGTTAAGCTGAAGTAAATTTCTTAAATTACTAACATCAAGCCTTGATAAATCGTTGTCGCCGCAATTAATATACTCTAAATTTGTTAATCCTTCCAAAATAAGCTCTTTTAAATTATTTCCGTTACAATTAAGTGAAATTAACTTTTTTAAGTTACTAACATCAAGTTGTGTTAAATTATTATAGGAACAATCCAACCAAATTAAGTTCGTAAAATATTCAATGCCTTTTAAGCTTTCAATTTTCTCTTCTTCGCTATAATAGGAAGATGATGAAACATCAAGTTCTGTTAAGCTCCTAACGTCTTTTGGAAAAATGTCGCTTTCAATTGTATAGTTTTGAAAATATAAAGGGTGCTTTCTTTTCAAGTTTTCAATAACTTTTTGCTTAAACTTCATATCTTCAAATTCAATTGGTAATTCTTCCGGTTCTGGCTGCTCTTCTCCTGGAACGAAAGTTTCTGTTTTATAGCCGTTCCATATCGGTTTTGTCCAAAATGGCTTACCTTCTATGTAGTAAATCGTAAAATCTGGGTGCTTGCTTATAAAACCAAAAAATTCCGGCGAATCTCCCATAAAATATAAGCTTTTTAAATTTGTAGGTCTGCTGTGACCAATATCAACAACATATTTTGTGCTGCTTGGAAAAGTTATGCTTTCCAAATTATGTGAACCTTCAAACGAATAAGGTACGCAAGCAATAACTCCATCAGGAACTGTGTATTTAGTTGTTGTGTTTCCAACCGGATATAATACAAGTTTAGTTTCATCTTTACTAAACACTACGCCGTCTTGACTTGTATAAAATCTGTTATTTTCTGCAATATTAATTTCTGTTAAGTTTGTACAGGCTGCAAATACTCCCCTGCCTATAACTTTGATGTTTTGTAATGTATTTACGTTAGATAAATTTTCACAGCCATAGAAAGAAAACCAACTAATATGAGTTACTGTATCTGGAATAAACAAAGATTCTATATCATCTGATACAGCGCCAACTCTTTCTCCTAAAAACTTTACAGGTCTTCCGTTAATTTGTTCTGGAATTACAACGTCTTTGCTCTTTCCAATATATTTTTTAATTAAAATACCTGTAGCAATGTCTTCATATTCAAAGTCGGTATTTCCAAGTTGCGTTTGGGTTGGTCTTTTTAATGTTGGTAAAGAATCTCCATTAATTTCCCAAGTCTTGTCAAAATCCCAAACAACCTCATTGCTCCAATTTTTATTATCTAAGTAGTTAGATTTATCTTTAAAGAAGCTTAAAGGCTTTGCTTGAGCGTATGTTGTATCGGGGTTTATGTCAAAATTTATTGCCTTACTTCCTTCTAAAAAGTAGCTGTTTTGAATTATACCACTCTCTATTCCTTTTTCTCCTACAAGTGCGCCGCTTGATGCCGAGAAACAATTTGTTATTTTGCCGTAATATGTTGTACCATGAAATGTTAAGAAGTCCATATCATTATTTTTAGAACCGTTAATTATGCCGGCAATGTTTCCAACGCCCACATTCATGTATGATGATGCTGTGCTTCCGTTAAAATATGAATTTAAAATTGTTCCTGATGCTACTCCTGCAATTCCCCCTATATAATTTCCGCCTGTAACTTGAGCGTTTGAATAACAATTTACAATTAATTCATAGCCATTTACTTCTTCCAAAATTCCGGCTATCCCCCCAACAGCTTCATACCCTTCGATAGTGCCGCTAACAGAACAATTATAAATAATTCCGTTTGAACTTCCAGCTATGCCGCCTACTGCAAAACTACCTGAAATTTTTGCATCCACAAGGTGAATGTTTTTTGCAATACCTCCAAAATAACCAAGAAATCCGTTATGGTATCTATATGTGTTGTTTTTATGTTCTGATGTTAAGTTTATAATTTTGTAGCCATCTCCATCGTAATTAATATCGGTTCTTGTAATCCAGCCCGATTCTCTGAGAGAAATAGGAAGCCAAATTTTGCCGCTTAAATTAATGTCTGCTGTTTGCTTGAAATATGCTTTATTTAAATATGAATCCCTAGAGTTAACATCAATATAAACTTTTGCAAGTTGTTCTGCCGTTTCTATTAAAAAAGGGTCGGCTTGCGTTCCAATTCCTCCTGCATAGCTTTCTGCTGCATAATCAGCCCAAAAATCAAGTTGTTTTACAACAACTTTGCAGCTTGCAGATTTTCCGTTTTCCAAAGAAAGTGTAAGTATTGTTTCTCCTTCTTTAACAGGAAATATAGTTTTGCCGTTAAACATTACAATGCCTTCGTTTGTTGCTGTTACTGTGAAGCTTTTGTTTGTTGCTATATCAGGAAATATATTAATATTAAGTTCATGAGTTTCTATAAATTGACTTCCAAAGCTAAGAAAAACTTCTTCGGTATCAACGCTAATTGATGTTGCATATGTAATTTCATCGCCTAAAGCAATACCAAAATCAACAATACCTTGACCGTAAAGCACATCAAAGCCTTTAATTCCAACATCGGCAGCTGTGCTTTTTATTTGCGCTTCAAGCTCTGAAGGTGTTAAAGCGGGGTTGTTCATTTTAAGCATAGCAACAGAAGCTGCAACAAATGGAGAAGCCATGCTTGTGCCGTCATAATATCCATACTTGTTATTTGGTATGCTGCTTAATATAACAGTACCAGGCGCAGCAACATCAACAGATTCCCCGTAGTTTGAAAAATTTGCAAGTTTGTCAAATTGATGTGTTGCCGAAACAGTAATGCATTCTCTAATTTTTGCAGGGCATATTATGCTTGTATCTATTGAATCATTTCCGGCTGCAACAACTACAGAAGTGCCATTTTCTACAGCATTTTGAACACCTTGAGTTTTAAGGCAATTATCATCAATACAGAAAGACCTTAAACTCATATTAATTACATCTGCGCCTTGTTCGACTGCATAATCAATACCAAGTTTAATAATTAAATCCGTTCCGTATCCATCGTCGTCTAAAACTTTAATAGGTAAAATTTTAACGTTTTCGGGTGTACTATCAACAACAATTCCGCTAACATGTGTTCCATGACCGAATATGTCGTTGGGCGTGCTGTCGTCATATGCAAAGTCATATCCATTTGATAACATACGGTTGGCTAAAAATTCATGTTCACTATCAACACCTGTATCCAAAACAGCAACAGTTACGTTTTCATTCTTGCCGTTTTCTAATAAAAATTGCTTATACCTATCGCTTTCAATACGTACTGCACCCCAACGGTCGTAAAGAGTTGCAGTTACTTTATTAATTTTGTCAAGTGTTACATATTCTAATGCGCTATCTTTTAACAAGCTTTCGTATGCTAATTTTGTAGCTTCTTCAGTTTCAAATTGCAAAACAAATAGCCCGTTTCCGTCTGTTATTTGTTGTTTTGCTCCAAAGTTGTTGCTTATACTACCAATTTTAGATTGCAAAACAATTCTTTTTGTTTGGTATGGTTTTGTTATTATAACTTTTCCATCATTAACTATAACTTCATAATTAAGCATGCTTTCAAGTTGCCCTGAAGTTAACAAGCCCTTGTTTTTGGAAATTGTGTAGTCTTTATAGCGTTCTATAACTATTCCGTCTTTTACGTATTGTATGCTTATAGGTTGTTGTTCATCATATGTATTTGAATTGCCATTGCTATAATTTAATGCTGATATGTCTTGATTAGGAAATTGTTGCTCTGGTAGTTTTAATGAACTATTTTCGTCTTCATTAAGTATTATTGAATCGGCTTCGTAATTAAAGTTTGCTTTAATGCCTTGCACTTGAAGAATTGGCAAAATTGGTATTAGAATATCGTTTTCTGTAATGTCTTTTTCTACGCTATTTTCAATCAAAATTGGTTCACTTAATTGTTCCGGTTCGTTGTCGTCAATTTTAATTGTGTTTGCTTCAATGTCTATAATTATTGCCTCAACGTAGTTATTTTCCCAATTTTCTCTAACAAGGCTGCTTGCAAGAGAATGGAAATTATCGGTTGCATGGGTTGCAACGTTTAGTGTGGCAGTAATTACACCGGTAACACAAATAAAGCAGACTAATGACATAAATTTTTTAAACACTTTCTTAACCCCCTTTAAGTTTTGTAATTATTTTTTTGCTTTGGGTTTGCTACCTTAGTTTATATTACAATAATATATAAAACAGCTTTAATTGTCAATAATCTGCGAAAATAAAGAGCATATAAGTATGTTGCGCTTGCATTGCTTCTGCTTTAGTTGTATAATGACTGAAAATATAATAAAGGAGTGAATTAAATTGATTATTTCTTTAAAGAAAAATGCACCAAAGGAAGAAGTTGATAAAATAGTACAAAGTATTGAATCAAAAGGGCTTAATGTTACAGTAATTGAAGGGGCAAATTACAACGTTTTTGGTGTTGTAGGCGATACAACAATACTTGATGATGAAGCGATTGCTGCAAATAAATATGTAGATAACGTAAGCCGTATTGCAGCACCATACAAAAAAGCAAACAGATTGTTTCACCCAAATGATTCGGTAATTTCTGTTGGCGGAATAAAAGTTGGCGGCAAAGAAGATATTGTAGTTATAGGTGGGCCTTGCGCTGTTGAAACAAGAGAATCACTTTTAGAAGTTGCGCAAGACGTTAAAGATGCAGGTGCTTCAATGCTTCGTGGCGGCGCATACAAACCAAGAACTTCTCCATATACATTTCAAGGGCATGGCACAGACGGCATACTTATTTTGTGTGAAGCAAGAGAAAAACTTGGGCTTCCTATCGTTACAGAAATAATGAGCATGGATAAAATAGACGAATTTGAAGAACATGTTGACCTTGTTCAAGTTGGGGCAAGAAATATGCAAAATTTCGAGCTTTTAAAAGCGTTGGGTAAAATGACTAAGCCAATTTTATTAAAACGTGGGCTTGCCAATACTATGGAAGAATGGATTATGTCTGCCGAATACATTATGGCAAGCGGCAACGAAAACGTAATACTTTGCGAACGAGGCATTAGAACGTTTGAAAAATACACAAGAAACACGCTTGATTTAAGTGTTGTTCCTATTATAAAAGAAAGAACACATTTACCAATTATAATAGACCCATCACATGCAACCGGCGATTGGAGACTTGTTGAATCAATGTCACTTGCGGCAATAGCAGCAGGTTGCGACGGTTTAATTATTGAAGTTCACAACAACCCAGAATGCGCTTGGTCAGACGGCGGACAATCTTTAAAACCTGATAATTTTAAAGAAGTTATTAGAAAGAGCAAAGCAATTGCAGAAGTTATTGGAAGAAAAATATATGAAAGCTAAAATATATCCTTTAGGGGAAGGTGAAGTAAGCGGAATTGTAAATGTTCCGGCTTCAAAAAGTATGGCTCATCGTGCTGTAATTTGTGCTTGTCTTGCAGTCGGCGGAAAAAGCGTTATACGTAACATTTCAGATTCGTATTCAGATGACATAAAAGCAACGATTGAAGCTATGGAAAAGCTTGGGGCAAAATTTAATAAAGTAGGAAATGATTTAGAAATATATAACGAAAACTTAATTGTTGCTAAAAATGCAATAGTTAATTGCAACGAATCGGGTTCAACATTAAGGTTTTTAATACCATTGTTTTCGCTTTTAAATTCAAATTGCGGAAACGAACATAATGTTGTTTTCACAGGCAAAGGCAGGCTATTAAATCGCCCTCAATCTGTCTATGAACAAATTTTTAAAGAACAAGGTTTAGTTTTCAAGCAAACAGAAAACCAAATCGAAGTTAATGGCAAGCTTAAAGCCAGCGTATATGAAGTTAATGGAAATATTAGTTCGCAATTTATTAGCGGATTGCTATTAACACTACCTTTGCTTAACGCCGACTCTACTATAGTTATTAAACCGCCTTTTGAATCACGTTCGTATGTTAATTTAACGCTTCAAGTTATGGAAAGCTTTGGGGTTAAAGCGCAATTTGTAGATGACAACACTATTAAAATTAAAGGTTGCCAAAAATATGAAAAAGCTACATATGACGTTGAAGGCGACTATTCGCAGCTTGCGTTTTTTGCCGTGCTTGGTGCAATTAAAGGAAACATACAATGCCAAAACGTATTGAGCAGTTCTTTACAAGGCGATAAAGTAATTGTAGATATTGTTGAAAAATTCGGCGCTAACGTATTGCAAAGTGAAAAAGGCATTACGTTTTCAAAAAACAAGCTATGTGCAGGCGATTCTATGTTAATAGATTTAGCAAACTGCCCCGATTTAGGGCCTATAGTTACAGTTGCTGCAAGCTATGCAAAAGGCAAAACTACAATATGTAACGTTGAAAGATTAAGAATTAAAGAGTCGGACAGAGTGTTGGCTATGGAAACAGAATTAAGAAAACTTGGGGTAAATATAAGTTCAACACAAAATGAAATCATTGTCGAAGGAAAGGGCGATTATAAGGAAGGGGTTGTTTTATTTTCACATAATGACCATAGAATAGCAATGGCGCTAACTATATTTATAGCTTGCGGAAATGTTCCTGCAATTCCTGTAATCATAGATTGTGCCGAATGCATTAATAAATCATACCCTAATTTTTTTGAAGATTGCAAAAAATTAGGAATAAAAATAGAGGTGTTTTGAAATTTGGAATCTATAGAACAAAAAGCTTTAAAACTTCATAAGCAATGGAAAGGTAAAATCGAAGTTATAAGCACTGTTCCTGCAAAGACAAAAGAAGATTTATCGGTTGCATACACACCCGGGGTTGCTGCTCCGTGTTTGGCTATTAAAGACGACGTAAATCTTTCGTATGAATATACAAGAAGACAAAATTTAGTTGCTGTTATAACAGATGGAACGGCTGTTTTAGGGCTTGGCGACATTGGGCCAGAAGCCGCTATGCCTGTTATGGAAGGAAAGTGTGTTTTATTCAAACAGTTCGGCAATGTTGATGCATTTCCTCTTTGCATACGCTCGAAAGATGTTGACGAAATTGTAAACACTGTAAAGCTGCTTGCCGGAAGCTTTGGCGGAATAAATTTAGAAGATATTTCTGCTCCTCGTTGCTTTGAAATTGAAAGACGGCTTAAAAAAGAGTGTGATATTCCAATATTCCACGATGACCAACACGGAACGGCAGTTGTTTGTGTTGCGGCAATAATTAACGCTTTAAAAATTGTAGGGAAAAATATATGCGACATTGAAGTTGTTGTTAATGGTTCTGGGGCAGCCGGAATTGCCGTTACAAAGTTACTTTTTAATATGGGTTTGAAAAATGTTGTAATTTGCGATACAAAAGGCGCAATTTACGAAGGAAGACAAAGTCTTAATTCTGAAAAAGAAGAAATTGCAAAGGTATCTAATAAAATGAAAAAAGCCGGAACGCTTGAACAAGTAATTGTAGGTGCTGATGTTTTTATTGGGCTTTCTGTTGCCGGTGTTTTAACAAAACAAATGATTAAAACTATGGCAAAAGACCCAATTATTTTTGCAATGGCAAATCCAACTCCAGAAATTATGCCGCACGAAGCAGTTGAAGCAGGGGCAAAAGTTGTTGGAACGGGGCGTTCAGACTTTGCCAACCAAATTAACAACGTTCTTGCTTTTCCCGGAATTTTTAGAGGTGCATTGGATGTTAGAGCAAAAGATATTAATGACGAAATGAAAATTGCAGCGGCTCATGCTATAGCTTCGCTAATAACAGACGAGGAATTAACACCTTCATATATTATTCCTGCGCCTTTCGATTCAAGAGTTGGGGAAGCAGTTGCTAAAGCAGTTGCTAAAGCTGCTATTGATTCCGGAGTTGCTGTTTGCAGAGAATATTGAAAAATATAAAGACTGGCATCGTTTTTGTGATGTCAGTCTTTTGATAAAGTAAGATTTTTAAAGCATTTTTTCTAAAATAGTATTGCTACGTTCCATGAACTTAGTCATTTCTTCTATTGTAAGCGTCTTGTGGCTTAACATTGCAAGGTCAAAAATATGCTCTATGGCAAGGTTTGTGTTTTCGTTGTCTTCAGAACAAAGTAAGCGCTTAACAAGACTGTTGTTTTTATTTAAAACAAGTGTTTGCTCTGTTTCAAATTCTTTTAAACCGCCAAACATTTTAGACATTTCTTGCATTCTTCTTGATTGCTCCGAAAGTAAAATAATTGCCGGAACAGAACTTGATTTTAAGTTTTCAACTTTAACCTTCAAACTTTTTTTATTTAAAGCATTAGAGAAAATATTTTCAAGCTTTTCATCTTCTGCATTTTTTTCGTCTTTAGAAGCTTCGTCATCTGCTTGTTTTAACGCTTCTGAAATATCTGAATCAATTCGGCTAAACTTTACTTTTGTTTCATAGCTTTCTAAGTATGAAATAAATGGGTTGTCCAAATTTGCTGTTAAAATAACTGCTTCCATACCGTTGTCTTTAAACATTCTAATATATTGTGCTTGTTGGTTTTCATTTGTAACATAAAATATTTTGTCTTTTGATGTTTCTTTGTTTCTTTCAAGAAATTCATCTAAAGTGGCGTAATCACCTGATGTAGTTTTGTATACTATGCATGGATTAACTTTATCATAAAAATCTTTTTCTTTAATGCAGCCATATTTTACAAATGGGTTAATGTCGTCCCAATATCCGTTGTATGTTTCTCTGTCTTTTTTAAATACGCTATTTAATTTATCTGCAACTTTTTTAGTAATATACCCCGACAACTTTTTAACATACGCATCATTTTGCAAAAAGCTTCTTGAAACGTTAAGCGGTAAGTCTTGGCAATCGACTGTGCCTTTTAAAAGAAGTAAAAATTCTGGTATAACTTCTTTTATGTTGTCTGCTATAAAAACTTGATTACTATATAACTTAACTTGTCCTTCAATAGTTTCAAGCTCGTGTTTTAGCTTTGGAAAGTACAATATTCCTTTAAGCTTAAACGGATAGTCCATATTTAAATGAATCCAAAAAAGTGGGTCTGTGAAATCGGAAAACGTTTCATGGTAAAACGATTTATATTCTTCATCTGTGCATTCAGAAGGCTGCTTTAACCATAAAGGATAAGTATTTATAAGTTCGCCTTTTCCATTTTCTTCGTTCTTACCTTCTTCGGTGCCTTGCTCGCCTTTAACAACATTAAAATAAATATTAAACGGCATAAACTTACAATATTTTTTAAGTGTATTTCTTAGCGTATATTCTTCAAGAAATTGTTCGCCGTCTTCTGAAACATAAAGCGTTATTGTTGTTCCTCTTTGAGTCCTATCGCTATTTGAAAGCTCGTATTCAATGCCGCCGTCGCATAGCCATTTAACCGGTTCTGCTTCTTCTTTATATGAAAGCGTATCTATTTCAACTTTGTCTGCAACCATGAATGTTGAATAAAACCCAAGCCCAAAATGCCCTATTATGTCGTTTGCTTTATCTTTATATTTATTAACAAAATCATTAGCGCCAGAAAAAGCTATTTCTGCAATATATTTAACAACTTCTTCCTTGGTCATTCCAATTCCATTATCTGAAACGGCAATTGTTTTGTTTTCTTTATCTAATGTAACGCAAACTTCAAATTGCTCCGCTTCATCAGTTTCTGCTGCAAGCTTAAATTTTGTTATGGCATCTGTTGAGTTTGAAACAAGTTCTCTAATAAAAATATCTGAATCTGAATATAGCCATTTTTTAATTATTGGCAAAATATTTTCGCTGTTAATTGATAAATTACCTTTTTGCAAGCTTTAAACCTCCCATATAATGTATTTTTTGTATATTATACAATTATAGAGATAAAAAGTCAAGAAAAATTTAGCACTCAACATTCAAGAGTGCTAACAATAATATTGTTAGATTTAAAAAAGTCTAAAGCAAAATTAACCCATGCTGCATTAACTTCCTTTTTTTCTAAAGAATTTGGAACTGAAAAAACTTTTTCGCTTGAAGCAACTGTAAAATAAGCTTCTCTATTTTCAAATACTAAATTTAATGAGCAAGAAGCGGCGTTTTTGTGAATTTGCTTAACTAATTGATTAGGTAACGAAAATACAATTTTAATCTTTTTAGGTGGCTTTTCCCCCTTAATTATAAAAAAGACAAGTTGACGCAATTGCTTCCACTTGCAGTAATTGCTAAGTGTTTCATCTTCTTCGGAAAAATATTCTTTATCTACAAAGCAGCTTATTTCTATTTTTGTAAACGAAGTTATAGAAATGCCTCGTACTTCAAAAATTTCAAATGTTTGCTCTTTCAAAAGCTTAGTCATAAAGCCTTTAACTTCTAAAACTTTAAGGGCAATCATAATATTTAAATTCCTTTCCGGTTTCTAATTTATATTAAAAGGTTAGCATATGGCTTTAAACTATGCAACAAAAATTTACCCCCTAATTGTCAAGAATTCTCCCACCTCTTAACTCAGATGCTTTAGATTGGCGGGTGATGAATTGGCAAAGTCTTTTTTCTATTGACAACCACAACCAACTTATGTATTCTATAAATAAACAATTATAAACGGGGTAAAAAGCAATGAATAAAGCTTATAAATTTAGAATATATCCAACTAAAGAACAAGCTATATTATTTGCCAAAACCTTTGGTTGTGTTAGATTTATATACAATAAAATGCTAGAAGATAAAATAAAGTATTACAAAGAAACTAAACAAATACTTAAAAATACACCAGCTCAATATAAAAAAGAAAATGAATTTCTTAAAGAAGTTGATAGTTTAGCTTTAGCAAATGCACAGCTTAATCTTCAAACAGCATATAATAACTTCTTTAGAGATACAAAAATAGGTTTTCCTAAATTCAAAGCAAAACATAAAGACAAAGACAGCTATACAACAAATAATCAAAAAGGTTCAATTAAATTAACTAATAAGCATATAAAACTACCTAAAGTTGGACTTGTAAGAGTTAAAAAACATAGAGAAATACCAAATAATGAAATTATAAAATCTTGCATATGAAAATAATGAACAAATCATTATAGATAAAAACAAAGTTATAGGCCTTGATTATTCAATGACTTTTCTTTATTTTGATTAAAATAATGAAAGTGCAAAATACCCTAAATTCTATAGAAAATCACAAGATAAATTGCAAAAAGAACAACGTAAACTTAATAAGTATCAAAAGAAAACTTATAATATAAATAACCGCGGGACACACGGGGTTAGCTTATTTATTCTTAGACGTTAGTCTATCAAGTAAGAAGCTCCCGCATCTATTTTAGATTGGCGGGCGAGTATGTCACGCTTGCCTAACATATATTTGCATGATATAGTTAATAACTATAAAACAAAAAGCGGAGGAATTTAACAAAAGATGTATAATTTTATAGTAACATCTACTTTTGGGCTTGAAGCAACGCTAAAGCGTGAAGTTTTAAAGCTTGGGTATGAAATAACAAAAGTATCAGACGGGCGCATAGATTTTAAAGCAAACATTGAAGCAATTGCAAACGCAAACCTTTGGCTTAGAAGTGCAGATAGAGTTTTGTTAAACATAGGAGAATTTGAAGCTACAACATTTGATGAGCTTTTTGAAGGAACAAAAGCGTTAAATTGGGAAGATTGGATTACAGAAGACGGCAAATTTACAGTTACAGGAAAATCAGTTAAGTCAAAGCTTTTCAGCGTTTCAGACTGCCAAGCTATAGTTAAAAAAGCTGTTGTTGAAAAGTTAAAGCAAAAGTACAACACAAACTGGTTTAAAGAAACAGGAGCAGAGTATAAAATTCAAGTTGCGCTTTTAAAAGACAAAGTAACTTTAACTATAGACACAACAGGCGCAGGGCTTCATAAAAGAGGTTATAGACAATTTGCAGGCGATGCCCCATTAAAAGAAACACTTGCATATGCACTAATTGAACTTAGTTATTGGAACAAAGAAAGAACGTTATTAGACCCAATGTGCGGTTCTGGAACGATTGCTATAGAAGCAGCTTTGGTTGCCAAAAATATTGCACCGGGTCTTTCGCGAAAATTTGTTTCTGAAAGCTGGGAACAAATTGATAAAAAAATTTGGAAAGAACAAAGAGTTAAAGCATATTCTAAAATAAATGTAGATTTTACCCCTGAAATTTTCGGCTCGGACATTGACTCGCAATCAATAGCTCTTGCAAAATACAATGCAAAAAAAGCAGGCGTTGACGACTGCATAATTTTTGAAGAAAAGCCACTTAAAGACGTTTCGCTTCCATGCAGCTATGGTGTTGCAATAATTAATCCTCCATACGGAGAAAGACTTTTAAAAGCTTCAGAAGTTGAAGTTTTGTATAAGCAAATGGGGGAATTGTATAAAACCGATAAAACGTGGTGCTTTTATGTTATTACTTCAGATGAAAGTTTTGAAAAACATTTTGGTAAAAAAGCTGATGCAAAAAGGAAGCTGTTTAATGGCATGATTAAAACCGACTATTATCAATATATTGCGCCAAAAAAATCTTATTCTTCAAGTCTTTAATTTTAATTTTGGCTGAACAATGCTAAAAACCACCTATTTTTTAAACATATTATGAATTTATACAGAAACCAGCTCTATTAATGAGTTGGTTTTTAATATTAAAGCTTGTTTGCTTTAATTATTGTTTTCCACAGTCACTTCCAACATTTAAAGCAATATGATGCATGGCAGGTAATATAATGCACCTAAAATTTATGTTGTATTAAATTTTAAATTGGCTTATAATTGATATTAGCAAATTATATTAATAGGCAAAGGGGTGCAGAAAAAATTGGCAAAACTGTTTAATAACATGAAAATCTATACAAAATTGTTGTCTTCATTTATGGTTATAGTTTTACTAACAGTAGTTATAGGCGGCATGGGAGTTTATAACATTAAAAAGAATGATAAAAATTATTCTAATTCTATCGAGATGGAATCTAGAGTTATTACTGCTTCAACAGATGCTTCTTTAACGTTTAACAATATTGATGTGGGGCTTCACGAAATGCTGCTGTATAGCTATGACAGAGGTATGGTTGATAGCATTTACACTCAAATGTCAACTGATTTTCAGGAAATAAACAATATAGGTACAACTTTAAGTGATTTCATTAGCGAAAACGAAGAATATGTAGCTAAAATTAATGGCTTGCTTGCAATTGTGGAAAAACTTAAAACATCGGTGGATAGTATTTATAATAATCTTAAAGATAATAATTATGGCACAGCAATGAAAATAATGAAAGAGGAAGCAGATGTTTTAAGCGTTCAAATATCCGAAGAGCTTGAAGTGTTTATAGAAGTATCGCAACAGCGCCTTGAACAAGCGTCGGTTAACAATACTAAACTTGCAGATACAATAACAATGGAAATTATTGTAATTTCTTTAATCATTTTATTTTTTTCCATATTATTTTCTTTTGTAGTGTCTAAAAATATGAGCAATAGCGTTAAAGCATTGTCTGAAAGTGCAATAAAAATTTCAAACGGTGATTTAAATTTTGATTTACGAACAAATAGAAAAGATGAGTTGGGCATGCTTTCTAACAGCATTGCTGTTATTGTTGAAACTATTAAATCTGTTACTAACGAAATTATTAAAATGTCTGAAAAGCTAGATAAAGAAGGCGATGTTGATGCAAGAATTAATACACAAGGCTTTAAAGGGGCGTATTATGATTTTTGTGCATATATAAATAAAACTATCGACGACTTAACAAGCGATACAAAAGACGCAATTATATGTATGCTTGAATACAGCAAAGGGAATTTTAATGCAACAATTAAGCCCTATGTTGGCAAAAAGGCAACTTTAAATGTTGCTATAGATGAATTGCAAAGAAATTTAGTTGGTATTACAACAGATGTTGATGCAATATTAGTTGCAGCAAAACAAGGCGATTTAACTAAAAGAATGGATTCTTCCAAATATCAAAATAATTGGTTTGAATTATCAGAAAATTTAAATAATCTTTTAGTTACAACAATTAATCCTATTAACGAAGCTATTGCAGTATTTGAAAAAATGGGAAAAGGCGACTTTACTGTTAAAATCGAAGGCGATTATAAAGGTAGCTTTTTAAATATGAAAAATGCAATAAATCATATGATTAATATTTTAGTTTCGTATATTCAAGAAATATCAAATATTTTAACAAAGATGTCTGATGAGAACTTTGATGTTGAAATAGTTAATGATTATATAGGCGGATTTAAGCCAATTAAAGTTGCTTTAAATAAAATAATTAACACATTTAACGACACTTTATCTGAAATTAATGCTTCTGCAAAATTTGTTTCATCTGGGGCAAGGGAAATATCAGATTCAAGCTCTATGCTTGCCGACGGAGCATCAAAGCAAGCCGAAGAAGTTTCAAAGCTTACTACTATTATGAACGATATTAGCGAACACACCCACACAAACGCTAAAAACGCAAAAACCGCAAGCGAATATGCTATTGTTGCAAAAGAACGAGCAGCTATTGGCAATGATGAAATGAAAGCTATGCAAAAAGCTATGGATGAAATTAACAATGCTTCAAGCAATATTTCAAAAATTGTTAAAGTTATTGATGACATTGCATTCCAAACAAATTTATTAGCATTAAATGCAGCAGTTGAAGCAGCAAGAGCAGGGCAATATGGCAAAGGGTTTGCCGTTGTTGCCGAAGAAGTTAGAAATCTTGCAAATAGAAGCCAAGGTGCGGCTAAAGAAACAACAGAATTAATTGAGGGTTCGTTTGAAAAAACTGTTTATGGAACAAAAATTGCAAATAAAACGGCAACAACATTGCAATCTATTGTTGACCAAATTGAAAACATTACAACGCTTGTTGAAGAAGTTGCATCTTCTTCCCTTAACCAAGAAAAGTATATTAATGAAGTTAACGAAAGTATTGACCATATTTCAAAAATAGCTCAATCAAACACTGCAGCAAGTCAACAAGAAGCAGCATCTTCAGAAGAGCTTTCAAGCCAATCTCAATTACTTAAAAATATGGTTTCTAAATTTAAGCTTAGAGATATAAAACACGAAACGAAAGATGCTATGCCTGAAATTGTCGAAGCGCAAAAGTATTCATTTGCACATGAACCTAAAAAACCTGTAAAACCTATAAAATCAGAAGTTCCAAAATACGAGCCTAAAAAACTTGCAAAGCCGGAAGTTCCAAAATATGAACCTAAAAAACCTGAAGTTCCAAAATATGAACCTAAAAAACCTATAAATTCTACAAAACCGGAAGCAAAATCTTTAGCAAAAGAGCAAGAATTTGAATATGACTTTTCAAAGCAAGATTTTTCAAAACCGCTTGTAAGAGAAACACCAAAAATAACTGTTGCCTTAAAGCCAACATTGCCTCCTGTTTTAAACAAAACAGAAACTGAAAGTTCTTTTAAAGAAGCAAAAAGTCCGGCAGTTGCGGCGGTAAAAGCAAAGCCTATAGATAATAATAACAGCAGCGTTTACAATAGAAATGATTTTGGAAAATATTAATGCATTAATAGCAAAAAGGCACATATTAGTTTATGTGCCTTTTTATTTTAACCTTTAAATTCTTTAAGTATTGAAACGCCAAGCGGGGGAACTTTAATTGTTATGCTATGTTGTCTTCCACAAACCTCATATTGTTCGGTAACTAAAATTTCTGAATTAATTATTCCACTTCCACCGTATTTTAAGTCGTCACTATTTAATATTTCTTTATAGCAGCCGTTTTTAGGAACGCCAACTTTGTGAGCATACCACGGAACAGGCGTAAAATTACAAACAAAAATCGTAATGTCATCGCCCTTACCTTTTCTGTAAAAAGAAATCATGCTATGTTCAGCATCATTACAATCAATCCATTCAAAGCCGTTGCCGTAAAAATCATCATACCAAAGCGGCTCATCTTTTAAATACAGTAGGTTCAAGTCTTTTGTAAATTGTTGCATTTGCCTGTGATGATCGTAGCTTAATAAAAACCAATCAAGGCTTCTTTTTTCATCCCATTCAATAAATTGCCCAAACTCTCCACCCATAAACAGAAGTTTTTTACCGGGGTGACCGTACATAAAGCCTAAAGAAGCTCTAAGTCCTGCAAATTTTTGCCAAATATCTCCCGGCATTTTGCTAAGTAATGAGCATTTGCCATGAACAACTTCGTCGTGCGACAAAACAAGAACAAAATTTTCGCTATATGCATACATCATTCCAAAAGTTAAATTATTGTGATAATATTTCCTGTAGACAGAATCAAGCGAAACGTATTTTAAAAAGTCGTTCATCCAGCCCATGTTCCATTTTAAATTAAAGCCAAGGCCGCCATCTTGTGCCGGACGAGAAACGTTTGCCCAAGATGTTGATTCTTCTGCAATCATCAAAATATTAGGGCATCTTCCCAAAAGAACTGAATTTAAATGCTTTAAAAATTCAACGGCTTCTAAATTTTCGTGTCCTCCATATTTGTTTGGTATCCATTGCCCCTCGTGTTTAGCGTAGTTTAAATATAACATTGAAGCAACGGCATCAACTCTAAATCCGTCTATATGGTATTTTTCAGCCCAAAAGATAGCGTTTCCTATTAAAAAGTTTTTAACTTCCGGTCTACCATAGTTAAAAATAAGCGTTCCCCATTCAGGGTGTTCTCCTTGGCGTGGGTCTTCATGTTCGTATAGTCCGCTTCCGTCGAATCTTGCAAGCCCGTGCGCATCTTTTGGAAAATGTGCAGGCACCCAATCTACTATTACGCCAATGCCATTTTGATGACAGCAGTCAACAAAGCTCATAAATTCGTGTGGGTTGCCGTATCTGCTTGTAACGGCATAATATCCTGTTACTTGATAGCCCCAAGAACCGTCGAATGGGTGTTCTGCAACGGGCAAAAGTTCAATATGCGTATAGCCCATGCTTTTTACATATGGTATTAATTTGTCTTTAAGTTCTAAATAGCTCATAAATCTGTTGCCGTCTTCTGCAACTCTGTCCCATGAACCAAGATGTACTTCATATATATTAATAGCGCCATTAAGAGGAGAATTTGTGTTGCGGTTTGCAATCCATTCGCTGTCGTTCCATTCATAGCCGCCTATATCATAAACAAAGCTTGCTGTACTTGGTCTTAGTTCGTGGAAGTTTCCGTATGGGTCTGATTTTTGCAATATAACATCATGCGATGTTTTAATTTCGTATTTATATCTGTCATATTTTTTAAGTCCGGGAATAAAAATTTCCCAAACACCTGAGTTTGCTAAAAGTCTCATTTGGTTTCGGCGGCCGTCCCAATTGTTAAAATCGCCAACAACGCTAACTCTTTTGGCGTTAGGTGCCCAAACTGCAAACGATACACCGTTAACCCCATCTACAATACAAGGGTGCGAACCTAATTTATCAAAAATTTCGTAATGTGTTCCTTCTCCAAATAAGTATATATCTAATTCAGCAAATGTTGGTTGAAATGAATATGGGTCATATGTTGTGTATGTGTTGCCGTCGTGTAGGGTCACAATTAAGTGATATTTAAACCAATCAGTGCGTTCGGGAATAACGGCTTCAAAAAAACCGTCTGTGTGAACAATTTTTGTTTCATAAGTTTTTTGTATATCGTTGTCATCAACAACAGTTATTTCTTTTGCTTGTGGGATAAAAGCTCGAACAGTTATACACTTTTTTTTGTTAAGCTCTATTTCATGCATACCCAAAACTCTGTGAGGGTCTCCGTGAGACGAATTTACTATATGCTGCAGTTCAATTAAATTTGCGGTGGAAATCATTTAGATAAGCGGCCGTTATTGAATTTTAAAAGCCAATAACGGCCTTCACCTCCTCTTAAAGTTTAATTAGCTTTCGTCTGTTCCGATAATAATTAAAACGTCATACGCTCGTGGTAATTCATCGTCTTCAATAATAACAGAATTAGAAAAGTATGGAGTAAAAAACTTTCCATCTTCTTCCCTGTTTTCGTGAACCATAATTCTAGTTTCTTGTTTCATACTTCCAGAATAGTTACTAATGTTAATTACGTTAAATCCGTCTTGTTTTAAAATATCGGCAATTTTTCCGGCAAGCCCAGAAACATTGCCGCCGTTTAATACTTGAATTTTAAGATTAGAGTTAACTTTTGGTTCATTTGTGCCTTCTTCAGAATCAAGAGATTCAGAAGATTCAACAAATTGCTCCTCGTCTTCAACAACTTCCTCGTCTTCAACAACTTCTTTGCTTTCAGAATAAAAAACATTTTCCACAAGCTCTGAAATAGCTTCTTTGTCTAAAACATAAGTGCTAACTTCTTCTCCATTAACGTATATTTCTTCTGCATTTCCTGGAAGCCTTGTTGTTGTAATGTTTTCAGCATCAAGCGAATCCAAATATTTAACATATTTTGGCAAATCTGCTAATGAGAAATCGGTTTTAACATCATTAAAAACTTTTGTAAACAAAGGAATTGCATTTTTAGATAATGTTTCTTTGTTTAAAACTTGCTTAATAAGCTCTTTTAAAAACAGTTGTTGCATTTCAATTCTTCCTAAATCGCCTGTTCTGTAGTCATTTCTAAAACGAACAAAACCTTCGGCCGCTTTTCCATCTAAAACTTGACGCCCTCCGGGTATATTTATTTTTAAAGGAGGTTTGCCATTTGGGTCATAGTAATACATTCCTTCTGGGCGAACTTCAATTTCAACGCCGCCTATTGTGTCAACAATTTTCTTAAAAGCGTCTAAGTCGATTTGAACATAATAATCAAGCTCTATGCCTAATATTTGCCCAATTTCGCTTTTTAATAAATTTGCTCCTTCGCCTTTTTTGGCTCTGTTATAAACCGCGTTTAATTTTGTAACTCCGCCTTCGGGAACTTTTCTTTCCCATTCTTTTAATTTGTCGATTGTGCTTTTACTAAGCGTGACATATGTATCACGAGGAATTGAAATTAAGTCTAGCTTTTTTGTGTTACGGTCAAAGCACCCGACTATCATTACGTCTGTTAAATCAGCTTCATCGTCAACGCCAAAAATAAGTACATTTGTTTTAGCAGGAGCTGAAAATATTTCCTTAAAAATGCCGTCTTTATTTTTGTCTTTAACTTCGCCTTTTTCTGATGTTTCGGATTTATTTGGAATTTCATTGTTTTCAAATGAAATATCCCCCCCGCCTCCGTTTGAAAATTTCATAAGCCCAAAGCCCGCAACACTAACGACTAATAAAAAGCTTCCAACTATTGACGCAACGATAATTAAAAATTTAGACATTAAGTCTTTATTTCGATTTTTGTTTTCTTTATCAACCATTTTAAAACATTCTGCTACTTTGGCTTTTTGGTGTAGCTTTTCCTTTACTAGATTTTTATTTATCTTTCCCCAAAAACAGTATATCAAACAATTTTGTTTTTTTCAATACGAAAGTAATTAAAGGCAAAAAGACGCCGACAATGCGCCTTTTCTTAAAGTATGCACTTTAAAGCATACTTTCAATAAACAAATCTTTTCTATCTTGAAGGTCGAAAATATCGCCTTTTTCGGTTTTAACAATTGGTCTTGAGAAGTTGTTTTTATGAATAAAAAATATTTCTGCCCTATCACCATTGGAAAGTTTAGCCCACCTGCCAACGAACGATTTAGCTATATTTTGCAAGAAAATCCATAAATATTTTGCATCCATTTTTTCGTATCCGCTAACTTCAAAGTCGTGAATAACGTCAAACGGGCATTTTTTAAAAGTGCTGCCCATATCTCTGTTTGAAACAGCATTTTCGTATTTATCACAAATTGTAACTATTTTAGCAAAATCGGTAATTTCGTTGCCTTTTAAGCCGGAAGGAAAGCCCGAGCCGTCAATTTCTTCGTGGTGCATAAGTGCAACAAGGCGAATGCTTTCTGAAAAGCTGCTGTTTTTTAAAAGATTGTATCCATAAACAGGATGTCTTTTTAAGGCGTTTTTTTGTCGATCTGTTAATTTTTCTTTAGGTTCTAAAAGTTCGGGGGAAATTTGGGTTTTGCCTATATCGTGAAGCATTCCTGCAACAGTTAAAGTTAGTAGGTCGTCGTCGTTTAAGTGCAACCAATACCCAAACAAGTTACACAAAAGAGAAACATTAACGCTATGAGAAACTAAATCTTTGTTTTTGTTTTTAATATTTCCTGTAAACGAGAAAACGTCGCTTTTTGCTTTTAAAGACTTTAAAATTTTATTTGGCAAAGAATATAAATCTTTAACAAAAACATCTTCTCCGCTGCATATTGCAGAAACATATTGTTTAGTTGAATCGGCGGCATTTGCATATAAATTTTCAAATGCAATAAACTCTTTTTTTTGTTCTGTTATAACTACTTGCTCTACTTGCCGCTCTTGTTCCGTTTCAAGTTGAGCAAGTTTGGAATCTGGAAAATCTTTAATATAAATATAGTCAACATCATTAGCAAGAAGAATGTCAACTTCAATCATACTGGCAGGTGATTCTCTTGGAAAAAGAACTTGTCCGCTGTCAGTAACAACATCTCTTGCTAAAATCATATTAGGTTGAATATCTTTAAGTCTAATTCTTTTTACTTTGTAGCCTTCCACAATCCATTACCTCGTTTCCAGTAGATAAGTATTCGTATTTTTAATATAGTACATTAGCCAATTAATGTCAACAATTATTGTCAATTGCCATTTTATAAAATAATCGTAAATTCATGTTGTTGACAAAGGGGGGACTTTTAAAATAAAATTAAGTTGGTGATTTAACATGAAAAAATCTTTTATGCCTTTTATACTTGAAGTTTTTTTAATTGAATTAAAATGCGAAATTGATGCAAGCGCTTTTAATTTTCTTTTAAGCTTAAGTGATAAAGCAAAACAAATAGAAAATTATCGCTGCAAAAAAAACAAAGATTTAACTTTAGCCGGAGAATTTTTGTCAAAGTATGCAATTAACAAAGTATTTAACATCCCCTTCAAAGACATGAAAATTAAAACTTCAAAATACGGCAAACCTTTTTTATGCTCCCATAAAAATATATATTTCAACATTAGCCATTCCGAAAACATTGTTGTTTGTGTTGTTTCAAACAGGAAAGTTGGAATAGATGTTCAAAAAATATTAAATACAAATTTTCAAAAGCTTGAAAAAATTGTTAAGCGTAAATTCACCCAAAAAGAAAGGCAAATGATTGAAGCCGAAGCAAATGAAAATAAGTTGGAGCAATTTTATAAAATTTGGGCAGCCAAAGAAAGCTATATTAAATATATCGGAACAGGGCTTAAAGATTTTAATAAAGATATAAATAAAAATTGCCTAATTAAATTTATAGATATAAAAACCCCCAACTTTATATGCGCTTGCTGCTTTAAGCCATAATGCATAAATGAACATAAGCTTTTATTTTGCATATAATATTTTGTAATAAATACAAAATAAGGGGGAATTTTGCATGGAAAAACATTTTTTTGCAGGAGGCAATACCGAACAAGGGTTTTTTAATTACTTTAACAATATAATAAATTTACAAGAAGCCGAATGTGTATATATATTAAAAGGTGGTTCGGGTGTTGGCAAAAGTACAATTATGAAAAAATTTGGCAAAATTATGGAGGACAAAGGATATTTTGTTGAATATATACATTGTTCAAGCGATTCGCAAAGCCTTGATGGCGTTTATATTGAAAAACTTAAAATAGCTATGGTTGATGGAACGGCTCCTCATACAATTGACCCCAAATACCCTGCTGCTTGCGAAGTTATTGTTAATTTGGGACAATTTCTTAATGATAAATTGCTTAAAGAACAAAAAGACAATATTATTAAAATTTGCTATGAAAAAGGTGAATTATTTAAAAGCGCATATAACTACATTAAAAGTGCAGGTCTAATTTTAGAAGAAAGTAATGCAATATATGAAAAAGCAACAGATGAATACGAATTTTTAAATTTGACAGAAGAGCTATCTAAAAAAATATTTAGCGCCAACCTTGAAAAGCTGGGTAAAAAACGTTGTCTTTTTGCAGAAGCAATTACACCGTTAGGGCTTGTTGATTTTTCGGAAAGCTTATATGAAAATTCATTGAAAGTTTGGTATATAGATAGCAATAACATTAACTATATTTCAAAGCTGTTGTTCAAGCTTTTAGAAGATGGCATTAAATATGGGTATGAAATGGAATGTTACTTTAATCCTATTAAACCTGATAAAATGCAACATTTAATAATTAAACCCCAAAACGTTGCCATTGTTAGCAAACCTGTTAAAGGCAATGTTGAATGCGAAAAAATAGACTTTGAATTAATTATGAATGCAGAACTTCTTAAACAGCAAGAAAGAACTTTAAAAAACAACGAAAATATTTTTAATGCAATTATGGAAGCTGCAATAAAAGCGTTAAGCGAAGCTAAAAAACACCATGAAGCTTTAGAACGAATTTATATTAAAGCTATGGACTATGCAGAAGCTGATAAATGCTTAGAAAATATTTTGGCTGAAGTAACTAATAAAATCTTGACATAATTTATAACCGGTGGTATGCTGGGTAAATGATAAGTAGTAAGTAGTAAGTAAACTGGGAGGTTTCAAAATGAAACAATTAAGCCTAGCACAAAGCTTCTCTATCATTGCCCTAAATGCCAACGATAGCCACTATATGACAACACCTAAAAAAGTATCATTAAGATGCATTATTGCAGCAATGATATTAGAAGTATATTTAGATAATAAGTTTGAAAAGGAAGGCTTAAACCTTGCCATTGAACAAAAAATGTTTAGTGCCAATAAATTTACACCATATCAGCAAAAGCTATTCGAGCTAATTTTAGGCAAAAATGAGAGAACAGAAGGTACGTTAAAATGGTGGCTGAAAAAAGCAACTTCTGCCAATCACAGCAAACTAAAAAATATTGAAACTGCTATTGTTAAGTCGCTTAAAGATGAAGAAGTTATAATTGAAATACCCAATCTTTTGGGCTGCGATTTGTTTTATTATGAATCGGGGGTTTTTACAGAAGAATACCGAAGCGACTTAAAGCAGTATTCAAGGGCAATAGAATGCATACGTGCCGAAACACTAGAAGAAGGCGGCATAGATGACGAAACTATAATAATGCTATGGCTTCTTAGAGAAAGCGGCTACATGCATGATATTTTTTCAAGCATAGAGCTTGAAGCTGTAGTTGTAAAAATGAGTGACTTATACAGAAACAACCCTTTAGCAAACGAGTTGTTTGTTGTTAATATTCATCGTGGTTTAGAAACAGTATCTAAAAGCCTTTTGCAAATGAAAAAGCGTGCAGTAAAAGTTGCTGTTGGAACGGGAATAAATTTTGTGTTCCCATTTATTGAACGTTCGCAATCAATTTTTATTGATGTTGAAGCATGGTTTTCAAACCCGGAAGAACGACTAAACGATGTAAAGAAACGCCTAGAAGAAAATGGACATATATATTCTGTTATAATTGAAGGCGAAGTTCCGCTTGTTAAAATTGATAACATTACCTATCATTTAATACCTACTTCTGTTATATGCAATAGAGTGCCTGTGCATGGTGTGCGTTTGCGAAGATGCGTAAGGTAAAGGGGTGGAGTAGTGTCTAGGCAACGCTCGTTAGAAAAAATACAGCAGTCGGAATATGTCTCAATTGGGGAATTAGTTAGGCTAACTTGTTGCAGATATAGCACGCTAAAATACTACACAGAAGAAGGGCTTTTGCCGTTTGAACAATTAGACGAAAACTTAGTAAGAAAATTTAAGCGTGAGCAATCAATTGCAAGAATTAATGAAATATTGTTGCTTAAAGCCAAAAATGTTAGCATTAGCGAAATTAAAAAAATATTTAGTGAAAAAATAACTTAACCCTTGCCTAAAAAGCAAGGGTTTTTAATAATTCAACAGGCAAACCAATAACATTATTAACGTCGCCGTCAATTTTTTCGACAAACTTTGAGGCTATTCCTTGAATTGCATACGAACCAGATTTATCGAAAGATTCGCCTGTTTTAACATACTCATTTATTTCATCATCTGTTAAAGACTTAAACGTAACTTTTGTGCAACAAACATCTTGCTTGAATAAAGTGTTGCCGCAATTAATAAGCGCAATAGCAAGCCCCGTGTATACACAATGCGTTTTGCCTTGAAGAAGCTTTATCATTTCAAATGCTTCCTTTTCGTCCTTTGGCTTGCCTAATATTTTGCCATTAATTTCAACAATTGTATCGGCGGCAATTATAGTTGCATTTTCATTGCTTTTTTCTAAACATTTTTCTAAAAACTGCAAAACTGCTGCGTCAGCTTTTCTTTTTGAAACTACTTTAACAAATTCATGTGGCGGCAACGGTTGCTTAACGTCTTCTGAAGCATTTGTTGCCATAACTTCAAATGATATGCCTTGCTCTTTTAAAAGCCGCTGTCTTTGCGGCGATGTTGAAGCTAATATTATTTTCAATGTTTTTTCTCCTGTATTTATTTTATAAAGTGAATTATAAAACTAAAAATGCTACCAAAGGCAATAATAACGCTTTTAGTTTGATTTTCAAAAACTTCGCCTGCTGTTAGCTTTGAATTTACTTCCTGTATTAACCTTCCTAAAATAAACTATAAAATCGAAAGTATTTTAAAAAGCAATAACGGCGCTTTTAATTTAACTTGCAAAACCCCATTCGTTATTATAGTTATGGGTCTACTTTCTAAAACGAATTATAAACTTGCATAATTTTATCCCATGTACTTTTACCTACAATTCCATCAGGCGACAAGCCAAAAATGTTTTGGAAAGCAATAACAGCACTTTTAGTTTGGTTTCCAAAAGCTCCGTCTGCCGTTAGTTTTGGAATTGAAGTATACCTTGTGCCAATTTTGTTTAAATAGTTTTGAATAAGCTTAACGCTATCTCCTGAAGAACCAACTTTTAAAAGCACACCCGGATATGGAGGGGTGGAAGGCTGAGAAATAGTAGAATATACTTCAACAATTCTATTCCACGTACTTCTTCCTATAATTCCATCGGGAACTAAGCCGAACAGCTTTTGAAATTCTATAACGGCATTTTTAGTTTGAGTTCCAAACACCCCATCCGCTATTAGTTTTGGAATTGAAGGGTAGTTATTGCTAATTACGTTTAAATAGCTTTGCATAGTTTTAACGGCATCTCCTGTTGTTCCAACAGTTAGCAAATAGCCAGGGTATGGCGGATTTATAGCAGGTGGGTTTTGGGATGGCTTGTTTGGGTCGTCAACATTTTGCAAAATTCCGTTATAAATATCGTATAGTTTTTTCCATGTTGCCGAACCAACTATGCCGTCTTGCGTTAAGCCGAACGTTTTTTGAAACTCTATAACAGCGTTTTTTGTTTGTGCATCAAATACACCTGTTTCAACAACTGTTGGAACAGAAGAATAATAATCAGCAACATAATTTAACAAAAATTGCAAATCTTTAACAAGCTTTCCGCTTGAACCTTCTCTAATAACGGTTGTTGGCGGCGTTTTGCCTATGTTTTCTTGTATTGCTTCGCTATCAAGCTGTGCAAGCTTTGTAACTGCCGTATAAATATATGATATTTTATACCACGTTCCTTTGTCAACAATTCCTGTTTGATTTAAATTAAAAATTCTTTGAAATTCGGAAACAGCCGCTTTTGTATCGGCTTTAAAGTTGCTGTCGACAACAAATATTTGAGGTATACTTGGGTAGTTTTTGCGTATTCGGTTTAGCTGTGTTTGAATTAACCTTACGTTATAACCAACATCTCCAATTGCAAGTGGTCGTCCGGGGTATGATTCTTCTAAGCCTCTAATATCGTTAGTTGTATCTAAAATTGCATCGTTGCCGTAATAATGTTTAATTATGTCGGAAGGGCTGTTGCCTTGGTTTGCCAAAGTAACTGTTCCCCATTGCGACATACCTGCACATACAACGGTTGTTCCGTTGCAGTATTGGGCAAAGTATGGAGCCATGCTGTTAGCTTTCCTTATATAAATATTAAATATTACATCAACAATTTTATTTATGTTATCAAATATATTTCTTCCTTCAACAAAGCATTGGTCGTATTGTGTTGAATTTGTAATGTTAAAATTGTATCCACGGCTAGTATACCATTCTGTGAAAATTCTATTTAATGCAACCGAAACTTGGGCATGAACATTTGCACTAATAGAATTAACAGGCCAAGTTGGGTAAATTTCGCTTGATGCAACGTTTTTAATATAGTCTATAAATTTTACTCTAACATTTCTTGCATCAGAAGCCGGCGTTCCCAAATGTACAACTATATATTCAGGTATATAAACACGTTCGAGTATTCTAGGTTCAGTTTTTGGGCCTTGAGGTACTCTTTCAATTTCTTGAATTAACGCATTTGGTGGTATTTCGATTGTGCTAGGAGCAATACCGATTGTGCTAAAAGTTGATGTAGCCGGAAGCGGTTTCATTTCAACAGGAAGTTGGGAAGAAATTGTATCGAAAATTTGTATGCCTCTAATTATTGCAGTATTGTACCCTTCGGCATCGACTTCCACGGAATATAAATAGTAAGGGGTTCCTCCATATCCAGGGTCGTAAGTTAATTCTTTTTTAGGCGCTCCAAGCTTAACTCTTGTTGTATTTCCGTCGGCATCTGTTTTTAAAGTATACAAAATATTATTGTTTATGTCTCTTACTGTTACTATAGCTCCTTTTATTGGCAATGCTCCGCTTGCTGTAATAACTTGTATTTGCAAATATCCAAAACTATTCATATTAAACCTCCGCTTTTTTATATATAAAATTATATACAAAAAGCGGTGTTGCCTTGCAAGTACACTTTTAAAAAGCCCATTTACAATATATATGTTCGCTGTAAATATTTTTTAGCTTTTCTCAATTGTTCTAAACGTTTTGATGTTGCATATATATAAATGTATG
>CAZHPA010000013.1:0-43919 GCA_964533945.1 uncultured Defluviitaleaceae bacterium
GGCGCAGGAGCGGCATTGCCTAAATTTGCTTTATCTAATGACCAAATTTCAACGTTTGTAGATACAAGTGATGAATGGATTTCAACTAGAACAGGCATAAGAAGCAGATTTGTAATAACTTCTGAATCTCTTTTGGAATTAGCCGCAAATGCTGCAGAAATGGCATTAAAAGATGCCAATATTTCTGCAGATGAAATAGATTTAATTATTTGCACAACAACAGGCGGAGAATTTTTAATGCCCGGTCTTGGTTGCTTGGTGCAAAAAGAAATTAAAGCAAAATGTCCTGCATTCGACTTAAATGTTGCTTGCACAGGATTTGTTTATGCATTAGATGTTGCATCGGCATACTTTGATTCAAATAAAGTACAAAATATTTTAATAGTTTCTGCCGAGATAATGTCTAATTATCTTGATTGGAGCGATAGGTCTACTTGTATTTTGTTTGGAGATGGGGCAGGGGCTGTTGTTTTAACAAAAGGGAAAAACCTTTTATCAATTAAAACCAGAGCTGTTGGAGATGACAAGTTTTTAACAGTTAGGGGTGTTACTGGCAACAACCCATTTTCTAAAAAGCCAAAAGTAAACCCATATCTTCAAATGAATGGCGGAGAAATTTTTAAATTTGCAGTTAACACAGTGCATAAAGATGTTTTAGAAGTTATAAGTATGGCAAATATTAAATTAGAAGATGTTTCTAAAATTATACCTCATCAAGCTAATTTTAGAATTATAGATGCAGCAAGAGGACGGCTTGGGGTAGCTAAAGAAAAAATGATTTCTGCGGTAGATAAATATGGTAACACGTCTTCGGCAGGTATTCCTATATTAATTAACGACCTTAAACAAGCAGGACAGCTTGTTGAAGGAGAAATAGTAGTGTTGGTTGCTTTTGGCGCAGGGCTAACTGCCGCCGCTTGTGTTTTGGTAATTTAAACTTCTGATTTTGGAAGTTACCTAAAAATTAAAAATTTAAAAAAACTGGGAGGAAAATAAAATGACATTAGAAAAAGTAATTAAAATTATTGCAGAAAACAGAGGAATTAGTGAAAGTGAAATTAACGAAAATACAACATTTACAGAGCTTGGCTTAGATTCGTTAGATACAGTAGAACTTGTTATGAGTTTAGAAGACGTATTTGGAATTACAATTGAAGTTAGTGAAAGTTTAAAAACAGTAGCAGATGTTGTAGCTTTAATTGATAATAAGTGATTTTTGAAAATTAAGGAGTAAGCAATGAAAACTATTATTTGTGATTTACTTTCTTTAAAATATCCAATTTTTCAAGGCGGCATGGCGTGGATTTCCGACGCCAGTCTTGCTGCTGCCGTTTCTAATGCCGGCGGGCTTGGAATTATTGCCGCTTCAAATGCACCAGCAGACTACGTTCGTTCGCAAATTAAAGAAGCAAAAAAATTAACGGACAAGCCGTTTGGTGTTAACGTTATGCTTTTAAGCCCTCATGTTGATGAAGTTGCTCAAGTTGTAGCGGAAGAAAAAATATCTGTTGTAACAACAGGGGCAGGGCTTCCAACTAAATATATGAAAGATTGGGTTAACGCCAACGTTAAAGTTATCCCCGTTGTTCCTTCTATAGCAATTGCTAAAATGGTTGAAAGAGCCGGGGCTTGTGCTGTTGTAGCTGAAGGCTGCGAAAGTGGAGGTCATATTGGAGAACTAACAACTATGACGCTAGTTCCACAAATTTGCGATGCTGTTAACATTCCCGTTATTGCGGCAGGAGGAATAGGAGATGGCAGAGGAATTGCAGCTGCGTTTATGCTTGGAGCAGTTGGGGTTCAACTTGGAACAAGATTTTTAGCCGCAAAAGAATGCAATGTGCATCAAAATTATAAAAATGCAATTATAAAAGCCAAAGAAATAGATACTATGGTTACAGGAAAAAGGCTTGGACACCCTGTTCGTTCTCTTAAAAATCAATTTACAAGAGAACTTTCAAAGCTTGAATATGACAGCAGCCTTTCAAACGAACAATTAGAAAAAATAGGTGAAGGTTCGCTACGTCTTGCCGCTGTTGAGGGCGACGAAAAAAGAGGTTCTTTTATGGCAGGTCAAATTTGTTCAATGGTTAAATGCGAACAAACCGCACAAGAAATTATAACCGAATTGTTTAATCAAGCTGAAGCTGTTTTGGAAGGTGCCGGTAAATGGATAAAATAGCGCTTGTTTTTTCGGGGCAAGGAAGTCAGTATGCAGGCATGGGCAAAGAACTTTTTGAAGTTAGCAATGCCGCAAAAAATATATTTAAAATGGCAGATGAAATAAGACCAAACACTTCAACTCAATGTTTTGAAGGAACAAAAGAACAGTTAACGCAAACAATAAATACACAGCCTTGCTTGTTTTGCGTAGATTTAGCTGCAGCTTGCGCTTTGAAATCAGATGCTTTACATGTAAAGCTGTCGGCTGTTGCCGGTTTTTCTTTAGGTGAAATACCTGCCATTGCGTTTTCAGGAATGTTACCTTATGAAGACGCTTTTTCTTTAGTAATTAAAAGAGCACAATTTATGAGCGAATGTGCAGAAAAAAATAAAGGCTCAATGATTGCTGTATTAGGAATTAATAGCAGCGAAGTTGAAAATATTTGTAAAAGCTTTGAAAATGCATACCCCGTAAACTATAACTGCAAAACACAAACAGTTGTTGCTTGCAGTTTAGAAGCAGAAAAACCGTTAATAGAACAAATTAAAAAAACAGGCGGAAAAGCTTTAAAGCTTCCTGTAAGCGGAGCGTTTCACTCCCCGTTTATGAAGGAAGCATCAGAGAAGCTTAAAGATTATTTAGAAAACATAAACATAAATGTTCCAAATATACCCATATACTCAAATGTAACGGCTAAACCCTACAGCATAGGCGATGAAAAGCAACTAATTTCAAACCAAGTGTGCAATCCTGTTCGTTGGCAGCAAACAATAGAAAATATGATTGAAGACGGAATAAATACGTTTGTTGAAGTTGGGGCAGGCAAAACTCTTAGTGGGTTAATTAAAAAAATAGATGATAAAGTTACGGTTTTTAATGTTGAAGATAAAAAAACGTTGGAGGTATTTTTAAATGCTAGAGGGTAAAGTTGCAATTGTAACAGGCGGAAGCAGAGGAATTGGAAAAGCTATAGCAGTAGAACTTGCCAAAAACGGAGCAAATATAGCAATTGTTTGTGCTGCTGAAATGGAATGTATTGAGCAGGCGGCAGCTGAAATAGAACAACTTGGAGTAAAAGCTAAAGCATATAAATGCGATGTTAGCTCGTTTGAACAAACGAAGAATACTATTGAACAAGTTTTAAATGATTTTGAACACGTTGACATATTAATAAATAATGCCGGAATTACAAGAGACGGTTTAATACTTACTATGACAGAGCAAGATTTTGATGCAGTTATTAACGTAAACCTAAAAGGTACATTTAATACAACTAAAAGCCTTTACCAGCATTTTATGAAAAGGCGCTATGGGAAAATTGTTAATATAGCTTCTGTTATAGGTATTGCAGGAAACGCAGGGCAATCAAACTATGCAAGCGCTAAAGCAGGCATAATTGGCTTAACAAAATCAACAGCAAAAGAATTAGCTTCAAGAAACATAACTTGTAACGCAATAGCTCCCGGCTTTATAGAAACTGATATGACAAAAAAACTTCCAGAAGCCGTTCTTAATAAAGCTATGGAGCAAATACCTCTTAAAAAATTGGGAACACCTGAAGATGTTGCAAAACTTGCTGTATTTTTATCAAGCGATAACGCAAGCTATATTACAGGAGAAGTAATTAAAGTTGGCGGCGGAATGTTTATATAATATGCGTAAAATAATATTATATATAGCAGTTAGCCTTGATGGATATATTGCAAAGCTAAACGGCGATGTTTCTTGGCTTTCAAAATATGAAGCAAAAGACGATTACAACAACTTTATAAAAACTGTTGATACATTAATTATGGGAAGAAAAACATATATGCAAGTTAAAAATGAACTTTCCTCCAATAAATGGTTTTATGAAGGGCTTAAATGCTATGTTGCAACAAATAGCCAACTACCTGAAGATGAAAATGTTCAGTTTGTATCAGGAGAAAAACTTTATTCTCTTAAAGCAAAGGAAGAACAAACAGAAAAAAATATTTGGCTTGTTGGTGGAGCAAGTTTGGCTTCTGAATTTATTTGCAGAAATTTAATTGACGAATACCACATAACTTTTATCCCTGTATTGCTTGGTAGCGGAATAAAATTGTGGAGTGAAAATTTAGAAGTTCCATTAGAAATATTTGAAACCCAATTAAAAGGCGATGTTGTAAAAGTCAAATGCTTTCCTAAGCTTTGAAAGTATGTTTATATTTATATAATTTTACGGAACTTAAAACAAAAAAGTTATAGATATGTGGTGGGAAAATGGAAAAAGACAATGATTTTTCATGGAATATTGGGGATTTAAAAATTAAAATACCAATAGTTCAAGGTGGCATGGGTGTTGGCGTTTCTGCTGCACACCTTGCCTCGGCTGTTGCCAATGAGGGTGGCGTTGGAACTATTGCTGCAGTTGGGCTTTATTGCGTTAACTACGAAAATAAAATTTCGAACGCCGAAGCCATAAGCAGGGAAATTAGAAAAACCAAACAAATGACAAACGGCATAATTGGCGTTAATATAATGTTTGCATTAACAGAATTTGAAGAAGTTGTTCAAGCGGCAATAGAAGAAGAAGTTGATATTATTTTTGCCGGTGCCGGTCTTCCGCTAGATTTACCTGCTCTTAAAAAAAGCGATTCCAAAACAAAGCTTGTGCCTATAGTTTCTTCGGGAAAAGCAGCAAGAATTTTAACTAAATGGTGGAATGATAAATACAATTACATTCCCGATGCGTTTGTTGTTGAAGGGCCGCTTGCAGGAGGGCATTTAGGCTTTAAGCCAAAAGAAATAGACGACCCACGGTTTAGCCTTGAAAATTTAGTTGTTCAAGTTTTAGAAGTTTCAAAAGATATATATGAAAAGTACGGAAAAACCGTTCCTGTTATAGCAGGCGGAGGAATATACGACGGGAAAGATATTAAAAAGTTTTTAGACCTTGGCGCTTCAGCTGTTCAAATGGGAACTAGGTTTGTTGCAACAGAAGAATGCGATGCCGGATATGAATTTAAAAAGATGTATTTAGATTGCAAAGAAGAAGATATTATTATAATAAAAAGCCCTGTTGGTATGCCGGGTAGAGCTATTAAAAATGAATTTATAGAAAAAATTGAATCGCAAGAAAAAACCCCAACAAAATGCCCATTCCATTGTATAAAAACATGCGAAATGGAAAAAAGCCCATATTGTATTTCAACTGCATTGGTTAGTGCATTTAGAGGAAAATTTGATACAGGCTTTGCTTTTGTTGGTGCAAACGGACACAGAGTTAACAAAATTGTAACGGTTAAGCAACTAGTAGATGAACTGGTTTCTGAGCTTTCAGAACTTTCTTAAGTTTCTGAAATTTCACAAGCATAGTTTTTAATGGAGATGTATTTTATGAAAAGAGTTGTAATTACAGGGCTTGGGGTTATTTCGCCAATTGGAAACGATATTAATACTTTTTTTAACAGCTTAAAAGAAGGCGTTTGCGGCATTGACTATATAACAAAATTTGATGCAAGCGAATATAAAGTTAAAATTGCGGCTGAAGTTAAAAACTTTGATGCAGCAGATTATGGCATAAACAGAATTGAAGCCCGAAAAATGGACTTATTTACGCAATATGCATTAGCAGCAGCCGAACAAGCAGTTTCAGATAGTGGCATTTTAGGAAGTGTTGAACCCGAAAGATTTGGGGCTTATGTAGGTTCTGGTGTTGGCGGAATGATTACTTTTGTAAATCAAGCCGAGATTTTTCTAAATAAAGGTGCAACAAGAGTATCTCCGTTTTTTATACCAATGTTAATTTCAAATATGGCTTCTGGTATGGTTGCAATTAAATATAACGCGCAAGGCCCTTCATTGTGTAATGTAACCGCTTGTGCAACATCAGCTAATTCAATTGGCGAAGCTTTTAGAGCTATAAAACATGGCTATGCCGATGCAATTATTGCAGGTGGTTCGGAAGCTCCTATAACCCCAATGGGAATAGCAGGGTTTACAAATTGCATGGCTCTCTCAACAAGAAACATTCCAAATTCAAGCTCAATTCCTTTTGACAAGCGCCGTGACGGCTTTGTTATGGGTGAAGGCGGCGCAATTGTTATATTGGAAGAATATGAAAGAGCAGTAAGCAGAGGAGCAAAAATTTACTGTGAAGTTGTTGGATACGGCAATACTAATGATGCCTTCCATATAACAGCTCCTCGTGAAGATGCAAAAGGGGCAACAAACGCAATAAAGCTTGCGCTTGAAGAAGCAAACTATAACTATGACGAAAATGTTAATATGTATATAAATGCACACGGAACTTCAACGCCGTTAAACGATAAAACTGAAACTCTTGCATTTAAAAATGTATTTGGAGCAAAAGCTTTCAACATACATATTAGCAGCACAAAATCTATGACAGGACATACTTTAGGTGCTGCCGGTGGTATTGAAGCAATTGTTTCAACATTGGCAATTAAACACGGGCTAATTCCTCCAACTATTGGATATGCCGAAAAAGATGAACAATGCGATTTAAATTATACGCCTAACAAATCTGTTAACGCCGATGTTCAGTTGGCGTTGTCAACATCATTTGGCTTTGGTGGACACAATGGTGTTTTAGTACTTAAAAAGGTGGTTTAAGCTTTGGAAATAAATATAAACCAAATAAATGAGCTTGTCAAAATAGCTTCAAGCAATGGAAATAAAGTTAAAAGCATAGAACTAACAAGCGTTAAAATTACAATGTCTTCCGATAACGAAACTGCTTCTGGCGAACTTGTTAGCCAAAATATTGGGGAAGTTGTAAATCAAACTATAACCGAAACAAATATTATAGCAATACCAAATTGCCAAGCTTTAAAAACAATTACTTCTCCAATGGTTGGGGTATTTTATAGAGCGCCTTCTCCTGATAGTAAGCCGTTTGTTGAAGTCGGCGACAAAGTTAAAAAAGGCGATGTTTTATGCATTGTTGAAGCTATGAAATTGATGAATGAAATTGAAGCCGAATATGATTGCGAAATAGTTGAAATTTGCGTTCCAAATGGTGAAGCTGTAGAATTTTCGCAAGTTCTTTTTAAAGTTACTTGCTAAATCCCTTTGAACTTACAACAATTCAAGTTTTAGGGGATTAATTGAATGAGGTGTATAAAATATGAATAAAGAAGAAATTAAAAATTTAATTCCACATAGAGAGCCTATGCTTTTAATTGACGAAGCCGTTGTTGATGAAAACGGGTGTGCAAAAGGCAAATATACAGTTAAAGGCGATGAGTTTTTTTTAAAAGGACATTTCCCAGGAAACCCTGTTGTTCCCGGCGTTATCCTTTGCGAAATGATGGCTCAAACTTGTTGCATTTTGTTGTGCGATAATCAAAACAAAACTCCATATTTTACAGGGCTTAATAAAGTTAAATTTAGAGAAGTTGTTAAGCCGAACGACACAATCGAATTTATATGTCAAATAACAAGCTCGAAACACCATTTTCATTTTGCAAGCGGCAAAGGCTATGTTAACGGTAAGTTAAGCGTTGAAGGGGAATTTTCCTTCGCCTTAATTCCGTCTTAATCGCCCTAATTTTAGCAAGGAGCGGAGGAGAATATATTTGTTTTCCAAAATTTTAATTGCAAATAGAGGAGAAATAGCCGTCAGAATAATTAGAGCTTGTAAAGAAATGGGTATTTCGACCGTTGCCGTTTATTCAACAGCCGACAAAGATGCACTTCATGTTAGCCTTGCCGATGAAAGTGTTTGCATTGGCAAAAGCACAGTTAAAGAAAGTTACCTTAATATGGAAGCAATTTTGCAAGCTGCAATTAATACGGGCGTTCAAGCTATTCACCCCGGTTATGGTTTGCTTTCTGAAAACACAACGTTTGTTAAGCTTTGCGAAAAATGCGATATAACGTTTATTGGCCCAACATCTGAAATTATTAATATGATGGGCAATAAAGAGCAAGCAAGAAAAACTATGGAAAAAGCAGGCGTTCCCATAATTACTGGAACGCAAGTTATAGAAAACATAGATGAAGCAAAAGCTGCCGCTATTAAAATTGGATTTCCCGTTTTAATTAAAGCACGTTCGGGCGGCGGAGGGCGTGGAATTAGGCTTGTTAATTGCGAAAGTGAATTTGAAACAGCATTTTTAACAGCAACGCAGGAAGCTAAAAATGCTTTTTCGGATAGCGGAGTTTATATAGAAAAATATTTAACTAAAACTAAACATATAGAAATGCAGCTGCTTTGCGATAATTTTGGGAATATTATTTGCCTTGGCGAACGTGAATGTTCTATGCAAAGAAAAAACCAAAAAATGATTGAAGAAAGCCCTTCAACAGCCCTTAATGAGCAAACAAGGCAAAAAATGATTGAAGCATCAATTTTAGCTGCAAAAACAGTTTCATATAAAAATGCTGGAACTATAGAATTCTTGCTTGATAAAGACGGAAACTTTTACTTTATGGAAATGAATACACGGTTGCAAGTTGAACATCCTGTAACGGAAATGGTAACAGGTGTTGATTTGGTTAAGTGGCAAATTAGAATTGCTGCTGATGCAAAACTTCCGTTTACTCAAGAAGACATAAAAATTGACGGACACGCTATCGAATGCAGAATTAACGCCGAAAATCCATATAAAAATTTCCGCCCATCTTGCGGCAAAATTTCTGTGCTTCATATTCCCGGTGGCCCTTGGGTTCGCTTTGACAGCGCAGTTTATCAAGATTATGAAATACCACCGTTTTACGATTCAATGATTGGCAAACTAATTGTTTACGCAAAAACTCGTGAAGAATGTATTAGAAAAATGCAAGCGTCGCTTTGCGAATTAGTAATTGAAGGCGTTGAACACAACTTAGACTTTCAAATGGAACTGTTAGACGACGAGAAGTTTAAGTCTGGAATTTATACAACAAGCTTTCTTGCTGAAAGGGGTATGTAATGTTCACGTTTAAAAAACCCAAAAACGAATTGGAATTGCTTTTAAAGCAAAGCTCTAAAAAAAATCCTAACATTCCAGATGAAATGTTTACAAGCTGCCCAAGCTGCAAACTTTCAATCGTTTTATCAGAGCTTACAGAAAATATGAAGCTATGCCCAAAATGCAACTACCACTTTAAAATGAATGCACGCCAAAGAATAAGCATAACATGCGACGAAAACACTTTTTGCGAAATGGATTCTGATTTAGCAACAACAAATATATTAGAATTCCCCGAATATGATAAAAAGCTTCAAAACGCCAAGCTGGAAAGCGGCGAAAATGAAGCCGTTATAACCGGAACTTGTAAAGTAGAAGGAATAGAAACGGCAATATTTGTTATGGAAAGTTCATTTATGATGGGCAGTATGGGAAGTGTTGTAGGGGAGAAAATAACAAGGCTTTTTGAATTTGCAACACAAAACAAACTCCCTGTTATAGGCTTTACAGTTTCGGGCGGCGCAAGAATGCAAGAAGGTATTTTATCTTTAATGCAAATGGCAAAAACAAGCGGTGCAGTTAAAAAACATAGCGACAACGGGCTTTTATATGTAACAGTTTTAACTAACCCTACAACAGGTGGGGTTACTGCAAGCTTTGCTATGGAAGGTGATATAATTATTTCCGAACCTAATGCTTTAATATGCTTTGCAGGTCCCCGCGTTATTGAACAAACAACAAAGCAAAAGCTTCCTAATGGCTTCCAGAAGGCAGAATTTTTAATGGAAAAAGGCTTTATCGACGCTATAGTTCCAAGAGGCAAGCAAAGAGATTATTTGGCTAAAGTTTTAATGCTTCATACTAATAAAGGATTGAAAGGGTAGTTTAATATGTTAGAAGAAGCAAGAGAAAAATTTAAAGCCGATTATTTTGCAACTGAAGCAACGGGCATTGTAATTGAAGAAGTTGGTGTAGACTTTGCGAAATGCAGCCTAAAGCTTGAAAAAAAGCATATGAATGCAGCAAACACAGTTATGGGCGGTGCTATATATACGCTTGCAGATTTTGCATTTGCTGTTGCTTCTAATGCATACACAGAAGAATTTATAACAGTTTCGCTTGTAAGCCAAATTACTTATATTGCCAAATCAAAAGGAACGCAATTAATTGCAGAAGCCAATTGCATTAAATCAGGAAAAAGCACTTGCTTTTTTATTGTTGACGTTAAAGATAATTTAAAAAATCATGTTGCGTCCGTATCTATAAATGGATTTAGAAAACCGAAGGGGATATAACATGAAAGCAATCGAAAAAGTTTTATTAGCAAGAAATAAAAACAGGCCAACATCTGCCAAATATATAGGCAACATATTTAAAGATTTTATAGAACTACATGGCGACAGAAAGTTTGGCGACGATAGAGCTATAATTGGGGGAATTGGAACTTTAGTTGATATGCCGGTTACTGTTATTGCAATAGAAAAAGGGAGTAATACTAAGGAAAAAGTGCTTAGAAACTTTGGCTCTGTTCACCCTGAAGGCTATAGGAAAGCATTAAGACTTATGAAGCAAGCTGAAAAATTTAAAAGACCAATTGTGTGTTTTGTTGACACATCGGGGGCTTTTTGTGGAATTGGTGCAGAAGAAAGAGGGCAAGGCCAAGCTATAGCTGAAAACCTAATGGAAATGATGTGGCTTAAAACGCCTATAATTTCAATATTAATAGGTGAAGGCGGAAGCGGTGGTGCGCTTGCACTAGGCGTTTCAAATGAAGTTTGGATACTTGAAAATGCCGTATATTCAGTTATTTCCCCCGAAGGCTGTGCTTCAATATTATATAAAGATTCAAACAAAGCAGAATTAGCAGCAGAAAATTTAAAGCTAACCGCTCAAGATTTACTTGATTTAAAAGTTGTTGATAAAATAATTAAAGAAAACAATCAAATTTACAATGCAATTCAAACATCGCTATATGAAAAGCTTACATCATTATGTCAGCTTGAAGACGAAGAAGTTGTTTCGCTTAGATATAAAAAGTTTAGAAATATTGGAAGCATCTAGCATAAAAAATAGGACGTATTAAACGTCCTTTTAATTTTGTTCTAACCAATTTGAAAAGTATTCGGAAGCGATAACAGCTCCGTTATAGTTTAAATGGGAAGCGTCCCGAAAATCATCATCTTCAAATATTTTTATATTAGGATATAAAGTGTTAAAATCAAGGTAGCAAATATTGTTTTCGTCAGCAATTGCTTTAATAGTATTGTGAATTTTATTATATGAAACAGTTTTTTCGAGTGCAGCATATGAAATTGGAGCTGTAACCCAAATTAACTCGATATCATTTTGCTTACAAAGTTCCATAATTTTTTCTAAATACTTTTTTTGAACATTTGAAATGTTCCATTTTTCCCCATTAAAGCCACCAACTTTTTTCTGTTCTTCTTCGCTCATTACGTAGTCGCAATATATAAAGCCTTTAGAGCGGTAATATTCTTCGCCCGCAATTACTTTGTTTTCTGTTTCTCTATTTTTTCTTAACTTAAACTTATCATTAATTATTTTTGTTAGCGCATTGTTTGCCCATTGTATAAAATCGGTTTGAAATCTTATTGCCGGAATTAAATATTTAGCTTTTTCATTAGCCGGAAAAACATTTTTTACATAATCCAATCGCAACTTATTGTTTTCCATAACTTGAAAAAGTAAATCTGCCTGTTTATAATTAAAATCTTTATCCATAACCCCAAAAAATATTTCCATAACAACTTTTTTTGGCTTTTGGTAATTAAGAGCCTCCAAAAGCGTATAATATGAAGTATCGGGGTATTGCTCGGGCATACCCAATTGATACGTGTTAAGCAAAAGCTTTTCGTCAACAACCAAAGGGTCAAATGTACAGTACGAATGAGAAGAACCTATAAAAAGCATATCAATACTGTTTTTATCTGAATTGTAAAAATCTACAAAGCGTTGCTTGCTCCACATATTAATTTTATTTTTTTTGCTTGCGGTTTCATATGCATTTCCTATTAGCAGGATAACACATAGTAATAACCCAACAAAAGCTACTGCTTTTGTCTTATTAAAAATTTTAGAACTGGAAGTATATAAATTGCCCTGCATTTGAAAACACCCCCAAGCATACAACAATTGAAGTTAAAATAACATAAAAGCTAAGGCGTATAAACCAGTTTTTGCTTAGTAATATAGAATGTATATCTTTATCTTTGCTTGCCATATCAATAATAAATAAAATCATTATTAATGCTATAACTAAAATAACCTCAAAAAATGTAATTCCAAATTCGTTAAAAACATAATAAACATATTGGACGTTTGTCCAATTTTTAATGCCTTTAAATAAATTGCATATAATATATATTGAACTGCTTAGGTTCTTAGCTCTGAAAAAAATAAATGCAAATACAACGGAAATAAACGTTAATATTCTTCCCTTAATAATGCCACTAACTTGATATATACCGTGCAAAAGCCCCCATATTACAAATGTCCAGTTTGCGCCGTGCCATAAACCGCTTAATAAAAATGTAATTATAGTGTTAATGTTTTTCCGTTTTCTGTTTCCTCCAAGCGGAATATACAAATAATCTTTAAACCAACCCGAAAGCGAAATATGCCAGCGTCTCCAAAATTCTTTAATATTCTTACTTAAAAACGGCTGTTTAAAGTTTTGCATTAAATCAACATCAAGCACTTTTGCACAACCTATGGCAATATCTGAATAACCGCTAAAATCACAATATATTTGAAATGTGAAAAATAGCGCCGCAATAATAAGGGAAAGCCCTTCATATTTTTGAGGATAATTAAAAACAGTATTAACGGCAATAGCAAGGCGGTCGGCAACCACTATCTTTTTGAAAAAACCAAAAATCATAAACTTAGAACCCATAACAATGTTATCGAAATTAAATTTCTTCTTTTCAGATGTAAACAGTTGAGGCATTAAGCTTTCAAATCTTTCAATAGGCCCTGCTACAAGCTGCGGAAAAAAAGTTATAAATAAAGAAAGCTTGAAAAAATTGCGCTCTGCCTTTATTCTTTTGCGGTACACGTCTATAGTATATCCAATAGCTTGAAATGTGAAAAACGATATTCCCATTGGCAAAATAATTGTGGGGCGTGGAATTTTATATTTAATTTTAAGCATTGAAGCTAAAAACGCAAATGTTTCGTTAATAAAACCTAAGTATTTAAAAACAAACAAAAGCCCTAAACTTATTACAAGGCAAATTATTAATACCCTTTTTCGCACCTTTTCGTCTTTAGAATTATATATTTTAAGCGATACTGCGTAATTTAAAAATGTTGAAAAAAGTATTAGCGTTATAAACGCCGGATTCCATGCCATATAAAAAATATAGCTTGCCAAAAGCAATAAAATCCATTTAAATTTTTGGGGTATTATGTAGTATAAAGTTGTTGTTGCTATGAAAAATATAATAAAATTAAACGAGTTAAACAGCAATTTTTTGCACTCCCTTTTTGTAACAAGTTGAATGTCCATGCATAGTATGTCAGTATATTTCTTTTTGGAGGTGCTTCTACTATGGGTGGATATAAAGTTGTAGGTGGCAACAAACTTGAAGGCGAAGTTAAAATTGACGGCGCAAAAAATTCTATATTGCCAATTTTAGCATCTGTAGTTTTAAATAACCATGTTAGCGTTATTCACAATTGCCCGAAAATATCAGATACTATTGTTTCAATCGAAATACTTAAAGCTATAGGTTGCAAAGTAACGTTTTATGAAGAACAAAAGACAATTATTATAGATTCCTCAACCGCCAATATTACAGATGTTCCCGAACAATTTGCCCGTGAAATGCGTTCTTCCATAATTTTTTTAGGTGCAATATTAGGAAGGTTCGGGCAATGCAAAATTAGCTATCCTGGGGGTTGCGAACTTGGCTTAAGGCGTATTAACCTACATTTAAAAGCACTGAGAGAACTAGGTGCCGAAATTACAGAACGGCATGGATTTATTATGTGCGAAGCTAAAAAACTTACAGGCACAAAAATAAATTTAGACTCTCCAAGCGTTGGCGCAACACAGAACATAATGCTTGCCGCTGTTTTAGCAGAAGGTGAAACAACTATTACAAATGCCGCAAAAGAACCAGAAATAGTTGACCTTGAAAAATTTTTAAACGGTATGGGTGCAAAAGTTTATGGTGCAGGCACAGATTGCGTTGTAATTAAAGGAGTTAAAAAACTCCATAGTGTTGAGCATACTATAATTCCCGACAGAATTATTGCAGGAACATATTTAACAGCAGCAGCAATTACAAAAGGAAACATAACAGTTGAGAACATTATCCCAAGTCATATATATCCAATAACTTCAAAATTATCAGAAGCAGGCTGCACAATATATGAAGAAAACAATAAAATTCACTTAATCTCCCCCGAAATATTAAAGGAAATACCAACAACAACAACTCTCCCTCACCCTGGTTTTCCAACTGATATGCAGCCTCAATTAATGGCTTTGCTTTCTATTGCAAAAGGAACAAGCGTTATTTTCGAGAGTATTTTTGAATCAAGAACAAAGCATATCGGCGAATTGGTACGAATGGGTGCAGATATTATTTTAGGTTCTGATGGTAGAACTTCAGTTATTAAAGGTGTTAAAATGCTAAAAGGAACAACTGTTGAATCTAAAGACTTGCGAGGAGGCGCAGCTTTAATTTTAGCAGGGCTTGCTGCAGAAGGTGAAACAATTGTCGAAAATTCAGGGTTTGTAGAACGTGGCTACGAGAAAATTGAAGAAGACTTAAAAAGCTTAGGTGCAAACATTTCCATTATATAAATTAAAACTAAGCTAATTGTGGCGGAAACTATCCGCTACGTACATAAAAAGTATCAAGTGCCAAATCGTTCATAAATTAAATCTAAAAGCCCTATTCAAAACATAGAATTAATAACAATTGTGTTTAAAAATTACAGAGACATATACGCTGTTATAACTACCTTCTAATATTTAAAGGTTGTCCGTTAAATATTGAATGCCAAATCGTTGGCAAATTAAATCTAAAAGCCCAATCGCAACCATAGAATCAACAACAACTCTTGCCCTGTGTATAATTGCTGGGTCGTGCCTGCCATTTATAATTAACTGCTCATTTTCCATAGTATTAATATTAACGGTTTGCTGTGGTTTAAATATAGAAGGTGTTGGTTTAACAACGCATCTTATTACAATCGGCATACCATTTGAAATTCCCCCATTAATTCCCCCGTTATTGTTAGTTTTAGTTTTAACGCTTTTGCCGTCATAACAAAATTCGTCGTTGGCAACGCTTCCTTTCATTTTTGCAAATTCAAATCCTGTTCCAAATTCAACTCCTTTAACTGCTGGAACTGAAAACAAAAGGCTTGATAGTATGCTTTCAACAGAACTAAAAAATGGCTCTCCAATACCTTTTGCAACATTTATAGCTACAGTTTCTAAAATTCCCCCTACCGAATCGCCTTCTGTTGCTGCATTTTCAATTTCACAAATCATTTCATTTGCTTTTTCCTTATTAAGAACAGGAAAATATATGTTGTTAAGCATTTCAAGTTGTTCTGATAATTGATTTTCGTCTTCTGAAAATAAACTGTCATCAACAATGTTTCTAATTGATTTTATACGCGTTCCAATTGTAACACCTTTTGCTTTTAACATTTGAATGCAAATAGCACCAGCTGCAACTATAGGGGCAGTCAATCTTCCCGAAAAATGTCCTCCTCCTCTGTAATCTTGAAACCCCAAATATTTTAAGTATGCAGTGTAGTCGGCATGAGAAGGTCTTAATAAATATTTTGTTTTTTCGTAGTCTTTACTTTTTTGTGCCTTGTTTTCAATTATTATGCAAAGCGGCGTACCTGTTGTGTTACCATTAAAAAAGCCGCTGACTATTTTAAACTCGTCGGCTTCTTGTCTGCTTGTAGATATTTTGCCTTTTGGCTTTCTTAAATCAAGCTGTTTACTTATAAAGTTTAAGTCAAGTTTAATACCGGAAGGCAACCCATCTATAACAACGCCCATTGCATCTGAATGCGATTCCCCGAAAAGGCTAATTTTAATATTGCTTCCAAAACAGCTTTTCATATAAACTCAATCAGCCTTTCAATTGGTATTTCTTCCAATACATAGCTTCCAGCTTCTTTAACTTTAACAATAGTTATTAAATTACCATATGCTTTTTTGTCATTTATCATAGCGTTATATACAGCTTGTTTGTCGTAAGTTAAATTGCAATTAATTGACAACTTTTCCAATATCCGCACAACACGCTGCTTTAGTTTGTTATTTTCAATCATAGGGAGCATTCCAAACGCAACTGCTTCTCCATGCAAAACTTCAGAAAGTCCAAAAACACTCTCTATTCCATGCCCAATTGTATGCCCAAAATTTAAGACTTTGCGCAAATTTTCTTCTTTTTCATCTTCCTCAACAATGTTTTTCTTTAAAATAAGGGAACGACGTATAATTTCTTTAACATTTTTTTCTATATTTTCTGTTTCAAATAGCTCAACCAATTCTTTATCGCAAGTTAGTCCAATTTTTAAAGCTTCCACAAGCCCGTTGTTAAAATGCCGTTTAGGTAGGGTTGAAAGCGTGTTATTGTCGATTACAACGCATTTTGGCTGATGAAATGCCCCAATAACGTTTTTAATTCCACGAAGACTAATACCAACTTTGCCGCCAATGCTGCTATCAATTTGTGAAAGTGTTGTTGTCGGAACACCAACAAATTCAATGCCACGCATATAAGTTGCGGCAGCGAATCCGGCAAGGTCGCCTACAACTCCTCCTCCAAGTGCAATAACTAAATCTTTGCGCGAAAAGTTATATGCAAGTAAAGCTTTAAGCAACCGCTTGTACACATTAAAGCTTTTAGAACTTTCGCCTTGCGTTACAATTTCAACATAGCCTTGCGGACATTTCGAAAGTATTAAATCGGCGTAATATTTAGGCACACCGTTGTCTGTTATAATTAAAACTTTGCGGTTAACATCAACAAATTTGTCGATATGCATAATAGCATCATCTTCAATGAATATATCATAGCTTTTTGTTTTTAACTTAACTTCTATTTTGCAATCCAAGCTTAAACTCTCCTTTTCATTCGATTTTATTTACTATAAACCCCAATAAGTTTAACTTCTCTGCAGTTTTGCTTTAATTCGATAAGCAATTGCTTTGCAACGTCACTTCCAACATCTCCAACAATTTCCACATAAAAGTAATATTGCCAAGGCAAACTGTGCATAGATTTTGATTTAATACTTTCCATATTAAACCCAAAGTTTCCAATAATCTGCATTATTTTAGCAAGCTGTCCAACAGCATGGTCAAGCGTAAAAATAATATTGAATCTATTGCCTTTAACGCCTTCAAGTGATTTTGAAATAACTATAAAGCGTGTTGTGTTTTCTGCACTTGTATTAATGTTTTCAGCTAAAACTGAAAGATTATATAGCTTTGCCGTTTCGGGGGAAGCAACAGCGGCTTTTGTTTTGTCGTTGCATTCGGAAACGTATTTTGCAGCAAGCGCTGTATTGTAATATGGTATAAGTTCAAAATTATAGCAATCTAAAAACTTTTTAGACTGGCTTAACGCTTGATGGTGCGAATATACTTGCTTTATGTCGGCGATAGTTGCGCCTCTAACGCCTAACAAATTGCTTTGAATTTTTAAGTCATATATTTCAATTATGCTACAGTTGTGCTTATATAGCAAGTCTAAAACCTCAAGAACTTCCCCTGTATATGAGTTTTCGAAAGGCAAAACACCTAAAGCAACGCTGCCTTCCTCAACCGCCGAAAAAACTTCATCAAATGTTACAAACGACTTTGTTTTTACGTTTTTAAATATTTTGTTTAGGGCAATATGGGAATAAGCGCCATCTGTACCTTGGAAACCAATAACTCTTTCGTTAGATAAATAATTTTGATATTGCTTGGATAGTTGCATTAAATTCTGAATAAATTCTTTATAATAGTCCACATATTCACAGTTAGTTACATATGCCGTGTTTTTTTCAATGACAGCTTGTTCACGTTGGCTATCCAAAATTGGTAAATTGTTTTGAAGCTTGTATGCTATAACTTTTTTAACGCTATCCATGCGTTTTTCAAATAATTGAGCCATTTGTTTATCTATTTCATCTATTTCAATTCTTGCATCTAACATTTTGTGCCCCCTTATTGTAGTTAATTAATATTATAACTAAAAAATGGCGGGCTTGTCAAATGGACATTAAAAAAGACGGGGTATTTGCCCCGTCTTTTGGCTTTCCGATTAAAAAACTTATATCAGAAAGAAAACGCTTTTATTATTGTAAATCTTCCGCTTCCGTTCCATCAATTGCATATGCATCACTTAAAGCACAGCCTTTTTCAAGAACATAAATTTTGTCGCCATTTGCAACAGTAAGTCCTGTTAACATAGCATAGCCTTTAGCACCGGTTTGAGCTGAAATAGTTGCACCTGATACAACTGCCGTTTTAGTAACGCCAGCATTTAAAGCTTCAGCATCTAACTCGTTAACTTTTGCTATAACAGCTGCTTCTATAGCAGGTGTTAATGTTGTGCCTGTTGGAATATAAACAAATCTAACTTTATTTTCGTCTGCAGTAGCAGTATTTGCAGTAGCAGGTTTAGCTCTAACAATTAATGCATCTTCAGCATCGTCAATATATTTAACGTTAGCAGCAATAACTTCTTTGGAAATAGCAAGTGGTAATACAAATCTAGCAGAAGGTAAGCTTTCGCGTTCGCCGCCATTATTAATTCTTTGTAATGTGAAGTAAACTTCTTTGCCTGCTACAAATTTATCCACAACTTCTGCAATATCTTCTGCATTAGCAGCAGCTATTATACCACCAACTCCCAATGTAAGCTTTAAGCCTGCTTTAGTTGAATCAGGGCTTAAATCGCTTCCGATTGCAATTAAGTTTGCTGTATCTGTTGTTGCACTTGTATATGCTCTTAAAATATACTCGTCAGTAGCAGCAGCAGGTGTAGCATTATCAGAGATATTGAAAGCAGCAGGTATATGAACTGCATATTTATACGTATTAGTATCCCATAAGCGTTCAATAACCATTTGTTGAGTATATGTCGGTGTTCCCGGTTGAGCTTTTTCAACAGTAGGTCTTAAAGTTTGTGCAACTTGAGTATAAGTAACTGTTATAGGGTCACTTTCTCTTTCGCCAACTTTTTGAATTGTAACAAATATTTTAGCATTTCCTGAAGCTGGGCTATCAGATACTAAAGCTTTAACATCGTCAGCATCTATAGCACCGCCTAAAGCTGAAGGTTTGCCGCTAGCATATGTTACCTTTTTAAAGTTTGGTGTTGCTACTATAAATTTTGTAGCAGCAGTTGCAAGGTCAGGTGTGTTAGCACCAGTTGCTTCAGAAATAGCAACTAAATCGCTTTTTGCTCCATTAACGCTCTTATAAACATTAACTCTATCGCCTGTAGCAGTTGTTAATCCTGTAAATTGTATTGTGTCATCTGTTGTGCCAAGTGTGTTAACTATAGCAGCAGTAATTCCTGCAGATGCTGTTTTAGCAGGAGGTGCAACTGTTATAAGTATTGGGTCGCTTTCAAGTTCGTTAACTGCTTCATGTGAGAACCATAAGTTAGTGTTATCTGTGTCTGAAAGCATATCTAACTTAATGTTTGCAGCTGTTGTTGGTGTTGCTGTTGAAGCTGTAAGTTTTCCAATGTCAGTAGCTCCTGAAATTGTAATTTTTTGTGCTGCTGTTGGTGTTCCTGTTATAGTTGCAGGGTTTACTGTGTAAATATAGAATTTGCTAGTAGCAGGAGTAAGGTCGCTGCCAGTGTATTCTATAAAGTCATTTGTTGCATCGTCAGTATTAGCTTTGTCAAAAGGCTTAAATTTGTTAACAATTGTTATGTCTCCGGCTTCAAGCGCTGCTGTTTTTGGTGCACTATTATAAATTATTGTATATGGTGCACTTTCAAGTCCAACGTATGCATCAGTTTTGCCACCAATTTCTACTGCTTGCACGCCAAGCTTTTGAACAGTAACATATATAGCATCGCCGTTAGGTCTGTCTTTTAATAAACCTGTAATTGGAACGGCTGTAGTAGTTGCTGCGTTACCACCACTATTATAAACAACTTCAACATAGTTAGTTGATGCTAAGCCTGTTTTATCGGTTTTAACAACATCAGCAGAATTTGTATAAATGCGAACTAAGTCACCAGCTGCAATTGCTACACCGTTTAAATTAATTCCGGATAAGTCAATTGTATCTGCAGTTCCAACAGGGTTTGCAACTTTAGAATCATCAAGTCTGCCGTCGTTGTCAATAGAATCAGTTTTAGCAACAGCAGGAACGCTAACTGCAAGTTTAGCACTTTCGCTGTAGCCTTTCTTTGTTATTGTTACATAAACTGTTGTTGGTATATCATCATTTAATAATTTAGTAGTACCTTGATAAAGCTTTAATTTAAGGTCATCAGCAACTAAAGCACCAGCTGCGCCAGTACCAGTAATTGTGCGTGTAATTACAGGTGTAGCTGTGCTTGCAGCGTCTAAATAGAAATTAACAATATCTCCTGCTGCAATAGGGTCTTTGCTGCTTGTTGAACCTTTAAAGCTTTCAAAGCCTGCTATGTCAATATAGTCTTGGCAAGCATTAGCTGGTGCGGCAATAAGGCTGCCATTTTTTGTATTAGGTACTGCAAAGTTTTTAAATGCTGCAATGTTGCTTAATGTTCCGTTAAGTTTGTCGATAGCACCACTTGCCGCATAGTTGCCGTATGTTATATCTACAAGGGCAGTATTTGGTCTGTGGTTTAATTTTTGCCAGCTAACTTTAACGCTTCCACCTTTTCCCCAAAGATGAATAAAATTGGCAACTTGAGTAGGAGCGCTACTTGGGTGAGCTATATAGTCATACATATCAAGAACGTGTGGCTCATTTCCATTTGCTGCAGGAACTTTAATTTTAGCACCACCAGCAAATGGTGTTGTATTGCTAGTTCCGCTAACCCCTTGTACAGTTATTATATCGCCTTCTTGGAATATTGAAGATAAAATAATTTTATCTTTAATTGTTGCAGCGTCAGCGTCATTATTTAAGTTCATAAACGTAATTCCTGGGCTGCCTGCGTTAAGTGCAGGTGTCATTTCAAGCGGTTTAACAGCGTAAGCAACTTTGTCACTTTCAAGCTTTCCAGCGAATTGGTATGTTACATAAACAGTAGTATCTGTTGAAGCACTGTCAGAAATATCAATATCTGTTGGCACTCCTGTTGGTGCGCCCGACAATACATCTTTGCTTAATCTTCTGGTTGAAAGAGAACTTCCTGCTGCTGTATGCGTTACTTTAGGAGTAGTAGATGCACTACTATCGTAAATTCTAACTACAGCTTTGTTTTCTAACCCTGCTAATATTTGGATTGTGTCACCGTAAATATCAGAAGCTGGAGTAGCTGTAATGTCTTTTTCAAGGTTTTTGTAATTAAATGCATTATTTACGATTTTAACATTTGTTGCATTAATTTGCGTTTTGTCTGTTTTAGCAACAGCATTGTATACAGCTTCTTTTCTTACACCTTCACGTCTGCCTGATTCTTGAATTGCAAAGTAAAGAGAACCGCTTTTTGCATCATCAAGAACATTTGCAGTTGTAGGAGTGGCTCCAGATTTAGTTAATTTAATAACAGGTAATTCTGTTGCATCTACTGCTATTTCTGTTCCAGCTGTAAGTATCATAATAGGTGTTGTTTCCCAATTCGCACCTGCATTTGAATCATAAATATTAATTTTAGTTCCGCTTGCAAGAGCAGGGAATCTTCCGCCATAAATTGTGTCGCCTGCAGTATCATTTAAAGTAGATTCGCTTGAACCTGTTAATCTGTTTACAGCATGAATATCGTATCCATCTGTAAACGAAGCAGATTGAACTTGAGCAGGGCATTTTATAGCGATTTTTTCACTAGTAACAGCACCTCTTGTTAATGTAGCATAAATAACACTTTCTGCATTTGCAGGAGCACCTAAATCTATATTTGATGCCGTTATTGTTCCTGATGCTATTGTTAATGGACTGCCTATTGTAGTAGTACCATCTGCTTTGTAAAGTGTGATTACGTCGCCATTTTCAAGGATGGCACCAGAAGGGCTAGTTGTAATTTTTACTACAGAAGTAGCATCACCATTATTAGTTACAGTAGCGTTAGCATTTCTTAAAGCAAGAGTAGTTGTAATTATATATGGTTGGCTCTTTGAAAGTTTATTTGCATCGCTAGTTGGTTTTTCAACAGCAACTGCAATTTTAATTGTTCCGCTAGAAATCAAATCATTTGAAATTGAACCTGTGTACTCAATTACGCCTGATGCTGGAACAGTTAATCCGTTAGCGCTGTTAAATAAATAAGCTGATGAATTAGGAATGCCGCTTGCATCTACATCATTGGCATTGTAAATATAAACTTTTTCAGTTGCGGCAACACCAGCTGCATTATTTTCTGCCGCACGTGCAATTTCAATTTTGTCAGTTCCGTTTCCGCTTCTCTTAAGCGTTACGCCGCTGGAAAGCGCTGTTCTTTGGTCAAATGCCGGTTCGTGTTCAACTATAGTAGCTACGCTGAATTGTAAACCTGTTGAAGCTTTAACAATATAAAGTCTTCCACCGTTGTTGTATTTAGTGTTTAAACTTGTATATGCGCTGAAGTTTGGAATTTTATCAGCTGTCATTGTAATTGTCAAGGTTCCGTTATTAAATGTTCCTGCATTGCTAGCGTTAATAGCTAAAGCTTTTGAATTTGCTGATGCATCTTCCGGTTTTGTGTAAATATAAATTTCGTCGCTAGCTGTTACATTTTTAATAGTAACTGTATCGTTTCCTGTTTTTTTGTTATCAATTGTAATGTCTGCAATAGCAACTTGTGTTGCTCTGCCTTGTCGTTCGATAATAAATGAAGCAGGTTCGCCGTATACATCACTGCCTCTTTTCAATGCAAGGAAAACTTTAGCGCCATCTAATTTAGTAGATAAATTAACGCCTATTTCACCGCCTATAACAAGAGCGCCTGAAGTAACAGCTGTTACAGCTATAGTATTAATATTAACAGCCGAAACCTGGTATTCAGCGCCTGCATCTCCTGCAGCAGGAGCTACAGCAGATTGGTCTGTAACCCAAACTTTAATTCTATCACCTACATCAATAACGCCTGCACCTGGGTCGGTTTGTAAAGAAATAACAGTTTTGTCACTTCTGTTTGGAATTGGGTTTTCAACAAGGTTAGCTGTAACTATTCGTTGTTTTGGACTTGCTACTATTACTGCGCTTTGTGCACTTTCATGGCTTCCTGTTCCATCGGTTTTAGGATTTTCAATTGAAACCCCAATGCTTGTTCCTTGTGCAGGAAGACTTAAATTTGGTATAGCAGCTTTTTTGTTTGATACATCAGCTTGAGTAACAATATATGTTGTTATTAACGTGCCGAGGTCATCATAAATTCTAATTTTTTCGCCAACTACAAAAGTAGCATCTGATGCATGATGTGAAGGGTCAGGGCAAGCACTAACTTCTATAACATCTTTGCCGGGTGTTGTGCTTTTGATTACTACAACTTGACCTAAAGTAGGTGTTGCATGTTTAGGTTCGTTTGGTATAGCTGCACTAGGATTAGAAGCAACAGAAGCAGTATCTCCTGGTTTTGTAACTTTAATGTAAACTGTATCTGTTCCTTCAGTTGTTTTAAGTTTTGTTGTGCCTAAATCAATTGTTGCTTTGCCGTTAGCGCCGTCTTTAACAACAAATCCTATACCTAACGATTCATCGTTGCTGCTTCTGAATGCTTCAACTTTATAACCTTCGTCAAATTTATCTGATGTTATGGTAGCTGAAACTTCGACAAAGTCTTTTGCAAAGGCGTTATTTTTAGCAACTATGCTAAATGTTACGCCTGTAATATCTGTTTGCGCACCTGTACCGCTTGTTGTTCCGGCCATAGTTTTGGCACTTTCATTAGCACCAGCGCCATAATATGGAGCTATGTCAGTTAATGTTGTGCTAACTATAGGGTTAGTTACTGTAAAGCAGATTGTTGCTGCTGTTACTGCGTTTGCGTCAAGATTTGTAAATCTAAGACCAGTTGTAGGAATATATCCTGTTGCTGGAACTGTCATTGATTTAGCAGGTATTGTATCTGTTGGTCTGTTGTATATTTTAACGATTTCGCCTGGATTAAGGTTACCAGAAACTGTAGCAACGTTAGTCGCTGAATTAATGCTTGCATTAACCCCTAATACATCACGAATAGGTTCTAAAGCATATGTTTTATTGCCTATTGTTAATGGAAAATCGCCTGTTCTTGAAACGGTAACATATACATCTTGACTGCTTGAGTTTGGAAGTTTTCCCATAGGAATTGCTATAATTTCTTGCGTTCCTGCAACTGTAACTGTTTTTTGAACAAGAGGAGTTGCTGAATTGCCAAGGAAAAACTTAATAGTGTCGCCAACTTTAAATGCATCAGTTCCAGACACAGGAGTAGCACTAACTACAACAGCATCTTCTGCATATGCACGGTTTATAACATCAAAGTCAACAATAATTTTATCTTTCAGGTTTGCTGCATTTTCTTTTGGAATTATAATTTCAACTTTTGAACTTTCTTTATAGAAATAATCAACGCCATTATCTGTTGTTTTGTATTCTATTAATGATAAATACATTTTGCCTGCCGCTTCATAAGGGCGGAGGTCAAGTTTAAATTCAACTTCGCCATTTCCAGAAGATATGCCGCTAGCTGTTGTTGCAGTTTTTATTACAACACCATTCGAAGCTGCAAAAAGTTTGACAGTTGCTTTTTCGTCAAGCTTTGTTATTGTTATTGTATCTTCTGTACCCGAATTATTTTTAACTTCAGCATTTAAAAGTTTGTTGCTATCTGAAGAACCTCTTGTTCCTAATGGAACATAAGTTCTTGGGCTTTGGTTTTCATTTGGGTTTTGAACTGCAACATAGAAACCTTTTTCTTCGTATGGAGCAAGATTAATTCCTATATAGTCATTATAAGAGTTACCTGTTGAACTACCACCGAATATAATTTTGTCTTTACCTGTTGCTACAGTTCCTGTTGAAAATTGATTACCTGTTGCAGATACAAATAAAGTTACTTTAGCTCCTGCTGCAGCTGTTACTTCAACGGCTGGAGTATCGTTTACGTTTTCATAAAGAACTTTAATAGTACTTGGGTCTGGAGCAGCTGTTGTTAAAGTTCCTGTATATGAAATAGCAGTTCTTGCTGATTCGTTAAGACCTGCTCTTATTATTGTAATATAAGCTGTTCCAACTTGGCTTCCAGTTACTCTAGTTAAGCTTGCTTTAAGATCATCTGTAAATCCGTTGCTAACATCTACAGGAGTTATAGTATAAGTTAAAACTGGGGTTCCAGATGAAGCAAGCGCATAAACTTTAACTATATCGCCTGCTGCAAAACCATTAGTTGCAGTAAGTAAAAACTTAACTGTAGACGTTGATTGAACTTGTTGAACAACAACTGCGTCTTCAGGTAATGGAATTGAGGCTAAATTTTCTGCAAATGGTATAAGCACTCTGCTGCTCCATTTGTTTGTTACTGTAGAAAGTGTTGATATATAGAAATTTTTGCCATTAGCAAATGATGTTTGTAACGTTAATTTACCAACACCGTTGCCATCATCTACAAGGACACCTTGAGATCCAATAGTAGTTATTGTTGCAGTTGTGTATGCTCTAACTTGAGTTCCTGGAATTCCTGTAAACTCAACTTGCGTTCTATCTATAACCATAAATGATGCGATATCGTTATTTGGAGTTATTATACTTAATACATCACCCGGCGCTCCAAACGCAATATTTGAAAACGCTGATGTAAAAATCAAGGCAAAAGCCAGTATTAAACTGACTAACTTTGAAAAATTCCGTTTTTCCATAAATTTTCTCCTTCTTTCTATTTTTATAATAGCTTAGTATTACTACATTAATATACAATTAGTTAATATGCTAAATATAGCGCAAGAGCCGCCGACGTATTGCATTTATGTCGGAACAGCTCTTAATTATATTATTTAAAAACATTTTAAATTTGTTGCCGACGCAACATGCCATAATTTCAAATAAACTATCTAAGTAATTGTAAAATATTTTGAGGAGCTTGGTTAGCTTGAGCAAGCATTGATGTTGCAGCTTGCGAAAGCACGTTTGCTTGAGTTAATTTCATCATTTCAGCTGCCATATCAGTATCACGTACACGAGATTCTGAAGCCGAAAGATTTTCGGAAGCAACATCTAAGTTTTTAATCGTATGTTCCAAACGATTTTGAACAGCACCTAATGTTGCACGTTGAGCTGAAACTGTTTCAATTGCATTGTCAATGGTAGTTGTAACTTGAGAAATAACTTCTCCGCTTGCACCAAATGAAGGACTTTTAGTTATACCATTTTCAACATTAACAGAAGTTCCTCCAAAAAGGTCTACAGTTGTTAATGTACCATTAATCATAAATTTAATATTAGCTTCGCCACCAGCATCGCCGTTTTCCATAATGTCTTTTGGAACATTGAATAATTTTGCTAAATCTTGAACTGTATATTCTTTACCTGTTTCAATTCTAACAGGGGTTGTTCCGTCATATGACATAGCGTAAATTGAATGATTTCCAGTAAATTTGAAAACATTTTGGTCGGGATTTAATCCGCCTAAAACAGTTAAAGTTGTTAAATCTAAACCTTCACCATAAGAAATAGCAGTAACGCTTCCGGCATTTATATCATATGAAGCAGGATTGCCACCAGCAGCAGCATTATGTGCATTATCTATTGTGCTATTTGCTTTAGTACCACTACTAACAGTTAATGTCCATTCATCATTAGCGTTATATCCATCTTTTTGGAAAGTAAGCGTAGTTCCTTGTATACCGCCTGTACCATTGTTAACAAAAAATTCGGTTTGGCCTACAGCAAGGTCGTTAAAATCATATACAACACCTGTTTTATTATCGCTTGAGCCATTAAATCCATAAGTAATCAATTTGCCGTCTGCTGTAATTTCAAAGGAAGCAGTTTCGTTAATTGCATATTTTCCAACATTATCTTTAAGATTGTTAAGAGTATCATCGCCCATTGTTTTAACAATAAAGGAATTTGCTCGAGTTGCAGTTCCATCGTTAAAAATAGCGTCTCCTGAAAAAATTTCAGTATCAGCATTAGCTCCGCCGGCAACCGCACGGCTAACAATTTCGCCTACTGCTTCTTTTTGAACGCCAAGTGCTTTTGCATCCATTTGAGCAATGTTAAATTTTAAGCCTTGCTTTTCATTAGCGCCAACTTGAAGATAAAGTTGTTGGTCTTTCCAAGAACCATCAATTAATTTTTTCTTATTGAATTCTGTTTTTGCTGCAGTTGCATCAATTTCTTCTGTTAATTGGTTTAATTCGAGAGCAATTTTTTCTCTGTCGCCGTCTTCAAGCGTTCCGTTTGAAGCTTGAATAGTAAGTTCGCGCATACGTTGAAGCATGTTTTCTGTTTCTTGTAAAGCACCTTCAGCTGTTTGAATTAAGCTAATACCGTCTTGAGAGTTTCTTGAAGCTTGATTTAAACCTCTAACTTGGCTTCTCATTTTTTCAGAAATAGCAAGCCCTGCAGCATCGTCTGCAGCTCTGTTAATTCTAAGACCACTTGAAAGTCTTTCAGAAGCTCTGCCTTGGTTAACGCCTACACCTTTTAAACCTCTGTGGCTGTTTAAAGCCGCAACGTTTGTGTTAATAACCATATTACTCATTTTCATTCACCTTCCATGATTTAGTTTTTTCCGCAATCCTTGCGGTTTTTATATATAATAAGCCGCCTTTTAAAGCGACAAATTAGCTTGGCTGGTTATCTTATGTACGTGATGTTTTCACATCTAATTCATATATCGGCACGTTAAATTAGAAAACTTAATAGATTTTTGAAAAAATTTTAAATTTTTTTAGTTTTCCCAATTTTTATAAAAATTATTCCATTGACTTCCTAATTAATAGTGTGTTAAAATTGTTTTATGAAGACAATTAATTTTTCCCCCGGAAGTTGTTTTGTTGCAAAAATAATTGATGTTAAACCAAATTATATTACAATTTTGCTTGAAGATGGGCAAAACGTTTGCGCTAAAATTAAAAATAATGGCTTGCCGCAAGTTAGAATAGGAGACAGTGCCGCTTTTATCGTTAAGGAAAATGCTGGAGGGAAGATTTTTATTGAATTAATTAAAGATGAAAACGTTACAAAGAAGCGGAATGTTTTAGATGTGAGGGTTTAGCATGGAAAAGAAAAAAGCCGTTGCAATTAAATACGACCCAAATGACGTTGCGCCACGCATTACGGCAAAAGGTGCTGGTTTTGTTGCTGATAACATTTTAAAAAAGGCACAGGCAAGTGACATTCCGATATATAAAGACAAAGCGCTTGTAGATGAACTTAGCAAAATTGATTTAGGCAATTCAATACCACCAGAGCTTTATGAAGTTATTGCTCAGGTGCTTATTTTTATTAGCGATTTAGACAAGAGGTCCGGCTATGAGCAATATTGGGAAAACAAGAATAAATAAAGTAGCCATCGGAAATTATGGGGAGCAAATTGCCGCAAAATTTTTAGAGGAAAAAGGCTATGTTATTTTAAATACAAAGTATCGTTGTAGGTATGGTGAAGTTGATATTGTTGCAAAGCTTGGCAATGTTATGGCGTTTGTTGAAGTTAAATATAGAAGCAACTTAAAATTCGGCTATCCTTGCGAAGCTGTTAATTTAAAAAAACAGAAAAAAATAATAACTACTACAGAGTATTATATTATGGAAAATTCAATATTTGATTTTGATATTAGATTTGATGTTATCGAAATTATTAATATAAATGAAACTGAAATTAGGCACATAGAAGGGGCATTTATTAAATGAAAAAAGGGCAATTAATTATAAAGGTTGAACCCGACAGCATAGCCGAAGAATTAGGCATTGAAGCCGGAGATTTGCTTATTTCTATAAACGACAAAGATATAGAAGACGTATTCGACTATAGATATGAATTACAAGATGAATACATTGAAGCTTGCATTGAAAAGCCAAATAAAGAACAGTTTATATATGAAATTGAAAAAGACGAATCGGAAGATTTAGGAATTACTTTTGAGTCTGGCTTAATGGATAAAGCCAAAAGCTGTAGGAATAAGTGCATTTTCTGTTTTATAGACCAACTTCCAAAAGGCATGAGGAAATCACTATATTTTAAAGACGACGACAGCAGGCTATCGTTTTTACAAGGAAACTATGTAACGCTAACAAACATTACAGAACAAGACTTAAACAAAGTCATATTTTATCACCTTTCTCCAATAAACATTTCTATCCACACTACAGACCCAAAGCTTAGAGCTTTCATGCTAAACAACCCAAAAGCCGAAAACATTATGAATATTTTAGACAAACTTCATAACGCTAACATTGAGATGAATTTTCAGATTGTTGTTGTTAAAGGTGTTAATGATAAACAACAGCTTGACAAAAGCATATGTGATTTGGTTAAATATGTAGAAAAAGCACGTAGCCTTTCAATTGTTCCGGCAGGTATTACAAAATATCGTGAAGGCTTATTTAATGTTGAATTATTTACAAAAGAGGAATGTGCCGAAATAATTAATCAGGTTGAAAGCTATCAAAAACAGTTTTATAAAAAGTATAATACTAAATTTGTATTTGCTGCCGATGAATTTTATATTAAAGCAGCAATCGAAATACCAGACTATAATTCATATGAAGACTTCCCGCAGCTTGAAAACGGCGTTGGAATGCTTGCGCTTTTTAAAGATGAATTTTTAACTGCTTTTGAAGATTTGAAATCAAATAACAACAAAAGCAAATGTGTTTCTGTTATTACATCTGTTGCAGCGCAAAAGCTTATTAATACACTTATGGAAAAGTTAACAGAAAAGTTTGAAAATATTAAAGTTAATGTGTATACTATACAAAACAACTTTTTCGGAGAAAACGTAACTGTTTCTGGGCTATTAACGGGCAGCGATATAATAGGACAATTAAAAGATAAGGAATTGGGAGAAGTGTTACTAATTCCTTGCAATTGTTTGCGCGCAGATGACGTAGTCTTTTTAGATGATGTTAGTATAGAACATATTGAAAAGCAGTTAAATATAAAAGTTAAAGCTGTTGAGGTTAACGGAGAAAGTTTTGTTAAAGAATTATTAGGCTAAAAAAGGAGAAATATATGAAACCAATTGTTGCAATTGTCGGTCGTCCTAATGTGGGAAAATCGACGCTGTTTAATAGAATTGCAGGAAGCCGCATTTCTATAGTTGAAGATACGCCGGGCGTTACAAGGGACAGAATTTATGCCGATGCCGAATGGCTTAATCATAAATTTACTTTAATTGACACAGGAGGGCTAGACCCCGATTCAGAAGATGAAATTTTAAAAAAAATGTATCTTCAAGCAGAAATAGCAATTGATACCGCAAGTGTTATAATATTTGTAGTTGATATTAAATCAGGAGTTATTGAAAGTGATTTGCTTGTTGCAAATATTTTGCGAAAAACCAAAAAACCTGTTATACTTGTTGTAAATAAAGTTGACAATATGAGGCAGGAAAACCTTGATGTATACGAATTTTATTCTTTAGGTTTGGGCGACCCAATGGCAATTTCGGCAGGACAAGCGCTAGGTTTGGGCGATATGCTTGATGAAGTTGTTAAACATTTTAAACCAGAAAACAATGACGGTTTGGAAGATGATATTATAAAAGTTGCGGTAATCGGCAAGCCTAATGTTGGGAAATCTTCCTTAATTAATAAAATTTTAGGAGAAGAACGAGTTATTGTAAGTGACATTCCCGGAACAACCCGTGATGCAATAGACACCTTTTTTGAAAAAGACGGGCAAAAATATGTGTTTATTGATACAGCCGGAATGCGTAAAAAAAGCAAAATTAAGGAAAATATTGAACGCTACAGTTTAGTTAGAACGGTTGCAGCCGTTGAGCGTGCAGATGTTTGCCTTCTTGTTATAGATGCAACAGAAGGCGTAACCGACCAAGATACAAAAATAGCAGGAATTGCCCATGAAGCAGGAAAAGCAACAATTGTAGTTGTTAATAAATGGGATAAAGTTGAAAAAGATACAAAAACTATGAACAAGTTTCAAAAAGATATATTAACTGAATTAAGCTATATGCCATATGCTAAAATGCTTTTTATTTCAGCTTTAACAGGGCAGCGTGTTGTTAAATTGTTTGACTTAATACAAGTTGCTTCACAAAATGCTTCGCTAAGAATTAGCACAGGCATATTAAATGAAGTTTTAATAGAAGCTTTGGCAATGAACCAACCTCCGGCAGACAAAGGCAAGCCGCTTAGAATTTACTATATTACACAAGCGTCCGTTAGACCTCCAACATTTATTCTTTTTGTAAATGACATTGAGCTTTTGCACTTTTCATACAAAAGATATATAGAAAATCAGCTTAGAGAAGCTTTTGGCTTTGGAGGTACTCCTATTAGATTTATAGTTAGGAACAAAAAGGGCTAAAAGTATTAAGGGGGGATTTAATGTTTAGATTGGCTTGCTTGGCAATTGGCTATTTCATAGGCTGTGTACAATCGGCATATATTATAGGCAAAGCGGTTGCTAAAATTGACATTAGAGAATATGAAAGCGGAAACGCAGGCGCAACAAATATAACACGAGCGCTTGGAATTAAAGCAGGAGTGGCAGTATTTGCATTTGACGTTTTAAAAGCTATTTTGGCATATGTAATTTGCTCTGCAATTTTTAGTGGAAATGGTACTTTTAATGCAAGTAATGCAATTAACAATTACCTTCCGGGATTATATGCAGGTTTTGGCACTATTTTAGGGCATAACTTCCCTTTTTATTTAAAATTTAAAGGTGGAAAAGGTGCCGCTTCAACAATTGGCGTTTTGCTTGCTGTAAACCCTGTTATTGCATTTATTAGCTATGCCGTGGGAATTATTATGCTATTTGCAACAAAATATGCTTCTGTTGCGTCGCTTTCAATTGTAGGGCTTTTTCCAATTTTAATGATTGCTTTTAAACGTTTTGCATCTTACTTTATTTTTAATGTTTTTTCTTATAGCTTTTCTTTTAATTTACATTTTGGCTTTTCTAATGAAGCAATTTTTATTGCAATATTAATATGTGCTTTATGCTATATAAGACATTTTGGTAATATTAAGCGTTTAATCGAAGGTAACGAAAGAAAAGTTAGGTTTAAATTTAGAGGTGGTAAAAATTGAAACAAATTGCAGTTTTAGGTTCCGGAAGCTGGGGTACGGCATTAGCTTGCCTTTTAAATGAAAACGGTCACGGCGTTAGGCTTTGGTCTTTTAAAAAAGAAGAAGCCGAAAATATAGCAAAATACCGTGAAAATAAAGAATTTTTGCCAAAGGTTAGTATTGCACAAAATATTTTTATAACTAACAATGCCGAACAAGCTGTTTTAAATGCTGATATGGTAGTTATGGCTGTTCCGTCTAAATTTGTTGAAAGTACAATAAAAATGTTTGCTCCGTTTCTATCTTTAAAAGATTCAAGCAAAGGGCAAATAATAGTAAATGTTGCAAAAGGACTTGAAGAAACTTCGCTGCGCAGACTTTCAGAAGTTATAGAAAAAAATGTTCCAAATTGTAAAGTTGGTGTTTTATCGGGTCCAAGCCATGCAGAAGAAGTTGGAAAAAAACTTCCAGCAACTTGCGTTGCATCATCAAAGCATAAAGAAGTTTCAGAACAAATACAAAACGCCTTTATAAACGAAATGTTTAGAGTTTATGCTAACAATGATATTATAGGTGTTGAACTTGGTGGAGCACTTAAAAATGTAATAGCTTTGGCAGCAGGTATTTCCGACGGCTTAGGCTTTGGAGATAACGCAAAAGCAGCAATTATGACAAGAGGAATGGCAGAAATTGCGCGGCTAGGAGTTGCAATGGGTGCAAGCCCGCATACATTTAGCGGTTTAACAGGTATTGGAGATTTAATTGTAACATGTACAAGTATGCACAGCCGAAATAGACGAGCCGGAATTTTGCTTGCGCAAGGAAAGACGCTTGAGGAAACTATAAAAGAAGTTCATATGGTTGTTGAAGGCATAAATACAGCAGCAGCAGCATTAAAGCTTGCCAATAAATATAATGTTGAAATGCCTATTACGGCTGAAATTAATAAAGTTCTTTTTAAAGGCAAAGACCCAAAAGCAACGGTTTACGATTTAATGAACAGAGATGCTGCCGTTGAAGCAATTTAAAATAACTTAAAAATATTTAGGAGAGCTATATGTTTTTTGATAAAGTATATGTAATTAATTTGCTAAAAGACATTTTAGCAATCGACAGCCCGACAGGTTTTACGTTAAACGCAATGTTAAAGCTTAGGCAATATGCAGAAGATTTAGGGTATCGTTTTGAATTTACTAATAAGGGCAACGGAATTATAAATATTTCGGGAACAGATAACAGCAAAACTTTAGGCATTTGCGTTCATGTAGATACGTTAGGGCTTATGGTTCGCCAAATTAAAAGCAACGGAACACTTGCATTTGTCAAAGTTGGAGGTATAACACTTCCAACACTTGACGGCGAATATTGCAAAATATATACAAGAAGCGGACGCACTTACACAGGAACAATTTTAAGCAACAGCTGTTCTGCTCATGTATATAGTGATGCAGGAACGCTTGAACGCAACGAAGATACCATGCATATTAGAATTGATGAAGTTGTTAAAACCAAAAAAGACGTTTTAAAACTAGGTATTGATGTTGGGGATTTTGCTTGCATTGAAGCAAAAACAGTTATAACCGAATCAGGCTATATTAAATCACGTTTTTTAGATGATAAGCTATCCGTTGCAATTGTATATGGTGTTTTAAAATTTCTAAAAGATATGTCAAAGCTTCCTAAATATAATGTTAAAATATTGCTTTCAGCATATGAAGAAGTTGGCCATGGTATGGCTTTTGTTCCAAGCGATATTTCAGAGCTTATTGCTGTTGATATGGGTTGCATAGGTGAAGGCTTAAACTGCACAGAACACAACGTTTCAATTTGTGCTAAAGACGCTTCAACTCCTTACGACTACAGCTTAACTAGCAAATTGATTGAAATTGCAAAGCAAAATGACATACAATACGCCGTTGACATATACCCATATTACTCATCAGACGTTAGCGCCGCCCTTAGAGGCGGAAGCGATGTTAAAGGTGCTTTAATAGGAGCGGGCGTGCATGCAAGCCACGGAATGGAAAGAAGCCATTATGATGCAGTTTTAAATACTATGAAGTTGTTGGCTATGTACCTTATGCCTTAAACTATTGAATGTAAGTTGTAAATATAGTATGCTTTTTAAGAGCGGGTGGGTTAAAATGAAAAAATTAATAGCTCCAATTGTTGGTGTAGTTTTAACTAGTGCATTTGTAATTTTAGAGCTTGTGGGAGTTTTTATGATTCCTTCCACAACCGTTAGGTTTATTGCTTTAATAATAGCCGGCGCAATAATTGCCGGATTATTATATGTTCTTTGGCAACGCTACAAAGAAATAAAAAGCGGCTTCGAGGATGACATTGATAAGTACTAAAAACTATTTAAAGGGGGAAATATCATGTTATTATTAACTATTGATTATATACCAAATAAGGAAATAGAAGTTTTAGGAATCGTTAAAGGCTCAACAATTCAATCAAAAGATATAGGCAAAGATTTATTAAGCGGCTTAAAAACAATTGTAGGCGGAGAAATAACTTCATATACAGAAATGATGAACGAAGCTAGAGCAATTGCAACTAAACGTATGGTTATGGAAGCCGAAGCTTTAAAGGCAGATGCTATCATTTGCGTTAGATACGCTTCAAGTGCTGTTATGGCAGGGGCAGCCGAAGTTATGGCATATGGTACGGCAGTAAAAATTAAATAGGTTTTGCCAAACGTGGGGCAGCAAAACCCCACGTTTAACATTAAGAGAAGTAAAAAGTTAATTATAAAAAAGGAGAGTAAAAAATGTTAGGCTTAAATGAAATAAGAGAAAAATTTTTGTCTTTCTTTGAAGAAAAAGACCATTTACGTATGAAAAGCTTCCCATTAGTTCCGCAAAATGATAAAAGCTTATTACTTATAAATTCAGGCATGGCACCATTAAAGCCATATTTCACAGGACAAGAAATTCCACCTAAAAAGCGTGTTGCAACTTGTCAAAAATGTATTAGAACAGGTGATATAGAAAACGTAGGCAAAACAACAAGACACGGAACGTTTTTTGAAATGCTTGGCAACTTTTCTTTTGGGGATTATTTCAAAGAAGAAATAATTGAATGGAGCTGGGAATTTGTAACCGAAGTTATGCAAATTCCAAAGGACAGGCTGTACGTTTCCGTATACTTAGAAGACGACGAAGCTTTTAACATTTGGCACGAAAAAATTGGCTTACCAAAAGAAAGAATTTTCAAAATGGGCAAAGAAGACAACTTTTGGGAAGTTGGCATTGGCCCTTGCGGCCCTTGTTCCGAAATATATTACGATAAAGGCGAACAATACGGTTGTGACAATGAAAATTGTACAGTTGGATGCAATTGCGACAGATATATGGAATTTTGGAACTTAGTTTTCACGCAGTTCGATAAAACAGAAGACGGGCAATATAAAGAGCTTTCACAAAAAAATATTGATACAGGCATGGGGCTTGAACGCATGGCTTCTTTAATGCAAGATGTGCCGTCCATTTTTGATGTTGATACCGTAAAAGCAATTCGTGATGAAGTTTGTAAAATTGGCAAAGTAGAATATGGTAAAGACATCCAAGCCGATGTTTGCATTAGAGTTATTACAGACCATATACGCTCACTTGTATTTATGACAGCAGATGGCGTTTTACCTTCAAGTGACGGACGTGGCTATATTTTTAGAAGGCTTTTAAGGCGTGCATTAAGACACGGCAATATTTTAAACATTAAAGGTTGCTTTTTAGCAAATTTAAGCAAAGTTGTAATCGAAACCTCAAAAGATGCATACCCCGAACTTTTAGAAAAAAGTGACTATATATATAAAATAATTTCTATTGAAGAAAAGAAGTTTTTAGAAAATGTTCAACAGGCAATAGGCATTTTTAAAAACCATGTTGGAAAGTTGAAAGAAGGAGCAGAAGGCGTTAATTGGGGAAAAGAAGCATTTAGATTATACGATACATTTGGGCTTCCTTTTGATTTAATGCAAGAACTGTTTGCGCTGGAAGGAATAACTGTTGACGAAGCGGCATTTAACGAAGAAATGGAAAAACAACGTCAGCGCGCAAGGTCTGCTCGTGACGAAGCAACGTACATGGGTTCGGAAGCAACAATATACCATAATATTGACACTAAAGAAATTGGAGCAACCGAATTTTTCGGCTACAACGCATTAGAAGTTTTAGATGCTAAAGTTTTAGCAATCATCTTAAAAAATGAATCGGGTAGCGAATTAATTAATGAACTAACTTATGAAACGGCTGCAGATGGCGAAGTTTCAATTATATTAGACAAAACACCTTTTTATGCCGAACGCGGTGGACAAAAAGGCGATAAAGGAACTATTAGTACACAAACAGCAACAATTGAAATTGATGAATGTATACTTGTTGCAGGTAACAGAGTTGCACATATAGGCAAAATTACAGAAGGTACTTTAAAAGTAGGCGATACTGTAAAGACGCAAGTTTCTGAAAAAGAAAGGCTATCTATTTGCCGCAACCATACAGCAACCCACTTATTGCAAAAGGCATTAAGGGATAGTTTTGGAAACCATATAGAGCAGGCAGGCTCAAGCGTTGACGGTAATAAACTTAGATTCGACTTTACAAATTTTGCGCCTTTAAGCCGAAAAGAAATAGAAAATATAGAAGACGTTGTTAATGAAAAGATTTTGGAATGCTTGCCTGTAACAGTTACAGAAGAAAGCATTGAAGATGCCCGAAAAATGGGAGCCATGGCGTTGTTTGGAGAAAAATATTCTGATAAAGTTAGAGTTGTAAATATATCAGACTACTCAATAGAACTTTGCGGAGGAACTCATGTTGATAATACGTGTAAAATTGGTTCTTTTAACATAATTTCCGAAACAGGCATTGCAGCAGGTGTTCGCCGTATTGAAGCCGTAACAGGAAGGGGTGCTTTAGAATATTACAAAGATATGGAAGAAAAACTTTGGGCAGTTGCCGATGCAATAAAAACTTTCCCAAATGATGTTGTTCAAAAAATGCAATATTATATTAAAGAATCAGCCGAATTAAATAGTGAAATCGAAAAGTTAAAAGCTAAAATGGCAAAAAATTTAGTTGACGAGTTTATGCAAGCTAAAGAAGAAATAGGCGACATTAACGTAATTTGTGCTGTAATGGATATGGCAAATGTTGATATGCTTAGAAACATGGGTGATAAATTAAAGGACAAGCTTATATCAGGCGTTGTTGTGCTTTCAAGCATTGATAACGATAAAGTTAATTTGGTTGCTATGGCAACAGACGATGTTGTTAAAAAAGGCATTCATGCAGGGAACATAATCAAGGAAGCAAGTGCAATTATTGGCGGAAAAGGCGGCGGACGCCCTAGCATGGCGCAAGCAGGCGGAAAAGACGTTGATAAAATAGAATTGGCGCTTGAAAAGGCTAAAGAAGTAATTAGAAAAAGCTTAATTAGATAGTGTTAAGCTATAGGCATACAAGAATTATTAGCAGAAAATGCTGATAAGCAGAACTAATGCTTAAGTAAGTTAAAGAAATAATTAGAAAAAGCTTAATTAAGGAGTGTTAAGTTATAAACGGTCAAGAATTACCAAACGAAAACGTACAGTTTGAAAATACAAACGCCGAAACAGCGCCTATACCTATAATCGAAGTTAAAAATTTAACTAAATCATACGGTAGTTTTAAAGCTTTAAAAGACATTAGCTTTAGCGCACAAAGCGGAGAAATAATTGGCTTTTTAGGACCAAACGGTGCAGGTAAAACTACAACTATGAACATTATAACGGGCTATATTTCCTCAACAAGCGGAAACGTTATAGTTAACGGAAACGATATTTTAAAATCTCCTGAAAAGGTTAAAAAAGACATAGGCTATCTTCCTGATACACCGCCGCTTTATGTTGATATGAAAGTTTTGGAATATTTAAACTTTGTTGCCGAAATAAAAGGTGTTAAAAAATCAGAGCGTAAAGCAATGGTTCAAAACGTTATGGAAACGGTTAACATTACAGATATGTCGCAAAGGTTAATTAAACATCTTTCTAAAGGCTATTGCCAAAGAGTTGGCATTGCGCAGGCCTTAATTGGAAGCCCTAAAGTTTTAATACTAGATGAACCAACAGTTGGGCTAGACCCTAAACAAATTATAGAAGTTAGAGATTTAATTAAAAGCTTGGGTGAAAAACATACTATAATTTTAAGTTCACATATTCTTTCGGAAGTTAGTGCTGTTTGCGATAGAGTTATAATTATTAATAAAGGCGAAATAGTTGCTTCTGATACAAAAGAAAGCTTATCTAAATCTTTACAAGAAGGAAATAAAATGCTTGTTCGCATTAAAGGTAATCAACAAAGCATAGAGAGAGCATTTGAAGGACAGGTTAAAGCTTTAACGTTTGAAGGAAGCGTTGAAGAAGGAACTATTGATGTTGTATTAGAAGGCTATGAAGACAAAGATATTAGAGAACTAATATTTAACACTTTATCGCAAAACAACTTACCTATATATATGATGAAATCACTTAACTTAACGCTTGAAGAAATTTTCCTTCAAGTTACATCAGGTGAATTTAAGCAAGAAGAAACAGAAGAGCAAGCTACAGAACAAGCTGATACAGAACAAACTAATAACGAGGAGGGAATAGAAAATGCTGGCGATAGCGAAACGAGAGCTTAGAGCATATTTTGCTTCAATGACAGGCTATATTTTTATAGGGCTGTTTATATTTATGACTGCAGTCTTTTTTAGCTTAATAAATGTTGCCGGTGCCTATTCCGATTATAGCGTAACATTAACAAGTTCAAACATATTGTTTTTAATATTAATTCCGGCACTTACGATGCGGCTTTTTGCAGAAGAAACAAAACAAAAAACAGACCAGCTTTTATTTACATCGCCGCTTTCAATTAACCAAATAGTTTTTGGAAAGTATTTTGCGGCATTAATTCTTTTTGTAATTACATTGGGAATTACAATTATTTTTCCAATTTCTCTTTCTTTTTATGGGGAAATGCCAATTGCAAAAATAGCAGGAGTTTTTATCGGCTTTTTCCTTTTAGGCGCAGCGTTTATATCTGTAGGGCTTTTTATTTCACTTTTAACAAATAGCCAAACTGTAGCTGCTGTTGCAACATTTTGCGTGCTATTTATGCTTTTTATAGTTGAAGCGCTTGCAACAGCAATACCTGTTGATAGACCAACTTCAATAGGGTTTTTGTGCGCCGTATTAGTACTTTATTCGATATTTGTATATGATAGCATGAAAAGTATACTGGCAACACTTGCAACTATTTTAATAGGGGTTGCTGCAATTTTTGGCGTATATAATTATAATCCATCTCTCTTTGATGGTCTTACGGGTAAAGTATTCAGCTGGTTTTCTGTGTTTTCAAGGTTTAGCAACTTTTCAAAAGGTATGATATATGCCGCTGATGTTGTTTATTATATTACATTTACCGCATTCTTTATCTTCCTAGCTACAGTTGTAATTGAAAGGAGGCGTTTGAAATAGATACCAACAAACAAAACAATAAACCTAAACAAGCGGAACCTAAATTTAAACGTGGCAACCTTTCTGCAATTGCACTTATTTTTGTTGTGGCTATATTAATAGCTGCAAACGTGCTTATTGGGCGTTTAAATGTATCTATTGACTTAACGCCCGAAAAAAAGTATTCGCTTTCAACTGAAACTTTAAGTATGCTTAAAAATGTTGACGAAAAAGTTACTATTTATGCCCTATTTGCGGAAAATAGCGCAAACCAAGATATAGATACAATTAAAAAGCTTTTATCGCAATACGAAACAGGTTCAAGCAACATAACAGTTTCGTTTAAAGACCCGTCGTTATATCCAACATTTATGGAAAAATATGAATCGGGAGATGAAGCAATTTCGCCAGACAGCGTAATTGTTGAAAGTGATAAACGTTTTAGAGTAATTAAGTCGTATGAATTAATAGTTCCTCAAATAGATTATCAAACGTATACACAATATGTTGTAATTGATGCTGAATCTCAAATTACAAATGCAATATCATATGTTTCAGAAGCTGAAACAACTAATGTTTATGTTTTGTCGGGGCATAATGAAGTTAGCATTCCTGATAACATAATTAAAAAGATAGAGCTTGCAAACTATAGCTTTTTAGAATTAAATCTTCTTCTAAACGGAGCAATACCCGAAGATTGTAATTTGCTTTTAATTTCAACGCCTCAAAGAGATTGGACATCAGCCGAAACGAGCATACTCAAAGAGTATTTGCAAAACGGCGGACGTGCTTTAATTTTTATGGACATTGTTAACTACAATTTAACTAACTTAAACTCTGTTCTTTCTGAATATGGTGCAGGCGTTAACAACGCTATTTTGGTTGAAGGCAGCCAACGCAATTATTATCCGGGAAGCAGCCCCATAAATTTAATTCCTGTACTTGGAAGCCATGAAATTACAAGTAGTTTGGAAGAAAAGCAAATGTTAACTTTAATACCGCTTGCTTTAGGCATAGATGAATTGTCAACAAAAAAGGAAACGACGCTTTTTGAACCACTTTTAACAACAACAGAAAGTGCATATGGCAAAACTGACCCTAATCCAACTTCAATTAACAAGGAACAGTTTGACATTGACGGACCTTTTAATGTTGCTGTTGCAATAACAGAGCAAGGTAACGAAAAAACAACTAAGCTTGTTGTTGTAGGTTCTTCTTCAATTTTAGACGAAAACGTTAATGAAGCAATTGCAGGGGGGAATGTTGAATTTATAATTAATAGCATGAACTGGACGCAAGACAAAGCCGACAGAATTTATATTACGCCAAAATCGCAAACCCCAAACACATTAACAATAAATCAGCAGCAAGCCGTAACAATAATGGTTTTAAGCGTTGTTGTTTTGCCAGCTGTAATTATTGGAATTGGTGTATTTGTATGGTTTAGAAGAAAAAACAGCTAGTATAATAAAATACTTCAAGATTTATATTTTATTTCTTTTGCTTATTAGAAATTATTGGAATCGGTGTATTTGTATGGTTTAAAAGGAAAAACAGTTGACATAGCAAAATTGCTATGATATTATTATTTCCAATGTATCCGCACGAATAGGCGTAAACTTAAAAGTGCCAAATTCGGCGTGACTCTAATTATATAATAATAGGGAGGTGTTTTGTATCGTGTATGCAATAATTGAAACAGGCGGAAAGCAATATAAAGTTTGCGAAGGCGATGTAATTAAAGTTGAAAAATTAGGCATAGAATCAGGATCTGATTATGATTTTGAAAATGTGCTTTTAATTTCAGATGATGGAAGCCTTAAACTTGGTTCACCATATGTTAAAAACGCAAGCGTAAGCGCTTCTGTTATTGGTGAAGGCAAAGCTAAAAAAGTTATAATTTATAAGTATAAGTCTAAAAAAGGCTTTCACAAGAAAAAAGGTCACAGACAGCCTTTTACTAAGTTAAAAATTACTAAAATTAACGCCTAAAGCTTATGATAAGCGTTAAAATTTTTAGAAACAATCAAGGCAACATTTACGGTTTTGAAGCAGTTAATCATGGAAACAGCATAGTTTGTTCAGCCGTTTCAATTTTAACCTTTAATGCCGTAAATAGCATTGAAAAGTTTACAAATGAAAAATGTGCTTGCGAATATAAAGAAAAAGGTGGCTTTTTAAAGTTTAGTGTTTCATCACTTGAAAATGGAGAAACTAACGAAAATGCCTCTCTTTTGTTAAATTCTATGCTCCTAGGGCTAAATGGCATACAGCAAAGCTACAAAAACCAGTTAAAAATAATTGAATTAAAAGGAGGTGCAAGTAATGCTTAAAATTAATCTTCAGTTTTTTGCTCACAAAAAAGGCGTTGGCTCAACTAAAAACGGTCGTGATTCAAATTCAAAAAGACTTGGCGCTAAACGTGCAGATGGTCAATTTGTTAAAGCTGGTAACATTTTATATACTCAAAGAGGAACTAAAATTCACCCCGGCGACAACGTTGGCATAGGCTCAAACGACAGCTTATTTGCTTTAGTTGATGGAAACGTTAAATTTGAACGTAAAGGCAGAGATAAGAAAAAAGTTTCTGTATATCCAGTAGGATATGTTAAACCAACATTAGTTAAAGTGCCTAAAGCACCAACTGCAAAAGCTCCAGCTAACAAGCCTGTAGCAGCTAAAACTAATGCTAAACCACAAATTTCTAAAGCACCAGCAGGAAAAAGTAAAGGTAAGAAATAATTTTTTAAGCTTCCGTATTTAACGGAAGCTTAATCAATATTTAGATAAAAATTAATTAATATTTTTGAAAAGGAATGATTTTTAAATGGCTACTTTGAATATAGCCCAGCTTACAAATTCCACAACCTCTTGGGAAATTTCAGGTTTACAAAATCCATTCAATCCAAACTTCTATAAACAATGCGGCGTAACAAAAACAACGTTCGCAAACGGCGCAGCTTTAATAACAGGTATAGCATCAAGCACTATTTCTCATATAAATTTAGAAAATTCCGTCAACCCCTCAAAAATCGCCAAAGGAAGAAATATGCAAGGCTTAACAACAGGCACAGCCTATACTCTTTATGGTTTTGCACAAGCTGCTAACGGTATGCACTATCAAGCAGATAAAAAAATAACTAATATAGAAGATTTTAAAAGATAATGTTTGTTGATAGAGTTAAAATAAAAGTTAAAGGCGGCAACGGGGGCAATGGCTGCGTTTCTTTTTACCGTGCAAAATTTATAACGCACGGAGGGCCTGACGGCGGCGACGGTGGGCGAGGCGGCGACATAATTTTTGAAGCAGCAAGCAATTTAACAACGCTTGTTGACTTTAGATATAAAAAATCATTTAAAGCGGCAAACGGAGAAGATGGAAAGAAGCTAAATTGTTCGGGTAAAGATTCAGATGATATAATAATAAAAGTTCCTGTTGGAACTGTTATACGTGAAGCAAATTCAAATAAAGTAATGCTTGATATGGCAATTGATGGAGAAAGAAAGACGTTAATTAAAGGCGGAAAAGGCGGAAAAGGCAACCAACATTTTGCAACTCCAACACGCCAAGCGCCACGTTATGCGCAAAGAGGCAAACTTTCAAAAGAATACGATATTATATTAGAACTAAAAATAATAGCAGACGTTGGTATAATCGGTTTCCCTAACGTTGGAAAGTCAACTATTTTATCTATGGTAACAAACGCTAACCCTAAAATTGCAAACTATCATTTTACAACGCTTTCCCCGAACCTAGGCGTTGTTCACAATAAATTCGGCAAAGACTTTGTTATGGCAGATATTCCGGGGCTTATAGAAGGAGCAAGTGAAGGTGTTGGGCTTGGACATCAATTTTTACGCCACATCGAAAGAACAAAAGTTTTAGTTCATGTTGTTGATGCTTCTGCAACAGAGCGAGATAATCCGCTAGAAGATATTGAAACAATTAACAAAGAACTTTTGGCATACAACAAAGATTTAGCATTGCGTCCCCAAATTATTGCGGCGAATAAAATGGATGTGCGACACGTTGCATAATGAAAAGTTATGCCGCATAGCGAAATAAAT
>CAZHPA010000014.1:0-41726 GCA_964533945.1 uncultured Defluviitaleaceae bacterium
TATATTTATTTTAAGAATTAGTTTAATTGTCTTGTTCCTAATATTCCAGTATTTTATATAAAAAGGAGAGCGTATTTTGAAAATATGCGCCAACCAAAAAAATAACAGAGTGGAGGAAGGGCAATTCCCAACACTGCTAATAAAGTAGTGGTTTCCTTGCCCGCATCTTATGAAAGAAATAACCGACAAGGAATTCTCCCTAATTAGAGATTACATAAAGAAAAATTTCGGCATTAGCTTGGGTGCCGAGAAAAAATCTTTAATATATTCAAGGTTAAGAACTGTCTTGCAAGCAAATAATTTAGAAACGTTTACAGAATACTATGAATACCTTATAAATGACAAAACAGGAAAAGCTGTTGAAAAATTTATTGATAAGGTAACAACAAACCACACATTTTTTATGCGTGAAACAGACCATTTTGACTATTTAAGAGATAAGGCGCTGCCATATATTTATGAAAATTTTAAAGATACTAAAGACTTGCGGCTTTGGTGTGCAGGCTGTTCTTCTGGAGAAGAATCATATACTTTGCAAATGATTGTTAAAGATTTTTTTGAAAACAAAGAGCCTAAATGGGACACACAAATGCTTGCAACAGACATTTCAACAAATGTTTTAGAAAAAGCTATTAATGGAATTTATCCAACAGAAAATATAAATACACTTCCCGATAAATGGAAAACAAAATATTTTGATAAATACGACGAATCGCAAAGCATTGTTAAAGACTTTATCAAAAAAGAAATTATATATAGAAGATTTAATTTAATGGAACAAAAATTTTCATTTAAAAAACCTTTTCAAATAATTTTTTGCAGAAATGTTATGATATACTTTGACGATAATACAAGAAATGAGCTTGTTACCAAATTTTATGAATCAACAGTAAAAGGGGGGTATTTATTTATTGGTCATTCCGAATCTTTAAATCGCAGTGGAACACAATATAAATATATTATGCCTGCTGTTTATAAAAAAATATAGACGAGAAACAATTTATAGGCTAAACTATAAGTTAAATTAACTAAGTATATGAGGTGATAATTATTATGGCTGATTTCGACAGAGAATCTATGCTGGAGATGTTTACTTTTGAAATGACCCAACTGCTTGAAGCATTGGAACAAAATGTAATTAAATGCGAATCCGGCTACACAATGAGCGAGATAAACGAAATTTTCCGTATAATGCATACAGTTAAAGGCTCGGCTGCTATGATGATGTTTGATACTATAGCAACTTGTTCTCATGCAATTGAGGATTTGTTTTTTTATTTAAGAGAAGAAAACCCTAAAGGTGTTGATTATTCAAGGCTAACAGATATTGTTCTAGAAGCTATGGATTTTGTTAAAAACGAAATTAATAAAATTGAAAGCGGTACAACACCAGACGGAAATAATACTCAAATTATTGGAAGAATTAAAAGATTTTTAAGCGAACTTAAAGGCGAACTGCCTCCGGTTTCAACTGAAGATGCCACTTTAAACAACGAAGGTGGAAAGCATTTCTATAAAGCAAAAATTAAATTTGAAGACGGCTGCGAAATGGAAAACATCCGTGCATATACTTTAATCCATAATTTAGGAGATTCCATAGATTCCGTTACACATATACCCGAAGATATTATAGACGAAAAATCTATTGAATCAATAAGAAAAAACGGCTTCTACATTGAGTTTTCTTCAGAGCTTGACTATAACCAAATAACCGACATTTTAATGCAAACTATATACCTATCTAGTTTAGAACTTGAAGAAGTTAAAGAAAATCAACCAGCAAATATATCAATACAATCTGTTGCTGCTAAAAACTCAGAGCCGAAACAAACACATGCGGCTTCGGCTGCTCCAATAATTCAGCAACCAGAAGTAACGTCAACACCAATAACCGAAGCGCCTGCGTTAGCAGAACAAAAACAACAGCATATACCAGAACAGCAGCAAGCTCCTGCACAGCCTCAAGAAGAAAGTTCTACCAAAAAAGCTCCTTCGCAACATGTTATTTCCGTTAATGTTAGCAAGCTAGACCAGTTATTGAATTTAATGGGAGAACTTGTTATAGCCGAAGCTATGGTTACGCAAAACCCCGAACTTGAAGGCTTGGAACTCGAAAGCTTCCATAAAGAAACAAGACAGCTTAGGAAAATAATTAATGACGTTCAAGATAACGTTATGTCTATGCGCATGATTCCTCTTTCAACAACATTTTTCAAAATGCACAGAATTGTACGCGATATGTGCAAGCAACTTAATAAAGACGTTAAACTTGACATAATCGGAGAAGAAACAGAAGTTGATAAAAACATAATAGAACATATTTCGGATCCGCTTATGCACATAATTAGAAATTCTATAGACCACGGAATTGAAACTCCCGAAGTTCGTGCAAGAGTGGGCAAATCTGAACGAGGAACAGTTGTACTTGAAGCCAAAAATTCTGGCGGCGATGTTTTAATAATAATTAAAGACGATGGTGCCGGCTTAGATAAAGAAAGAATTATGGCAAAAGCAAAAGCAAATGGGCTTTTAAGAAAAGCAGAAAATGAATATACAGACAAAGAAATTCATCAATTTATTTTTCTTCCCGGCTTTTCAACTAACGAAGCTGTAACTGCTTTTTCGGGCAGAGGCGTTGGAATGGACGTTGTTTCAACAAACCTTGAAATAGTTGGAGGTTCTGTAATAGTAGACTCAACACCAGGCGAAGGTTCAACTTTCACGCTAAAAATTCCTTTAACATTGGCAATTATTGAAGGTATGACAATTAAAATGGGCGGCGCAAAATACACAATACCTATAGTTTCCATAAAGCAATCGTTTAAGGCTAAAAAAGAAAATGTTTTTGTTGACCCAAGCGGAAACGAAATGATAACTGTTAGAGGCGAGGTTTATAACGTAGTTAGACTTTATGAATTTTTTGGGGTTGAATCTTCAATAACAGATATAGAAGATGGCATTATGATTATGCTTGAAAACGGCGACCAAACAGTTTGCTTGTTTGTTGATGAATTAATCGGAGAGCAGCAAGTTGTTGTTAAAACTATGTCAAAATATATTAAGAAAATACGGGGCATTAGCGGCTGCACGCTTTTAGGCAACGGCGATATTAGCTTAATTATTGATGTTGCGGGATTTTTTGATAAATAATGGCTTTTTGTTTTCTTGATAAAATAAAAAGGAGCTGAACACAAGTGCAAAATAACAATTTAATTGATGATTCTATAGACAATGATGGGTTGCATGAAGTCGATTCAACAAAAGACCAATATTTAACTTTTGTAATTGAAGACGAAGAATATGGTATTGAAATTACAAATATAAAAGAAATAATAAGTATTTGTGCAATAACTCAAGTTCCGGGAACAGAAAGTTATATTAAAGGCATTATAAATTTGCGTGGAGATATAATACCTGTAATAGACGTTCGCAAACGATTCGGCAAACCCCCTGTTGAATACAATGATTTAACTTGCATTGTTGTAATTGAATATAAAGAATATTCTTTAGGATTAATTGTTGACAATGTAGAAGAAGTAATTTATATTGATGAAAGTAACGTATTACCACCGCCTAATGCCAAACTTAATCATTATAACCAGTTTATAAGAAATATTGGGCGTGTTGGCGATAGCATTAAATTGTTTTTAGATTTAGATAAATTTTTAGTGCAAGATTAATTTAAAACTAAAAAACCAAAAGCCAAACGAAAGGAACAATTACAGCAATATGGAAAAAATACAGCTAACAGGGAAAGTTACAATTCCAACAGACATTGATGTTGTGCCTGAAACGCTTTTGCTGCTTGAAAGATTCAAGGCAGATGCAATACGTGATTGCGACGGTACAGACTTTCCAGAACAACTTAAAAATGTTAACGCTAAAATATATAAAACATACTATACAACACGCAAAGATAACGATTGGGCAAGCAAAAACCCTGATGAAATTCAACAGTGCTATATTATGACAAGCCCTAAAACCGCAACTGCACAAACGCTTGAAATTAACTTAATGCAAGGAATATACCCAGAAATGCTTAAAGTTAATTCAAATGACAACATAAAGCGCTGGTGGGAAGTAATTGATAGAACAACAGGAGAAGTTGTTTCAACAGAAAGCTGGCAATATAGCGAAAATGTTGTAACTGTTAACAATGCAGTTTCTTTCCACGAATACACAGTTAGTTTTTTGGCATATATTATGTGGGACCCCGTGCATATGTATAACGCTGTTGTAAACGATTGGAAAGACGTGGAACATCAAATGACATTTGATGTTAGACAGCCTAAAACAAGGGAATTTTCAAAAGAACGCTTGCGTAAATTTATTTTAGATAATCCTCATGTTGATGTCATTCGCTTTACAACGTTTTTTCATCAATTTACATTAGTTTTCGACGAACTTGCAAGAGAAAAATATGTTGATTGGTACGGCTATTCGGCAAGTGTTTCGCCATATATATTAGAACAATTTGAAAAAGAAGTTGGCTATAAATTTAGACCCGAATATATAATAGATGAAGGCTACTACAACAACGGCTGCCGCATTCCTAAAAAAGAATTTAACGACTTTAAAGAATTTCAAAGACGTGAAGTTGGACTTTTAGCTAAAGAACTTGTTGATATAGCGCACGAGTATGGCAAAGAAGCAATGATGTTTTTAGGCGACCATTGGATTGGAACAGAGCCTTTTTCAGATGAATTTAAAGAAATAGGAATAGATGCAATAGTCGGAAGTGTTGGCAACGGGCAAACACTTAGATTAATAACAGATATAGAAGGCGTTAAATATAGAGAAGGAAGATTTTTGCCTTACTTCTTCCCTGATACTTTTTATGAAGGCGGCGACCCCGTTAAAGAAGCTAAAATTAATTGGGTTACAGCAAGACGTGCTATTTTAAGAAAACCTATAGATAGAATAGGTTATGGCGGTTATTTAAAGCTTGCTTGCCAATTTCCTGAATTTTTAGACTATATAGAAAGCGTTTGCAATGAGTTCAGGCTTCTTTACGAAAACGCCAAAAACACAACGCCATATTGTGTTAAAACTGTTGCCGTTTTAAACTGCTTTGGCAAAATGCGCTCATGGGGCGACCATATGGTTCACCATGCATTATACCAAAAACAAAACTACAGCTATGCAGGAATTATTGAAACTCTTTCGGGCGCTCCTTATGAAGTTTTATTTATAAGCTTTGACGACATTAAGAAAAACCCTAACATTTTAAAAGAAAAACAAGTTGACGTAATTTTAAATGTAGGCGATGCATACACTTCGTATTCGGGCGGAGAACATTGGCTTGATGAAGCTATAGTTACAGCAATTAAAAAGTTTGTTTATGAAGGCGGCGGATTTATAGGCGTAGGTGAGCCAACTGCTTGCCAAAAGAACGGGCGCTATTTCCAACTTGCATCTGTTTTGGGTGTTGAAAAAGAAACAGGTTATACACTTAATTACGATAAATATAATTGGAGCGAAAACAAACACTTTATAACATCCGATTGTACATCTGAGATTAATTTTGGAGAGGGCAAAAAGAACATATACGCCTTTGAAAACACAACAATACTTGTTCAAAAAGAAAAAGAAGTTCAAATGGCAGTTAATGAATTTGGCAAAGGACGTTCTGTTTATATTAGTGGTCTTCCTTACAGCTTTGAAAACAGCCGCATTTTACACAGAAGCATTATGTGGGCAAGCAATGATGAAGCCAGCTTAAACAAATGGTTTAGCACAAACTTTAATGTTGATGTTCATGCTTATGTTAAAAACAATAAGTATTGTGTTGTTAACAACACTTATGAACCGCAAACAACTACAGTCTATCGTGGAGATGGAAGCAGCTTTTCTATTAGTCTTGAAGCTAATCAAATTATTTGGTACGAAATTTAACATATTTTCAACATATTGGAAAAGGCGGTTTAATTATCGCCTTTTTGTGTACAATAGTGCAAAAAAAGTATTAACAATAATAAATATTTTTTAGCAATTTTGCTTTATAATTAAAATTAGGTATAAGTTGAATGACTTTAAGTAACAAAAAATATTTTAAATATTTCAACTTATTTAATACTTATGTTTAAAATTGTCAAGAAAGGAAGGTTTACTTAATTATTTATTTAAAAAAATAAGGAGGTTGAACTATGAAAAGAAATTTTCTTGCCAAAAGGGCTGCTGCTGTAATTTTAACAGTTCCCATGGCGCTTGGAATGTTGCCGGCAAACATTACACTTGCAAATGGCATTGCCCCAACAATTCCGCCAAGATATAACAGCAAAACAGCAGACGTATATTATGAAGAAATAGACTTAAACGATTTTACATATAACGTTTCAAGCGAAGAAAACGTTGGAACCGAACAATTTAAACCTTCAATCGGGGAAGTTATTAATTATAACGAAGAAAATAAAGCAAAAGTTAACGTAAATGTTGAAATTAACGGAGCAAACGCTCAACAACTTAAAGAAGATTACGTAAGACAACAACAAGAGGCTCGGCAAAACCAATCCGAACAGCTTGAAGAAGATATAAATGAATCAACACCTATGCCTTTAAACGAAATAGGCGCAATTTCAAATATTTCCGTTGATGGAAATGTTGTTAATATAACACTTCAAGGACAAGAAAAAATTAAAGCAACATTTTTAACAGATAAAATTTTTAGATTAAATTTAGAACCAAAAGGCGCTTTTGTTGAAGAACCTGATATTTTTCCAAATGATAAAAATTATACAGGAAAAATTCTTGTTAAACCAGTTAGCGAATGGGAAGGCGTTACTCCAACTTTGGTTGAAGAAGACGATTGCTATTTAATTTCAACAGAAGCAGCAGCTTTAAAAATTAACAAAGCAGATTCAACAATGAGTTTGACCAACAAAAAAACAGGTAAACTTTTATGGGAAGAAGCAGCGCCCCTTAAATATGAAAATGGCACAGCAGTTCAAACGCTTAAAACAAACAGCGATGAATACTTCTATGGCGGTGGTATGCAAAATGGTTATTTCTCGCATAAAGGCAAAACCATTAGAGCTGCTAAACACGGTTCTTGGGTACATGGCGACGTAACAAGCCCTAATCCATTCTATGTTTCAACAAACGGTTACGGCGCAATGCGCTATACTTGGAAAACAGGGCTTTATGATTTTGGTGACAAAAACCCGAATATAGTTACAACAATGCACAATGAAGAACGTTTCGACGCTTTTTATTTTGTAGGCGATACAGTGCCTGAAGTTATTAACGGATTTACAGATGTAACAGGCAAAATTGCAATGCTCCCTGAATATGCATATTATTTAGGACACTTAAACGCATACAACAGAGACTGGTGGGACCCTGTAACAGGTTCTGAATATCAACCTCACCAACTATCAAGCCTTACAGCTGCTGTTAGAAATAGATTAGTTCAAGAAACATTAAATGACGATGGCGGAAAAATGCCTAAAAATAATCAAACAAATGGTTTGCCGCTATATGCAACAGGTACTGACGTTGCAAATGGATATATAGACAACGATATGCCTCTTGGATACTTCCTTCCAAATGATGGCTATGGCGCAGGATACGGACAAACAGATTCGCTAGAAGGCGATATACAAAATCTTAAAAAGTTCACAGAAACTATGAACACTTCCGGCATTGAAACAGGGCTTTGGACTCAATCCGACATTTTGCCGGCAGACCCTAACAACCCTAAAAAAGGCGAACGCGACATAAATAAAGAAGTTGGCGTTGCAGGAACAAGATTGGTTAAAACAGACGTTGCTTGGGTTGGTGCCGGATATGCAATGGCGCTTGACGCAGTTCAAACAGCAGCAAAAGGAATTACAGAAAATAGCGATTACCGCCCATTTATAGTTTCATTGAACGGCTGGGCAGGAACACAGCGCTTTGCCGGTCTTTGGTCGGGTGACCAATATGGCGGAAATTGGGAATATATTAGATTCCATATTCCAACATATATAGGCTCTGGGCTTTCTGGTAACCCAAATGTTGGCTCTGATATGGACGGTATTTTTGGCGGCTCAAAAGCAGTTCAAGTTCGTGATTATCAATGGAAAACATTTACTCCAATTATGCTTGATATGGACGGCTGGGGTTCTTATAGAAAATTGCCTCATAACGAAACTTTCAACGAACCTAACATATCAATTAACAGAATGTATTTAAAGCTTAAAGCACAGCTTATGCCTTATTTATATTCTATTGGCAGGGAAGCATACGAAACTTCAAACCCTATGATGCGTGCTATGTTTCTAGAATTCCCTGAAGACAAATATTTATATGGAACTCAAACTCAATACCAATATATGTATGGCCCTAATTTCTTAGTTGCTCCTATATATAATGCAGAAGACAATAATGCTGGAGTAAGAAACGACATATATTTACCTGACAGCAACCAAACTTGGATTGATTATTTTACAGGCGTTCAATATAAAGGCGGCGGAGTAATTAGCCTTGAAGCTCCACTTTGGAAACTTCCGCTTTTGGTTAAAAACGGGGCAATTATTCCTATGACTGTTGAAAACGACACTCCAATGCGTGAAGGTGTAGAAGACGAAAGAATTAAAGTTATACCAAAAGATGCACCACGTATTTTTGAAGTCTACCCTTCAGGCAGCACAGAATTTACGCTCTATGAAGATGATGGTTATTCAGAAAGATATAAAACAGGAAGTTATGCACAAACTAAAATTACATCGGAAGCTCCAATAACAGGAACGGGAACAGCAACAATTACAGTTAGCCCTGCAGAAGGCAACTATTCAGAAATTAACAAAGATCATATGCGTGGAACAGAATTTATTGTTAATGTTCAGCAACAACCTTCATCGGTTTCGGCAACAATAAATGGAAGCCAAGTTTCATTAACAGGAGTTTCAACTCAGGAAGAATTTGATGCTGGAAATAACGTATACTTATATAATTCTGCACCAGATTTAAATAAATTTGCAGATGCATTAGCACCAATTATAACAACACCTAAACTTTATGTTAAAGTTGAAAAAGCTAACGTAACATCAAGCACTGTTGTTTTAACTGTTGATGGATTTAACAACACGTATGTTGAAGGCGACGACGGCTCTGAACAAGTGCCTCAAATTCCAGCTAGTTTTGGTGCTACAGACGAAAATATTACGCCAACAAGCATTTTGTTGCAATGGAACAAACAAGAAGACGTTCCTGCTAAATATGAAATACATATAGTTGGAAATGGCTTAGATTACTATATAACAAATATTAGCGGCAACTCATATTTCCACAAAGACTTGCCTTATGGAACTGAATATACATATAGCATACGTGCATTTAACTCAAGAGGAAGCTCTGAATGGTCGGAACCTGTTTCTATAGAAACAAAATTAGATCCATATAGAAACGTTCCTCCAAACCTTGGAGCTAAATTAATTGATGCAAGCGGAAGAAACGTTCCTGGAAACAGCAGTTCGGGCGAAGTAATTGAAAATGCTGTTGATAATGATAATGGCACTCAATTCCACTCTGTATATGGCTATGCTGTTAAATTCCCGGCAGATTTAATAATTGATATGCAGCAAGTATATAAACTAGACAAATTTGAACATATACCACGTGATGGCAGCGGCAACTCTAATGGGGTTATAAGAGGCAAAGTTAAGCTTTCGGTTAGTATAGATGGAAAACATTGGAATACAGTAGCTGATGAAGTTGACTGGAACGGTTACGGTGCTAAACTTATTGAACTTCAAGAGCAACCTTGGGCAAGATATGTTAAATTAACTGTTAATGATGCTGTAGGTAATTTCATTGCCGGCAAAGAATTTAGACCATATAAAGTAGATGGAACAACATCTATGGCACCAGGCGATTCGGATAACAAAGACGGCGTTATTGATGATAAAGATTTATTACAACTTTCAGCATATTATATGGGATGTATGACTGAAGATAGTCTTTGGGGTCAAATACAACATTCAGACCTAAACTACAATGGCATAATTGATATATATGATGCTGCATTTGTTACAAGACAACTTGAAGGCGGAGTTGTTCCTAAAAATACATTTGTTAGTGGCGAACTTAGATTAGAGCCTTCAAAAACAGAGGTTGCAGCAGGAGAAGAATTTACAGTAAGTGTTATCGGAAAAGAGTTAAATGACATATATGCATTTGACTTAGATATTCCTTTTGATTCTTCTAAATATGAACTTTTAGAGCTTCCGCAACCTACAGAACCAACACAAAATATGCGTCATCTTTCAAGGTTAAACCCTGATAAAACATTGGAAACTCAAGCAAGTGCTAAAAGACTATATGTTGGATTCGCAAACGTTGGAAACAAACCTACTGTAACAACAACAGGCAACGAAGAAGTTGTTTTATCAACATTTAAAGTTAAAGCAAAACAAAACTTAGAATTTGATATGACACCAAGCTTTGGAAATTTAGTAACTAGCAATTTAAGGGTTAAAGATGCATTAAATCCTGATGCAGACAACCCAGACCTTTCAGACCCTGAGGCTCTTTTCCCACAAATCGTTAGCATAGTTTCGAAAGATGCAAACGGAAATGTTATTGAAGACCAACCAGGAACAGGAATTGACAATGCAATTGATAAAGACGAAGATAGCGTATGGCATTCTAAATGGTATCAAGGCGTTACAATGCCTGCAACAGTTGAATTAGAACTTGAAAAGTATTACAACATTGAAAGATTCGACTACGTTATTAATAAAGCCAGCACAAACGGACGTCCTTTAAAGGTTGATTTTGAATACTTAACATACGACGGCGAATGGGTTAAAACAAACCAAAATGTTGAATGGGAAGATGACACAACAACTAAATCTTTGAACTTACCTAAAGACATTTGGGCTAAAAAGTTTAGGGTAATAATTAAAGAAGTTAAAAAGATTGCACAAGACAACTTTGTTACAGCTGCTGAATTTAAGCTTTTAAAAGCAGAAAATTCTGAAGGAATGGATACTCCGCCAGGAGCACTTCTTATTAAAGGCGTTAAGTTTGGTAATGTATATCAAACAGTCAGAGGAACCGAAGAATTTGTGCCTGTTATGGATCAGCCGGGAGAAGAAAGAGCAAAATCGCTTGATGGAAACCCAACTACAAAATGGCATTCGGTTTGGCAAACAGCTATTGAGCTACCTGCATATATAGAATTTGATTTAGGGGCAAGAGTTCCGTTTGCTTCATTAGAATATATGCCACGTCAAGATGGCGGCTTTAACGGCATGATTTTAAAGTTTGATTTCTTGTATTGGGATGAAGAAACTAATGATTGGGTTGTTGCAAAAGAAGGTGTTGAATGGGCAAGAAGCTCTGCACCAAAATATATAGAATTAGACGAAGGCGTTACCACAGACCGAGTTATGCTTAAAGTATTAAGTTCTGTTGGCGGTCAAATATCAGACCAATCTGGGGATACAGGTTATTGGAATGAAACCGCCCAAAAATGGCATGGCTATTTCCTTTCCGCATCATCGTTTAAATTCTTTAAAGCTGAAGGCACTCAATCTGAAAAATCAAGCAATGCAAATTTAGGTTCTTTATCAATCCAAAATAGCCTTGAATTAAAGCCTGAATTTTCGCCTTCTGTAACCGAATATGAAGTTAAAGCTCCTAACTCTACAGTACCTAATGTGACTTATGCAACACAAAGCATTTATGCAACAGCAGAAGTTATAAAAGCAACATCTGTTCCAGGAACAACAGTAATTAAAGTTACAGCTGAAGATGGAACGATTAAAGAATATAAAGTTAACTTTGTTCGGGATGAAAACCCATTAACATTGTTAAGAAATGTTTCTATCATTAAAGCAACAAATAGCAGCGGTTTTGAAGTTCCAGACCAACCAGGCGAAGGCAGAACAAACGCTCTTGATGGCGATGAAAACACATTCTGGCATTCAAAATGGGAACAACCAGCGCTTCTTCCTGTTTCTGTAGTGTTTGACCTTAAAAAGCAATCATATTTAGGAAAATTTGAATATGTACCACGTCAAGACAATAGTTCTGGCGGTTCGTTTAAGCGCATTGCATTGTCATACAGCACAAACGGCACAGTTTGGTCTAATGAAGAAGCTGTACCAGAATTTGCACAAAACAATGAAACTAAAGTTGTTAACCTTAATAGAACATCGGAAGCACGTTATGTTAAAATAACTGTTTTAGATACACACGATGGCCCAGACGAAAAATATCTTTCGGCAGCAGAATTTAGGTTCTTTGAATTGCCTGAGGCTCCCGAAAAACAACCCGAAGTTGTTTATAACATTACAGCTACTGCATTAGCTGGTAAAAGAACAGCTGTTGTTGATCAACAAGGTCATGAACTTGCACTAGCAGTAGATGGTGACGAAGCAAACGGATTCTGGCATTCAAAATTTATGGAAGATGTTGTTCTTCCTGTAGACATTACACTTAGCACTGAAGAACCTACTGAAATAAAATCTTTTGAATATGTACCGCGCCAAGATGGAAATTCGGGCGGAAACATTTTAAAAGCAAACTTATTGTATAGCGTAGATGGCCAAAATTGGACTTCTGTTGCTTCAGACGTAGCTTGGGCAAATGATAGCACTAAAAAATCTATTCAATTCCCAACTGCTGTGACTGCAAAATTTGTTAAATTGGTTGTAACAGATTCAACAACAGGCGTGACTGTAGAAGGTGTTAACGGAAACTTTGTTTCTGCAGCAGAATTTAAGCTAATAAGTGAAGAAGGAACTACATTAACAGGTTTAAAAATTTCGGCAATCGGAAGCAGCAAAAAAGTCATTGACCAACAAAACCATGGAATTGAAAAAGCATTTGACGGTATTGATTCAGGAGATGAGCATTGGCATACAGATTGGTTTAGAGATGCAGGCTTGCCTGTTGAAATAGTTATGGACTTAAACCAAGAGTATGGGTTAACTCAATTTGAATATGTACCTCGCCAAGATGGCGGCAAAAATGGTATGTTTAAAGTAATTGATGCATTTACAAGTATGGATGGCGAAAGCTGGGCACAAATTGCTGAAGACTTAGAATGGACAAATGATACATCAACAAAAACAATACCAATTCCAACAACATATAATGCAAATAATACAGCACGCTACTTAAAGATTGTTGTTAAAGATTCATACGGCGGCAATTCTGAAATGAAATTCTTGTCTGCTGCTGAAATTAGAGTTGTTGGTATTGCGGGCAGTGAAGCACCTGTTGGTTTTGCAACTTTAAATGTTTCGGAAGCTTCTGCAGTTACAGGAGAAGAAGTTTCAATTAACGTTTCGTTGGTAGATAATCCGGGGCTTAGCGGAATGAGATTTAAGCTTAATTACGATAAATCTAAATTAACACCTGTTTCATATTCGGCACATGGAACTTTCGGTGGAAACTCTAAGTCTAACATGGACGAACCAAACGTTGTTTTGGAAGACCTTGATTTTGTTTCATTTGTTTGGGCATCTGCAACTAACGTTGATGATAAAGGCCAAGTTTTAACTATTAAGTTTAAAGTTAAGGAAGGCGTTGCGCCTGGAGAAATTCCAATTACAGTTACACATAGCGAAGACGACATTTCAGACGAAGACGGAAACGAAATTTTGTTATATTGCGTAAACGGAGCTGTAATAGTTGAAGAAGAAGACATTTTATTCGGCGATGTTACACAAGACGGAGTAATTAACGCTAAAGACTTGGTACTTTTAATGCAACACGTTGCTAAGTGGAATGGAGTTAAATTAACAGAAAAAGCTCTTAAAGCGGCAAACACAGACGGTTTAAACGGTGTTGACACAGCCGACGTAGTAAGATTGTTACAATATTTAGCAGAATGGCAAGTTAATTTGGGAAGATAGTTTCTAATGTAAAAACGGCACGGCGCTTTAGCTGTGCCGTTTTTGTATGCATATTCATGCTTGACATATATTTGACATTACTATATAGTGAAAATACAATTGGAAGCAAAATTTTTCATGAAAAGAAGTGATTGAGTGGCAAATTTTCTACAAGATGATAAATTTATTACTGTTAGTTTTGAAACTGCAAATAATAATATGAACAGCGCTTGCGCCGTTGCTATTGCTGTTATTGAAAACTTGAAAATAGTAAATACGCAGCACCATTTAATTAAACCCCCAAATATGCAGTTTTCTATGCGCAATGTTAAATCCCATAAAATAACCCCGGAAATGGTTGAAAACGAACCCGAATTTCCAACGGTTTTTGCTAAAATAGCAAAATATTTCAATTGCGAATATTTAGTTTTGGCTTATAATTCTGATATTAATATGAAAATACTAGCAAGTTGCCTTTGCACATACGGCTTAAAAGTTTCTTTCATGCCATTTTGCGATATTGTTAACGTATCAAAAAACTACAGAAAAATAAGCTATAAGAAGCTATTAAAATTAGCCGAAAGCTTGAATGTATTACCTTCTAAAAACGAACATAAAGCTTTGTCTGAAGTTATAACCTCGGCTGAAATTGTTATTGAAGTTGTAAAAAAATTAAGATATATGTCACTTATAGATTTTATTAAGCACAACGACTGCCCGCTAAATAACATATTATATATTGAGCCTGATGTATACAACGATGTCCCTGAAGATTTTAAACCCTACATACAAAAAAACGCCAAAAATTCTAATTCCCAAACAACAAAATCTAAAATAATAGTTCAAGAGCAAAATAAAAAGCATATTTTTTATAACAAAGTTTTTGTTTTTACAGGGGAAACTCAGGAACTAACAAAAATGGAGGCTATGAAAAGAATAAGCGAACTTGGCGGAGTAATTAAAGGTAGCATCACATCGGAAACAGATTACTTGCTTGTTGGCAAGCAAGACCCAGAGCTTGTTTTTGATGATGGGCTTAGTCTTAAAGAAAAGAAAGCAGAACAGCTTATTAAAGAAGGTAAGAATATTGCAGTACTTAACGAATCTAAATTTTTAGAACTACTTACTAAATACTAACCTTTTATATATTTTATCTTTTGTTTTGCAGAAAACAGTTTTTCGGCAAAATCCCATTTTCTCATTTCTAAATGCAGCGCCTTATTATAAATGGCCAAAGTTTTAAACTTCATTTAACGCTTAATGCTTGCCGAGCGAACACATTTTAGTTTGTTCGGTGCATTTTGTCTTTGTATCTACCCTTGATAAAATAAAAATTAAAAAAATATAATTTTAATCAAACTTATAATATTATATGACGTATAATATTATAATCAATATTCTAAGGAGAAAAAAATATGACATTTTCTGTTGCATCAACTCTTTTAGAAGCTTGTGTGCTAGGTGTTTTATCGCGGCAAGCAACTTATGGTTATGACTTAACTCAGAAAATCCAAACAACCTTGGATATTTCAGAGTCGACGCTCTATCCTGTTTTAAGGCGGCTTCTGAAAGAAGGGCTTGTTATTACTTATGACGAAGCGTTCAGCGGAAGAAACAGGCGGTATTACAAAATTACAGATAAGGGCGAAAAAACTTTAATTGGATACGTTAATGTTTGGCAGCTTTATAAACAAGCTATAGAAAAGTTATTGTTAGGAGGGGCATAAATGAATAAGCACGAATTTCTTGCGGCATTAAGAAGAAAGCTTAAAAAACTTCCATATGCCGAAGTTGAAAATGCAATAAACTATTATGAAGAATATTTTAACGAAGCAGGCAAAGAAAACGAACAGCAAGTTTTAATGCAACTTGGTTCGCCCGACTTAATTGCTTCAAAAATAATGGGCGAATATGTAATAAATGAAACCAAAACAACTTCTGGCTCGGGCGGCAAATCTCCGTGGCTTATTATATTGGCAATTATAGCTTCACCTATAGCTTTGTCTGTTGCAGTAACAGCGGCGGCTTTAGTGTTTGCGGCATTTGTAACTTATTTTGCTTTTGGCGTTAGCGGTGTTGCATTAATTGCGGGAGGCGTTTTTTCTGTAATGTTGAGCGTTAGAATGATATTTACAGAATTTCCAACAGCATTGTTTTTCTTTGGGTTTGGGTTATTTAGTTTTTCGGCAGGCGTTGCAATTTTATTAGGAAGTGTTAAGCTTTCAAAAGTTTCAGGAATAGGCTTGCAGAAAATGCTTGGCAAGCTTTTAATTAGGAGGAGTGCAGAATGAACAAGCTAGGAAATGCTTTGCTTGCAATGGCAGTAGCAGGTATTGTTTTTATGGTTGCGGGCGTTTCGTTAGGCGGAAGAACATCTGTTTATCTTGGTAATTCAGGAGTTAATTTTGGATTTCTTTTCAATCGCATGAATCGCAGTAGTGTTGGTAGAATGTATTCAAAGGATGTGACTAAAAGAGATATGCTAAAAGAAGAAAGAGCATCAAAAAGAAATAAATCAGAAAATTTTAGCGGTTATTATTGGCAAACAGAACCTATAAACAACATAAAAATACGAGTTGCAGATTTAGACATAGAAATTGTGCCTTCTCAAAACGAATATTTTGTTGAAATATCAGAAGAATTATTAGATGAACTTGAAGTTTCAAATAACAATGGATTTTTAGAAATTATTCAAAACAACATAAACGGTAATTGGGGCAATAATAATTGGGGAAATAGCGGTGAATACATTAGAATTTCTTTGCCCGTTGAACAATATTTAGAAGATATTGATATTAAAACAGCTTCTGGAGATATTGTAATTTCAAGAACACAAACCGACAACTTTAGTTTATCTACAGCTTCTGGAGATATTGTTTTAAAAGAAGTTAGTTCATCAAACATGATGTATGCAAAAAGCACAAGCGGAGATATTGAAATAACCGACTGCAGTTCTAAAAACTATGGTGTTGGTTCAACATCAGGCGATTTAAGTTTAGGGAACATAACATCTTTTGAAAACTTTGAATGCAATACTGTAAGTGGAGGCACTCAAGTTGAAGGCGAATTTTTAGGAGATATTTACGCAACAACAGTTTCAGGCGAAGTTGATTTAAAAATTTTAGGAGAAGAACAGGATTATAGAAAATCATTCTCCACAGTAAGCGGAGCTATTTACTTAAACGGTGATAAAGTAGGCAAAAACTTTCAAAACAAAGACCAAGCGCAAAATACCCTTAATGTTTCAAGTGTTTCCGGAAATATTGAAATTGAATTTATAACATACTAATATTACTCGTAATTTCAACTTTTAAGCATGGATTTAAACTAAAAGCCCATGCTTAATTTTATTTTGTAGCTTCCTCTAAACTAACTAAATAATTGGGAAAGCAATTCTGAAACGCTAGAAACGCCAACTAATTCAATACCTTTTATATTTTGAACAGCTTTTAAATTTGCTTTTGGAAGTATGCATTTTTCAAAGCCCATTTTTTTAGCTTCCAAAACTCTTGCCTCTGCCATTGTTACAGCACGCATTTCTCCTGTTAAGCCAATTTCTCCAAATGTAAGCGTAAAAGGATTAATAATTTTATTTCTAAAACTTGAAGCAATAACAGCAACAACGGCAGCATCTAATGAGGGTTCTGCCATTTTCAGCCCGCCGGCAATGTTAACATAGCTGTCATATGTACTTAATTCCATACCAACCTTTTTTTCTAAAACAGCAATAAGCATAGACATTCTGTTTTGGTCTATGCCTGTTGAAACTCGCCTTGCGTACCCATAGTTTGTATAAGTTACAAGCGCCTGAACTTCAACCAAAATTGGTCTTGTGCCTTCAAGAGAACAAGTTACAATAGAACCAGAAGCGGCAAGCGGTCTTCCTGAAAGCATATATTCTGAAGGGTTTAGTATTTCGGAAAGCCCGTCATATTTCATTTCAAAAACTCCAATTTCGTTTGTTGCGCCAAATCTGTTTTTGGTTGCCCTAATAATTCTGTAAAATTCTTTGCGTTCTCCCTCGAAGTAAAGCACAGTATCAACCATATGTTCTAAAATTTTGGGCCCTGCAATTGCTCCTTCTTTTGTAACATGACCGACAATAACTATAGAAACATTTAAAGTTTTAGCAATTTTCATAAAAAAAGATGTACATTCTCTAACTTGAGAAACACTACCCGGTGCGCTTGCTATTTCTTCACGATGCATAGTTTGAATTGAATCAATTATAACAAGTGAAGGGTTCAACTGCCTAATAGCTTGTTCTATAACAGAAATGTTTGTTTGAGCAATTAAATATAAATTGTTTGCCGTAACTTTCAATCTATCTGCCCTTAACTTTATTTGGTGCGCCGATTCTTCCCCCGAAGCATATAAAACGGTTTTTCCTTGCCCTGCTATAGATTGGCATATTTGAAGCAAAAGGGTAGATTTTCCTATGCCGGGGTCGCCACCCAAAAGAACTAATGAACCATAAACTATACCACCGCTTAAAACTCTATCTAGTTCATTAATTTTTGTTGCCATTCTTTGGTGCGACATAGGCTCTATGCTGTTAATTGCTTTAATTTCTTTAACCGATAAAGTTTCTTCACTAACAACAGCGCTTGAGCTGTTAACACTTACAACTTCTTCCTCAAGCGTATTAAAGCTTCCGCATTCGGGACATTTTCCAAGCCATCTTGGGCATTTAGAACCGCAATTGCTGCATATAAACATTACTTTTAACTTTGCCATAACTTCGCCTTCTTTTGCATATAAAGTCTTTTGCACGTAAAATATTATAAAAATTATACTTTAATATCTAAAATATTTCAACTTATTTTTGCCGTATGCGCTATGCCTTGTTGCAAAATTGTAGAAAGAATGTTAAAATTGTTATTAAAGCTCAATAAAACTCAACAGATAATAGATAAAGGAGATTTTTTTAATGAATGACTTTTATGAAGGATTGAATCCGCAGTTTTTAGCAGAACAATATGATACGCCGTTATATGTATATAACGAAAAGATTTTTAGACAAAGATGCAAAGAATTAAAAAATTTAGTATCATATGATAATTTTAGAGTTAATTATTCAATTAAGGCAAATTCTAGCTTGGCGCTATTGCAAATTGCAAAAGAAGAAGGATTAGATGCTGATGCTATGTCGCCGGGAGAAATTGTTGCCCAATTAAAAGCCGGCTTTTCGCCTGAACAAATTTTGTTTATTCCAAACAACGTATCACAAGCAGAGATGAAGTTTGCGTTAGAACATGGCATTTTGGTTAGCGTAGACTCTGTATCGCAATTGGAAGCTTTGGGAAAAGTTAATTGCGGCGGAAATGTTGCAATTAGATTTAATCCGGGAGTTGGCGCAGGTCACCATGAAAAAGTTGTTACCGGAGGAAAAAACACAAAGTTTGGCGTAAACCCTGAATATATACAAGAAGTTAAACAATTGCTTAAAAAATATAATTTAAAATTAAAAGGAATTAACCAACATATAGGTTCTTTGTTTATGGACGGAAGCCTATATGTTGAAGGGGCAAAAAATCTTCTTGATATTGCCAAAAACTTTGATGAATTGGAATTTATAGACTTAGGCGGCGGCTTTGGTATTCCATATAGAAAACAGGAAAATGAAGCACGTCTTGATTTAAAATCACTTGGGCAAACTTTAACACAATTTATTAATAACTTTATAAGCGAATATGGAAAAAATTTAGCGTTTAAAATCGAACCCGGAAGATACATTCCGGCGGAATCTGGTGTTTTATTAGGCAGAGTTCATGCAATTAAATATAACGGGCAAACAAAATACATTGGAACAGACCTTGGCTTTAACGCTTTAATGCGCCCTGTTTTATATGGTTCGCACCACGACATTGAAGTTTACAAACAAGACGGTAGCGAGGCTTTAGGCGAAAAAGAAGTTGTAACTGTTGTTGGCAACATTTGCGAATCGGGAGATGTTATGGCAAAAGACCGCAACCTTCCTAAAATTGAAGAAGGAGATTTATTAGGGGTTTTAGACGCCGGAGCATACGGTTATGTTATGAGTTCCAATTACAACAATCGCTTACGCCCTGCAGAAGTTCTTTTAAGAAACGGAAGCCATGTTTTAATACGTGAACGTGATACGATAGAAGATTTATTTAAACGACAAATAATGCTATAAAAAATATTCCCTCTATCAAAGAGGGAATATTAATACGAAACATCATAAAGGACAAGTCCGCAAGCCGGTGCTGTTTTGCCGGCTTTTTTTCTTTCCCCTTCTAAAATTATGCTTTTAATTTCACTAGGTTCAATTTTTAAAAGCCCAACATAAACAAGCGTTCCTGCTATTATTCTAACCATATTATATAAAAATCCGTTACCTTCAACCATTATAGTTATAACATTATCTAGCTTTTCAACACTTACGTTGTATAGTGTTCTAACTGTTGTTTTTCTATCAGAACCTGTCGCCGAAAACGCCTTAAAATCATAAGTTCCTATAAAATGCTTTGCTGCTTCTTGCATTTTTTCAATATTAAGCAACTGTTCAATATGCCACGTATAGTTTCTAAGCAGTGGGTCTTTGAATTTGCTATTATAAATTTTATATAAATATATCTTTTTAGTTGCGTTAAAGCGTGGGTTAAAGTCATCGTTAACGCAAACAGCCTTTTTAACTACAATATCACAAGGCAAGCTTTTATTTATAACTTGCGGTAATTTTTCCAGTGGTATTTTTATGTTTGAAATTTTAAAGGCAACGCCTTGCGACAGTGCATGAACCCCTGAATCTGTTCGGCTACAGCCACAAACCGATATTTGCTCTTTGAATATTTCGCACAAAGCAGCTTCAAGCATTGCCTGAATTGTTATTCCGTTATTTTGACGTTGCCAGCCGCAATAGTTTGTGCCGTCGTAGGCAACTGTTAAAAAAATGTTCAATACATTATCCTTTCGTTCCAACTTTAATAACTTGAGGTTCAGGTTCTGCTGTTGTGACGGTATCTATATGTTTTGTTTCAACTATTTCTCCATTAATCATTATAATATGTTCTGTTGTTTCAGAAAGCCCATCTTTTCCCTGTTCCATAACTTCTCTATATGTTCTATATCTTTCGGGGTCTTCTAATGTTCTGGTTTCTCTTGGTATTATTTCTGTTGTAACTTTCTTTTCAACTGTTCTAACTGAAAGAAGCGGAGTTTTAACAATAACATTTAGCTTTTGTCCTATTCTAAGTCTTGTGGTTGGTGTTAATCCTGGATTTGCTTCTACAATTTGTTCTAAAGTCATCTTAACCTTTTGACAAATTTTAGAAAGAGTATCTCCGGATTTAACCTCATATGTTTCTGAAACATCTCTAAAAATATTAAGAGCTTCATACGCTTGTTCTGGTTTCATAATTTCGCTTATATTAACAAATATAGGCTCGCATTTTTCATCTTCTAAAAAATCTTTTTCAACTAAATCTTGTCCTTCTTTAATGTATGGTTCTTTAAGCTTTTCAAGAATTTCATCTGCTTCTGCTTTGTTTTTAACTATGGCCATTAAAGTTCCATCAACTCTAATTGCCATAGCTTTCACAGTGTATGTTAATTTTTGGCATATTTCGCTTACAATATAGTCAGTTGTTTGCATGTCTTTTTTAGAAGCATGAACAGGCTTTATAGCAACTTTTTCTTCAACTTTAATTTCCATTCCAACATCTGCCGAAATTTTTGATATAGCGTTATTAAGCAAAATTTCATCTGTTAAAGTTTTGCTCATTGCAATAACTCCAACTTTAGCTTCGTCTACAAATACTGTATATGCATTTTTATTGGTAAAAAACCAAAATGTAAATGCAATTAACGAAATAAGCAAAATGCCAATCAACGCAAACGGTAAAAAAGTAAAAGCTTTTGTATTATTTTGTAATGATGAAAAAATTCTCCTAGTTCCAAAAACCAAACGGCGCATAAATCTCTGGAAGCCGTTAATTTTTGGCTTGACCGGACGTCTTGACAAAAGCTCCGTTTGCGCTGATGTTCTTTGCCTGCCTCTGATTCTTTTGTTGTTAAAATTACCGGCCATTTTTCACCTCCATGTTGTTTTTGTCTTATTTAACTTATTATAGCTATAGGCAAAAATAGCTATGATAAAATAGTAATTGTTTTAGCAATGTTTGAAGAATTTGATGTATATACAATATAAACTCTCATATCTTCTTTTAAATAAGAAGGACTAACTGTTGCGCCTGTTTCTGAATTTATAATAATTGTTGAATAATTATATAAAACATCTTTTGATGTAAAAGATAAGTCTTTAATTGTAACTTTGTTGTTCGACACAGTTTGAACATAGCCTGTTGCATAAACTGTTGGAGCTTCTTTTAAAATTGTTATAGCTTCAACCTCTAAGCTATCAAGCCTTAATCTAACTCTTGAATTTAAGCGAATCGAATATACATCAACAGTTCCCGCAATTAATTCATAGCTTTTAACTTCGCCTTTATCATCACGCAAATGTATTAAAGACTTTGATTTTGTGTTGTGTATTTCTTCAATAACTCCTTCAATCGTAGAACTTGTGCTTGTTGCAACGATGCTTAAAAGTCTGTCGTATTCGGCTTCTGCTTGAATAATGTCGCCGTTTCTTAAATCGTTCCATGCTGCTAGATTTCGTTTGCGTTCAATTTTTGTTGTGCTTGTAACTCTAAATTCGTGTTTTTTATCATTTTTGTCTAAAATAACTAAAATAGGAGTGCCTGTTTGCTCTATATATTTTTTTTCGATTAAAATGCCATCATTTATTTTTCTGTTTTTTTCTTCAAGCTCAATAGAAACTGCCGTATCGCCGAAAAATTGAAGTTTGCAAACGTCCCCATCTTGAATTTTATCGAACGTTGTGCTTGAATCTCCGCGGGTTATTTTAACATCTGCCGTAACAGAATATTCCCTAGTTTCTGTAGTTATATCTCCTCTTGGGTTTAACATGCGAACTTCAACCGAAATAGTTTTTTTAGCACCATCAGATACAGACTTAACAATCCCTTCTAAAGTAAACAACTTTGTTGTTATTTCAGAAGTTTGAGGAGCTTGCGTTTGGTTTGGTGGTGTTGCAGTTGACGTATTAGGCGTTGTAGTTGATGTATTGGGTGTTGTAGTTGTAGTAGTTGATAGCGCATTACTTTGTGCTTTAACATCAACCAAACTGCCATTATTAACAACGCCGACAAAATTCATGCCTTCTTCTAAATCATTAATTGTTTTAATTGAATTGTTTACATAGATTGTAACGCTTGTTGCAAGCTTATATATTTTTTTAACGCCGCTTGAATTTGTAATTTGGATACCGTTAACAGAAGGATACAACTTATCAACAACGCCTGTTATAGTTTCAATTTTTGTAATTAATTCGGCAGCATTTTGAATACTTGTTTCTAAATTCGTTTCTTCTTTAGTTTCTTCTTTAGTTTCTTGCTTTGTTTCTTCCGGTTTAGTTTGCTGCAAAAGCGAAATTGATTTATCTAGCATAACAGCAAAAATAGCTTTGTTTGCGGCAGTTTTTGGATTAAAGTTATCAGAAGGGGCAATTACGCCAACTTTTGCTAAATAATATACATATGGTTTTGCGCTTAATGTAATATTTTTATCATCATTATAGCTGTTTGTATATTTTAAACTTAGCGCCTGATCTTTTTTGCCGATTAGCTTAACTAAAAAAACCGAAAGTTCCTCCCTTGAAGTTGCTCTTAACCTTTCTGTTCCATCAACATCTTTAATAACAAATTGCGCCAAGTCTTCTTTAGTTAAAATACCTTTTTCAAGCAAAAACGCAATTTCTTTATCTGCTAAGTTTGTCCATTTTAAAAACGCTTTTTGGTATTGGTCTAAAAGAGATTTATGTTTTTTGTACGTTTCCTCATTTATTGCTGTATCTGTACTTTTATAGCCTAAAGCTTTAGCTAAAATTTTGCTTGTTTCAAATTTGTCAACGTAGCTATCCGGTTTGTAATTATTAGAATTATCGCCTAAAATATAGCCTTTATCTGCCATTTTGGAAATTGAAGAATATGCCCAATGGGTTTCTAAAACATCATTGTATGCCGGTGCGGCTAAGACGCATAAAGAAGTTGCTGCCGCTATTAAAGCTGTTAGTGCAGCGTTTCTTAAAAACGACATTTTTCTCCTCCTCTTACAGTTTTTTAATATTGTAATCTAATTTTAATTTAATTGCAACAAAAAAAGTTAATAATACTTATACTATGAAATAGGCGGCAGTTGAATATGTTAATGCAAGGTGCTATAATATATATAAAAAAGGTGTTAAAACATGCTTTTAAACTATAAAACAAAATATATTGATAAATGTGTTAACCTTCTTTTAGAAGTATTTACAAGCCCTCCTTTTAATTATGAAGGGCTAAACAAAAGAAATATTTTTAAATATTTAACCGATTTGGCAAATACACCAAATTTTATAGGAATGCTCTATTTTGAGGAAGGCAAGCTTTTAGGATTTTGCTTTGGAACTTTAAACAACTATTTCTTTAGTAATATGTATGAAATTAAAGAAATTGCAGTTTCTTTAAACTACCAAGGCAAAGGTTTGGGAAGCAAAATGCTAGAACTTATTGAAAAAGAGCTTAGAGCCAAAGGCGTTGCAATAATTACATTATCAACGAACCGTGAAATAGAAGCTTTTAAGTTTTATAAGAAAAACGGGTTTTCGGTTTCTGAAAATGCGGTACACCTTAACAAGTATATTAAATAAGAGAAGGGGCGGTTAAAATTTTAGCTTTATATAGAAAGCTGCGGCCTACTTTATTTAAAGATGTTATAGGGCAACAGCATATAATTCAAACGCTTAAAAACCAAATTATTTCTCAAAGAATTTCTCACGCATATTTATTTTGCGGAACAAGAGGAACAGGTAAAACATCAACAGCAAAAATTTTAGCAAAAGCTGTTAATTGCACAAATAACTTAGAAGGCGAACCTTGTGGTATATGCGAAGCTTGTAACAATTTAAATTCAAGCTTTAATATAATTGAAATTGATGCCGCAAGCAATAATAGCGTTGAAGATGTTCGCAAAATTAAAGATGAAGTTAAGTATGCGCCGGCAAAAGGCGATTTTAAAGTGTATATCATTGATGAAGTGCATATGTTTTCAACGGGTGCTTTTAACGCACTGCTTAAAACATTAGAAGAACCGCCGCCACACGTCATTTTTATTTTGGCAACAACAGAACCCCACAAAGTTCCCAAAACAATACATTCACGCTGTCAACGGTTTGATTTTAAGCGGATTACAACAAATCAAATAACCGAAGCAATTAAAAAATATGCAAAAGATGAAAACGTTTTAATAGAAGAAAATGCAATTAAATATATTGCTCAAATTTCAGATGGTGCAATGAGAGATGCCCTAAGTATACTTGACCAATGTATATCATTCCATTTCAACGAAAACATCACTTTAGAAAAAGTTTTGGAAATTGTAGGTTCTGTTGATAATGCTGTTTTCTTTAATTTAACTGATGCGCTTTTTGAAAAAAACAGTTTAAAATGCATTGAAATAATAAACGAAATAGCGGGAAACGGGCGTGATATTTCGCAATTTGTTTCCGAGCTTATTGCTCACTTTAGAAATTTGCTTGTTTCATTAAGCGGTTCCGAATTGTTGCTTCCAACAGAAAACATTTCATCTCTTTTTGAAAAAGCAGTTGAAATAGGTGCTGAAACTTTGATATACTACATTAACACGTTTTCAAGCGTTCAAGGAGAAATGAAGCTTGGATTAAACGAGCGTATATTTCTTGAAGTTGCCTGCATTAAAATATGTAATGTTCAGATTCAAAAGCCTGAAAAAACCGAGAATTCTGAAGAATTTGAAAATTTTAGAAGTTCTGGAATTAAAAAAGATGAAAAGCAAATACTTACCAATAAAGCTAAAAAGGCAGAAGCAGCATCTGAGACAAGCATTAAAAAGCAAGCCGCCGCTTCAAATAAGCTTGAAAGCTTAATTAAAAATTGGAACGACTTTTTATTATATGTAAATACTTTAGGCAAGCTATCGCCTTTAGCTTTTAAAATACTAAAAAGCACAAGGCCTATATGTTCGGGGGATAGTTCCATTTCCGTTAACGTTAAAGATTCGCACAAAGAATTTGTTAGCAACGAAAATGTTTTAACTTCTTTAAAAGAAGCGTTAGAAAGCAAGCTTGACTTTGAAGTTGATATTAAAATTTGTTCGGCTTCTTCTGTTAATAACAACAGCAACGATTCTTTATTTGAAACCGAAGATTTAAAGTTTGAAGATGAAATAGGCAATTTAATTGCGTTTGCTAATGATGAACAATTTTATTTAAACCAAACTAATTATAGTGAATATAAGGAGGAAAATTAAAATGGCAAAAGGTTTTGGAGGAATGCCCGGCGGTATGAACATGAACAACTTAGTTAAACAAGCACAAAAAGTTCAGCGCCAAATGGAAGAAATGCAAGAAGGTCTTGCAAATAAAATAATTGAAACAACATCGGGTGGTGGTGCTGTTAAAATTGAAATTTCTGGTAAAAAAGAAGTTAAAAAAGTAACAATTTCCCCCGATGTTATTGACCCAGACGACATTGAAATGCTTGAAGATTTAATTTTATCGGCTGTTAATGAAGCTGTTCGTCAAGCAGATGAATTAATGACTAACGAAATGAACAAAGTTACAGGCGGATTTTCTATGCCAGGAATGTTTTAATAACTATGGATTATTACGGAAATCCAATACGCAAATTAATCGAGGCACTATCACGTCTTCCCGGAATAGGCAATAAATCGGCGCAAAGAATTGCTTTTCATATTTTACAAATGCCTAAAGAAAGTGCAAAAATATTATCAAGCGCTATTTCGGAAGCCGTTGAAAATGTAAAATATTGTTCTGTTTGCTGCAACTTAACAGATAGTGACCCTTGCAAAGTTTGCAGCAGCGCAAAACGTGATGAAACAACAATTATGATAGTTGAAGACCCAAGAGATATGGCAGCATACGAACGCACAGGGGAATTTCATGGAAGCTACCATATATTGCACGGTGCAATTTCCCCAATGAACAATGTTGCTCCCGAAGATTTAAAAATCAGGGAGCTTTTACTTAGAATTCAAAGCGGCAATGTTTGCGAAGTAATAGTTGCAACAAACCCAAATGTTGAAGGGGAAGCAACTGCAATGTATATTAGCAAGCTAATTAAACCCCAAGGCATTAAAGTTACACGAATTGCACATGGAGTTCCTGTTGGGGGCGATTTGGAATTTGTAGACCAAGTTACGCTTTCCCGTGCGCTTGAAGGACGGCGTGAAATGTGAATTTAGTAATAAGCTAAGGCGTTGTAGTACGCCTTAGTCGTAAACTGCTTCATCATCAATTGGTACAGAATTTTGAAGCCTTGTTAAATACTGTTCCATTTCGTCAATTTTAGAATACATTTCCATTATGTCATGCTCATTAAAATTATGCAGATATTTTTTCATTAACAAATTATATTCTTCTTGAAAATCTGCAATAACCATTTTTTGATTTGTAATGGATTTAATAATATCATCAAGTTGAAGAACTAAAATTGCTTTTGTTTTATTAGATTCTTTGGTTGCGTTTTTAACGATATTATCGGCGGCAATTTGAGCGCTTATTATTGCGTTTTTAATTGCCGTATCAATTTCTCTATATTCTTTAATTGTATTTTCAAGCGTTTCAATATATCGGTCGACTTCTTCCGGGTCATAACCGCCTTTTCTAACATAACTAAATCTGCCCAAAATATATCTCCTTTCTTAACGCTTTTAATATTTGTATGTGCTTATAGTAGCATGAATGGCTAAAGTTGACAAGGGGTGAAAATTTTGTATGAACACTATATGAAAAAAGCTATTGAAAACGCTGTTTTGGCAATGGAATTAAATGAAGTTCCTATAGGGTGTGTTATAGTTTTTGAAGACAAAGTAATAGGCGAGGGCTATAATTTAAGAAACACAAGCAAAAATCCGCTTCACCATGCAGAAATAATTGCAATTAATAAAGCTTGTAAATTTATAGGAGATTGGCGGCTTGAAAAATGCAGTCTTTTTGTAACTGTTGAACCTTGCCCAATGTGTGCTGGTGCTATAGTTCAATCACGAATTGAAAAGGTTGTGTTTGGAACACGAAATAAAAAGGCAGGCTGCGGCGGGTCTATTTTAAACATATTAAATGAACCGTTATTTAATCATCAAGTTGAAATTGTTGAAGGTGTTTTAGAACAACAATGCAGTAAATTAATGAGCAACTTTTTCAAAGCTATGAGAAAAAATAATGATTAAAGCTTGGTTGTTAAAAATTAAGAAGAAGATTGTATACGCAAGCTAGCTTAACTTAATGTAGCTTGCGTATATATTTTATTACTGAACTTACGATTTAAATTTATTGCTATTGCTTTATAAAACTTCTATTTTTTATAAGTTTTTTCCTTGATATGTAAACAACCGCTTTACATTTAATTCCGTTTTCTATTTCATTTCTGTTAACTCAGTAATTGCATTTACAAACCATGACCAAAAGCTATCAAACTCTTGCCTGCGTTCCCAGCCTTCTGTGGCAAAATCGTGTACTATAAAAACTCTTTCGCCATATCCTACCTCAAAACACGCTATATCGTCATTATCATCACGCCGAGCAAACGGTATTAAATTGCGATTTGGAAATCTCTTTAATAAACCTTCACGCCTAGTTGATATTTGATTTTTATTCATAAGATACCAAAATTCATAGTCGATTAAATTTAACTCAATAACTTTTAAAAATGACTCAGTATAGAAAAAAGCTTCAAATTGTTTTTCTAATTCAAGTATACTTTCAAGCATATTGTTCTCCTTATATTTATTTTAGGCATATTTAATGGAACGATTTTATATTTATAAGTTGTTTTGTGTTGCTTTGTGATTTAAAATAGTTCTTTAATCTTTTTTAGAAAATGTTGACACGCCATATCCTCAACGTCAAACACTTTTAATTCCGATTTATTACCTCTTTCGCTGTAGTATACTTCAAAACCTTTGCCCGACTTAGTTATGCAATATTGCTCGTTAGGTAATCCGCCTTTTAAAATAGAATATAGGTCTTTAGGTGCGTTAATTTCTAATAGCTTTTTTTCAAGTTCTTGAATTTTCATTATGGTATAATATTCCTTAACACTTCTGTTTCCCTTTATAATTTACAAGTTGCAACAGTTAATAAATTCTTTTAGTAATTTATATATATCCTCTTTACGGGCTAGACATTGAATCCAATTGCTAGGAATGGAATTAATACCATAGCAAATGCCTGCCAGCCCTCCTGTAATAGCTGCTATAGTGTCAGTATCGCCTCCTAAATTAACAGCTTTTAAAACTGCTTTTTCATAGCTTTTTGTTGTCATAAAAGACCACAACGCAGCTTCAATAGAATGGATTACATAACCTGTTGAAAAGATTTTGTCTTCGTTGTATAGGTATATGTTATTGAGTAATATATTTTTAAAATTATCAAACTCACTATGGTATGACTTGCTACAATATTTCATTATAAAATCAACTGTTTTTTCGTAGGCCTCATATTTGTTATTTGAGTTTAGCAAGTTAATAGCAAATTCAATATAAATTATACATGCCAATTTTGAGCGTTTGTGCGAATGAGTTAATGATGAGATATCCTCAATAATTTCAATCTTTTCAAATGCACTTTTTTCTTTTAAATAGAATGCCAATGGAAGAATTCTCATTAACGAACCATTGCCATTATCATTTTCGGTATTCCCCCCACAGCTAATCGGATTTATTCCAACCTTCATTCTTTCGATAGCTTTTGCTGTTGAAATGCCTATATCGAAAACTTTATTATATGGAGTCCAATAACTTTCGTAATAAAATTTACAAAACTTATTCGCAATGTCTTTCAAGTTATATCCATCTTTTAGGCTGTCAATTAAACATAGAGACAGTGATGAATCATCAGACCATGTGCCAAAATATTGCTTATACGTTCCATAAGCTCTCATTTCTTGTATACATTCTTTTTTTCTAGTTTCTCTAGATTCAAATTCCAAAGGAACACCTAAGGCATCGCCTACAAAAAAGCCAAACATGCCACCAAAAAATTGCTCATCTTTTTTCGCCAAAGCTTGAAACTTCAATGTATATTTATGTTTAAATCTAGGGCACTCCTTTTGGCATTTCATTACAAAGTTTGGCTTATGCTCATTATTTACATATTTCAGACAATTTTCAGCATTTCCTTCAATCTCATAGGCGCATATTTCGCATTGTGCTCTTAAAATTATAAAAGCACCACCCATTTTTGCCGATTGAATATCCAATTCCCATTTTTCATGTAATGTTAGCTGCTTATTTTGTTTCAAAAAACCACATCCTTATTTAATAATTTTTACAATAATATGTAATATATCATTAATTATTTCTGCCGCTTGTATTTGCATAACTTGTCCAGATTGAAAAAGAATTTCCGATTCATTTGCAAATTGACTTACTAACGACACGTCTAAACCTTTTGCGCCTTTAGGCGCCTTTATGGTCATTTGCACATTTCCTGAAAATGTTTCTAACGCAACCGTGCTATCTGTAGAAGTACTCATATAAGCAGGCTCTACGAAAGTTTTGCCAATCAATTCTTTTGGAGATAATCCATTTAAATCGCCTAAAGCTTCTGTAGATGTGCCTCTATAAACAACTACATCGTTAGGCAAGCTTGCCTTATCCAAAGCAGAACTTAAATTTTCATCAATGATCTTGTTTGAATCTGTCATTTTATCCAAACCCCTAAGAGAGTTATTTATATTAACATAATTATCTCCTGTGTATTTTGTTATTGATTCAATTTCAGATTTTGTTAGCTTATCTAGATTATTATTTATTGTTTTGGTAAGTTTTTCTATGTTTTTAAATTTCTCGGCATTAAAGGGCTCATTATAATTGTCAAGCCATCTTCTAAAATTAACCCCATCGGGATAAAACGACATAAACAAGAGCACTTGCTTTAAAGTGTATTCAACTCTTTCTAAGCTTTCGCTTGTATTTTCTAAAATACCATAAGGCGAAGCAGAAGCATATTTTTTAACAAGCTCTAAAGTCTTTTCTGCAATTTCAAGTAATTCGCTATATTTAACTTTAGAGCTACCTATTGTACTAAGCAATGAATCAATTTCGGGTTGCTCACCTATTATAATTACTGCAAGTTCTTCTATTTTCTCTTTAGCCAGCTTTAAATATAAGTTTTTATTTGCGCCCTCTTGTTTTAAGGCAAAAACAAGTGTTTCAAGTGATTTTAATAACTTAACATTAGACTGTGCAACATGAAGTTTAGTTCCATCAAACGTAGTATATACAACATATTTGTCAAGCCCGAAAGCATTTTTAGCATCAGATTTGTTATTGGTTTTGCTGGTTAATGTCGATATAGCTGAATTTGATTTATTGTCTAATGGCTTGATGTTGGTATCAGAGCTAATAAATTTTAATGCTGAATTTGGGTTGTGTATTAACTCTGGATTGTAAAGTATATTTTTCTTGACTATTGGATTTAATGTTTCCTGTGTTACTTTAGCAGTATTCGAGCTAAGCTTATAATCAGCAAAAATTACCGCATTGTTACTTAATATAGTTTCTGGCTCTGTTTTTGAAGCAATATGCAGAGTGTTTTTATTTTTAAAATTTCTGTCTAAATAATCTTCGAGCCATTTATTATAATTTTTAGTTCCGCCATTCTCATAATAATCTTTTGTGTCAAGCGGTACTAAAGTATTTCTGCAATTAGGATGAAGAGGCGGAATGTTTTCTTCATTCAAATCTTCAAGCTTAAATATTTTACCATGAAGACTTGCGCATTTTGAAGACGTTCTTTCATCAATTGTTGCTACAAATATGTATTGTGTAACACCTAAAGTTTTTGCACTATCTAACACAGCTACATTTGCAACATAATCTGCCTCGTATTGAAATAGCTTAACCAAAGAATTTTCATCAAATGTTACTAAATTATTAACTTCATTTTTGTAATCACTTAAAGCTTCGCTTTTAAGCTATATGACATCTATACACTTTCGACAAATTACTTTCAAATACATTTTGAATAGTTTTAATAGCGGAAATCTTTGTTTTAGATTGATTAAATACATTTTAACTGCCAAACCAAACTGAGTGGTTTGGTTGTCAACTAATGTTGCAGTTTTTAGTTTTTCCTCCATATTACCTCCCAACATAGCGTTTTTGTTTTATTTAATTATATCGCTAAATAGGTTAGTAAAAATGTCAACAAAATGTCAAGTTTTTAGAGGAAGTAAGAAAGCGGGAGTTTAAAATAGGAAACTCTTACCAGTTAATTTTGCGTATAATTTTGTTGTCTTAGGACATGATTTTATAGTGAGTGGAAAAATTAGCTTGGGGAGATGCTTTATGAATAATAATAAAGTTGAAATTTGCGGAGTTAACACAGCCAAGCTGCCCGTGTTGAAAGGCGATGAAAAAAAGCTCCTTTTTGAAAAAATATTACAAGGCGATTTAGATGCACGAGAAAAATATATATATAGCAATTTAAGACTTGTTTTAAGCATAATTAGAAGGTTTAATAACCGTGGGGAATATGTTGACGACATTTTTCAAGTTGGTTGCATTGGATTAATTAAAGCTATAGATAACTTCGACATTAACCAAGGAGTTCAATTTTCAACATATGCCGTACCGATGATTATTGGGGAAATACGACGATATTTAAGAGATAACAATTCAATTCGTGTTAGTCGTTCGTTAAGAGATACGGCATATAAAGCGTTGCAAGTTAAAGAACAGTTAATTAATAAAAATTCCAAAGAACCTACTATTGAAGAAATTGCAAAAGAACTTGATATGCCAAAAGAAGATGTTCTTTTTGCACTTGATGCAATACAAGAACCTATTTCTTTGTTCGAACCTGTGTACCATGATGGAAGCGATGCTATTTTTGTTATGGACCAAGTAAGCGATGACAAAAATACAGATACAAAATGGCTTGAAAACTTATCACTTTCAGAAGCGCTAAAAAGATTAAATGACCGTGAAAAGCATATATTAAACCTTAGGTTTTTTGAAGGCAAAACACAAATGGAAGTTGCAGATGAAATAGGAATTAGCCAAGCACAAGTTTCAAGGCTTGAGAAATCTGCGCTTAAAAATATGAAAAAGCACGTTACCTAATTATAAAAAGGAACATTTTTATAAAACCAGCGTCTATATAACTACAAAATAAAAAAATTATATAGGCGGTGTATAAAATGAAAGCTGTAAAAATTATTGTTGCTATACTAGTAGTAACTATTTTTGCTTCAACAACACTATTTGCGCAAAAATCAAACCCTAAAACCGAAGAAACTTCTGAAACCGTTTTAAAAGAAGCTGAAAATTCCGTTATTTTATTTATTAATAGCCCAATAGCTTATGTTAACAACAAAGAAATGTATGTTGATAAACAAAACAAACAGTTAACACCTGTAATTTTAGATAACAGAACATTAGTTCCATTAAGGTTTGTTTCAGAAGCATTTAATGCAACAGTTAGTTGGGAACAATCAACTAAAACGGCAAGCGTTGCATTAGGTAAAGATGAAATTAGTTTTAAACAAGACGAAACTGCAATGTACGTAAACGGCGTTAAAAAACAAATGGATACAGCAGCGGCAAACATTTCAAATTCAACATTTGTTCCGCTTAGATTTTTAGCAGAAGCTTTAAATAAGCAAGTTTTTTATGAAAAAGGGCTAATTGTTATTAGCTCTAATAAGGTTGATTATGATAAAAAAACCGTTAATGCGCTTATTTCAAAAGTGAATAAATTGCCAAGCGTTGAAACTAAACAAAATCTTGAAAAGCTTGTTTTAAGATTGGAGCCAGAACACCAAATAACAGAACAAATTGCACTAGAAGATGAAGTTTTGCTGGAAAACTCCAAACCTTCCGCCGATAACGAAGCTTTTGCATTTACTACTTCTGGTGCTAAAGGCGATTCTTCTAATTCTGCCCCTGCGCCTAATGCTGCCCCTGAATATAGCGGAGGAGAAGCAATGAAAGAAACGGCTTCTTCTACCAGTGCTTCAGGATTAGGGGACGATTTTTCAAAAACTAACGTTCAAGTTGAAGGCGTTGATGAAGGCGATATAATTAAAACAGACGGAAACCATATTTATTATGTTAGAAATAACACAATTTCTGTTATTGAAGCTAAAAGCTTAGAAGTTTTGTATGATGTTAAATACGAAATCGACAGCTTTTTTCCAAGCGAAATTTATGTTGATAAGGATAAACTTGTTGTTATAGGAAATTCAAGCCAAGCTTTAAAATCGCATTATTATAAATCTATAACTACGGCTTTTGTATACGATATTTCAAATAGAGCAGATGTTAAAAAGCTTAGGGAAGTTAGTATAGACGGAAATTATACTTCTTCAAGAAAAATTGGCAATTCAATATATATTGTAACTAATAATTGGCTTGGCAGTATGAACGATTTACCACTATACAAAGACAGCAACATTAAAGATGAATTTATTGAACTCGATTGCAAAGACATATATTATTTTCCTGATGTAATACGAGATGGCTATATAGTCGATAATAATTATATAACAGTTGCCGGATTTACGCTTGACGGTGAAGTGCAAGAAGTTAAAGTTAACAGCTATTTGGGTGCAGGGCATAATATTTATGCTTCCCAAGACAGCTTGTATATTGCAGCAACTAATTTTTATGATTATTATACTCATATAACAATACCTTCAATGGGATTACAACGTTCGCCAGAAGCTTTAATAAAATCTTCAGCTTCAATAGAACCTTTAACAGAAACGCCAGAATTAGGAATTGTAGATTCAGCTGTAATGCCAGAGTTAGCAACTGCGGATTTGGCTACATCTTCTTCAAGAATTACTAACGTGCCATCATTTGCCGGTGATAAAACGACTATATATAAGTTCTCCCTATCTCCCGATGACGGCAATGTAACTTATTTATTCAAAGGAGAAATTAACGGAACAGTATTAAATCAGTTTTCAATGGATGAACACAACGGCTTTTTTAGAGTTGCAACAACATATGGCGATTCTAACAATTTATTTGTGTTAAATGATGCTCTTTCAGTTGTCGGGGAAATTACAAATATTGCACCCAATGAAAGAATTTATTCGGCGCGCTTTATGGGAAACCGTGCATATATGGTAACATTTAGAACTGTTGACCCGCTTTTTGCAATAGATTTAGAAGACCCATACAACCCAAAAATATTGGGAGCATTAAAAATTCCAGGATACAGTGACTATTTACACCCATATGACGAAAACCATTTAATCGGGTTTGGAAAAGATACAACAACAATTAAAGACAGCGCATATTACCTAGGTATGAAAATGTCTATGTTTGATGTTTCTGATGTATCTAATCCAAAAGAACTTTTTGTTGAATATATAGGCGATAGAGGCACAAATTCGCCGCTTCTCTATAACCACCGTGCATTGCTTTTTTCAAAGGAAAGAAATATTTTAGCGTTTCCTGTAGATTTATTTGTAAAACCTGAAAGCAAAAAAGGGAATGAGCTGGAACATGGAGAATTTAAGTTTCAGGGGGCATTTGTGTATAGCATTGATATGCAACAAGGCTTTAAGCTTCAATCTAAAATAAGTCACTTAAATGAACAAGATATGTTAAAATCTGGAATTTACGAAAACGGAAACTACGAAAAACATATTCAAAGAATTTTATATATAGGCGACAATTTATATACGCTTTCAAACAAAATGATAAAATCAAATTCTTTAAAAGATTTTAGCGAAATTAACAGCACAGAATTCAAAGACTAAAGACTAAAAACTAATAGGGCGTATTTTATACGTCCTATTAGTTAGCTTAAACAGGAGGGCTTTATGAAGTATATATTCGGCGGTGCAGGATACGGTAAGACAAAAGCTTGCCTTTTGGAAATATCAGCTTACCTTAAAAAAGACAAGCAAAACAAAATAATATATATCGTTCCCGAACAATTTTCAATGCAGGCGGAAAAAAGCATTGTTATGCTAACAGAAGGCAAAGCAACAACTTCCGCTCAAGTTTTAAGCTTTAAGCGGCTTGCATTTCACGTATACTCAAAAACAGGTGAAATCGGCAAAACTTTACTAGATGATATGGGAAAGATTATGTTGATTAGAAAAATTGCACAAGATATTTCAAATGAACTTTTAATATTTAAAAAAAGCATAGATAAGCAAGGCTTTTTAGACAACCTTTCTTCTATGATTACAGAATTGTTTCAATATAACATATCCCCTGATAGCTTTTTGGAATTAATACCTAAAGTTAAAAGTGAAAGCTTGCGCATAAAGCTTAACGACATATATAAAATTTTTATGAATTACTGCAAGCAAACAACTTGCCTGTCAACTGACACAGCACTATCCTTTCTTCCTGATAAAATTAACAATTCGGGATTTTTAGATAATACATATGTTTGGATTGACGGTTTCGACGGCTTTACACCGCAAGAATATAAAGTTATCGAAAGTATTTTAATAAATGCAAAACAAACTACAATAAGCTTAACCGTTAAAGATAACAAAATAAGCTATGAAAATTTAAAGCACGAAGACCCATTTTATGAAACAAAATCAACTGTAAATGAAATTACGAAAATTGCAGACGAATGCGGCATTTTAATTGAGCCGCCATTATTCCTTCAAAAATATTTAAGAAGCAAAAAAGAACTTGCATTTTTAGAACACAGTTTTTTTAGTTATTCAAAAGTAAAATATGTAAGTGACGTTGAAAATATTTCAATTATTAAATGTTCTAACAAATATTCGGAAGCATTTGTTATTGCCGAAAAAATAATTGAATTCGTTAGAAGCAGCCAAAACAAATTTAATGATATAGCAATACTAACAGGTGGGCTTTTAGAATATGAAAAAGCTATAAAATCCACATTTAATACATATAACATTCCCTATTTTATAGACCAAAAAGAAGATGTTTTGTGCCACCCTCTTGTTGAATTAATACGCTCTGCTATAGACATTTTTATATTTAATTGGAATTATGAATCGGTTTTTAGATTTTTGAAAACAGGATTAACAAGCTTTAACCGTGACGAAGTTGATATATTGGAAAACTACGTTATTGCATACGGAATTAAAAGCTATAAATGGAAGCTGGAAAAATGGAAATATGGATTTGAAAGCGGCATGTTTTCCGAGCAGCAAATACACGAGCTAAAGGACAAGCTTTTAAACGACTTAAAATATATATATCCTGCAAAAAATACTGTTAAAGGCTTTGCTATTATGATTTTTGAAATGCTTAATAGCTTGTATATAAACATTAAGCTTTCGCAATGGGCAGACGAAATGAACGCTTGCGGAAATATTTTTTTAGCGCTTAAACATAATCAAATTTGGGAAAAGGTTTGCGATTTGTTCGAAAAGCTTGTTGAAACGCTTGGCGAACGGGAAGTTAATTTAAGGCAATTCAAAGAAATGGTTGATGCAGGGTTTAATGCCATTGAACTAAGCGTTATACCTCCAACGCAAGACCAAGTTGTTGTTGGAGATTTAGAAAGAACACGCCTTGCCCAAATTAAAATGTTATTTATTTTGGGAGCAAACGACGGCATATTGCCAAAAGCTATCGACGAAAACAATTTAATAGGAGACGACGAACGCAGCGAAATTAAGACTTTAGGTGTTAATATTGCACCAGACAGTAAGCAAAAAATTTCATATGAGCAATTTTTAATATATTCGGCATTAACAAAACCGACAGAACAGCTAATTTTAACTTACAGTATAGGAAACCTTGAAGGGAAAGCAAAGCGCCCATCTATGCTTATTCCTAAACTTTTAAAATTGTTCCCAAAATTAAACCAAAAGGAAGAAAATGATTTTAAAATAACATTGCCAAAACCTTCATTTGCCAAAATGGGGGAGGTTTTAAGAAAACTTGTAGAGCAAAACCAATTGGAAAACTGGGAAAGTACAGAAAACACAAGAAGCATAGAAGATGAACAACTAGCTATGTTTAAATGGTTTGCAGAAAATAAGCATTATGGCGAACTGCTTGAAAACATGAAACAAATGCTATTACAAGGCAAAGCTGAAAAACGTTTAAAATCTGTTCAAAATTTATATGGTAAAGAATTTCACACAACCGCATCACGCCTTGAACAATACGCCAAATGTCCGTTTTCATATTTTTTGCAATATAACTTAAAGGCAAAAGAAAGAGCTGCATACGACGTTAAACCTATTGATTTGGGCAACTTGTTTCATGGGGTACTTGAGCAGTTTACAAAGCTTGTTGAAGACAATAATTTAAGCTGGAGAAATATTAACATGCAGCAAATTAACTCCTTTGTTGATATTTGCGTAGACAACATTGCAACGACAATTGCAAGCGAAGCCATGTTAAGCACAGCACAGCACAAATACACAATAAAACGGGTTAAACGTATTGCAAAAAAATCTGTTTGGGCGCTTGTAGAGCATATTAAGCGTGGTGAATTTGAACCTATTTTAACAGAAGTTGAATTTTCAAACAATTCGCCGCTTAACGCTGTTTCTATTAACTTAAACGGAAAGCAAGTTGTTAAAATTACAGGAAGAATTGATAGGGTAGACGTTGCGTTTTTAAACGGCAACAACTATGTTAAAATTATAGATTATAAAACAGGGAAAACCAAATTCGACGTATCAGACATTTATTTTGGCATACAGCTTCAGCTTCTTCTATATTTAGATGCATTTATTAAAAATGGCTTTAAGCTTTTTGGAGAAGATAAAATTGAAACAAAAGTATTACCGGGTGGTATATTTTATTTTAACATAGATGACCCAATAATTGATTTTACCAATTCAAATTCTATGGAAGTAATAGAAAAATCTGAAATATTGGAACAAGCTGTTTTAGAAACGTTTAAAATGTCGGGGCTTGTTTTGGCGGATAAAAATGTTATTAAGAAAATGGACAACACCATAGAGTCTAAGTCTGACGTCATACCAGTTAAAGTGCTTAAATCAGGCGAATTCGGAAAAGGCACTTCTGCTGCAACAGAAGCCGAATTTAATAAGCTTTGCGATTTTGCTGTACAAAAAGTTGTTGATATTGGGAACAATATTGTAGAAGGAAATATTGACGTTTTGCCATACAAAAAAGGTACTAGAACAGCTTGCGAATTTTGCAGTTTTTCGGCGATTTGTAAAATTGATGTTATTGCGACAACGGGGAAAAACAAGTATAATATTGTTGGGAAGAAAAAGCTTTCGGAGCTTTTGTAAATTCAAAAGTTAATTAAATTAATTTTGTTGCAGAAAGGAGAAATTTGGATTGGAAGAAGAAAGACTTGCTTTTATAGGCAATGAAAAAATAGCAAAAATGAAAATTGATACTGCTTTAGAACAATTTGCATTAATAAAAGGGCTTGATACTGTAGATGATATATGTTTAGAGCTTTTTGATTGGTATAAAAAATTGACAGATATGTTACGAAAATTATTTAAATTCAATAAACCATACCATGAATATATACAAGCTGTATACGATTTAACTTTTTCAGTATGCGATGGCGTACACATATTTGCAGATTATCAAGGGGCATGTAATACTATAGATAGAATTATAGAAATTGTTGAAGATATGAAAAATGAAGCTTCCATGAAAAGTATTCAAACCAAGGTTTCTAGCTTAGTTGAGAAATCCGAAGTGCAAAGTAAGAAGGCGCTTACACTACATAGGCACAACAATAACACTCAAACTAAAATTTCTAATTTATCTGAGAAGCCTGAAGTTCAAAATAAAAAAGTATTTATAGTGCATGGGCATAACAACGAAATGAAAGAAGCAGTCGCACGCTTTATTAATAAAATTGGATATAAAGAATTTATTTTGCATGAACAATCAAACGCAGGCAGAACAGTAATAGAAAAGCTTGAACAAATTGCTAAAAATGCTGCTTTTGCAATTATATTACTATCTCCAGATGATGAAGGCTATTTAAAATCGCAAGGTGAAAGCTTTAAAAAAGATAGGGCACGTCAAAATGTAATTTTTGAGCATGGGTACTTTATGGGTTTAATCGGAAGAAATAAAGTTGCTGCGCTATTAAAGCAAAGCAATAATTTTGAAAAGCCTTCGGATATAGACGGCGTTTTATACATAGACTACGATTCAAAAGGATATTGGAGACATGAAATTGCAAACGAAATGACTGCAGCAGGGCTTAAAGTGGACAAAAACAACATTTGAACTAAAAGCCCCTTTGTGCTAAAATCTACTAAAACAAAAAGGAGGGCTTCATAAATGCACGAAATGGAAATATTGAACATTACGGTTGGCGATGTTATTTCAAACCTTGCAAAAGATTACCCGAACAACTTAGCTGTTAAATATACAGACCGGGATTATACCAGAACTTGGAATCAGTTTAACGAGGAATGCGAAACGTTAGCACGTTCTTTTATGGCTTTAGGAATAGGCAAAGGCGACCATGTTGCCATTTGGGCAACAAACGTTCCCGAATGGATTTTAACGCTTTTTGCCTCATGCAAAATCGGCGCCGTTTTGGTTACGGTTAACACATCATATAAAGTATACGAAGCCGAATACTTGCTTCGTCAATGCGACGCAAAAGCTCTTGTTTTAATTGATGGCTTTAAAGACTCGAACTATGTTGAAATTATGAATGAGCTTTGCCCCGAATTAAAAACATTAAATTCCCCCATTATAAACGACTTAAATTCTGAAAAACTACCTATGCTTAAAAAAGTTATTTATGCCGGAAAAGAACAAACGCCTTACGGCATGATTGCTTTTAACGACTTATATTCAATTGCAAATAACGTTTCAATGCAACAATTTTACGATTTGGCAAACTCCCTTTCCCCCGACGACGTTATAAATATGCAATACACCTCCGGAACAACGGGTTTTCCAAAGGGCGTTATGCTAACTCATAAAAATATAATAAATAACGGCAAAACAATAGGCGACGGCATGAGCTTTACTTCTGAAGATAAATTATGCATTTGCGTTCCGTTCTTCCATTGCTTCGGGCTTGTTCTTGCTATAATGGCTTGCATAACTCATGCAACATCTATGGTTCCAATTGATTACTACAGCCCAATTAAAGTTTTAAATGCACTTCAAAGCGAAAACTGCACAGCAGTTCACGGCGTTCCAACTATGTTTATTGCTATGCTTGAGCACCCCGAATTCAAAAGTTTTAAATTCCCTAAATTAAGAACAGGAATTATGGCGGGTTCTCCTTGCCCTATTAAAGTTATGCAGCAAGTTTTTGATGAAATGAACATGACAGAAATTGTAATTGTTTTCGGACAAACCGAATCTTCCCCCGGCTGCACTATGACAACAACTTCGGATTCAATAGAAAGACGTGTTTCAACAGTTGGGCGTGCATTTCCCGGCGTTGAATGTAAAATTATAGACCCCGAAACAGGAAAAGAAGTACCGCCTAATGTTCAAGGTGAATTTTGCGCAAGAGGTTATAATATAATGAAAGGCTACTATAAAATGCCTGAAGCAACAGCTACTGTTATTGATTCTGAAGGCTGGCTTCACACCGGTGATTTAGCAACCGTTGACGAAGATGGCTATTATAAAATTACAGGACGAATTAAAGACATGATAATTCGTGGCGGAGAAAACATTTATCCAAAAGAACTTGAAGACTTTCTATACACACACCAAAAAGTTAGAGATGTTCAAGTTATTGGCGTTCCAAGCAAGCAATACGGTGAAGAAATTATGGCTTGCGTAATTTTAAAAGAAGGCGAAACAATGACTGAAGAAGAAGTTAAACAATATTATTTGGCAAATATGGCAAGGCATAAGTGCCCA
>CAZHPA010000015.1:0-39042 GCA_964533945.1 uncultured Defluviitaleaceae bacterium
CGAGATGTATATTATTGGATGGATCGTGATAAAGTTTTAGAACGGGCTGGTATTCAGGGCAACGATCCTAACGTAAAAGGTTTGGGAGAAACGTGGTCAGAAAAGAACATGGATTCTCATATTAGCAAGTAACATATGAAAGGGGTTATGCAATGCCTTATGCAATGCCTTATGCAATGAGTCAATTGAGTGCTTTGTTTAATATAGGTCTTATAATCTGCTCTGTTGCACTTTGTATAATTTATTATGCGTCTGCAAAGCGAACAAAGGTTTTTATGCCAAGCTGCAGTTTACCAGCCGATGGATTATATGGGTTAATTAAAACGATACCAAACCATGTATGGAATCATAAAGTAAAGGGGATTAAGGCTTCTGGAAGTAGCTGCGTACAACTCGGCTGTTCAACTGTTAAAATTGTGATAACCCAAAATGCCAGTGAAATAAAGTGTGTGTATAAATTAAAATGGTTTATTAACCTGCTAATTACACTTACTTTCGGCTTATTTGGTCTTGGTGGGGTTGGGGTTTTGTTTGAAGGGAACGGCAGCGAGGGTGTTGTTGCCATTGCAATAGCATTCGGCATACACGTTATCAGAGGTAAAGTCCTAAATCAGGGTAGAAATATTGTTGTTTCGCTTGAAGAACATTTACGGTAGCGTCTTTTGGTTCTCTCGGTAGAGGCAGGTGATATACAGCATGACTTATGGTGCAATAAAGGATTATTATTTCATATTGGGTGTTGCAGAGAACGCTTCATATGATGAAATCAAGCTAAAATACAGGGAGCTTGTTAAAAGATGGCATCCGGACAACTGCAAGGAACTAAATGCACACGATAAGTTTGTAGAAATTGCGGAAGCATATGAAATATTAAAATCGACTGAAACAAGAATTCTATATGACCGTGAAAGAGCTGAGTATAGAAACAAACAAAATTCGTCATACGGCGGTTATGGGAAATCGAGTACATATGGCGGTCACAAGAATACAGATAATGATACCGAATGGGAACAATTCTTGAAAAGGCAAAAGGAAGCCAACCAACAAGCAGAGTATTACGCTAACCAGTCGGTTGAGGAAGTGTTAGCCTACCTAAAGGACCGCATTTTGTATGGTCAAAGTGCTTTAAGGGGCAATCTTGGTTTTAGGGTAAGAAGCCTTATTGGGTTTCGTGCTTTATTTTATATCGTGGCAATAATCGTATCTGCGGCAACGCTTGTGGGCGCGCCTGTAGCAATACACTGCTTTTTTGCCCTTAAACACAGCCTGACATACAAAGGTTATTATATAGGCGTTGTAACGCTGTTATGCTCCGCATTATTGGCTTTAGTTGAATTGATTCTTATTTTGTTTGTTATATCATTAATATAAAGTTTATGAGTAATCAGACACTACTAACAGTGAAATTAAGGGGGAGTGGTATAAATGTAATAAAATATATGAAAAGAAACGAATTGTCTTACTTATTCTGAAAGGATGGATATTTATGGATTTATTTCAAAGCGTGGTACATAATGCTAGAAACAGTGATATGAACCAGTCAATGTCAAGAGCTAGTGGCACAGCAGAAGAAATTGGTACAAGTGTTGGCGGTTTCGGCGGTGCAATAGCCGGAGCAGCAATAGGCTCTATCTTCGGTCCGGTGGGAATAGCATTTGGTATGTATGTGGGCTCAAAGGCAGGGGCAGAAGGTGTTCAAGCGGGTATCAAAGGCATAAAAGAATTATTCAGCAATCTATATGCGTAAATAACAGCAGTAAAGAAATTTGTTTCCATATCCAACATAAAATCAAGGCAGAGGGGCTACAAGTTTCTCTGCCTTGTTATTTACCTGCTATACCAGGTTAAATTTAATCTTATCATCAAAAGAGTGACTGCCTGTTACCATTTCGCGCCACTTCCCTATATTTTGAATACATAATCCCCATTAAATTCCGCATCACATGCAAATAATTGCAAATTGTGCTATTCGAGTTGTATACTTGCAATAATTGTCCAAATGTAACGTTGTCGTGGAGAAACCTTTAATAATTATTGAAATTAGTTCCTGTTTACGCTACAATAATATGTAATGAGGTGGGATATTATGTCTAATAGTGAATATGAATTTAAAAGAATTGAAAGTATCAAAAATTATGAAGCTTTAATGCAAAGTATGAAGTTAAATATAAGCATACGCACCCAAGGAACTAACAATGTGCAAATTCTTCATGGTACTAAACAAATTCTTCAGGGTACTGAAATAGCGCATAAAATATCCCTGTGTTACCCTGAAAATAGAACACTTTTTAGGTATCGTAGATGTACCGACTATACTATAAGCGCCTTTGAAAATGATGAACTTTGGTTATCGTCAGCAAGTGCGTGTAATGATCAGTTTGATAGCCTTTGCTTTATTGAATTAAGTGAGTTGGTTAAACATATATTCAAGATACTTGGAATTGAAGCCCCACTAAAATATGCAGATAAGTTAGCAATTTGTAAAAAATATTCCAAAGAATTCAAAAACTGGGGAAGAAGACAAAAAATAGCTTGTTTTACAGAAGACGTTGATTCAGTTACGATGTGGGGGTACTATGCTGACGGTGGCAAAGGATTTGCATTAGAATATGATATGGACAAAATGACTGAAAAGCTTAATGGTTTTTTCCCTGTTTTGTTTCCTGTAATTTATTCTAAAAATCGGTACAACGCAACTAAAGATGCTTTAGATTGGTTTCGTGCAGCAATAATTAATGATAAAGCATTGATAGATGCACTTTTTCTTGTTAATGTATCAATACTAAAAGGTGAAGATTGGAAACACGAAAAGGAATGGCGACTCATTGATATTCCTTGTAATCTTGATAAGAATAAGGAATTTGATTCGATAAACTTCGCTACACCAAAAGCGCTTTATATTGGTGCCTCTACCCAAAAAGAGGATGAAAACAAACTTTGTCAAATTGCTATGAGTAAAAATATTGAAGTTTATAAAATACAGCCAGATAATGATTCAATAGAAAATAAGCTGAAGGCAATAAAGATATGGTAGGAGCAAGCTGGTTGCAACGATTGGAACTAACCTGGATAGGCAAGTATTGAAAGATAAGCTTTAAACCACCGATAAGTATTGATGATGAAAAGACGCTATTAAATATGAACTAATGCGAATATTTAATTATTAACCCTAAATACAACGCCGAAACGCTTACACTAGCAATGGCAAAGTAAAAAGGCTATTTCTATAACTCTGACCTCCAATTGTTCTGGAAGCAAGGTTATTAAGGCGCAAATAACTTTATCTTTACAGCAACTTTGTTGTACATTTATCCAGAATATTTAGATATAATAAGTCTTAAAATGGCTGAAAATGAACATCTATTAATCTGTTGCGAGGCTTTTGATGAGACCTGCCGTAAGCGGTAAAAGCGCATAACCGTTCAAAAGATACCCAAAACACTGTTGGGGCGGTGTGAGTTTGAGAAGGATAGTTATAACTTGAATATGATTTTGCAGGATAATGAAGATTGGGGAGATGAGGGATAATGAATAATAATAAATATGAAAATTGCTGTTTTTGCAATAGCTTAATTATGACCGATAGGATGGTATTGAGCAGTAGTTCATTTTATGACTGTACAATCTGTGGCAGGTATTTAATTTCAGATTCTGTCAAGTATGAGGTTGAAAATAAATATGCAAGAAAGAGACATTTATTAGCAGGCTATCTAATTAATACAAAGGATTGCAGGGATTATAACAGTAAATTATCAGAACAAGACGACCTTAAAAATGTTACGATTTCATCTGAACGGCTTAAGAATATGTTAAATTACTCCAAAATACCCAAAACAGCAATGCAGAAATTAGATAATCTGCTATTATTTGTTTACAGGTTCAATAAATATATCGGGCAAAAGCTTATGTTTCAAGTTGGGTGGTATCCCACTTGTGACTCTGACATTCACCCATATGCACTTTACTCAGTTAATGAATATGAAGTGGTAGCAATGTTTGATGAATTAGATAAAATGCAATATATTAACAACAAAGCGATCGGCGAAACTAATGTCCAGGTTAAACTGCGTCCTCTAGGTTTTGAACGAGCGGAGCAATTGTGTTCAACAAACATTGACAGCAAGAAGGTGTTTGTGGCTATGGGATTCAAGAAAGACCTGCTTGATGCAATGGAAAATGCCATAATACCTGCTTGTAAAGACTGCGGATTTGATGCGTACTTGATTAAAGATAAAGAGCATAATAACGTGATTATGGATGAAATAATAATCGCCATTAAAACGAGTAAGTTCGTTATCACTGACTTTACATATAATAACCCTGGTGCGTATTTTGAAGCTGGTTACGCACAGGGTTATGGTTTGGACGTTATTAGATGTTGCAAGAAAGAGTGGTTTGACGAAATAGCTAAAGATAAAGATGGCAATGAGCTTGTAGATAAAGATAGAAACAAGAAGAAAGCAAATCAGTTACACTTCGATGTTAGTCACTATAACTTCATTATGTGGGAAAATGAAGCCGACTTGAAGGAACGTTTAAAGCACCGAATTCGTAGCTTAATCCAAGGTGCCAATATGACAGATGACAAAGTGGGTGATTGATATGCTCTATCATGAACACAATCTCAACTACATAAGCAAACAAATGTCGCTCCGCAAACCGCAAGAAGATATTTTACGTACGCTTTAAAATTATGCATATCATAGAGCTTTCAAAGTAGACCGATATTGCTTGCTTTTAGGAGAGATAAACAAATTATATCCATATGCAAGGATTTTGAGTGTTCCTTCCCTTTCATAACCTTTGCTTTAGCCACCGTTGGCAAAATAAAGCTGATGGGAGCATTCGTTACATACTTATACACGAATTATACACAAATTTCGGAATATGTAATTATTTTACCAGCAAGCTAATTATACTTTTTGGGAGTAATTAAATTATAGGGCGCCTAAAATACACAAGTGATTTGAAAGGATAATGGTTTTAATGGATATACCACCAATAATTCCTGTTATTATCTGCCTCGTTCATCAAGGATACAGCGATGCCAAGATAGGTGTAAAACTCGGTATAAACCGTCAGCATGTTTACAGGTATCGGCATCAATATAACATAGCCCCTGGGAGAAATTATAAGAAGCACAAACCACGAAAGCCTATAAAAAGACCAAAGTTCAAGCCGTTAGACAAGCTTAGAGTGGATGAATTAACTGGATTAGGCTCGAATTGCTATTCGATTTAAGTATGAAATCACAAACCCTTAAACATATTAACTTTAGAACAATTCGGCTACATAGACCAAAATTCACAATATTATATATAGAACCCCTATGATACATAAAAACATGTGTCATAGGGGTTTTTGCATTTAAGAGCCATATATCTACAATGACAAAAAACGCTAATATGCATAAATCCAATAAAAATAGCTAAGAGCAGTACCATCTTGTGTTTAAGAAAACGAAATCTTTCGACGCCCTACCCCTCTGTATATGAGAAAACCAAATGAAAACTCATTCAACCATAGTGTTGATTGGGTTCTTTTTGTTTGTTCAGAAACAGATGACGCAAGATTGGGATAGCTCCGCTACTCAAGATGCGAACCTAAACATCAAACCAAACAAATTGAAAGGATTGATTTTTTTAATGAAGAAAAAAACAGCAATGTACAATACTCTCAAGTGTGATATATTTGGCACATTGGTTACGAATGAAAATCAACAAATGCCAGTAATTAAGGTTATAAGCGACCATCTTGTCATCAATGACGAATGTTGCGACTTACGCACTATCCGTGAACGCTACAACCATGAAACAAAAGAATTTACTTCTTCTGTAATAGAAAATATTCTATGCGCTGAATCGTTCTTAACACTTCATTACGCTAAGGCTATCAATGGTGTAAACACCTTGTATGACTTCATAACCATCGACTGTTCCAATAGTGACGATAAAATGCCGGAGACAAAACAAATCAAAGATTTACTATGCTATGATGGTTTATACATACCACTGAACAAATTGATAGCAGTTGGTTATGAACCTCATTCAGAAGCGGAAATTATCACACTTGAAGATTTAAAATATGTACGTTATCGTACGGTTATGCAGTCCGCAAGCGAAAACAGGCAATGCAAGCTAACGGCAACAACATATCCTTGGGATAATTTTGCAAAAACAATAAGCGGTAACGCTGATTACTTGACGAATCCAACCCAAACGGCTCAAAAATCCATAGCGCGGCAAGGTTTGGCTAAAACTAATGGTAACATACTTAATGACTTTAAATTTACGCTCGCCCTTATTCCTGACCTTGAAACTGATATTACATTTAATGCAAAGTGCTACTATGATGCTGAAAACTTAGTTAAAAGCGAAACTATCTCTACAAAAAAGGTAGCTACTGATGGTTGTGGTTTTATTACTCCTACTAAGGCACGGGAAATAGCTGATTTATTAAGTCTTAGTTATATACCATCTGCTATTCAGGTACGCTATGGTCAAGTAAAAGGTATTCTCTTGGTGTTTGATTTTCAAGCTTATTCAAACGGCATTGTAAATGAAGATATTCTTTTCACACATTCCATGTGGAAGGCTGATTTTGATACTGATAAAGCAGTATTTCTTGTTGCTAACGTTAGCAAGCCAAAACGTAAATACGCAGAGTGGAATTATCAGATGTTTTGTAGTCTTAATAACCAACTATCTTTTGAAGATATTTTGCCACATGTAGAAAATATTAAGGATTACATGCATAAAGCATTGAATACACCAGAAGATGCGTTGCAGTTTTTAGGAATTCTTTCAGATATTAATGCTTTAGATGATAGAGAGGAAATTTCTACTGATAGCAACGCATATGGCAACAACTACGAATGCGTTGACAAAGTATCAGCAGTAATAAATTCTAATCCTAAGCTTGCTATGAATATTAAATGGGTTAAGAATTCTATCAAGAAAAAGATTGCTATTGTTGCAAAGAAAATGCTAAGTGGTAAGATTCCTATGCCTGACAGCAGCATTGCAATTATGGCTACTGATCCATTGACGTTCTTTAACCAACTTCTTATTGATTCAGAAGGAAAATATAACTTTGTCGTTGGTAAACATGTTGTTCCAAAAAACAAACAGGCACAAGAATTATCAGCTCATGAATTCTATTACGGCGGTTATGAAGGCGAGCTATTATCAATGAGAAACCCATTAACTCATTGGGCACAGATACGAAAATTAAACTGTGTCGAAGATAATAGTAGTAGCCGTTGGTACAAGCACCTGAATCAGGTTGTAATCTTCAACGCTTTTGACGAAACAAACTTAGGTATGGGCGGCGCAGATTTTGACGGTGACATTTGCTTTATTACAAAGCTGTTTGCAGATAAATTTAATCAAGCCAAATACATAATCTACAATGATAACAACACAGGCGGCAAACAAAAGAAAACTGTGCTTACTGAAAAACTTGTGCAACAAAGCATTCGTGCTAATCTTACGCCAAATATGCTAGGAGTTATTTGCAACATTAACACCCGTTGTCAAGAACTTCTAAATGATAAAGACACACTTAAGAAGTTTGTTAGTTTAGCAGGGTATATGGACGACAGAAGCTTTGACTGCTCAAAACTGGCGCAAATGCCCTACTATCCTAAATTCAAGGATATGACAATAGCAATAGCTTATTTACAAGACCTTAACCACCAACTAACAACGCTATCAGAATTAGAAGTTGACCGTCCCAAAACTGGTTATCTCAATCGTTTTAGTGTAAATCAGCAAGAATACACCCTTCCCTTCCTACCTTATTGGTTCGGCAATATCAAAAACTCCCTTGAACCTTTTATCAGCCAGCCATATGAAATCATTACAGAGAATAATTTTGAGCAAAAATTGCGGATACTTACAAAAAGCTACAACGACGGTAAGTTTGTCAAGAAAATTCACGATACATGGATATCAGGGACTTATAGTCCATATATACGTCGCACGATTGAGATGATGGCGGATACCGATAGCATTATGAGCAACATTCAGAGATATATTCAAGAGAACATTATTGACATAAAAACAGACGACAGCAGTTGCTACAGTATAGTTGAAATGCTTAACACTTCAAATCTGTTGGATTTAATTGAGGTTGAACGTATTAATAGTGCCATCGAAGTTGTTTATAAAGAATATTGTCGTATAATATCCGCAAATATTAGGGCACTCAAAGAAGACAGTATTTCTCAATCAGATTTCGATAACGCACTTGAAGAAATTATTGCCGCAAGCGACGATAAGCTCCGCTCCATTTCTGACGATAGAGTCGTCTTAGCCTATTCTGCATATACTCTCACATCTGAAAACTGTACAAGCTCTGGCGCATTTCCTTTCCTTACCGTCCTTGACGGTATTTGCATCTTACTTGATAGTGTAAAAACTATTGACTATTTCAACATAAAACTTAAACACATAATTCCTGATGAAGCAAGTCATGTAATTGTTTACAATAGGCAAATGCGCCTTCTTGAAAGCGTTGACCCAACCAAAACATACTTTGGCGATGTTCTTTTAGCTAATGGCTCATATGAGTTGCACCGCAATTTAAAAGGCAGTGTTTCTTTAATTATACCAAAACCAACCCCTAAAGATAAAATAAATCTTATTCCCTTTAGTAAAACTACCGAGTTTTCTGTTAAGGTGTCATATAAAGCATCAGAGCTTGCGCCTGAACATCAAAATGGTAATTACGTTTTTGGCTTGCTTAATAATTCTACAGTCACATTTAAAGAGAGTACAATGCAAGGAAATCTACAGTATTGCATTTATGCCGGTGATGTTTGGGTTGGCACTGTATTTAGCGATAAGTCTAATCACTGGGTCTTGCAAAAAGATATTGTCAAAACCTTGATTGGCAACGAGTATAAGTTTATTTGTGCACCAAAAACCGGCATAAAAGTTAATTCCAACTCAATCACAACAAGCACTGGTTCTTATCGTTCTGCACAGATACTGATGTTTAGGCAATCAGCAGCGGTTGATATAATTAACATAGAGGTAAATTCATAGTAAATTTAGCGAGCAAAGCTCGCTTTGGCGATAGAATTAATAAAATTATATAAGGAGTGTTTTAAGTGAATGAAAATTTAGCAATTCTTGATGTTGATAATGAATCCGTTGATAATGAAGAAGCGGATTTTGATGATACCTCTGTCGTCTGCGACAAATGCGGTTACAGCTTTGACGAAGAAGACATAGTATATTTTGATGATGCATTTTTATGCTCCGAGTGCATTGACGAACACACGTTTACATGCGAATCATGCGGCAAGCGTAGTTGGTGCAACGAAGGTTATCACGACGATAATCACGATGTGTGTGAACGCTGCTATGAAAATTATTACACCAGCTGTGCTGAGTGTAGTTGCATAATGCCTCAAGATGATGCTTGTTATGCCTATGATGACGAATACAGCGATGAACCATACTGCAGTTATTGTTACAGTAAGAACGCCGCAAAGATAATAAAAAGCTACAACTACAAGCCTAAGCCTAGATTTTATGGTTCGGGCTTGTTTTTTGGCGTTGAGCTTGAAATTGACAAAGGCGGCAAAGACACGCATAACGCTAAGGAATTGCTTACCATTGCTAATTGTGATGATGATTATATTTACATTAAGCAAGATGGCTCACTAAACGAAGGCTTAGAGCTTGTGTCGCACCCTTGTTCGCTTGATTACCACGTTAATAACGTACCTTGGGCTAATGTTATGAAAACAGCGTTGAGTTTAGGCTACAGAAGCCATGACACTGATACTGCCGGTTTACATATTCACGTTGGGCGATATGAATTGGCTAAAACGCCTGATACCGTAGAGGACGTTATCGGTCGTGTGCTGTTCTTTATTGAAAGGCATTGGGACAAATTGCTTAAATTTAGTAGGCGAACAGAAGCCGCTATTAGCCGCTGGGCTAGTCGATATGGGCTTAAAGAAAATCCAAAAGATACACTTAAAGGAGCTAAGAATAACTACAGTCGCTATGTTTGCTTGAACCTACAAAACTACTCAACCATCGAATTTAGGATGTTTCGTGGGACGCTTAGATACTCTACATTTCTTGCTACACTGCAGTTGGTTAATGAAATTTGTAGGCTGGCTATGGAGTTGTCCGATGAGGAATTTCAGATATTGACGTGGGATAAATTTACAGGTGGTATTGATACAGGAACCAAGAAGGAACTTATTGACTATTTAAAGCAACGACGTCTTTACGCTAACTATTAAGGAGGAAATTTATATGTGCTGTTTATATGGAATTTTGAACTATGGAAACAATCTCAAAGATACTGATATTAAAAGTTTACTGCACTCATTGGGTATTGCCGCTATGGAGCGAGGAACACATGCTACAGGTATTGCCTATGTAAACAATGGCAACATTGAGGTTCAGAAAACAGCAAAACCAGCTTGTGACTTTACATATCGATTACCAAAGGGTACAAAGGTTGTTATGGGTCACACAAGACTGGCTACACAAGGTCGTGCAGAGGATAATTACAATAATCACCCATTTTATGGGGCGTTTAAGAAAAACGAAAGAGCTGTCAAGACTGATTTTGCACTGGCTCACAACGGCGTTCTCCACAATGATATGGAGTTGCGAAAGAAGTACAAACTACCAGATACAAAGATAAAGACCGATTCATACGTTGCGATTCAACTACTAGAACAACAAAAGCTACTCAATATGGACTCTGTTAAGCTAATGGCAGAATCTGTAGAGGGTAGCTTTTGCTTTAGTATTTTGGATTCGGTAAATAATTTGTACTTAGTTAAAGGCAACAATCCCCTGTCGGTTGTACACCATAAGAAGCTTGGGATTTATGTTTATGCTTCAACGGAACAGATATTATGGGCTGGAATTGTAAGTTCAAATCTATTTCCGTACTTTAAATCACGTTTTACAAATACTTGTTCAGAAGATGTAGAAGAAATACCACTTAACCAAGGTGAGATATTAAAAATAACTGCAACTGGCAGCCTCGAACGTAAGAGTTTTTCTATCAAGAAGAAAATATATTCCTATCAAAATATGAAACGTAGTAGTAATTATAGTACTTGCGGTCATTTCGGTTACCTTGATTATTTTGATTATACCATAGCACAATCATTTACACCAGAAGATCTAGGTTACATATCACAACTTAAAACATTTGCCAAATTACAAGGTGAAGATGAAGAAATTGTTGATGCCTTGCTAGATGAGGGTTTTGGGATTTACGAGGTTGAGGAATTTCTGCTAGATACATACAATAAAAGCAGAACAAATTTTGACTTTTAATTAGACAAAATTATAACGTAGGGCATGAGCTATATTATTTCATGCCCTTTTCTATAGAATTTCATTCAAATATAGATACCAGATATCTCATCAAAATCCCACATGCTTAGTTTTGGTAATTCCTCAAAGACGGCATTCTGAGCCAGTAATGCAGCCTGGTCTATTGGTATGAGGTCATGCTTTGAAGTTGTAATAATACTTAGTCCATTATCACTTAGCATATCATTTATATATCGTAAAGCATCAGGTGAAATATTAGGATTTCTGTCGTTTCGCTTTAATCTTGCGGTATTAATGATATTATGATAGGTTTTAGGTGTTTTTGCTATTGTAGCTACCTCATTGCGAAAATTAGGAGCAGATAATACACGGTTATACAAACCCAATGTTTGAAAATAATTATCAAGAATTTCTGCTTGTAACGTTGGATTTAATAACAAATCACCAAGCGTAGCGAAATTAACACCAAGTCTGTTGGTAAGTTTTTGGCGCAACATTGATACCTCAAGTCTTATGTAATTGGAAGGTATATATTCGGCATGCTGACGATAAATAAAATCTTCATGTACTGCTTCTGGGTAGTAGCGGTTAAATACCTCTAGATCTTTGTCGTAAATGCGGACTACAACAGCTGATAGTCTTGCTTTCCCGTCATCTTTGTCCTTATCATTGCAAAATAGCTTACATGAAATATATCGTGTATTAATATAATTAAACTGTTTATAATGTCCATTGCCCATTTTCCCAAATGCATTAAGATATACTTCTTTAAGCTCTGGCGGTACGTTGTGCATGTAAAATAAATCAGCACGTGATAGTTGGAATGATAATATACTTATGTTTTGCGGTGACAATATGTACGCTTGTAGCGTTGATTCTACTTTAGAGATAAACACTGGTATATCCGAGCTGTCTATATACCAGTAGTTGTGATTATGCACCACTTTGGGAATACTACATGTAATAAAAATTCTAGCAACTCCAAAGATGCAGTCATAGATTCGTATGGTAATATTGTTGTCGTGTGCCCAATGACATGTAACAGAATGATTGCCTTTTTGTTCATTCTTTATACCCCAGTGTATATTGGGATTGAGTTTTATTGAGCGCTTGGGATAGTCGTGGTATATGCTGATTGTATCTATATAAATATTCATAGCAGAACCTCTTAATTTTAGTATTAGTACAGGACGGCTCGGTCTACGACCTCGCCGCCCACATAATTCGTGGGTAAATATGGCGTTCAATAACTCATATAGAAATAAGCTTATAAATAGCTGGTATTGAAGTGTGTTTGATATACATATTTTCCCACTATAACGTAGTTACTATACGCACCTGTTTTGTGTTAGACAGCTCTGCGGCGTTTAACACTACGATAGTTATGCGCTTTACGTACTACTTATAAATTGGCATTATCAGCACCTTTAGGTTTAAAATATGCCAATATATAGGCATACAGCAGCGACAATGCTCTGTATGTATACTCAGACACGCTATTAGGCGTTTTTGTTTCTATCATATTAGCAATAATGCCGTTAAATTCTTCATTGTTTTGTTTTAGAAGATTGCATAACATTTCAGTATGTGGTATGTTGCTAATTTTCTCATTATGAGTTTTAATCTCGCTGTCCATGAGTGTTAAAATTTCATTAATGTTTTGAAAAGCAATATTACTCTGAACAAAGAAAGTAATAGCTTCCAACACAGCAGTAGGAATATTTTGTTTGTTTTGATATAGGAAATTTATAAATTCATCCTTACAGTTCTTATATTCTTGTGTTCGTTCCCCAACTCTAAAGGCATTAATTATTTTAGCAGTAGCTGGACTGTAATTGCCAAAGTCAAAATCATTATTCTTAATAATGTCAAGATTACCTAAGTAATCAACAAGCCTATAAACAGTCTCGAAGGTTGGAGATTGTGCCCTACCAGTCTCGAATCTTGTAATTGTAGGACCCGATTGTATTCCAACCTTATCTGCTAACTCGTCAGCACTCATATTTGCCGCTTCTCGTATGTCTCGAATACACCGTCCTAGTTCTCTCATATCAATTTGACTCATAAGTTCAACATTCCTTTCACAGTAAATTTGCTATAATTTATATTATAACACATCAACGCCTATAATGCAATATAGAATTTAAATTCAATTTAGTATTGACATTGCTAATGTTATAATGTATTATAATTCTATAAAACATATACTAACATAAGGAGAGAATTATTATGGCAACAATGATGACAGTTAAAAGCATATCAAAAGAAACAGGCTTATCGGAACATGCGGTTAGAAATTATGTTAAACAAGGGACTTTACCACATATTCGTGTTGGTAACAGTCAAAAAGCTAAAATTATGTTGGATTTAGACATAGTACTTCAAACATTGAAGAAATTGCAACAGCAAAAGGTGTTGCCAAAAATAAACAGCAACTCATTTAGATTGTTTTGCAAAGATAACGCTACTAGTCTTCCATTGCACAGTAAAAATGTAATTGTAGGTTATATGAGCGAATCTATTCTTGCAAGTCTATACCGCATTTAGCTTATTGCGGCAAAGCCGCTATGAGTTTGAAATTTATTGAAGACAAATGTTTATCTAAAAAGGAAGTGATTAAGTGGCAAGTATTAAGAAAAGAGGTATCAACTCTTACCAACTGACAGCAAGCTGTGGTTATGGTACTGATGGTTCTAAACGCATTAAAACCAAAACAATTAAGGTTGATGCTAATTTAACTCCAAAGCAGCTTGCAAAAGAGCTTGAACGACAGAAAGTTTTGTTTCAGGAAGAAGTTGATAAAGGCATCTATATGGATGGTGATAAAATTACATTTGCTGAGTATGCTATGATGTGGTTTAACAACACAGCAGTGAAGCATTTCTCAAAAACTGTATTGCCTACATATAAGCTACGTCTTGAGAAACGTATTATTCCAGCGTTAGGCTACCATAAACTAACAAAGCTACAACCTCACCATCTTCAAGGTTTTATGGATTATCTTTCTGATGAAGAAGCTCGGCTTGATGTTTATTATACCCTAAAGCCAAAATTTATAGAATTGTTAAGAGCTTCACCAGCTGGTAAGATGTCTAAATCAATTGGTATTACAGACAAAACCTTGTTGCGACTTAAGGATGGTGAAAGAACAGACCTTAAAACAGCAATTAAGCTATGTGAATATTTCAACTTAGGCTTGGACAGGGATTTTAAGATGGAATGCAAGAGTAGCAAGCTAAGCACACGAACAATTAAACATCATTTTGACCTTATAAACACTATCCTGACAGATGCAATGCGTGAAAATCTTATACTGTATAACCCAATGCAGCGCATTAGAAAAGTTAAGATTAAAAAGAAAGAAGTTGCGTTTTATGATGACACACAAATAGCACAACTGTTTGCATTACTGGAAAATGAACCACTTAAATACAAGGCTGTAGCATATACTGCTATTGATACCGGTTTAAGACTTGCAGAGATTGCTGGACTTGAATGGAAGCATATAAACTTTGCAAGCACTACTATAAGTGTAGTTCAACAGCGACAGAAGCTATCAGAAGAATATGGCGGAGAAACTGTGTTAGACCCAAAAACATCAAGCGGAGTAAGAACGCTAACATTATCGCCTACAGTTGTAAATATTTTAAAGGCATACAAACGAGAGCAACAGTTAAACCGTTTAAAAATGGGTTCTGAATGGATTGATAGTGATTTTGTGTTTAGACATGAGGACGGGGCGGCTATGTATCCGTCACGTCCTTATCAGTGGCTACGAAAGTTTATTGAGAAGAATAATCTTCCATACATAACTTTTCATGGGCTCAGACATACAAACGCAAGCCTGTTGGTTACAGAAATAGACATTGCGACGTTGAGCGGCAGGTTGGGTCATGCTGATAAAAATGTAACCCTTAATATGTATACACATGCAATTAAATCTCAAGAAGCTAAAGCTGCTAATAAAATGGAGAAGTTTTATCAAAGGATATGCGGAAGTGAAGCGTAGGTTGTTGTGGTGCTTTGCGGCTTATTGCGGTGTGTGTAGTAGCCAATTAGTAGCCAAATGGGGGTTTTGATAAAAAGAAATAAACCTTGCAGTTACAGAAAAGACTGTAATTACAAGGTTATTTGATGCTTTCGTTACTTAAATTCTTACGGAGAAAGAGGGATTTGAACCCTCGCACCGATTTCTCGATCTATACCCTTAGCAGGGGCACCTCTTCAGCCACTTGAGTACTTCTCCATGTGTCCTACAACTAAATTTTAACCTATTATACGAAACTTAACCGCTATTGTCAATACCTTTTTGAAATTTTTTTTAAATTTTTTAATTTTTTAAAGGGACATAATACAATATGTCCCAACTACTTACTAATATGCTTTGCCCCAATAAACCATAGATTCCGCTTTTTCTCCGCAAAAAACACATTTATCTGAAATATTTTCTTGTTCAAACGGAATGCATCTTGATGTTGCCCCTGTCGCTTCTTTAATGCCATCTTCGCATTTTTCGTTACCGCACCACATAGCTTTTATAAATCCTGGTGTCTTTTCAATAATTTCAGCAAATTCTGTCATATTTAAAGCCATAAAGGTATTTTTATCACGATGACAAAGTGCTTTTTCATATAAGCTATTTTGCATATTATTAAGCAACAATTCAACTTCATTGGCAATATTATCTAAAGAAACAGTAATTTTTTCTCTTGTATCACGGCGAACAAGCACTGCCTTTCCTTCTTCTATATCTTTTGGTCCTATTTCAACTCTAACAGGAACGCCTTTCATTTCATATTCGCTAAACTTCCAGCCAGGCTTTTTATCGCAATCATCAAGCTTTACTCTAAATTTATTAGCAAGAACTTTTTTCAACTCAAGTGCTTTTTCTAAAACACCTTCTTTATGTTGTGCGATAGGTATTATAATTACTTGAATTGGGGCAACTTTTGGCGGTAGAACTAAGCCGTTGTTATCTCCATGCACCATAATTAAACCGCCTATTAATCGTGTTGAAATTCCCCAAGATGTTTGATGTGCATATTGCAATTTATTGTTTTTATCGGTATATTGTATGTTAAAAGCTTTGGCAAAACCATCTCCAAAATTATGGCTTGTTCCTGCTTGCAATGCTTTTCCATCGTGCATTAAACTTTCAATTGCGTATGTTGCTTTAGCGCCTGCAAACTTTTCGCCGTCTGTTTTTTGCCCTTTAATGACAGGTATTGCTAAAACGGTTTGGCAAAATTCGGCATATGTGTTAAGCATATTAATTGTTTCTTCTTGTGCTTCTTCAAAAGTTGCGTGTGCAGTATGTCCTTCTTGCCATAAAAACTCAACGCTGCGCAAAAATGGTCTTGTTGTTTTTTCCCAACGAACAACAGAGCACCATTGGTTATACAATTTAGGCAAATCACGGTACGACTGAACAACATTAGCATAATGTTCACAAAACAGCGTTTCGGATGTTGGACGAACACATAACCTTTCTTCAAGTCTTTCAGAGCCGCCATGAGTTATCCAAGCAACCTCGGGGGCAAATCCTTTTACATGGTCCTTTTCTTTTTGTAAAAGCGATTCAGGGATAAACATTGGCATATATACGTTTTCATGGCCGCTTTCTTTAATTCTTGCATCAAATTCTTTTTGCATAAGTTCCCAAATTGCATAGCCATATGGTCTTAAAATCATGCAACCACGAACGGAAGAATAGTCAATAAGTTCGGCTTTTTTAACTATGTCTGTATACCATTGTGAAAAATCGTCTTCCATATTTGTTATGGCTTCAACTACTTTTTCTTTCGACACTTTTATATTACTTCCTTTCTATATTAATTTTAGTTGTAAAAGTAAATAAGCCGCCCCTTTAGCAACAGGTTTGCGGCTTAATTTATTTGAGATAGTATCACACTAACTTTAAAATGTCAAGTTTTTCTAAAACAATAAAAGTGCAAGGAAATTTCCATGCACTTTTACTTAGCAATATATTATTTTTGACGCCCTAACGTTACACCCCAGTCGGATAAGTATTGCAAAAGTCTTACTACGTCGTCGCTTCCTATAATTCCGTTATATGCAACGTCTGCTGCTTTTAATTCTTTTTCCGTTAATGAAGCATTAGTGTAACCTGCCAAATATCTAATTAATTTAACTGCATCTTTAATTCCAACTGCTCCGTCACTGTTTACGTCACCGTATAAAATATCGTCATCGTCGTTGCCTATAATGCTATTATTGAAATGTTCTGCTTGTTCTTCTAATTGTTCTAAAGCTTCTAATATTTGCGCTTCTGCTTGTTCAATGTTATTATAGTTTTCAGCAACCTCATTAGCTGTAGCTATAGCTTCTTTAATTGCGGCATCAAATATTTCTTTGCTTTGTTGGTCTGTTTGACCAATATCTGTTCCAATTTGTGTTGAGTTATAAGCCTTAATACATTCGGCTATTTTTTTAGTAAATTGTTCAAGTTTTTCAAATTTATATTCCTCAAAAACTTTAAATGCATCAAGGCAAACTTTAAACTTTTTAGTTCCGCCTGCCGGTGTATATTCTTTTGTTGTAATTTCCAATTCATATTCGCCTTTTTCTAAGTTTCTAACTTCGTAAATATCTTGCTTATATAAAGGAACTTGACTATATACAACAACTTCTTGTTTACCTAAAGATGTTTTTGCACTGTCTTCAACTTTAAACAATTCAGCGTCAAAAGCGCCAACGTCACTTCTTCTCATGCCAGATACAATAACGCCTGTTCCATTAAATTTAAATGTAGCAGTATGCCCTGATGTTGCCTGACTGCTATATTTTTGGGTTTTGTTAAACCATTCGATTGAGTTTGTATGAACATAATCAAACCAGCCGTCACTATATACAGCGTTTTCGTCAGTGTCGTCATAAGTTTTATATTGGTTGTTGCCGAGTGCTAAAACAACATCAATATATCCGTAAACTTCCGTGTTAGCTTTAGAAGCAGCAATAACACGAACAACACCGCTTGCATCTTTAACAGTTAGCAAGCCATCTTGATTTATAGTTGCTTTACTTGTTTCGCTTCCATCTGTTTCTGTAACGCTCCATTCAAAATCTCCCCCAATAGTTCTTGCATATATTGGAGTTGCTTGAATTAAGATTTCGCTGTTTTTTTCAACAACAACATTTAAGCCTTCTTCTGTTCCAACTTGAACGCCTGAAGGTTCAGGGTTGTTTGAAAATTCAAAACCTGTAATTTTAAGAGGCTGTCCACTGTTTCTTTTTAATCTAACTGTATGTTCTGTTGGTGCAAGCTTTGAAATTGTATAGTCTTTTCTACTAGTTCCTGAAGCCGTAACAGCATTAATAGTTCCTCTATTTACGCCATCAACAATAAGTGTTGCATTTGAGTTTTGGCTATGTCCTTTAAATACAAAATCTGTTCCCGTAAACGTAACTTCAACGTATTGGGAATCTGCATATGTATCTTGGGTATCAAAAAATGCTTCAGTTCCTGCCCAATTGCCCCAATTTAGGTTTCTTGCAGCGCCAACTGCATTAATTCCTGGAGAATATACTACTCTATTATCATTAAACAAAGGTATAGTATTTGCGCCCGAAACTGCATCAACAACTATAGGGGCACTAATAGTTCCGTCTATAGACCCTACTTTATATAAATATTGTTTGCCGCTTCTATTAGGATTAGTTTTATCAACAAACATTCCACCTGTAACGCCTTCTGCTATTTTTTCAAACTTTGCATCGTCGTTTTGTGCTCTGTATATATCGTATTTTTTGCCCGAAACAGCATTCCATGTAACTACTACTCTATTTGCCGCTTGCGGTTCAACTTTAATATTTTGTGGTACATCATCTAAACCAACAAACTCGAAAGCATCAATAACAGGAGAACGTGAGCCGTCAACTGCTGTTGTTTTGTAATTAAGAATATGAACGCCTGGTTCAAGCCCTGTTTTTTCAAATAACACAGTTGGGAAGTTTCCTTTGTTTTGGAATTCTTCGTCATTTAAGTATGTTACGCCGTCTATGGAAATTGTTGCTCTTTTTGTAAATTGAGGTCTTGCTCTACCTATAATTTTAATTCCTGTTCCGTAAAATTTAAGTTGTGCTGTTGAATTTAATTCCATTTCCATTTGAGTTGCTAAATATTTTCCTGTTTCGTAGTTATTCCATGTTGAAGTTCCGGCATAAATTACCCTTGTGTCTTGGTCATCAATTTTAACTTCTCCAATTAAGTCAAAAGCATCAACAGGTTTTGTTTCGTTTCCCCCTGTTGCTTTAATTTTATATTTATATGTTTTTTCGCCTTTTACAGCGTTTGTATCGTTAAATGAATTTGTATTAACGTTATTGGCAATTTCTTTGTATGTTTTACCACCGTCATCGCTTCTTAAAACTACATATGTAGTTGCTTCTTCAACGCGTTCCCATTCAAGCGAAATGTCGTTTTTGCTATATCTGTAAGCTACAACGTTTAATGGGGCAGGTATGCTGCTTGAACTAAATGTGAAAACAAAAACATCTCCCGAACTAACATTACCCATAGACAAAATGCCGTTTTCAAATTGTCCTGTTACAGCAGCTCCGTTTTTAGTTATAGTTGTATTTTCAATTCCTTCATAGCTAATATTCAATTCGCCGCCGATTTTTGAAGTAACCTTAATATTCTTCGCTTTGTTGTTTGCCCAATCAATATCTACTTCAAAATTTCCTCTTGCAACAAGCCCTGAAACGCTACCGTTTCTCCAAACATCCGGAAGTGCAGGAAGCGGATTAATAAATCCTTCATGGCTTTGAAGAAGCATTTCAGAAACACCTGATGTATAGCCGAAGTTGCCGTCTATTTGGAATGGGGCGTGTGAATCCCACATGTTATCTAAAATTCCTGTGCTAAATAATGAAGTTATTAATTTATAAGAGTTGTTGCCATTTAAAATTCTTGCCCAAAGATTAATTTTGTTTGCTTTTGCCCAGCCTGTTCCTGAAGATAAACCTCTATCTTCTAAAACAAGTCTTGCTGCTTCAAATTCTTTTGGAGTGCCTGTTTGAGTTATATGTTTTCCGGGATATAATCCTAATAAATGGGAAATATGACGATGTTGCCCATTATCTTGCGCTTCGCTGTTAAATCCGGGCATATCTTCTTCATACCACTCTTTAATTCTGCCGGCGTTGTTTATTATTAAAGGTCTTAATAATTCTCTTTTGTCTTTAAGCTCAACTATTAATTCGCTGTCAACACCTAAAAATTCGGCTGATGTTATTGTATCTGTAAATAACTGCCAAACAAGCTCTTGGTCAAATGTATTGCCCAAAGTTGCTCTTCCGTGTTCTGGAGAATATGAAGGGCTTGAAACATAACGTCCTTGTCCTTCATCCCAACGTAAAAATTGATTCCAAAAAACAGCGGCTTCTCTAAGCATTGGGTATATTGTTTCTCTTAAATATTGTTCGTCACCTGTAAATTCGTAACGTTCATAAACGTTTTGCATAATCCATGCGTTTGTACTTGGTGCCCAGCCCCAATAAAATTCCCAACCGGGATTTGTCCAACCAAAAGGTGTATTTTGAGTATGAACCATCCAACCGTTTTCTTCGCCTTGTTCGCTTTTAACTCCGGCATGGTGTTCGGCAGTAACACGCCCAGGTGCTCTTAAAGCATCAACATATTCAACTAAAGGTGTTGATGTTTCAGTTAAATTTGTAACATATGCAGGCCAATAATTCATTTGCAAGTTAACGTTTAAATGGTAGTCTGAAGACCACGGAGGGTTATTTGACGCATTCCAAACACCTTGAAGGTTTGCAGGAAGCGAGCCTTCTCTTGAAGACGCAATTAATAAATATCTTCCGTATTGGAACAATAAAACTTCTAAAGCTTTGTTTTTATTTGTTTCAGATTGGCTTTTGTATTGCGCTAATTGTTGTTTAGTATCAAGAGTTGTTGAAATTTCATGTTCTAAATCAAATTCAACGCGCCCAAAAAGTTCTGTGTAGTCTGCTAAGTGGTTTGATTTAACTTGATTATAACCTTTATCAACTGCATTGCTAACATTTTGTGAAACAACAGAAATCGGGTTAACATCTGTTCTGTATGTTGGATATTCTTGTTTAAAGTTTGTTGCAGCAGACATAAAAATTAATATTTCATTTGCGTTTGAAACTGTTAAAGTTCCGTTTGCATTTGCAACAATATCACCGCCAACAACTGCAAGTTGCGTTGCAAATTTCATGTCGTTGTCGTTAATTTTGCCTTCTACTGTTATTTTGTTATCTTGCGCTGTTTTATTTGTAATAGTTTTACTTGAATTTGAATTATCGGGATTTATTCCAATTGTTAAAGTCATAGGGTTTCCGATAGATGTTAATTTTGTTACCATAACGTTGTCGGGGTAGCTCATAAAATGTTCTCTTGTATATGTAGTTGCTCCATCTTTAAATTTAACACCTGCAATAGCAGTTCTTAAATTTAAATCTCTTTCGTATTCTGTTATGTTATTGCTAATATTTGAAAAATTAAGGGTTATATCGCCGAAGTTTTGATACGCTCCGTATCCGCCTTCACGACCTTCGCCTAAAAGTCTATCTAAAAATTCACCACTTGACGGAATGCCAACGCCGCTTTTAACTAAAGCATTATATATTTCGTCAAGTTTTGCTTTAATATCACCATCTATTGCATTGTTTTTATTTCCGCCGTCGTAGTTTGGTCTGCTTGGAGAAGGTCCTCCTGTCCAAAGCGTTTTTTCGTTAAATTGTATTCTTTCATTTTGAACACGCCCGAAAATGGAAGCGCCCATATGTCCATTACCAATTGGAAGTGAAAGATTTTCCCAATTCGAATATTCTGAACCTGTTGTAGGCACAGCTTCTTTATACCATAATCTTAAGTCTTTTTTGCCTTCAAGCGCTGTTTCATATGGGGTTATTTGAAAGCTTTCAACTGTTTGAGAAACTGCTTCTGTTTTGTTTGTTTCGCCTACTTCTTCTGTTTCTTCTTCTGTTGATTTACTTATTTCTTCTTCCGTTTCTTCTGCTATTTCTTCTGTTTCCTCTTCTAAAGCTTCTGCTTCATCGCTTTCGGCTACATATTGCGTATCGTTAAACAATTCGCTTAATTCGTTGTCGAGTGCATATGTAGGCACAGCAATTTGAAGCACCATTGTCACTGTTAATATTAGCGACAAAATTTTTGCAACTATTTTACCATTCATTACAAAACCACCTCTCAATTTTAATATTTTTTTGTATACTATTAATATAAGAAACAAGCATATGTTTCTTATTAATAGTTATATATGTACAATATTAACTTTTTATAGAAAAAAAGTCAATAAAAATTTGCCCCCTTGACATGCTTAATACTAAAATAATATATTTTAATTATAATATTATGGGAGGTGTTTTTATGCGCAACTATGAAATTGAAACAAAAAACCGAGTTGAGTGGATTAAAAAAGTGCTTTATGAAAGCGGCACTAAAGGTATTATTTTTGGAAATAGCGGCGGAAAAGATAGCGCATTAGTAGGCATTCTTTGCAAAAAAGCAACAGATAGCCTGCTTGGGGTAATTATGCCTTGCGGCTCTAGCCAAAACTACAAAACAGACAAGCAACATGCTCTTTTACTAGCCCAAAAATTTAATATTAAAACTGCAGAAGTTGACTTAACGCAAACAAGGGAAGTTCTTTTAAGCCAGCTTAACAATGCACAGCCTATAGCAGAAAATGCAAAAAACAATATTAATCCCCGTCTTAGAATGACAACACTTTACGCAATAGGGCAGTCTCTTTCGTATTTAGTTGCCGGAACAGGAAATAAAAGCGAAGCATTTATGGGATACTTTACAAAGTTCGGTGATGGAGGGTGTGATTTTAACCCTATTGCAGACCTTAGTGTTTCTGAAGTTTTTGAATTTTTAAGATTTTTAGAAGCACCAGAAGAAATTATTAATAAAGCGCCTTCTGCTGGGCTTTTTGAAGGGCAAACAGATGAAGGGGAAATGGGCGTTACGTATGCCGCTGTTGAAAAATATATGGAAGACAGAAGCGGAAATCTTGAAGATGTTGAAAAAATTGAAAAAGCACATGCTTTAACAATGCACAAGCGCAAAATGCCTTTAGCTTACGGAGGTTAATTTTTCAAAAACCTCTTTAACATTTTATCGTAATAGTTTATAATATACTTTATAGTTTGGCAAGAAGTCTAATATTTTTACTACATTTGCCGATAATATGTTAAGGAGAATATTGATGTTTGGAGCAGATATTGGAATTGACTTAGGAACTGCCAACGTGCTTGTTTATTCAGGAAGTGACGGTATAATTTTATGCGAACCATCTGTTGTTGCTGTTAATAAGCTAAACGGCGAAATACTTGCCGTTGGTGATGAAGCTAGAAATATGCTTGGAAGAACACCGGGCAACATTGTTGCAATCCGACCTCTAAGCGAAGGTGTTATTTCAAACTTTGATATGACAGAAAAAATGCTTAAATATTTTATAAATAAGGCTGTTGGAAAGCCATTTTTTATGAAGCTGAAACCACGCATTTGTGTATGCGTGCCAAGCAGTGCAACAGAAGTTGAAAGGCGTGCTGTTGAAGATGCTGTCAAACAAGTTGGCGCAAGAGAAGTTTATATAATAGAAGAACCAATTGCAGCTGCAATTGGAGCCGGAATTGATATAGCAAGAGCTTGTGGTAGTATGGTTATAGATATTGGCGGAGGAACAACAGATGTTGCCGTAATTTCACTTGGCGGTATTGTTGTTTCCGCATCCTTGAAAATTGCCGGAAATATTTTTGATGAGTCTATCATACGATATATTCGTAAAAAACACAATTTACTTATAGGAGAGCGAACCTCCGAGGAATTAAAAATAAATATAGGCACAGTATATGGAAGAACAACAACAGTTTATATGGAAGCAAGAGGAAGAAATTTAATTTCGGGCTTGCCAAATACTGTAACTGTTACATCAGATGATTTAAGAGAAGCTCTCAAAGAATCTGTAACAAGCATTGTTGAGTCTGTGCATTTAGTTCTTGAAAAAACGCCGCCAGAACTTGTTTCCGATATTTCTGAAAGAGGTCTTGTTATGACAGGAGGAGGCAGCCTGTTATATGGCTTAGATAAATTAATTAGCGAAAAAACAGGCATTAACGCAATTATTGCCGAAGATGCCATGCAATGCGTTGCAATAGGAACAGGAAAATATATCGAATATGCCGCCGCACATAAACAAATTAATTTTGCAAGGCAAACTACAACAGGCGGCAAACGTTAAGGGGGCTTTTTATGATTAGGGGCTTATATACATCTGCGTTAGGCATGACAACGCAAATGAGCAAAATGGACGTTGTCACTAATAATATTGCAAATGTTAATACAGTTGGTTATAAGAAAGATACTGTTGTTACAAGAGCTTTTGAAGAAGAACTTATGTATCGCTTAAATGATAAATACAGCGAAAAAAGTACTAGTACCATAATGAATAAAGTTCCAAGAGTTGGTGACGTTTCGCAAGGCGTATTTGTAGACCAAATTTTTACAAATTTTGCAAATGGTTCAACTATAACAACAAAAGGCGATTTAGATTTTGCGCTTGTTGGCGATGGTTTTTTTGCAGTTAGAACAGCTAATCAAAACGGTGACGAAATTGAAAGATATACAAGGGACGGCTCATTTGCCCTTGCCCCCGACGGAACATTAATAACTAAAGATGGAAACCCCGTGCTTGGAGAAAACGGCAATATAGTTTTGCCAAACGGAAAAGTTGCAATTAGTCCTGAAGGCGACATATACGTTAACGAACAGCTTATAGATAGACTTAGATTAGTTAGTTTTGAAGATAACACAACACTTAGAAAGTTCGGAAACAATCTATACGATGCAAACGAAGCAACGGGTGCAGTTTTGGCAGGTTTTAACGGCATGGTTTTGCAAGGAGAGCTTGAAAATTCAAACGTAAACGCTGTTAAAGAAATGGTAGATGTAATTACAGTTTCAAGAACGTATGAAGCAAATCAGCGAATGATATCAATTCATGATATGATATTGGGAAAAACAGTTAATGACGTTGGGAGGAAATAATTTATGATGAGAGCACTTTGGACGGCAGCGTCCGGCATGATTAGCCAGCAAATGAACGTTGACACAATTTCTAACAACTTGGCAAACGTAAATACAGCAGGCTATAAAAAAGAAAGAGTAGAATTTAAAACACTTCTATACGAAACATTACAGCGTGCAACAGTTGGCACAGGGGCATTTTCTGGCCAACCTGTTAACCTTCAAGTTGGGCATGGTGTTAGACCAACGGCTTCAAGCAAAATGTTTACAGTTGGAAATATGCAAAGAACAGACCATAAACTAGACTTTGCAATTGAAGGCGAAGGCTTTTTTACTATTAAAAAATTAGATGGAACAGTTGCATATACAAAAGACGGAACATTTAAAGTTAGCGTTGTTGATAACGGATACAAAATTACAACTTCTGAAGGTTATGATGTTTTAGGTGTAGATGGTGAACCGCTTGTTGTTCCAACAGGCATCAAAGTTGCTGATTTAGTTGTTTCGGAAACAGGAGACATAGGCTATGTAGATGAATTAAACAACATTATAGAACTTGGCATAAAATTTGATATTGTTCAATTTACAAATATACAAGGGCTTGAATCTTCTGGAAGCAACCTTTTAACAGAAACGCCGGCTTCAGGCACTCCAATTAGAGAAAGCGAAGGCGAAATTACAAGACTTAGCAGAATAGTTCAAGGAACAGTTGAACTTTCAAATGTTCAAGTTGCCGAAGAAATGGTTACATTAATTACGGCTCAACGTGCATATGAATTAAATTCAAAAGCTATTCAAACTTCAGATGATATGCTCGCAACGGCAAACAACTTAAAGAGAATGTAACAACTTTTAAATAAAACGGAGGCTTTAATATGAAAATAGTCGGCAATGGATATATTAGCCAACAAGGTTATGTTTTAAAGTCTGATATAGCCAAAGACTTGGGGTTTCAAGCAACGCTTGAAAACGCTGCTTTAAATAGCGATAGACACACCCTAAAAGCAGCTTGCCAAGACTTTGAAAGCTATTTTTTAAGCATGATGTTTAAGGAAATGAGAAAAACAGTACACTCAGAAGACGGAATTATTCCAAAAAGTCAATCTGAACAAATTTTTCAAGAGATGGTTGACGAAGAAGTTTGTAAAAACATTTCAAAAGGCTCCGGAATTGGTCTTGCAACATTTTTATACAAACAACTTTCAAATCAATATGGTGATGATAATACACAAAATGATAAATATATGAAAATTTCGGAAGGATTTGCAAACAATGATTAAAAGATTGTTTACATCTGAATCTGTAACAGAAGGACACCCAGATAAAATTTGCGACCAGATTTCAGATGCAGTATTAGATGCAATAATCGAACAAGACGAAAATGCAAGAGTAGCTTGCGAAACGCTTGCAACAACAGGCTTAATTATGGTTGCCGGAGAAATTACAACAAGTTGCTATGTTGACATAGACAACCTAGTTCGAAAAACAGTATGCGATATAGGTTACAACAACGCTAAATATGGATTCGACGGCACAACATGTGCCGTTATAACATCTTTAAAAAGCCAATCAGAAGATATTGCATTAGGTGTTGATAATTCGCTGGAAGCAAGAGAAGGCAACAAAGATGCCGGCGTTGGGGCAGGCGACCAAGGTATGATGTTTGGCTTTGCCTGCACAGACACAGACGAATTAATGCCAATGCCAATTTATCTTGCACACAAGCTTACAAAAAAACTAAGTGAAGTACGTAAAAACGGCACGCTTCCATATTTGCGCCCCGACGGAAAATCACAAGTTACGGTTTTGTATGAAGATGATGTGCCTGTTGCTGTTACAGCTGTTGTTGTTTCATCTCAGCATGATGAAAACGTTTGCCATGAAACTATTGAATCCGACATAATAGAACATGTTGTTAAAGCGGCAATACCAAAAAACTTTTTAACGGATGAAACCAAATACTATATTAACCCAACAGGAAGGTTTGTTATAGGCGGGCCACAAGGAGATTGCGGCTTAACAGGAAGAAAAATAATAGTTGACACATACGGCGGCTTTGCTTCACATGGCGGTGGCTGCTTTTCGGGCAAAGACCCAACTAAAGTAGACCGTTCTGCGGCATATATGGCAAGATACGTTGCAAAAAATATCGTTGCTTCAGGTATTGCAAAAAAATGCGAAATTGAATTGTCATATGCAATTGGTGTTTCTTCTCCCATTTCTGTTTTCGTAGATACATATGGAACGGGGAGGATTGCAGATAGTGAAATTGAAAAGCTTGTAAACAAACACTTCGACTTGCGCCCTAATGCAATTATCGAACACTTTAAGTTAAAACGCCCAATTTATAAACAAACAGCAACGTATGGTCATTTTGGAAGAAACGATTTAGATTTGCCGTGGGAAAAAACTGATATGGCGGAGAAATTGCGAGGCGAACTTCCAATTTAACTAAAGGAGGTTTTTTTGTGGATAGAATAAGCAATGTTGGTTTAGACTACAAAGAATTAACGTACAACAATAGAAATGACAACGTTTTAAATACATTGCCAACAATAAAAGACGATGTAAACAACTTAAACCCTTCTAAAGTTCAAAATAAAAAACTAAAAGAAGTTACCGAATGCGAAACTTGCAAAAATAGACGCTATCAAGATGTTTCAAATGACCCTGGCGTTTCGTTTAAATCTCCAACAAAAGTTTCTCCAAGTCAAGCGGCATCTGCAGTTATGTCGCACGAAAGAGAACATGCGGGGCGTGAAGCTTCAAAGGCTTCATCTGAAGGAAAAGAAGCCACTTCAACCATAAGAATTTTTACAAGCGTTTGTCCTGAATGCGGCAAAACATATGTTTCGGGCGGGGAAACAAGAACAACAGTAACTACAAAATCTAAAAAAGAACAACCCCAAAACGAAAGCTCGGTTGATTTAAAAATATGAACTATTTAACAATTAAAACGTATAATAGCTTTAGCAATTTTTGCGCTTGCAATTTTAGGTAAAATAGACTATAATATAGCTAAACACTTCAAAAGGTAGTTAAACTTTTAGAAGCTTTATATGGCGGGAATATTATGTATTTAAGATTTATTGATTCGGGAACAAAACTAAATATAACAATTATCGAAACCGATAATGTAAGCGCTAAAGACTATGAAGGAACATTTTATGAATTAGAAAGCAGCGCTTCTTTTTCTATGAAATGCAATGAATTATTTGATATCTTTAGCAGCATTGAAAGAAACAAACAAATAACAATAAACTTTCAAGCCAATAAACAATTTTATACATTTAGAGGAACTATAATCGGAACAGAAACAAGAAGGCGTGTTAACTTAGTTATAGTTAAAGCAACAACACTAATAGAAGCAGCAACAAGGAGAGCATACCCACGCCACGAATTTGAATTTCCGGTTAAGCTATACGAACTTGACTCAAATGCTGCTGGACGGCGTGGTGCTTTAATTTGCGAAGGAATTTCAGTAAATATAAGTGCGGCAGGAATATGTTTTAAAACTTCAGCTAACATAGACTTTGCCTTTTTAAGAGCAAAAAAGCTTATTGCCGAATTTTCAATTAAAGGCATAGATTCATTTTTAATTAAATGCTCTTTTGTAAGGTATATCGAAAAAAACTTAAAGTACGGAAAACAATGCGAATATGCATTTAAATTTAACTTTGAAGGCAAAGGTGAAGATAAAAACCGCCTTGTTACGGCAATGTTTAATTATAAATTCAGAAGTTGAGCAAGGGGGTTAACTTTGAGCTATAAACGAATAAAATTTTTAATCGAAAAGCTTAATGAAGCTTCTTTTCAATATTATGTTAAAAACAATTCCAACATGTCTGATTTTGAATATGATAAACTATACGATGAGCTTGTTTCGCTTGAAAACGAAACAGGTCTCATTTTTGCACAAAGCCCAACTCAAAAAGTAGGCTATGAAGTTTTAAGTGATTTAAAAAAAATAAAACATAATACGAAAGTGCTATCTCTTGATAAAACTAAAGAACCAAGCAAGCTCCAAAGCTTTTTAGGAGAGCAGGAAGGTGTTTTATCACTAAAACTTGATGGGCTTACAATTGTTTTAATTTACGAAAACGGACAGCTTAAAACAGCAATAACACGAGGCAACGGAAAAGTTGGCGAAGATGTAACGCATAATGCTAAAGTTTTTAAAAATATTCCTAAAAAAATTAGCTTTAAAGGAAATTTAACAATTCGTGGCGAAGCAGTCATTTCATATTCCGATTTTGCAATCATAAACGAAACGCTTGAAGAAAAGTATAAAAATCCACGCAACTTAGCAAGCGGAACAGTTAGACAATTAAATTCAGAAATAGCCGCAAAACGAAAAGTTATGTTTTTTGCTTTTGAATTGGTTAATTCGGATGTGCTTGACAATTTAAAAAGCAATCGTTTGCAATGGCTTTGCGAGCTTGGCTTTGATGTTGTTGATATAAAAATTGTTAACAAAGAAACGGTTTGCCAATGCGTTGAACAATTTAAAGAAGAAGTTATAAAAAGCAATTTCGGCTCCGATGGGCTTGTTTTAACATATAACGATATTAGCTATAGTAACTCTTTAGGCGTAACTCAAAAGTTTCCAAAAGATTCAATAGCTTTTAAATGGGAAGACGAAACAACAGAAACAACGCTTATAGACGTTTTATGGAACACTTCAAGAACAGGGCTAGTTAACCCGATTGCCGTTTTTGAACCTGTTGAAATTGAAGGTTCTGTTGTTAATAGGGCAAGCGTTCATAATGTAAGCATTTTTGAAAAGCTTTGTCTTGGAAAAGGCGATATAATAAAAGTTTATAAAGCCAATATGATAATTCCTCAAATTGCTGAAAACTTAACTAAAAGTAATACTTTAAAAGTTCCTTGCGAATGTACAGTTTGCAAAGAAAAAGTGGAAATTATAAGTAAAAATGAAGTTAAAATGCTTTTTTGCATAAACAAAAACTGTAAAGCACAGCTAATTAAAAGCGTTTCGCACTATGTTTCATTAGATGCAATGAATATAGAAGGGCTTTCTGAAGCAACTATCGAAAAGTTTGTTGAAAATGGATTTATCGAAAATTATACCGACATATACTTCTTGGAAAGATACGAAAAAGAAATTAAAGCATTACCAGGTTTTGGGGATTTATCTTACAACAACTTAGTTGCGGCAATTGAAAAATCCAAAAATGTATCATTACCAAGCTTTATATACGCACTTGGAATAAATAACGTTGGTATAAAAAATGCAAAACTAATGTGCAGCCACTTCAATTATTCTCTTAATTCAATAGTAAATGCAACAAGTGAACAGCTTGAAACTATTAATGGGTTTGGAGAAGTTATTGCGGAAAGTATTGTTTCATATTTTAACCAACAAAAAAATATTGAGCTTATGAATGTTGCATTACGCCAAATTAAAATAATTGATGAATCTAATAATAACAATAATATAGATGAAAACAGCAAAAAAGATTTAAGCGGCATAACATTCGTAATTACAGGTAGCCTTTCTATATTTAAAAATAGAACAGAACTTAAAAAGCAAATTGAAAAGCTTGGGGGCAATGTTGCTTCTTCTGTTTCATCGAAAACAACATACTTAATTAACAACGACATAAATTCTAATTCTTCTAAAAATAAAAAAGCACAACAGCTTGGTGTTAAAATAATTAATGAGCAGCAGCTTTTAGAACTTTCTGCCAACTTAAAAGATTAAGTTGGTTTTTAATTTTCTTTTTTATTTTAGATTTGATTGAAAATATTTGTGCAATTGGTTATACTTATGTTATATATTGGAGGTGTAAATATGAAAAAGGCAAAAAGAGGAAATTTTATAATTTTAATGTTTGTAATTGCAATAGTAGTTTTTGCTTCTATTTATGTTGACCTATATAATAAATCTAAACAAGGCGGTTTTAATAATTCAAAGAAAACAGCGGCCGAAATACTGTATGATGAAATAATTAACTACGACCTTTTAAACGAATACCCCAAAACTCCATCGGAAGTTGTGGAAATTTATTGCAAAACTGTGCGGTTTTTATATGGAAATATGACGGCAGACCAAGAACTTATGTACAATGTAATTAATGTTCAAAGAGCATTATTAGATGATGAAATTTTAAATTTAACCGGCATTGAAAAGCAATTAGATGCATTTCTTTTAAATCTTGAAAAACTTAAAGAATTAAATGTCATTTGCGTTGGATTTGAGCAAAAACCTCCAATTTATGATGAAAAAGACACAAAAAGCTGTATTATAAATGTAACTCAACTAAACAGTGGTGCAAGCAATTCGGTTAAAGATTATTATTTAAGCAAAAACAATGACAGCAATCAATGGAAAATAACTAAATGGGAAATTGTTTCGCAACAAACAAACGGAACGCCATAATAACGTTCCGTTTATAATTTATGTATTTATATTTTTATCATTATCTTTTCATGGGGCTAATTCTAATATTTTTAGCATCAATTCCCGTTTTACGCTTAACAATGTCTTCAATTTGTGCAATTTCAGCATCTGTTAAAACTTCTTTATCAACAACAATGTCAACGGTATTGTCGTCTATTCTAACATAAACTTCTTTAAAGCCTTTTGTTTCAATCATTGCTTCTGTTGCTGTTTCTTTTTCAATTCTTTTTTGAATTTCAAGCATAGCTTCTGCACATTCGGCACGCTTTGATTCTTCAATGCTTGAATTGTTAATCATTTCAAGCAAAATATCTTTTTGTTTTGCCCTTGCTTGTTCACGTTGCATTTTAGCTTCAACAAAATATGTTAAATCAACGGTTTTGCTAACAAACACAGCTTCTCCCGGCTCTGTTTTTTGCATATCTCCTGAAGGTAATGCCGCAATATCAGAATCTTCGGTAAATATCATTGGGTTGTCGTCCATTGTTAATGCTTCGCCGATTTCCCCTTCATAACTTTCTTGAGAAACTAAAGAGTCGGTATTATCTCCAAAAGACGTTACAACACCGCCGTCGTCTAAAATAATTGCATTATCCTGTTCATCTTTTCCGGTGTCTGTATAGTTTAAATATCCGGCAACAGCTATCATTATTACCAATGCTGTAATTATAACTTGGTTTCTTTTTAAAGCAAACATTTGTTAATCCTCCCTATATATTACTTCATTTTTAAGACTTGAATTTTGTTAATATCAACGCCTAAAACAACTTGAGCTGCTTTTGTTAGTGCATCTTTAACTATTATGTCATCTCCTCCTTGTGCAATTATTATAACGCCTAAAACTTTTGGTGTATTTTCAGTTAAAACAATCGGTCTACTACCTTTACCGTCATTTATAATGAGCTTCTTTTCCTCTGATTTTTCGGTTAAGCTTTCCCTGCTTCCCCCTTGTGCATCTGATTCTTTTGTCATAGAACTGTCATACACAAAGTCTTTAGCAATAACTATTTCACGCCCCTGTAACAATGTAATCATAACTTTAACATTGCCCGCACCCGAAACTGCAGAAAGCATTTCTTCGAGCCGTTTTTCCAAATTTTTTTCATATTCGGTTTCTTCTTGCTCTAGTTGCTCTGAAATATTTGCAGCTGCAACGGCTTCTGAAGTTTGTGTGGTTTGTGAAGTTTTGTTGTTAAGGCTATTTTCAAAACTATTTTTAAAACTATTTTTTGAACCACTTGAAAAATAGTTGCTACATAATAACATAACAATTCCTACGCCAAGTGCCATAATAAGATTTGATATTGATTTTTTATCTTTGCCTGCAAATAGCTCTCTTATGTAGTTCAACGCCTCCATCTCCTTGCGCTTTTACTCTTGTAACGGTAGTAATGTTATATGTATATTATCAACTGACAAATTATAGAAGTCTGAAATAATTTTTTTAAGCTCTTTTGTTTTGAAATTTTGTTGCTCTAACTGTTTATCATTTTCAGTGTTTTCAATGTTTTCGTTGCTTTTGCTTGTTTCTCTAATTTTAATAGGCTCTATTTTTTCTATTCTTATAAAAGGTTTTTTAATTTCTTTTGTTTCTTTTATTCCTCTTGCTTCTTTTTCAGAAACGCTTAATTCTAAGTTGTAAATTTCACCTGTGCTTTCGTTAAAACTAACGTTAATATCAAAAAGAGAATAGCCTTCACGTAAAACTAAAGCTTCAAGTTGGATTTTAAGTTGAGATGTATAGCTTTTAACTATTGCATCTTGTTTTAGCTTTTCATAATATTCACTTCCATCTGTTAAGCTTGAGTTTATATTTGAATCTGTTGAAGAAGAAGCCGTATTTTCAAATATTTTTTGAAAGTTAATGTTGGTGTCTGCAATTAATGTTCCTATAGGCGTTAATATTATAATAACTAAAACTAGCCCAAGCAAAACGTTTATATAATTTTTATACTTACTGTTGGGCAAAATTATTCCAACAAAAGAAGTAAAAATTAAAAACAAAGATATACTTTTAATATAATGTGATATTGAAGCAATTAAGTTTTCCATAAAACCTCCTTTAACCTAAAGTTAAAACGACAGCATAATTATGACGGAAAATAAAAACATAACAATAACTGCAACACCTGCATTTAAAATCAATATTGAATATGTGCCTATGGAGTCAATATATTCAGCAATTGTTTCATCGCAAATGGGCTTAATAAAAGTTAAAACGACAGCATAATTATGACGGAAAATAAAAACATAACAATAACTGTAACACCTGCGTTTAAAAGCAATGTTGAATATGTGCCTATGGAGTCAATGCACTTAACAATTCTTTCATCGCAAATAGGTTGAATGACAGCGGCAATAAATTTATACATAACTATTAAAGCTAAAAGCTTAATAATAGGTATTGCACAAATTAAAACAACTGCTAAAATTAAAGCAACGGCTGTTGCGCTTTTAATTGCCTGCGACCAGCTTACAACCGTTTCCATAGCTCCTGAAAGCATAGTACCAACAACAGGTATTGCATTTATAGTTGTTTTTGCCGTTTTCATTGCAAGATTATTTAATATGGGTGCACTTATCCTTTGGATTGAAAGAATAAATATAAATAGCGCTGTTGCTCCTTTAAGTCCTATATCACAACCTTTTTTAATTAATTCTGAAAGCTTTGATAAAATTTCTTTTTCCGTTAAAAAATTTACTATTTGCACTGTTGCTGCAAAAATTATTAATGGGGTTAAAATTGTTGTTATGAAATATGTAATTAAGTTTATTGTTATGGCAACAATTGGTTGAAAAGACAAAGCGCCCGAAACGCTACCCGACATAACTAAAAGACTAAGCATAAGCGGTAATGTTCCGTGCATAATGCTTGAAATTGTTGCAACTAAGCTTGTTACAATTGATATTGAAGCATTAAAAGCAGAAATTAAAACAGCTGTCATAACAATATAACTAACAAAAAATCCAAGTTCTCCAACAGATTTATTTTTAAAAGATTCCGTTAAGCTTTTAAGCAAAGCGCTTAATACAGCTATAACTAAAAGCTCTTGCATTAGCCGTGAATTTTCAATAACTTCAAAAAGAAGCGCTCTAAAAAACCAATTTGCAACAGACGGCAGTGAAAAATCCAATTCCCCATTTAGCGCTTTAACAACTAAATCTTTAAAGTTAACTTCCATATTGCCACTGCTACTTTTATTAATTATTGTATCAGCTTCTGAAAAGTCGAATATTTCAAGCTGTTCATATACGCTATCTTCTGCGAACGCTGTTGTATTAATGCTTAAGATTAATATAAATATTAAAAAGAATGCTCTAGCTTTTATCATTTGTAAATTCTCCTTTCTGCTTACTTAATTAATTTAAAAAAATTAAGACAACATACCCAATATAATTTCTATAAAAAGCAAGTGTTTTGAACATATATTTCTACTTCTGCTTGCTTTAATTCAAAAAAATTAAAATCAAGGCAACATGCCCAATATAATATCTATTAAAGAAAGCAAAATTGGAGCAGATACAAGCATAATTAAAGCTTTTCCTCCCATTTCAATTTTAGAAGCAATTGCGCCTTCTCCGGCATCGGCGCAAACGTTAGAACCAAATTCGGCAATATATGCAATTCCAACAACTTTTAGAATTAGTGCAATATATGAAGTATTAATATCTATTTGTTCACTAAGTTTAAAAAGCATATTTACTACGGTTGCAAGTGATGGCAAAATTACAAAGAAAATTAAAATGCTTGCGGCAATCGAAAGCATTAAACCAAAATCAGCGCTTTGCTTTTTAACCGTTATAGATAATATTGCCCCAACAACGCCTATTGCAACTATTTGCATTATTTCCACCTTAAACCACCGCCGTTTCAAAGATTGAAAACGCTTTGTACCGTATTAAACAATTCACTAATATATTGTATTATCCAAAAAAGCACAACAACAAGCCCGGCAAGTGTCGTCATCATAGCTTGTTCTTCACGCCCTGCACGTATTAAAACTTGATTTAAAACGGCAACCAAAATACCAACTGCCGCTATTTGAAAAACAACATTAATGCTCATAGTTATACAACCTTTCTAATTTAAAACCGTATAAAAAATCTACAAAAAAACAATAACAATTAAAATTCCGCCCAAAACGCCTAAGCTATTAAACATTTTTTTATTTTTGCCTCTTGTTTTATTTAAAGTGACAACACATTGGTCTATGTAACCAACAACCAAATTAACGTTTAAAAGCTGCATACTTGCGTCTAAATATGAAAGACATTTTCCAAAAGACTTTAATTGTTCCAAATCTTCTTTTGTAAAATACGCTTCTTTAGAAGCATCTAAAAGCGACGATTCCCACATGCTAACTATAGTTTCATCTTTATGCTGCATAAGCTTTAGCCTTAAATTTATAAATATTTTGTTAATAGGGGAACTTGTGCGCTTTGAAATATTTGCCAAGGATTCTAAAAGAGGAGTTTTTGCAAATTCAATCTCCGATTTTAGTATTGAAAACGCACGCTTAATTTCCAGCAAATCACTAACACGATAAGATTCGATATTGCCATAATATAACCCCAAAAAAACCGTTGAAGATAAAATAAATATGCTTCCAATAATTTTTAAAATCACACCGGCTCACCTTCTTCATCATATATACCTTGAATAACGCCGCAGCCTTTTAAAACTATAAACCGCTTAAACACTTTTTTATCTATAAGATGATTTAAAGCCGGTTTTTTTAAAATATCGTCAATGTTACTTGCGTGAACTGTGCATAAAAGCTTAACACCGGAATTTAAAACGCTTTCTATGGCGTAAACGTCTTCGTCTTTGCCTATTTCATCAACGGCTATAATTTTTGGCGACATAGCCCTTAAAAGCATTAACATACCTTCTGCTTTAGGGCAGCTGTCTAAAACATCTGTTCTTGACCCAATATCTTTTTGGGGAATGCCCAAATAACAGCCTGCTATTTCAGAACGTTCATCAACAACGCCAATAGCTTGTCCTAAAAAATGGTTGCCGTTAAAACTAAATCCGTCGCTTAAAATGCGTATTAAATCACGCAAAAGTGTTGTTTTTCCACAACATGGTGGCGAAATTATCATTGTATGGTAAATGCTTTCTCTATCTAAAATGTTGCCTGCAACCGATTCGGCACAGCCTTTTATTTCGTGGGAAATACGTATATTTAACGAGTTAAAGTTTTTAATTGCTTTAACACTCCCTTTTTCAACTACAGCTTTTCCCGTCATGCCAATTCTATGACCGCCGGCTATTGTTATATATCCGTTTTTTATTTCCTCTGAAAATGCATATAGCGAATAGTTGCTTACCAATTCTAAAGTTTTTGAAATGTTTTCAGGGCTGGCCGAAACGGCATTTTCGATATATTTTGTTATGTATCCGCTTCTATCTAAAAAAAATTCACCGTCTTTATGTGCAATAACAACGGGCTTATTTGAGCGTAACCTAATTTCCCTAATATTTTCAAAAAAGCCGGCATCAATTTCTTTAAAAAGCTGTCCTAAATTTCCGGCTATGTAATCTAGTATAATATCCTTTAACATAATTTCCTCCTTTGTACTTAATACACTTAAAAAATATTTGAAACAAATATATGAGACAAGCTTTTAAAATATTCTTTTTTAAGATAAAAATTAAAATAAAGAAGATGTTTTTTTAATCATCTTCTAGGCATTATTCGCACATGAAATATATGATAAAATAAATTTATGAAAACAATAGAAGAATAATGGGATAGTTCATTGCTTTTTGAAATAAAGAGGCAAAAATTTAGTGCAACTTAAGAAATTCTTATGGTAATTGTCTGATATTTGATTTTTTAAGTTGTTATGAAAATTTCTTTATATTATTGTATTTTAAGTTAAATTATGGTATAATCAGCAAAATAATATGATTTGTGCTTTAGCAATGATGATAGGTTAAAGGAGGTATTTATATTATATGGAGAATATTATAAATATTATCATAAGTATCTTAAAGGACAATCCAATACTAATTCTTGTCGGTATACTTGGTTCATTTGCTAGCATTGTAGGACTTCCACTATCAATCTATTCTTTAAGAATATTAAAAAAACAAATCTGTTATAGCATAAAAACATTAATAGTTATAAATGATTTTAATAATAAATATAGTGGATTAACAATTTTCCATAACAACAAACCAGTTAAAAGCTTTTGTGTGTCAAAATTATATATTTGGAATTCAGGATGCAAATTACTAACTAATAATGATATATATGATGAAAAACCTTTAACTTTTTCTGTTGAAGACGGCTTTGAAATATTAGATTTTTCTGTTATATACAAAACAGATGATTTATGTAAATTTAATATTCAAAGATTAGAAAATAATATAATTAAAATATGCATTGAAAATATGGAATCAGGTTGTGGAGCAGTTATACAAATTCTACATACAGATGATAAAAAAAATGAACAACAATTAAAAGGCAAAATTAAAGATAATGGCAAAATTCATAAGTATCCTCATAAGTATATTGAAATATTTGAACTTTTACTGTTGTTCTTTCTTTTGTTGCCTATTGCTTTTAAATTAATATATACAACAAATAATAATGATATAAATTTAGCCAAAAGTCTTGCAAATTTCGTATCAAATAATAACGATACTCACATAAATAGTATATTAGAGTTTATTAAACGTAATAGATTACTACCTAGATTACTACCTTTAAGCTTGTTTGGATTTATTAAAGAATCCTTGATGGCTATTTATGTTTTTACTTGTTGTCTAATGCCTAAGCTTGTAGTAGCCAGAAAATATAAAAAAATATATTATAAATTAAACAAAGAAATAGGTGATAATGCTGATTGGTTGAAGTAGTATCTAAAATTTACGAGGGTGTCAACTAAACAATGTTACGCCCTCAAATACACCATTGACCCAAAATTCAGCATATAATATCATAGTCAAATCTACCATTAATAACGAACGTAAAACAACGCACGTCTTTCTTCTGAAACGGGCAAACCAATGTCTTTGTCTTGAATTATTACTTTCTATTCCAAATGTTTCGGCTTTTGTTTGAATTAATATTTTAGGATTTATTAATTCCTTGTAAACATTAAACTTATCCACAAAATAGATGTCAATGTTCCATTTTTCCAATCTTTTAAGCATTTTAACTAAGGTAAACTTATCACGATTTTTGCATTCCCAATTTAACAAGTTGTTTGGTATT
>CAZHPA010000016.1:0-35454 GCA_964533945.1 uncultured Defluviitaleaceae bacterium
AGGGGGTTTATGTGTGCCATCTGTTGATTATGTGAAAATGATAATCACTTTTGTCGGCGGGCTTGGGTTGTTTATTTACGGTATGCACATAATGGCTTCCGGTCTTCAAAAATCTGCAGGCTCAAAAATGAAAAGATTGCTTGAAATTATAACAAGCTCTAAAATTTTAGGAGTATTTGTTGGAATTTTATTTACAGCAATAATTCAAAGTAGCTCCGCAACAACCGTTATGGTTGTTGGGTTTGTTAACGCCGGTTTAATGAACATTTATCAAAGTGTTGGCGTTATAATGGGAGCAAATGTAGGAACAACTGTTACAGGCTGGCTTGTTTCTTCTGTTGAATGGGCAAAATATTTAACGCCTTCAACACTTGCGCCAATAGCCGTCGGTATTGGCACTGCAATGGCAATTTTTCCAAAAAAGGACAAGCCAAAACAAATAGGACAAATTCTCGTTGGGTTCGGCATTCTTTTTATAGGTATGAACACTATGTCGGGCGCTGTTTCGCCTCTTAAAGAATCTGAAATGTTTAAAGAATTGTTTTTAAGCCTTGGTAGAAACCCAATTTTAGGAGTTTTGGCAGGTACTTTAATTACGGGTATAGTGCAAAGTAGCTCGGCTTCTGTTGGAATTTTGCAATCTTTGGCATTATCTAACCTTGTTCCTGTAAATGCTGCAGTTTATATAATTATGGGGCAAAATATAGGAACTTGCGTAACAGCACTTCTTTCCGGCATTGGTGCATCTAAAATGGCTAAATCTGCCGCTTTTATCCATTTGCTGTTTAATGTAATTGGAAGTATTATTTTTAGCATAGCTGCCGTTGTGTTTTTCACATATGTTAACCCTAAAATCGGCAATGAACTAATTACATTAACGCAGATTAGCTTTGTGCATACAGGCTTTAATGTTTTAAACACAATAATGTTCTATCCGTTTTCAGATATTTTGGTTAGAATGGCACTAAAAATGGCATCTGTTAAAGATGAAGAGGAAAGCAGCGAAACTTCCCTTGTTCATCTCGATGAGAGAGTTTTGGAAGCTCCATCATTCGCTATTGAAAATTGTATTAAAGAAATAGTTAGAATGGGAAAAATAACAGGCGAAAACCTTTCTCTTGCAAAAGAAGCGTTGCTTGAAAAAAATGAAGCAAAAGCTCAAGCCGTTTTGGCAAGAGAAGAAAATATTGATACGATTGCAGAAGCAATTACAGGTTTTATTATTAAATTGTGTAATACAGAAGTTAGCGAAGAACAAAATGAAATGATAACAAATCTTTTTCATACCGTTAATGACGTTGAAAGAGTAGGCGACCATTGCGAAAATATTGCAGAGCTTGCATTAATTTTAATCGAAACAGGAAGCGACTTTTCAAAAACAGCAAAAGACGAAATAAATGATATATTAAAGCTCACTATAAATTGCTATAAAAATAGTATTGAAACGCTTGAAATGGGAAGCAAAGAACTTGCAAGAAAAGTTAGAGAGCAAGAAGAAAGCGTTGATATATTAGAAAAAAAACTAAGGGAAAGACATATTTCAAGGCTTTCGGGCAATGAATGCGAACCAAACGTTGGGGTTGTGTTTTTAGATGCAATTACAAACCTTGAAAGAATTTCAGACCATGCAGTAAACATTGCAGACTATATTCTGCATGAAAAACATAAAAAAAATTACTTAAAAATCGAAGGGAGAAAATAAAAAATGTTAGCAAAAAAATCGGTCGATGATTTACAAGTTAAAGGCAAAAAAGTTTTAGTGCGTTGCGATTTCAATGTTCCTATAGTAAACGGAAAAATTACAGATTCAACAAGAATTGTTGCAGCACTTCCAACAATTCAAAAGCTTCTCGATGAAGGCGCAAAAGTTATTTTGTGTTCTCATTTGGGCAAGCCAAAAGCCCCAACAAAAGAAGCAAGCCTTGCCCCTGTTGCAACAGCTTTGTGTGAATTTTTAGATGTAGATGTTGAATTTGCTGCTGATGATTGTGTTGTTGGTGAAAATGCAAAAAAAGCCGTTGAAGAAATGCAAGAAGGCAGCATTGTTCTTTTAGAAAATACACGCTTCCGTAAAGAAGAAACTAAAAATATAGAAGATTTTTCAAAAGATTTGGCAAGCCTTGCAGATATTTATGTTAACGATGCTTTTGGTTCTTCCCATAGAGCGCATTGCTCAACTGTGGGCGTTACCAAATTCGTTTCCGAAAGTGCTGTTGGATATTTAATGCAAAAAGAAATTGAATTTTTAGGAAATGCTGTAAATAACCCTATAAGACCTTTTGTTGCAATTTTAGGCGGCGCTAAAGTTTCCGATAAAATTAACGTTATAAACAATCTTTTAGAAAAAGTTGACACGCTAATAATTGGCGGCGGCATGGCATATACTTTCTTAAAAGCTCAAGGCAGCGAAGTTGGCAAATCTCTTTTAGAAGCCGATAAAGTTGACTATGCTAAAGAAATGATTGAAAAAGCTAAAGAAAAAGGCGTTAATTTCTTGCTTCCTATAGATACTGTTGTTGTTAAAGAATTTAAAAATGACACAGAATTTAAAACCGTTCCTTCAAATGAAATTGAAGAAGACTGGATGGGCGTTGATATTGGCGAAAAAACAAGAGAATTATTTGCAAATGCGCTTAAAGATGCTAAAACTGTTGTTTGGAACGGACCTATGGGCGTTTTTGAATTTGAAAACTTCGCAAAAGGCACAATTTCAGTTGCTAAAGCTTTAGCAGAAATTGAAGCAACAACAATAATTGGCGGTGGCGATTCGGCGGCAGCAGTTAACCAATTGGGCTTTGGCGATAAAATGTCTCACATATCAACAGGCGGCGGCGCATCACTTGAATTTTTGGAAGGAAAAGAACTTCCGGGCGTTGTTGCAGCAGACGATAAATAGGAGGATTTTTTAATGAGAAAAAAAATAATTGCTGGAAACTGGAAAATGAACAAAACGCCAAATGAGGCAGCAGTGTTTGCAAATAGCTTGAAAGATAAAGTTAATTCAGATAAAGCAGACGTTGTGTTTTGCGTTCCTTTTGTTGACATTGCCGCAGTTTCCGAAGCTGTTAAAGGAACAAACATTGCAATTGGCGCTCAAAATATGTATTTTAAAGATAGCGGCGCATATACAGGCGAAATTTCAGCAGACATGCTTTTAGATGCAGGCGTTAAATACGTTATTTTAGGACATTCGGAAAGACGCGAATATTTCGGCGAAACAGATGAAATAGTAAACCAAAAGGCACTAAAAGCTATTGAAAAAGGATTAATACCAATTATTTGCATAGGCGAAAGCTTAAAGCAAAGAGAACAAGGAATTACAATCGACTTAGTTCGTCTTCAAACAAAAATTGCGCTTCAAGGAATTACGGCAGAACAAGCAGCAGGAATTGTTATTGCCTACGAGCCTATTTGGGCTATAGGAACAGGCAAAACAGCAACAAGCGAACAAGCAGAAGAAGTTTGTGCTGCAATTCGTCAAGTTGTTTGTGAAATATATGACGAAAAAACAGCCGATGCTGTGCGCATTCAATACGGCGGAAGTGTTAATGGCGCTAACGCAAATGAATTGTTTAACATGAAAAATATTGATGGCGGACTTGTTGGCGGCGCAAGCTTAAAAGCTGAATTTGAAAATATTGTAAATTGGGAGTAGTTAAAATGACTGTTCTAATGATTTTAGACGGCTTCGGTATTTCAAATGAAAAGGAAGGCAACGCAATACGCATTGCAAACACTCCAAACCTAGATAACATTATGGAAAATTACCCGTATGAAATAGGTTATGCAAGCGGGCTTGATGTTGGGCTTCCCGATGGACAAATGGGTAATTCCGAAGTTGGGCATCTTAACATTGGTGCCGGACGTATCGTTTACCAAGAGCTAACACGCATTACAAAATCAATTGAAGACGGGGATTTTTTCACAAATGAAAAATTACTTGAAGCAATTGTAAATTGCAAAAAACATGATTCAAGCCTTCATCTTTATGGACTTCTTTCAGATGGAGGAGTTCATAGCCATATAGAACACTTATATGCACTTTTAAAGCTTGCTAAAAACCATGGATTAACCAAAGTTTATGTACATGCCTTCCTAGATGGACGAGATACGCCCCCAACATCAGGAAAATCTTACTTAGCACAGCTTGAAAGTAAAATGCAAGAAATAGGAATTGGGGAAATAGCAACGGTTTCCGGCAGATACTATGCAATGGATAGAGATAAACGTTGGGAGCGTGTGCAATTTGCCTACGACGCATTAGTAAACGGAGAAGGCAAAACAGCAAATTCTGTTACACAATGTATCAATGAATCATATGCGCAAAACGTTAATGATGAGTTTGTTGTTCCAACTATAATTGTCAAAGATGGCAAACCAACGGCAACAATTAAAGAAAACGATTCTATAATTTTCTTTAATTTTAGACCAGACAGAGCAAGAGAAATAACAAGAGTGCTTTGCGATGTAAATTTTGAAGATATTAAACGCAAAAATGGGTTTTTTAACGTTAAATATGTATGCTTTACAGAATATGACGTAACAATTCCAAATAAGGAAGTTGCATTTTTGCCGCAATCGCTTAAAAATACTTTAGGCGAATATATTTCGGAATTAGGTTTAAAACAATTACGCCTTGCCGAAACTGAAAAATATGCACACGTTACATTTTTCTTTAATGGCGGCGTTGAAGCTCCAAACGAAGGAGAAGACAGAATTTTAGTTCCTTCTTCAAAAGTTGCAACATACGACTTAAAACCTGAAATGAGTGCATATGAGGTTACAGATAAGCTAATTGATGCCATTAATTCAAGGAAATACGACTTAATCGTAATTAACTATGCCAATGCCGATATGGTAGGGCATACAGGAATTATGGATGCTGCAATTAAATCTGTAGAAGCTGTTGATAACTGCATTGGAAAAGTTATGGAAGCTTTGGAGCAAACGTCTTCACAAATGTTTTTATGTGCAGATCACGGCAATTCCGACAAAATGGTTGATTTTGAAACAGGACAGCCTTTTACAGCGCATTCTACAAACCCTGTGCCTTTTGTGCTTATTAACTGCAAAAAAGCAAAAGGGCTTAAAAAAGGTGGCAAGCTTTGCGACATTGCCCCAACCCTTTTAGATATGATGGGCGTTGCAAAACCCGACGATATGACAGGCGAAAGTCTGCTTATTAAATAAATTATTAATATAAGATATAAGGAGGATTTTTTAAATGAAAGGTTTTATTGAAATAGTAGATGTATACGCAAGAGAGATTTTAGACTCAAGAGGAAATCCAACAGTTGAAGTTGAAATTGTTGTTGAAGGGGAAGACAGTAATCAATACATTGGTCGTTATGCTGTACCTTCTGGTGCATCGACAGGTGCTTTTGAAGCTGTTGAAATGCGTGACGGCGGTAGCAGATATATGGGACTTGGCGTTGAAAATGCTGTTAATAACGTAAACAACATTATTGCAGAAGAAATTGTAGGCTTAAATGCACTTGAACAAGCTGTAATCGACAAAAAAATGATTGAACTCGATGGCACGCCAAACAAAGGTAAACTTGGCGCTAACGCTATTTTAGCTGTTTCAATAGCTGTTGCAAAAGCTGCAGCTGAAGCTTTAAGTATGCCATTATATCAATATTTAGGTGGATTTAACGCAAAACAACTTCCTGTTCCTATGATGAACATTATGAATGGCGGCAAGCATGCAGATAACACTGTTGACTTGCAAGAATTTATGATTATGCCTGTTGGCGCTTGCTGTTTTAAAGAAGGCTTACGTATGTGTGCAGAAGTTTACCATAACTTAAAGAAAGTTCTTAAAGGAAAAGGTCTTTCAACTGCTGTTGGTGATGAGGGCGGTTTTGCTCCAGACCTTGCAACTGCAGACGACGTTTTAGATTTAATTATTGAAGCTGTTAACAAAGCAGGCTATAAACCAGGCGAAGACATTAAAATTGCTATGGACCCTGCATCAACAGAACTTTACAGCGAAGAAGACGGAAAATATCATTTCCCTGGCGAAAGCAAAATGAAAGGCGAAGAAATCGTTAGAACTTCTGCTGAAATGGTTGACTACTATGAAAACCTTGTTAACAAATATCCTATAGTTTCTATAGAAGATGGGCTTGCAGAAGAAGATTGGGATGGCTGGAAGCTTATGACAGAAAGACTTGGGGACAGAATTCAAATCGTTGGCGACGACTTATTTGTTACAAACACAGAACGTTTACAAAAAGGCATTAATTTAGGCGTTGCAAATTCAATTTTAATTAAAGTTAACCAAATTGGTACTTTAACAGAAACATTTAACGCTATTGCTTTAGCGAACAGAAATAATATGACTGCTGTTGTTTCACACCGTTCAGGCGAAACAGAAGACGCAACTATTGCAGACATTGTTGTTGCTGTTAATGCAGGACAAATTAAAACAGGCGCTCCTGCTCGTTCTGATAGAGTCGCTAAATACAACCAACTTTTAAGAATTGAAGAAGAACTTGGAGAAATTGCTGAATACAACGGCATGAACGTGTTCTTCAATCTATAGATGCTATAGAGATAAAAACCAAAAAAGCCCCGCTTCGAATTTAAGAAGCAGGGCTTTTGCTTTGATATTGAAATATTAAATTATCAAATTATAGATGCTATTGAACTGCAGTTGCTGCATTTATGCCGCAAGAACCATCTCCTCTTCCGCCGCCTCTGCAACCGCTAACAAAGCCGTTTTCGGCACGTAATTCAAGCATAGTTTTGCAAGCTGCAAGATAGTCGTCTGCTTGCTTTTGAGTTAATTTTCCGCTTTCAACTAACTTATCTAAGTATGCTTTTCTTGCCGCAAGCATTGCTTCAATGTCTAAAGTTGCTTGTGTTGAATCTGTTGCTTGAGCAGAAAAAGTTGCTGCTGCATTGCCTGTTGTAATTGCTCTAATTGCACTGCCTCTTGCTGAAGGCGCAGCAAACGCTGCAGTTGCTGAAATAGCAGTTAAAGTTAAAACCACTGTTAAACCTGATACAAACTTTTTCATTTTAAATCCTCCTGTTTTTGTATACTAATATAATATGGGGCATTGCTTACTGTAGTTGGAACATCGCTTGCTGCAAAAGTAACTGTTGTAGCTACTAAATCAGCAGGTAATTCGGGCTTGAAGTTTTCAAGCATAATTCGGTAAACTTCAGAAAAATTATCAGCTTGCTCCTTAGTTATCTTGCCTTCTTGAATCAATTTATCAAGTTGCGCTTTTCTTGTTTCTTCGTCAAACATAGGGGGAGCTGACCTTCTAATGTTTATAGCTTTAGGGGCTTTAAGCATTTCGTCCGCCTGTTCCTTAGTTATCTTACCTTCTTCAACTAACTTATCTATAGCTGTCTTCCTTGCGTCAAGCATTGCTTGAAAGTCTTTAAGCATTTCATCTGCTTGCTCTTTAGTTATCTTACCTACTTCAACTAGCTTATCAAGTTCTGCTTTTCTATCTTCAACGGTGAAGCTGCCACCCATAAAGCCTCCAGTAAATCCACTGGTCTCGTCAAATCTAAAAAGAAATTTTCCGGTATTTGCAATTATTTCATCTGCTTGTTCTCTTGTTAACTTCCCAGCCTCAACTAATTTTTCAAGTTCTGCTTTTCTTGCTTCTTCATTTAATACTATTGGTGCCATTTCTTTAATTTTAATTTCAATATTTTTAATGCCTGCAATCATTTCATCTGCTTGTTCCTTAGTTATCTTACCTGCTTCAACAAGTTTTTCAATTTCTGCTTTTCTTGCTTCTTCGTCTAAAAACTTGGGTGCTTCTCCCATAACTTTGTATATAACATCTTTAGTGCCGGAAAGCAATTCATCTGCTTGTTCCTTAGTTATCTTCCCATTTTTAAGAAACTTTTCGATTTCTATCTTTCTTCCTTCTTCGTCGCCTACTACAGAACTAAATTCCATAGTAATTTTTTGGCCGCCTTCAAAAAGTTGTTCTTTTGTAAGACCAGTTGATTTAATTATTTCATCTAAGTTTATATTCATTGGAACATTAACTTTTTGCGCTTGAGTTAATTTTTCTAGCCCTGTTTTAATAAAAATCTTTTTTGCTGTGCTTGTGTCAGCGGCAAATGTAGGAACAGCAGTTGCAGTTAACGCTAATATAGCCGAAAGACCACATATAAGTTTTTTCATTTTGGTTCATCTCCGAATTTGTAATTTTTACTATAAAGAGATTATATCGGATAGTTATGTATAAAATATGTCGGTTTTGTAAACAAATATAAATAATTTATAAACAATTTTCAAAATATATTTTATACGAAGGCGTTTAAATATGCATTAATAAATACATCTATACTTCCATCCATAACTGCTTGCACATTGCCCGATTCAACGTTTGTTCTATGGTCTTTAACAAGGCTGTATGGGTGAAATACATATGAACGAATTTGACTGCCCCATGCAATGTCTTTAACTTCTCCCCTAATATCTTGCGCTTTTTCAGATTTTTCTTCCTGTTTTAATTTGTAAAGCTTTGCCTTTAGCATATTCATTGCTCTATCTTTATTTTTATGTTGCGAACGTTCGTTTTGGCATTGAACAACAATGCCTGTTGGAATATGAGTTATGCGTATTGCAGACTCTGTTTTGTTAACGTGCTGTCCACCTGCTCCGCTTGAACGATAAGTGTCAATTCTAAGTTCGTCTTGTGAAATTTCAAATTCAATGTTTTCATCAAGTTCCGGCATAACATCGCAAGAAGCAAACGTTGTGTGCCGTCTTCCCGAAGAATCGAAAGGGGAAATTCTAACAAGCCTATGAACTCCATGCTCGCACTTTAAATAGCCATATGCATTTTCGCCTTCAACTTGAAACGTTACAGATTTTATACCAGTTGTTTCCCCTTGAATATAATCAAGCAGTTCTATTGAATAACCTTTCTTTTCAGCCCAGCGTGTATACATTCTTAAAAGCATATTAACCCAGTCGCAACTTTCCGTTCCGCCTGCCCCCGAATGAAGTGTTACAATTGCATTTAATTTGTCGTATTGCCCACTAAGAAGCGTTGCAATTCTAATCTGTTCATATTCGTTTACAAATGCCTTGTGCAAGACAAAACATTCAGAAGCTGCCGTTTTGTCGTTTTCTTCAATGCTTATTTCAATTAGTGTTATTAAGTCGTCGTAGTTTTGATAAAGATTTTCAAATGCTACAACTTTATCTTTAAGCGCTTTTAATTGCTGCAGCACTTTGTGCGATTGTTCAATATTATTAAAGAAACCTTCAGAAGCGCAAAGGTTTTCAAGTTCTAAAATATTTGTTTTCGCCCCTAAAACGTCAAAGGGAGTTCCCCATTTCTTCAAGTTTAGCCGCATAAGGCAGAATTTCTAGCTTTAACTGCTCAAGCTCAATCATTTTTATTACCTACCTTCTCTAATTTAATATTAAGTATAACATATTTTATTTATCTTGACAATGACAAATAACGATTTTATAATCATTTTCATGGTAGTTTTTGCTGGAAACTAAAAATTCAAAAACTTCTGAATAAATATACTAAATATAAAGCAGGAGGGAAAAATATGGAATCTAAAGAATCTGGAATCATGGAAATTGCTGAACGCATACGTGCTTTACGTGATATAACAGATATTTCTGTTGAAGATATAGCAAAGCATTGCAATATTTCTGAAAAAGAATACATGGAATATGAACTAGGCGAAAAAGATTTTAGCGTAACATTTTTAATGAATTGTGCCAAAGTTTTTGGAGTTGAATTAGTTGAAATTATGACAGGGGAATCGCCCCATTTAAAGCGTTATTCAATAGTTCGTGCCAAAAAAGGGCTTTCTGTTTCTCGCCGAAAATCTTTTAAATATGAACATTTAGCTCATTCTTTTAGTAATAAAAATGCAGAACCTTTTTATGTTATTGCCCCTTATGACGAAAGCGAACAAGATAAGCCAATTCAGCTTTCAAGCCATGAAGGACAAGAAATGGATTACGTTTTAGAAGGAAGTTTAAAAATAAGCTTAGGCGGAAACATTGAATATTTAAACGAAGGTGACACAATATACTACAATTCAAGCATGCCGCATGGAATGATTGCAACAGGCGGCAAAGATTGCAAATTTATTGCCATTTTAGTGAAGGGAGAATGATTTTGTGGAAAAATTACATTTAAAATATTGCGTTGAACAATACGACAAAAACGGCATACTTACAAGCTTTGAAGCAAAACCAACGCCAAACTTTAACTTTGCTTACGATTGCATTGATGAAATTGCAAAGTATGAGCCAAACCGCCGTGCCATGCTTTGGTGTAATGCAAAGGGAGAAGAAAGAACGTTTACTTTCGGTGAGATGAAATATTATTCTGATAAAGCGGCAAACGTTTTCCTTGAAGCAGGCATTAAAAAAGGCGACGCTGTAATGCTTGTTTTAAAACGCCATTATCAATTTTGGTTTGCAATTTTAGGGCTTCACAAAATTGGGGCTTTTGCTATTCCCGGAACAAATTTAATGACAAAAAAAGACTTTGTATACAGATTCGATGCGGCTAACGTTAAAGCAATAATATGCACGGCAGACGGCGACGTTTCTAATTATGCCGAACAAGCTTCTTTGGAATGCCCGACTCTTAAAGTTAAAATGCTTGCAAATGGGAACAAAACTATGCAAGGCTGGCTAATGTTTGATGAGCTTTTAGAAAAAGCTTCCGACAACTTAGGCGAACGAATTGAAATAAACGTTAATGATATGTTTTTAGGATACTTCACATCAGGAACATCAGGCTATCCAAAACTTGTGCGCCACAATTTCTCATATCCTCTAGCGCATTTAGTTACGGCTAAACATTGGCAAAATGTTGACCCTTACGGGCTTCACTTCACTCTTTCAGATACAGGTTGGGGTAAGGCGGTTTGGGGCAAGTTATATGGTCAATGGTTAATGGCGGGTGGTATATTTGTTTGGGATTTAGACAAATTTGTTCCAGCCGACTTATTACCTATGTTTGCAAAATACAAAATAACAACTTTTTGCGCCCCTCCAACAGTATTTCGCTTTTTCATAAAAGAAGATTTAACTAAATACGACTTATCGTCTTTAAAATATGCAACTATAGCAGGAGAAGCATTAAACCCCGAAGTTTTTAGCCAATTTAAAGAAGCGACAGGTATAACATTAATGGAAGGTTTTGGACAAACAGAAACAACACTTCTTGCCGTAAATACAATAGGCATGACACCAAAACCCGGCTCAATGGGCAAGCCTTCCCCTCAATATGATGTTGTTATTTTAGATGAAAATGCAAACGAAGTTGAAAACGGCGTTGTGGGCGAAATTTGCGTTAAGCTTGATACAAAGCCATTGCACGGCATTTTCCACGACTATTATAATAACGACGAACTAAATAAATATTCAATGCGCCAAGGCGTATACCATACAGGCGATACCGCGTGGCGTGATGAAGACGGTTATATTTGGTATGTGGGGCGGCTTGATGACATTATTAAATCTTCAGGCTATAGAATAGGGCCTTTTGAAATAGAAAGCGTTTTAATGGAACACCCAAGCGTTTTAGAATGTGCAATAACAGGAGTTCCCGACCCTGTGCGTGGACAAGTTGTTAAAGCAACAATAGTAGTTGCTAAAGGCTTTGAACCAACAGAAGACCTTAAAAAAGAGTTGCAAGAATATGTTAAAAAGCAAACAGCTCCGTATAAATATCCTCGTGTTATCGAATTTGTTAAAGAATTACCAAAAACAATAAGTGGCAAAATAAGGCGTGTTGAAATAAGGCAAGGGAGTTAAACCCATGATAACGATAATATGCGGACATTACGGTGTTGGCAAAACAAACCTTTCGCTTAACATTGCCTCACAATTAAAAAAAGATGGTAAAGAAGTTACGCTTATAGACATGGACGTTGTTAATCCATATTTTATATCTTCCAACTACAAAAACAATGCAGCACTTAAAGGAATTAAAGTTATTTCACCACGTTTTGCTGGAACAAATGTTGATATGCCTTCAATCCCCGTTGAAGTTTCGGGGGAAATAAATTCCGCTTTTGAAAAACCAGAAAAGCATGTTATAATAGATGCCGGAGGCGACGACGTTGGAGTTACCGCTTTAGGTAGTTTTTCTCAAACAATTAAAGATAGCGGCAATTATACTATGCTATACGTAATAAATTGCTATCGTGCGTTAACAACAACTGCACAAGAAGCAGCCGAACTTTTATGGCAAATTGAAGCAGCAAGCAGACTTAAAGCAACAGGAATTGTAAATAATTCTCATCTTTCAAATTTAACTACAAAAGAAGATATTTTAGAATCGCTGCCGTTTGCTGATGAGATTTCAAAACTTACATCGCTTGAAGTTAAATTAACAACAATACCCAAAAATATAGTTGGCGAACTTTTGCCTTTAAATAAAAATGAAAATGCCAATGAAAATATAATAGAAAATCAGATAATTAAAAACCTAATGCCTGTTGAAATATATGTTAAAACTATTTGGGCTTAATAAAAAGAGGTGAAACTATGGCTAAAATGATTGTTAGCACCGAAAAGTGTAAAGGCTGCGGAATATGTGGAAGTGTTTGCCCGCAAAAAATAATTACTTATGACAAAAACATTATGAACGACAAAGGCTATCGTCCGGCAACATTAACAAATGAATTAAAATGCACGGGCTGCTCTATGTGCGCTATGATGTGTCCTGATTGTGCAATAATAATTGAGAAATAGGGGGGATTTTAAAATGCAAGAAAGAGTACTAATGAAAGGAAACGAAGCACTAGCTGAAGCGGCTATTATAGCAGGCTGCAAGTTGTTTTTCGGCTATCCTATAACACCACAAACAGAAGTTGCCGCATATATGTCAAAGCGTATGCCTAAAGTAGGTGGGGTTTATCTTCAAGCCGAATCTGAAGTTGCGGCAATAAATATGGTTTTAGGAGCGGCGGCAACAGGCGAAAGAGTTTTAACATCTTCATCAAGCCCAGGAATTAGCCTAAAATCGGAAGGAATTTCATATTTGGCCGGCTCTGATTTGCCTTGTGTTATAATAAACATTCAGCGTGGAGGGCCGGGGCTTGGTGGCATTCAGCCTTCTCAAGCAGATTATAACCAAGCAACAAAAGCAACAGGACACGGAGATTTTAAAATTTTAGTTTTTGCGCCCTCAACTGTTCAAGAAATGGTTGACTTAATGCAAAAAGCTTTTGATATGTCGGACAAATATCGTATGCCGGCAATGATTTTAGCCGACGGTATGTTAGGGCAAATGATGGAACCTGTTGAACTAAGAAAAATTAAAACGTATGACGAATTACCCCAAAAAGATTGGGCGTTAACAGGACATGAACATAACCGCAAGCACAATATAGTTAATTCATTGTATATTCAAGCACAAGAACTTGAAGATATGGTTAAATTAAGATATGAACGCTACGAACAAATTGAAAAAGACGAACAGCTTGCAGAAAACTATCGCACAGAAGATGCCGAATTAACAATTGTTGCATACGGTGCATCTGCAAGAGTTGCAGCAAGCGCTGTAAATATAGCGCGTGCAGAAGGGATTAAAGTTGGGTTAATTCGCCCTATTACTTTATGGCCTTTCCCTAAAAAAACTATAAGTGAAGCAATTAAAACAACAGACCATTTGCTTGTTGTTGAAATGAGCATGGGGCAAATGGTTGATGACGTTAAACTTGTTGTAAATGGACAAAAGCCTGTTCACTTTTATGGACGAACAGGAGGAATAATTCCAACTCCTGCAGAAGTTGTATCAAAAATTAAACAAATTTTAGGAGGCGAGAAATAGTGAAACCAAATGCATTGGCAGACGTAACATTAAGCTATTGCCCGGGTTGCACCCACGGCATAATTCATAGACTTGTTGCTGAAGCTTTAGATGAACTTAATATAGAAGGAAAAGCAATTGGCGTTGCGCCTGTTGGCTGTTCTGTTTTTGCCTATGAATTTTTTAATTGCGATATGATTCAAGCACCACACGGCAGAGCGCCGGCTGTTGCAACAGGAATTAAACGTTCGAAGCCCGACTGTATAGTTTTTACATATCAAGGCGACGGCGATTTGGCAGCAATTGGAACAGCAGAAACGATTCATGCAGCAACAAGAGGGGAAAACATTACGGTTATATTTGTAAATAACGCAATATACGGCATGACAGGCGGACAAATGGCACCAACAACACTTGCAGGTCAAGTAACGCAAACAACACCATACGGCAGAGATTTAAAAGTTGCCGGCAATCCAATAAGAGTTTGCGAAATGCTTGCAACGCTTGACGGTGTTGCTTTGGCACAGCGTGTTTCTGTTGATAGCGTTAAAAATGTTATTGCTACTAAAAAAGCTATTAAAAAAGCATTTAAAAATCAAGTTGATAAAAAAGGGTATTCAATAGTTGAAGTTCTTTCAACATGCCCGACGAATTGGGGGCTTTCTCCTGTTGAGTCGCTTGGGTGGATTAGAGAAAATATGATGCCGCAATATCCTTTAGGTGTTTTTAAAGACTTAATATAGATTAATTAAATAAAGGGGGGAAAATTTAATTGGATTACAATATGTTAATTGCAGGCTTTGGCGGACAAGGTGTACTTTTTGGCGGCAAAGTTATTGCATATGCAGGTTTAATTGAAGGTAAAGAAGTTTCATGGCTTCCATCATATGGTCCTGAAATGCGCGGAGGAACTGCAAGCTGTTCTGTTTGCATTTCAAGCCAACCAATTGGAGCGCCTCAAGTTACCAATCCAAATATTTTTATAGCAATGAACCTTCCGTCGTATAGACGTTTTATAAATGATTGCATAGAAGGTTCAACAGTTGTAATAGATAGCAGTTTAATACATGAAAAAACTGCAAGACAAGATTTAAATGTGTTTTATGTTCCAGCTACAGAAATAGCAGAAGAAAAAGAACTTAAAGGCTTGGCAAATATAATCCTTTTAGGAAAGTTATTAAAAGAAACTCAATTTGTGCAGCATAATTCTATTATTGCAGCAATTAAAAAAAGCGTTCCGGCAAGAAAAACTGAAATGATTGAATCTAATTTAAAAGCAATTGAAGTTGGACTTGAATGTTAATATTGTGCTATAAAAGAAGTTAAAGAAGGCGTTCTAATGATTGAATCTAATTTAAAAGCAGTTAAACGCTAAATTAAAACCCCTCCCATCTTTTATGTATATTATAGATGGGAGGGTAAAATATGTTATTTTTTCTTAATATATTTTCTTGTGTCAATTGCAACAGCAATTATAATTATAAGACCTTTAACTATATATTGCAAATATGGGCTAACGTTAATATATGCCAAACCATAGTTTATAACTTGGAATATTAATGTTCCCGTAACAACACCTGCTATAGTTCCAACGCCACCCGAAAAAGAAACGCCACCAACAACGCAAGCTGCAATTGCATCAAGTTCGTATCCAAGTCCTAAGTTGTTTGTTGCAGAGCCTGTACGTGCAACTTCTAATGCGCCAGAAAAACCATAAAGCATACCAGCAATTAATGATACGTATATAATAGTTTTAATAGTGCTAACGCCAGAAACTGCGGCTGCTTCAGGATTTCCCCCAACAGCAAACATGTTTTTCCCAAGCCTTGTTTTGTTCCAAACAAACCACATTACAGCCGTTGTTAAAACAGCATAAATAACTAAGTTTGGAATGCCTAGAAAACTACCTGCCGCAAAATTTGAAAATCTTGGGTCAAGCCCAGCAATAGGTGAAGCACCAACTGCATCATAGTATAATGATGTTGCGCCGTATAATACAAGCTGCATACCTAATGTTGCAATAAATGGCGTAACTTTAAATTTTGCAATTATAATACCATTTAATGTTGAAGCAACGGCACAAATTGCAATTACCAAAAGAACGGGTACGATTACAGGCAAAACTGCCATATCTGGAAAAATTCTTCTTGAATAGTCTGCATATTGAAGCAAAGAAGCCGATAAAACACCGGCAAGCCCAACCATACGCCCAACAGAAAGGTCTGTTCCGGCAAGAACTAAAAGCCCGGCAACGCCTATTGCAAGCATTAAACGAGTTGATGCCTGCGTTATAATGAATTTAAAGTTGTCGAGATTAGTTATAAAAGTAGTATCAACAGCAATAATTGCAATAATTAATGCAAAAAGTATTATGTATATTGCGTTATTTAAAATTAAATCAAGCCAAGCCGCCTTAGATAATTTTTTTGAATCCAATTACAAACACGCTCCCCTCAATTATAAATACTTGGCAGCAAGCTGCATAACTTCTTCCTGCGTTGTTTCTTTTGTGTTAACTATTCCTGCAAGTTGTCCATTGCTCATTACCAAAATTCTATCTGTTATACCAAATAGTTCGGGCATTTCTGAAGATATCACAATTACACCTTTTTGTTTTTTGGCAAGGTCTATAATTAATTGATATATTTCATATTTTGCCCCAACATCAATACCGCGCGTTGGTTCATCAAGCATAAGTATTTCCGGTTCTGTTAAAAGCCATCTACCTAATATAACTTTTTGCTGATTTCCGCCCGAAAGTGACCTAATTAAAACTTTTGCGGAAGGCGTTTTAACACGCATACTTTCGATTACCCATTTTGTGTCTTCTGCAACTTTTACGCCGTTTAAAACACCCAAAGCTCCTGAATAGCCGTCAATATTTGCTATCATAGAATTAAAGGTTATATCTAAAACGCCAAATATCCCCGTGCTTCGGCGTTCTTCCGTTAAAAGTGCAAATCCGTTTTTAATAGCTTCTAAGGAGTCTTTGTTTTCTATAGGCTTTCCGTGTAATTTAATTTCGCCGGATTTTCTATGGCGGATTCCGAACAATGTTTCAACTATTTCAGTTCTTCTTGAACCCATAAGCCCGGCTACTCCTAAAATTTCTCCCTTTCTAAGCTCGAACGAAACATCTGTTACTGAAGGCTGATATGTTGCGGTTAAGTTTTTAACTTCTAATATAACTTCACCCGGCACATTATCTTTAGGAGGGAAACGATTGCTTAAATCACGCCCAACCATTAATCTTATAATTTTATCCATAGTTAATTCGCTTGCAGGGTGTGTGGCAACCCATTGACCATCGCGCATTACGGTAACATCGTCAGAAATTTTTAAAATTTCTTCCATTTTATGTGATATGTAAATGACAGCACAATTTCGTTCCTTTAGCTTGTCAATAATTCTAAAAAGATGGTCAACTTCTTTTTCTGTAAGCGAAGATGTTGGTTCGTCCATAACTATAATTTTTGAATCATAAGAAACAGCTTTTGCAATTTCTATCATTTGACATTGAGAAACAGATAATTTTTCAACTTTAGTTCTGGGGTCTATATCTAACGAAAGTTCGTCGAATATACGTTTTGTTTCGTTAAACATGGTTTTTTCGTCAATCATTATACCGCCGATTTTAGGGAAGCGCCCAAGCCAAATGTTATCCATAACTCTTGTTTGCCGAACTTGATTTAGTTCTTGATGAACCATTGAAACGCCATTTTCAAGAGCTTGTTTTGGGTTTGTGAAGTTAACGCGCTTTCCATCGAAATAAATTTCTCCGCCGTCTTCAATGTAAATTCCAAATAAGCATTTCATTAATGTAGACTTTCCGGCACCGTTTTCGCCCATTAATGCATGAACAGTTCCTTGGCGAACTTTTAATTGGGCATTATCTAATGCTTTAACACCCGGAAATTCTTTTGTTATATTACGCATTTCCAATACAAAATTATTGCTTTCCATATATGAATAATTCACCACACTTTATAAAATTTATTTATAAAAGAAAGCTAAAAACTTTACGATTTTCTTAATTAGAAGCCAAAAAGTGCATTTATAGGATAAAAAATACATTTATTTTTATAAACAAAATTAACTCTGCCAAAAGGCAAAGTTAATTTTTTGCGTAAAAACTTATTTATAAGCTTCTTCTGCAACGTTTATATTATTTTTATTAATGGCAACGTAAGGAACACGGACAGCTTTTGTCGAGTCTAATTCCCAACTTGTTCCATCTAATGCATCTTTACCCAATGCAGCATTAACAGCAAGGTCTAATGTAGCTTTGCCTTGATTTAGAGGGTCATTAAGCACAGTACCAAGCATAGAACCTGCTTTAATAAGTTCAAGCGCTTCTGGTATTGCATCAACGCCAACAACAGGTATTGACTTATTAGTAGCTTTAAGCGCTTCAACAGCTCCCATTGCCATACCATCGTTGTTGCAAATAACCATTTCTATTTTATCTCCTTGAGCGGCAAGCCATGTGTCCATTAAGTCTTTAGCTTTTGAAGCGTCCCACATACCTGTTTGTTTTGCAAGTTCTTCGGTAGGGAATCCGGCTCCGTTAATTGTTTTAACAGAATATTCTGTTCTTGCTTCAGCGTCAGGGTGCCCTGGTTCTCCCATAAGCATAACGTATTGAAGTGTACCGTCTCCGTTTTTATCCCAATCAGTTGATGATTTCAAAAATTCAACCATTAAGTCACCTTGTATAACTCCAGCTTCAAATGAAGATGTGCCAACATACCAAACTTTGTCGTAATCTAAATTGTTAGTACCGTCTGAAGGTTCTTTGTTAAATAAAATTATAGGTATATTAGCTTTTTTTGCTTTTTCAACGACTGTTGCTGCAGAGCCTGGGTCAACTAAGTTAATTGCTAAAGCTTTAACGCCTTTTGCAATCATAGCGTCAATTTGGTCGTTTTGCTTTGATTGGTCGTTTTGAGAGTCGTTCATAATTAAAGTTGCTTTTCCAGCAGCAGCATTTTCTATAGATTTACGAGTAAAAGACATAAAGTTGTCATCATATTTGTAAATAGTTACACCAATTGTTGGCAAATCGCCGTTTGGTGTTTGAGCCTGTTCTTGGTTGTTAGCAGGTGTTTCAGTGCTTACAGGAGCCTTACATGCCGACAAAGAGGCAATTAAAACAGTCGATAATATTAATGAAACTAATCTTTTCATTTCCTCAACTCCTAATTTTTATATAATTTTAGCAATAGTTACAATTCCTTTTTAAAACTTTGCGGCTATACTAAAAGATGTATATTGATTTAAACCTGGGAATATAACCAATAAAATCAATATTTAGCTTAATAATTTAGCCGTTTTGCTCATTACAATTTTATTATAGAGCAAGTATAAAAAGCGTTAATCAATATTTAAACTTTGGGCGTAGTTTAAATATGTGTGCAATTTTCCTATGTAGATTTAATTTAACCATATAAAACATATACCATTTTCCCGATTCTATCACAGGCAAAATAAATTGTCAACAAAATAATAATTCCGTTTTTAGTTTTTTAATACAAAATTTAATTTCAGAAAAAATATTTTGCTAAAAATATTAATTTAATTCAAGCATTATATGTTATTTTTTACAACTAAAAATAATACTTGCATTATATAAAAGTTAATTGTATCATTATTAAAATGTATATAGTCGAAAATATGGAAAATACATTCTAACCAATTAAAAAATAGGTTTTTAATAAATTTGAAAATGAATTTTGACGAGCATAATTTGTGAGGTGCAAAAAATAAATGGATTACTTAAAGATAAACGGGCAGAAGCGTCTTTGCGGCGAAGTTTATGTTAATGGAGCAAAAAATGCCGCTGTTGCAATAATACCGGCTGCCCTTGCAGCAAACGATATTTGTGTTATAGAAAATTTACCGCATATCGAAGATGTTGTGGGTTTAATTGAAGCAATTAAAAAAATAGGCGCTGTTTGTGAATTTAAAGATGAACATACTTTAGTTATTGATAGTAGAAATGTTGTTGATTATTGCGCAACTTATGATTCGGTTAAAAAAATCCGTGCATCATACTATCTTTTGGGCGTTTTACTAACTAGATTTAAAAAAGCAGAAGTTCCACTTCCCGGAGGCTGCAACTTTGGAGAAAGACCAATCGACCAACACATAAAAGGCTTTGAAGCGCTTGGCGCAAAAGTTAAAACAGAACACGGAATGATTAAAGTTTATGCAGATAAATTAGTTGGAACTAATATATATTTAGATGTTGTTAGCGTTGGTTCAACAATTAACATAATGCTTGCAGCAACTTGTGCCGAAGGCGTAACAACTATTGAAAACGCCGCAAAAGAACCTCATATTGTAGATACAGCAAACTTTTTAAATATGATGGGCGCTCAAATTAAAGGGGCAGGAACAGATGTTATTAAAATAACGGGAGTTCCCAAGCTGCACGGCTGTGAATATACAATTATTCCAGACCAAATTGAAGCCGGAACATACATGATAGCTTCTGCAGCAACAGCTGGAGATATTACAATTAGAAATATAATACCAAAGCATATGGACTCATTATCTGCAAAGTTAACCGAAATGAACTGCAAAATCATTGAAGGCGATGATTTTATTAGAGTTATTGGCAAAGACAATTTAAATAGCGTTCATGTTAAAACTATGAGCTACCCTGGCTTTCCAACAGACCTTCAGCCTCAAATGACAGCACTTCTTTCAACTGCAAAAGGCACCGGAGTTATAACAGAAACAGTTTGGGAAAATAGGTTTCAATATATAACCGAACTAAAACGGCTAGGTTGCAAAATTACTGTTGATGGCAGAGTTGCCCATATAGAAGGTGAATCAGTTTTAACGGGAGCTGAAGTTAACGCAACCGATTTGCGTGCCGGAGCAGCATTAGTTGTTGCAGCTCTTGCTGCAAAAGGAACAACAACAATTGGCAACATTAAATATATTGATAGAGGCTATGAAACAATAGAGCAAAAGCTTAAAATACTTGGAGCGGACATTGAAAGAGTTTTTGTTTATGAAAATTAGCGTTATTTGTGTTGGCTATTTAAAAGAAAATTATTTAAAGCAAGCCGTTTTGGAATATTCAAAGCGGTTAAGCGGATATTGTAACTTAAATATTATTGAAGTAGACGACGAAAAAAGCTCTGAAATGGCTAAAATTAAAGAAGGGAAGCGCATTATGAACAAAATTTCGGACAAAGATTTTGTTGTTGCGCTTGATATAAAAGGAGAAAATTTTTCCTCCGAGCAATTTTCAGAGCTTGTTGCTTCGGGAAATATTGTTTTTGTAATTGGCGGAAGTGTTGGGCTTTCAGATGTTGTTTTAAATAGGGCAAATAAAAAAGTTAGCTTTTCAAAAATGACATTTCCTCATCAATTAATGAGAGTTATTTTGCTTGAACAAATTTATCGTGGGTTTAAAATTTTTAAAGGTGAGCCATACCATAAATAATTACAACTGCGCTTCGTAAAGTAAATTTAGCTAATTGTAATCAAATTAATAAGGAGTATGACCAAATACAAGCTATGCGTGAAAAAATGATTAATAAAGTAGCTGACGAAATAATAGCAGAAAACGTAGAAGCTTTTAAGGAGTTGGCAAAATGATTTTGCTAACAGTTGAAGAAATTTTAAACCTTCACAATAAAATGATTGCAGCTACAGGAGGAATTAGCGGAATTAGAGATAAAGCATTGTTAGAATCAGCTGTGTACAGGGCCGCAGGCTGCATTTGGCAAAGAAGAAGCATACCCAACAATTGAAGCTAAAGCTGTACGATTGGCATATTCGATTGTTAAAAATCATCCGTTTATTGATGGAAATAAAAGAACAGGTGTTTTTGTTATGCTAATTACATTAAGGCTTAATGCTGTTTTTATCAGCTTTTCGCAACAGGAACTTGTTGATTTGGGGCTTGGTTTAGCAGACGGAAGTATAGACTATGAAAATGCTTTGGTATGGATTCATAGCCATATAAAAGGAGAAAAACACAAATGAACCTATTAGAGGGATTAAATGAAAGGCAAAAAGAAGCTGTTGTTTGCACAGAAGGAGCGCTTCTCCTTTTTGCAGGGGCAGGCTCAGGCAAAACAAGAGTTGTAACCCATAGAATAGCATACTTAATTCAAAATGGCATATCCCCTAGCAACATTTTGGCAATAACATTTACAAATAAAGCAGCTAGAGAAATGAGAGAAAGGGTTAATGCACTTATTGAAGAAGGCGAAAACGTTTGGATTAGCACATTCCATTCCCTGTGCGTTCGTATTTTAAGGCGACATATAGAAAAAGCAAGCTTTAAAATTAACCGTAACTTTACTATTTGTGATGCAGAAGAAGCCGAAAGACTTATTCATAAACAAATGAAAAAGCTAAATATTGATGAAAAAAACGTACCTTTAAATATGGTTATGTCGAGCATAAGCAGCTTTAAAGATAAACTTATTTCACCGGAATATGCATTTAGCATGAGCAACAGCACCAGAACTAAACTTGTTGCAAATGTGTATGCACTATATCAAAAAGGCTTAGAATCCAGCAATTGCTTAGATTTTGATGACATAATTTTTTTAACAGTTGAGCTTTTTAAGAAAAAACCAGAAGTTCTTTCGTACTATCAAGAATATTTTAAATATATTCATGTTGACGAATATCAAGATACAAGCATTTCGCAGTATGAATTAATTAGATTGCTTTCTTCAAAATATAAAAATATTTGTGTTGTAGGTGATGACGACCAAAGTATATATGGCTGGCGTGGGGCAAATATTCAAAATATATTAAGCTTTGAATATAACTTTAAAGATGCAACAGTAATTAAATTGGAACAAAACTACCGTTCTACCCAAAACATATTAGATGCATCAAATAATGTAGTTAAAAACAATGTTAACCGCAAATCTAAAAAAATGTGGACTGAAAACGACACAGGGGGAAAAATTGAAGTTTTTGAAGGTTCAAACTCTGAAGAAGAAGCCAAATTTATTGTTTCAGAAATATTAAACAGTGTTAATAATAATGATAAAAAGTATAGCGATTTTGCAGTACTATATAGAAACAACTTTATTTCACGAGCTATAGAGGAACAGTTAGTACATAAAAATGTACCGTACAGAATTTTTGGCGGCGTTGGCTTTTACAATCGCAAAGAAATTAAAGATGTTTTGGCATATCTTAAATTTATATATAATCCATTAGATGCCATTTCGCTCTTAAGAATAATTAACGTTCCAAAACGAGGCATTGGAGAAATAAGCATTGAAAAAGTTTCTGCATATGCAGATAGCGAAGGCATTTCTTTTTTTGAAGCGTTAAAACTTGCAAGTGACATAACTGCTTATGGGTTGCGCAAAAAAAGTATTAAAGATTTTATAACTCTATTTGAAAAATTAATTGAACGCTCAAAATATAGCGCAATTTCAGAAATAATTAATAAAGTTATTTCAGAAACCGGATATTTAGAAGAACTTGAACGTGATGACGAACAAAACGACGATGGCAGAGTTCAAAACGTTAATGAATTAATTTTAAAAGCTAAAGAATTTGAACAAAGAGCAGAAAGTACAGCTTTAGGTGAATTTTTAGAAGAAATATCCCTTGTTTCACAAACAGATGGGTTTACAGAAGAAGATGATGCCGTTCGCTTAATGACAATCCATTCATCAAAAGGACTTGAATTTAATAGCGTTTTTATTGCGGCGTTTGAAGACGGGATTTTGCCAAGTCGCCGTACAAAAACAAAAGAACATTTGGAAGAAGAACGTAGACTTTGTTATGTTGGAATGACAAGAGCAAAAGAAAAACTGTATTTAACTATGTCAACTTCAAGAGGGAATAGATGGTGGGATTTTGAAGAATCAGAACCTAGCCGCTTTTTGCAAGAAATACCAATAGAGTATTTAAAAAATGCAAGTGTAAAAGTTGCTAAAAAACCCGAACTAAAACCTGATTTTAAAGTAGCAAAAACAAATAGTCCATTTAAAAGCTTTAGCTTTTCAACTAACAGCTATAACAGCGAAAAAAAGCAATCTTTTGCGTTGCCTAAAGAACCGCTTAAGTTTAATGTTGGAGACTTTGTTCAGCATTTAAAATACGGAACCGGAATTGTTAAAGAAATAAAGCTTATTAACGGAGATTTCGAGATTTCGGTTGAATTTGAGCAAAGTATAGCTAAAAAATTTATGGCAAGCATATGCAAGCTTACTAAAATATAAACGGAGGAAAGCATGAAATATATAGAAGATTTTAAAGAAGAAGAACACGTTGTAGAGCATTATCTTTGCAAACAAAAGCAAAATCTTAAAACACGAGGAGGCAAAACATATTATTCACTAAAGCTTCAAGACAAAACAGGAATGATTGATGCTAAAATTTGGGAGCTTGGCAACGACATTAAAGCTTTTGAAGAAAACGACTTCATTAAAATAGATGCTGTTGTTTTGGCGTATCAAAATGAACTGCAACTTAAAATTAGCAAAGTCCGCAAAAGTCTTGAAGGCGAATACGACCCTTCAGATTATATTCCATGCACAGATAAAGACCGCAACAGTCTTCATGGGCAAATATTAGACTATGTAGATGCAATTTCAAACCCATTTGTTAAGCAATTGCTAGAAAACATATTAATTGGCAACGAAAAAATATCAAAGGAATTCAGTAATCATTCTGCTGCTAAAAATATGCACCATAGCTATATGGGCGGGCTTGTTGAGCATACACTTTCCGTCGTTCAAATATGCGATTTTATGAGCAAAAGGTATAAATTTGTAAACCGTGACATTTTAATTGCAACGGCAATTTTGCACGATATAGGCAAAGTGTTCGAACTTTCAAGCTTCCCCGAAAATGACTACACAGACGACGGCGAACTACTTGGGCATATTGTTATTGGGGCGCAACTTATAAGCAACGAGGCAGATAAAATTAAAGGGTTTCCCCATGAGCTTAAAAGCCTTTTAATGCATAGCATATTGGCGCACCACGGCGAGTATGAATTTGGCTCTCCCAAGCTTCCAAAAACTATTGAAGCATTTATTTTGCATTGTGCCGATAATATGGACGCAAAAATTAAAATGTATGAAGAAATAATACAAAGCAATAAAACTCAGAGTAGTTGGGTTGGTTACCAAAAAATGCTCCAACGCAATATAAGGAAGTCTGACTATTAATGGATAATAAAAGCGAAGTAGTTTCGGCAAATGAAATTAATAAGTTTTTACATTGCCCATACCAATGGTACTATGAAAGATATTATGGTAAAAAATATATTTTGCTTGCATATAAAAATAAAAAGCCTAAAGTTAAAGTAAATAAAAAAAAGAAAAAACTAAATACAACAATGAATAACTTTGCAAGAGGCAGAAAATTTCATAGCGAATATTTAGAAAACGAGTATAAATACCGCGCCAAAATTAGGCAAAGAGTTAAAGTTTTAATTATTTCAGCGTTAATTTTTATAGTTATATTTTTAACTTTATATTTTAATTGGGATTTTGCGTTTTTTAGCTAAATACTTGACTTAAATATGGCAGACTGATACAATATAAGTCGAAAAACAACTAAAAATAGCAATTTGAAAGGAAAACAAGCTCTTTGCAAAAGATTTTGTTTGAAATTATTTCATATACTTCTATGGTGTGGCTTGGTCTATTTATTATTAAAAGAACGTTTTTTGGAGAGTATATAATTAAAAAGCCTCCACGGCTTATAACTAACGGTTATAAATTATTTTACACAGACCAATCCCCCAAAAAGAAAGAAAAAGGCGTTATTTACTCGAAACTTTTGGTTTCAAAAAAGTATGGCTTAAAAGGAAAGCCCGATTTTATTTTAAAACATAGAGTAAATAATATGCTAATGCCAATAGAACTTAAAAGCGGCAAAATAGGAGATAACGCGTCGCCACGTTATGGGGATTTAATGCAACTTTGTGCATATTTTTTAATTGTAGAAGATATTTTTAAAGTTAAACCGGCATATGGCAAGCTAATTTACAGCGACCATATGTTTGTTGTTAAAAACACAAGGCGGCTTAGAAAGCAACTTTTATCTATTATGTCTGATATGCGATTAATGCTTAAAACAGGAGAGCAGCAGCCAAAAGCAAACTATGCAACGTGCCGTTACTGTCTTTCTAGAAATACTGTTTGTGAATTTTGCGAGGAATAAAAAGGAGTTGATAAAATGGCAATTAAAAAATGGACTCCACCAAAACTAACACCAACTTTTGAAAAAACCGAAAAACAGAAAAATAAATTACCAGAAGTTAAAAATTCAGAACAACAGAAAATCAAAAAACCTGAAATTAAGGAAAAGGAAAACAAGGTTGAAAAAGTGTTAAGGCTTAGCAACGACGAATTAATTGCATTAGCAATTCGTGATATTTTAAAAAGAGAAGAGTTAGGGGAACAAATACATTAATGGAATACGAGTTGGAATATGAATTAGAAATAACAGACTTAACTGTAGAAGGTTTTGGAATTGGTAAAACAAGCGATGGCTTTACGCTTTTTGTTGAAGGCGGTGTGCCGGGTGACATTGTTTTAGCTAAAGTTTACAAAGCTAAAAAAGCGTTTGCATATGCAACTATCTCAAAATTAATTAAACCGTCGCATTTAAGACAAACACCCGAATGCAGTGTTTTCAATGAGTGCGGCGGCTGCTGTTTGCAACATATTAATTATGAAGCGCAGCTTGATTTTAAACACAAAAAAGTTAAAGATAGTCTAAAACGTATAGGTGGCATTTCTTTAGATTTTGAAGTTATAGCAGCAGAAAACCGATTTAATTACAGAAATAATGTTCAATTTCCTGTAGGGCAAGATGAAAACGGTGTATTTTTAGGGTTCTATAGTATAAACAGCCATAGTGTTGTTCGCATAAACCGCTGCTTAATAGCCCATGAATCGCACGAACAAGTTTTGCAAATTATTGAAAAATTTTTTAACGACTATAAAATTTCAACATACAATCGAAATACTAAAAAAGGGCTAGTTAGACATGTTGCGTATAGAATTGGGTTTAAAACAAATGAAAAGTTAGTTTGCATTGTAATAAATGGAAAAACTTTGCCAAACACCGATAAACTAATAGAACGTTTGCAAAATGTTGATGGCTTAAAAAGTATTTGCGTTAACATAAACACAGGTTCAAGCAGTGTTGTTTTTGGAAAGAGAACTTATACCATCTGGGGAAGCGAAACAATTTGCGACTATATAGGACAATATAAGTTCAACATTTCCCCGACATCGTTCTTTCAAATTAACCCTGTTCAAACAGAAATTTTATATAATAAAATAGTGGAGTTTGCCTCTCCTTTAAACAAAGAAAAGGATATTGTTGCCGATTTATTTTGCGGAACAGGCACAATATCAATTTTTATGGCACATAAAGCAAAAGCCGTATATGGAATTGAAATTTTTAACGAAGCTGTTTTAAATGCACAGGAAAACGCAAGTCAAAATAGCATATTAAATGCTCACTTTATTCAAGGTGCTGCAGAACATGTGTTTTTAAAATTAAGTAAAGAAATATGCCCCGATGTTATTATTGTTGACCCGCCCCGAAAAGGTTGTGATATTAACTTATTAAAACAACTTTCGGCTAAAAAAATTATATATGTTTCGTGTGACCATGCAACATTATCAAGAGATTTAAAAATACTTGCCGAGCTTGGATATAACGTTGTTAAAGGCGCTTTAATTGATTGCTTTTGCATGACAATGCGCTTAGAATGCGTTGTTTTAATTGAACGTCCCTAATTAATTGTTTAGGGACGTTTTACTTAAAATTTTCCAAAATTTGCAATTGCATAACTTACAATTTATTGCTTGAATTTAATGTTATTTAAAGTTAAATGTAATACTGAGCAGGTTTAAATAAAAGTATAACAAAATCCGCAATCATTCCAATGCCGCAAAGACCACCTGTGAATAAATATAATATTGCTGTTGGGATTTTTCCTTCATAAAATCTATGCGCACCGAAAATTCCTAAAAAGAAACATAAAACTAAAGAAACCCATTTGTTTTTCAATCTTCCTCCTAACACAACAGGGTGAATTGGAGGTGGGGGAAGTGGAGAAGGCATATAATTTCCATTCATATTTGTACCCGTATTAACATTACCTCCTGTATTTGTATTTGTGTTTTGAATAAACACATTCGGCTGAGCCGAACTTTTCAATTCTTCAACTTGTCTTCCGCACCTAACGCATACAACTGCATCAACATCTATTTTCTCACCGCAATATTTACAAAACTTTGTTTGACGCATTGCCCCATGAAAACTTTCTGAGCGTTCCGAGCCTCCAAAGTGAGTTTGGTTTTGCTGTTCGTATAGATTTCCTCTTAACATAGGTTTAGGGTAATTTTGCTGCATAGGCATAGTTTCATTGTAGTATGGTTGTTGCGGCTGATTGTATTGCTCATAGCCATTAAATCCCGAATTATTTTCAAAAAAATTATTATCCGACAAATTGCCGCCTCCTTTATTTTTGCTGTATAAATTAACCTATTTGCTAATAAATATAGTATATATTTACTTAAACGTATTAGCCAATTAATTTGTCTGAATGGCTAAAATTTTATTTATGGTTGTAATAACTAAAGCTAAATCAACATAGAGTAAAATTTAGGAGGGGGATTTTCAATGGGTAGCACGAAAATATTTGTAGTGCAATTAAGGCAACTTATAAAATCATTTATATTTGTCATTATAGGGCTTGTGCTTATTGGAGTAATTATATACTTTTTTATTCCAAAAGAAAGAGCTGGGCAGTCACCGCCACCGCCACGCCAACAGCAATCTCAATATGTTCCCGGTACATATGCAATATCATTGCCCTTATCTCAAAGTCCTGTTAAAGTTTTGGTAAATGTGAGCGAAAAAGAAATTGTTTCAATTAATCTTGAACAGTTGACAGAACAACAAGAGGCGCTTTACCCTCTTATTAAGCCCACTTTAGAATCGCTTTCGCAAGAAATATTAAAGCACCAATATTTAGTTGTTCCAAAAACTGATAAAGATGCCGAAAACGCTGTGACAAGCCAAGTTTTATTAGATGCTATTAAAGCTGCATTAGTTGAAGCAGAAAGCAAAGGAAGCGGAGATACCGCTTCCGAAAAGTAATTATTTTTACATAATAATATGCAAGATGTTAGACTATAGGGCATTTAATTTGCTCTATAGTCTGAAATTTAATCAAGCAACTTCATTGCACGCTTAACAACATTTTCAACCGTAAACCCATATTCAGGGAATAAAACGTTTGATGGTGCAGACAAGCCAAACGAGTTAACAGATATAACATCGCCGTCAAGCCCAACGTATTTGTGCCAGCCAAAAGAAGAAGCGGCTTCAACGGCAAGGCGTTTTTTAATATTTTTAGGCAAAACACTTTCTTTATATTGCTCTGATTGTTCGTCAAAAATTTCAAATGACATCATGCTAACAACTCTTGCATTAATACCTTTTTGTTTTAAAATTTCATAAGCTTCGCAAACTAAAGCAACTTCAGAACCACTTGCAAGTAAAATTATGCTTGGGTTTTCGTCGAACCCTTTTATAACATAGCCTCCTAACAAGGCATTTTTACTTGTTCCGCTAACATTTCCCACAACTTGCCTTGTTAAAACAATTCCTGTTGGGCTTGAAGTTCTTTCTAATGCAAGACACCATGCCGCCGTTGTTTCTGTACTATCGCATGGGCGAATAATTGTAAAGTTCGGTATACAGCGAAATTCTGCTAAATGTTCAACAGGTTGATGGGTTGGACCATCTTCTCCAACTCCTATGCTATCGTGAGTGAAAACGTTAATTACAGGAAGCTTCATTAAAGCAGAAAGCCTGCATGAAGGCTTCATGTAATCAGAAAATACAAAAAATCCCGAAACAAATGGGCGCAATCCTCCATGAATTGCAATTCCGTTAGCAATGCCCACCATAGCATGTTCCCTAATTCCAAAATAAATGTTGGCTCCACCTCTGTTTTCTTTTGAAAAAACACCTAAGCCTTCCATAAATGTTTTAGTAGACGATGCTAAATCTGCCGAACCCCCTATTATGTTTGGAACAAGCTTTGCAATTTTGTTTAAAATAGTTCCCGAATATGTTCTTGTTGCTTGATTTTTTTGCTGTTCCCATAAGTCGTCAACGTCTAAAAGGTCAAATGGAAGTTTTTTATTGTGCCATACAATCCATTCTTTATACAATTCGCTATGTTCTTTTTTATATTTTTCTATTAACTCGTTCCATGCCTGTTCTTTTTGTGCAAGTTTGTCTACTATTTCATCAAAATGTAGCTTAACTTGCTCATGCACATAAAACTCATCTTCATATTGCCAGCCTATAGATTTTTTTGTATTAACTAATTCATCTGCTCCAAGTGGCTCACCATGAGAAGAAGACTTGCCTTGCTTGTTAGGAGAGCCATGACCAATTATTGTTTTAATTTCAATTATGCTGGGCTTATCAGTTACAGCTTTTGCATTTTCAATTGCTTTTTCTATAGCTGCAACGTCTGTTCCGTCTTCAACAAGTTGAACATGCCAATTAAACGCCGAAAATCTTTTTCCAACATTTTCAGTAAAAGTTAAGTCTGTGCTTCCCTCTATAGTTATGTTATTTGAATCGTAAAGCAAAATTAACTTGCCAAGCCCTAATGTTCCTGCCAAAGAAGCCGCTTCGTATGAAATTCCTTCCATTAAACAACCATCGCCGCATAGAGCAAAAGTATAGTGATTAACTATTTCGTAGTTTTCCCTGTTAAATTTATTTGCCAAGTATGTTTCTGCAATAGCCATTCCAACGGCATTTGCAATACCTTGCCCAAGTGGCCCTGTTGTTACTTCAACGCCTGGTGTTTGGCACTGTTCTGGGTGACCCGGTGTTTTGCTTCTTAGTTGCCTAAAGTTTTGCAAATCTTTTGCAGTTATACCATAGCCAAATAAATGCAGCAAGGAATACAAAAGCGCAGAGCCATGACCTGCAGAAAGAACAAATCTATCTCTATTTTGCCATAGCGGATTTTTAGGGTTGTGTTTAAGTTGTTTTGCCCATAATGCATATGCCATAGGAGCAGCACCAAGCGGAAGCCCCGGATGCCCTGAATTTGCTTTTTCAATCATTTCGGCACTTAAAATTTTAATTGTGTTTATACATAGGTTGTCAATCTGACACATAATATCCTCCCAAATTTTTACCTTTAAACTTATTTCCCTTATTTCCTAATGCTTGCCCCAAGCTTTTCTTGAAGACTTTCTAAAATTTTATTCATGCACAAGTTAACTTCATCATCAGTTAGTGTTCTGTTTTCGGCTCTAAAAGAAATACTGTACGCAACAGACTTATAGCCTTCTTTAATTTGCTTGCCCATATATACATCAAAAAGCAAAATATCTTCCAAAAACTGTCCTGAATTTTCCTTGATTATTTTCTCTATATCTTTGTGTATAACATTAGTTTCAACAAGCATTGCAATATCTCTTACTATGCGTGGATATTTAGGCAAAGGCTTATATTTTCTTTCAAGGCTTGCCATTTTAAATATAGCTTCCAAATTAATTACTGCAACATATACACGCTCGTCGGCATTGTATATTTCATAGTTTTGTGCAACGGTTGGGTGAATTTCTCCTAATAGCCCAACGTCTTCATTGCCTACTAAAATCGTTGCTGTTCGTCCCGAATGCATATATGAAATAGTTTTATTAGGTATATATTCCGCTAAAACACCTAAATTATTAAAAAGCTGTTCAACTATTCCTTTTAGTACATAAAAATCTTTTTTGCCGTAAGTTCCAATTGTAAGCGTTAATACTTCTTTCGGCAGTTCAGTTAACGGCAATGCTTTAGGCAAGTATACTTTTCCAACTTCAAAAAGCACCGCTTCTTCGTTTCTTCTGTTATAGTTTGTTGAAAGAGAACTTAACATTCCATTTAACGTAGTTGTTCTCATAATGCTGAAATCTTCGCCGAGCGGATTAATTATATTAACCGTGTTTCTTAAAATATCATTGCTTTCTAAACATAGCTTATTAAAAACTTTTTTGCTTTCAAATGAATAGTGCATTGCTTCGCAAAGCCCACAAGACACCATAGTTTGTTTAACTATATCTTCCATAATTTGAATATAGCTTTTTTTGCCAACAGTTGGGTTTTTTGAGCTTAACGTTTCTTCTATGTTGTTGTAACCGTAAAATCTTGCAACTTCTTCTGCAATGTCGGCTTCTTCTGTTATGTCGGGGCGGAACGTTGGAATACATGCAATACCGTTTTCGGATTTAATTTCAACTCTGCCTAAATATTCTTCCATTTGTTCCATTGAAATATTTGTTCCAAGCAAAGCATTTACTCTATCGCTGCTAAATTCAACTGTTATCGGTTCACATCTTTTTGGATAGCAATCAACAACACCTTCAACAACTTCGCCGCAATTAAGCATTTCAACAAGCTGTGCTGCACGGTTTATTGCCAAAAGTGCAACATTTGGGTCTATGCCTTTTTCAAACTTACCTGATGAATCTGTACGTAACCCAAGCTTTTTTGAAGTTTTGCGAATATTTGCGCCGTTAAAGTTTGCAGATTCAAATAAAATGGCAGATGCATTTTCTGTAACTTTTGAATTTTCGCCGCCCATAACGCCGGCAATTGCAAGTGATTTTTCGCAATCTGAAATAACAAGTATACTTTCATCAAGCGTTCTTTCTATGCCGTCAAGTGTTATAAATTTTTCATCTTGTGTTGCATTTCTAACAATTATTTTTCTTTGTGCAACATTGTCTATGTCAAAAGCGTGCATTGGCTGTCCAAATTCAAGCATAACATAATTTGTTATGTCAACAATATTATTAATTGGGCGAACTCCGCACATAGTTAATCTATGTCTTAACCATTGAGGTGAAGGTTCAATTTTAACGTTTTTAATAACTTTTGCAACATAACGTGGGCAAAGCTCCGGATTTTTAATTTCAACTTGAATTAATTCGTTAATATTGCCTTCTGCTGTTTGTTTAAGTGAAGTTTGGGGCATATTAAAAGGCAAATTAAATGTTGCCGCCGCTTCCCTTGCAATTCCTAACACAGAATAACAATCCGGTCTGTTTGATGTTATTTCAAATTCAGCAACGTCATCGCAAAGTTCTAAAACTTGCCTAACATCTGCTCCAACTTCAACTTCTTCTTTAAATATATATATACCGTTTTCAGGTGCTTCTGGGTAATCATTTTTAGTATAACCCAATTCTTCTATAGAACAAAGCATACCACAAGAAGCAACACCTCTAATTTCTCCGGCTTTAATTTTAATATTATTAGCCAAAGTTGCCCCATCTAATGCAACCGGCACTAATGCTCCTTCAAAAACATTTGTTGCTCCTGTTACTATTTGAAGGGGAAGTTGCTGATTTACGTCTATTTTAGTAACAACAAGCTTATCAGCGTTTTCGTGTTTTGAAATTGAAATTATTTTTCCAACAACAATGCCGCTAAGTTCACTTCCACGCCTAACAATGCTTTCAACTTTAGTTCCTGTCATTGTCATTTCATGCTCAAATTCATTAACAGTGCAATTTAAATTAACATATTGCTTAATCCATGAAAGCGGAATGTTCAATTTAACTCCTCCTTTTATTTCGCCTTATTTAATGTTTTAATCTTTAATATTTAAAATTGCTTTAAAAATTTAATATCATTTTCATACATTATGCGCATGTCTGTAATTCCAAAACGCTGCATTGCAATACGTTCAATGCCCATACCAAAAGCAAAGCCGCTATATACAGTAGGGTCTATTCCAGACATTTTCAAAACTTTAGGGTGAACCATTCCACAGCCTAATATTTCAATAAACCCTGTTTGCTTGCAAACTCTGCAACCTACTCCACCACAAGCAAAGCACGAAATATCCATTTCGGCGCTAGGTTCTGTAAATTGAAAATGGTGAGGTCTGAAGCGGATTTTAACGCCTTCTCCAAAAATATGTTTTGCAAAAAGCGCAAGAGAACCTTTTAAATCTCCCATTGAAATACCTTTATCAACAACAAGCCCTTCTAATTGGTGAAAAACAGGTGAATGTGTTGCATCAACTTCATCTGAACGGTAAACTCTACCCGGCGCAATAATGCGTATTGGAAATTTGTTTTTTGAAACAGCTTCTTCCATTGCATGAACTTGTACAGACGAAGTTTGACTTCTAAGTAAAAATCCACCTTCAACATAAAATGTATCTTGTTCATCTTTTGCAGGGTGGTCTGCCGGAATGTTCAAAGCTTCAAAATTATAATAATCGGTTTCAACATCTGGGCCTTCAGCAATTTCATACCCCATACCAATAAAAAATTGCTTTAATTCGTCTGTTGTTGTAGTTAATGGGTGTTTGTGTCCAAGCGCTGTTTTAGTTCCTGGGCAAGTTACATCTATAGTTTCCAATTGAACTCTTAAATTTTGTTCTGCTTTTAATAGCTTGCTTTTTGTGCTTTCTAAAGATTGTTCAACAAATTCACGCACTTCATTAACCATTTGTCCAACAATAGGGCGTTCTTTGGCATCAAGCTTGCCCATGCCTTTAAGAAGCTGTGTTAATTCCCCTTTTTTGCCTAACATTTTAACCCGAAACTCGTCAAGTGCTTTTAATTCTTTAACTTCTTTTAAGCTTTGCGTTGTTATAGCTTTAATATTTTGCAGTTTTTCCCTCATTTCCAATACAACCTTTCTTTTTTAACATTTTTCTTGAACAAGAAAATTCTCACAAAAAAGAAGTTTAACATAAAAACCCTTTACCTGCAACGGGTAAAGGGTTTTTTTCTAAATCTTTGAAAAAATATATTACAAAATGAAAATTGGCTCAAATATTTCCCCAAAATCTCCGAAATAGCTTTCTGCAAATTGCTTAATTATTCTTGATTTATAAAGCAAAACAAAATACTTTGATGAAAAAAACTTTCCTGCCATTTCATATGGACGATACGCAAGCAATTCAAACATTGAAGCAAAGTCTTCATAATAATCGGTTGAACCATATTCGTTTGGAAAAATATATTGTTCTTCCGGCAAAATTGTATCGTCGTATGGTATACCTTTGTTTAGCTTTGTATATTCGTTTTTCAGCTTTTGTTCTCCAAATTCATAATCTAATATGTAGTGTATAATATGCCCAAATTCATGGGCTATAGCATCAACGGATACGCCGCCGCCAAGGCTGTTGTATGGTGTGTATAAAACAACACCTGCCGTTTTAGTTTCCCCATCTTGAAAAGCATATGCTAAAATTCCTTCTTCAATATCTTGCTCTGCTGGGTTATCTATAGAAATAGCAAACTTAATTCCTATACTGCTGTAGTGGTCAACAACTTTATTTACAACATTTTCCCCAAAAAGGCTTAATGTGAAATCTAATGTTTGTAAAAATTGAGCTTTTAATGAGTTGGATTGCTTTAAGTATCCAACTTTATCTATAATTTCGATGCCATATTTATCTTTAAACCCTTGCACATCTATAGGGGCTAATGTTTCAGGTTGCTCTAAAGATAAAGGAACTGAAGAATTTGAAAAGTCCTGTGGTTGTAAATTTTCCGCATCTGCTTCTGTAAAGCTTGGTTCAAAGCTTTGAGGCGAATTACTTTCAACGGGCGGTTTGTTAGTTGGCGAAGTATCTTGTGGTTCT
>CAZHPA010000017.1:0-34390 GCA_964533945.1 uncultured Defluviitaleaceae bacterium
CCGTTCCTGAACTTTTCCACATTAACTCCTCTTGTTGTTTTGTAGGGTATAACCTAACCTTAATTGATTTTATCATTTAGCTTCACCTCTTTTTGTTATTATAACAAATTAAGGTAGACTTTGTAACTTTTTGAGTAATTATATCTTATAGAGTTTTCACCTTTTATTATAGAACGCTACTTCTATAACACTGTTTCGCTCACGCTAACAGTCACTTCCTTTCGGAACGTGCAAAGACTATTTCTTCACCCTTACCTGATATATTTTCTCCTAGCTTTGCTAGGAGTTTATATTATAAGTATTAGGGGCAGACCTTTTCCCAACTCAAACGCTTAGTTGGTACGGCTCTCGCCTAGTCGTTGAAGGTTCTTCATGTCCTAATTAAGGATTTAGAAGCTTCCCTGCATGAACAGCCATTGTTTAAGGTTACTTAGGGTTTAACCATATAACCATCTTCACGTTTTTTCTACTTTCGCCCCGTCATATAGTCCTTTCGGCTATATTGTGGTGTGAAGCTTTAGGCATTACCTGCAATTAAATCTGTGTCCTATGCAGATTACTCTACATACGCAGCTAAAGTTTATAAAATGGTTACTTATTATAGAATTTTATAAACTTTTTCATACTGCATGAAAAGAGTTTGGGTCAACTTCGTCATCAGCTTCGCAAGTTGTTTCAAGCTGGCCCATCATTGCTTCAGCGGTACGCTGATACTGTACTTGCAACTCATCAAATATCGCTTGCTTACTTTTAAAATGATTGTAAATAGAACTGTCTTTTATTCCTACAGCGTCTGCTATCGCTTTGGTAGACACCCTAGTGTAGCCATGAATCGAAAACAAGTGTAGTGCTGCCTGACAAATCATTTCTTTTGTATTTTTTTGCATAAATTGTCCTCCTATAATTAAAACTAGCGTTTACTAGTTTTAATTATAACTAGCGAACGCTAGCTTGTCAAGCTTTTATTACTATGAAATTTTTAGTGAGATTTAGCTTTAAATTATTGTTGGTAAATAAATTATGTTGTATACTTATTAAGCTGTTTGCTTTATGCAGACAGCTTTAATTGCCGAGAATAAAGAACATTTTATAGCAGGTTAAGGAATGGGAATAATATGTCAAATAAAGCTAAAAACTATAGCGTGTTGAACATAGGTACATATATAGCTTTAAAATAGCAAGAACTTGATGATGGAAAAGGGAAAGTCTTTGTAGGACAGAAGCTTTGTCTTACAGGATGCGAAATATCTATAAGTAATATACCTGCCGGTGAATTGCTTCCTTTTGTTCATGCTCATAAAACGAATAAGGAAGTTTGTATAATCATTAGTGGCAGAGGTTCTTTTTATGTTGGCGGCGAAGAATTTGCTATTAAAGATGAGAGTTTAATTCGTGTATCTCCTGCAGCAGAATGTTCGATAAAAGCAGATGAAGAAGATTTGTTCTATATATACGTGCAAACAAATGACAACAGTTTAACACAGTCTGCAAAAAAATGATGGTTATATTATCGACTCTAAACAATCTTGAATGTGAAAAATAGTTTTTCATTAAATATAATTATGGGCATAATACTTACCATTGAATCAATTAATTGTCACATAAGAAAATAAAAAATAATCATGAAGAACAGTCGCTATGTAAACCTTGGTGGCTATTTTTGTTAAAAAAGTCTTTAGCTCCAACTTAAGGTGCTGTCATGGTGCAGTTATAATAGAACTAAGTTAGAAAACCCAGTAAAATGAAGGAAAAAGTAAACTTTATATCAAAAAGACAGAGAACGACTGTGCTAAACTCGGTATGTGGCTTGCAAGGCAGCAAAAACGGGTTCTGGTTATTGATGCGAACCCACAATGTTCACTAACCGCAAATTTGGTATGTGGACGATGACTTAAGTTTTGAAGTGCATTTATTTTAGAGATATTTATGCATATTGCCTGCTTATAAAATGATGATTGGCAGTTTATAATAAAAGTTGTATAATAATTAACAACAAAATAACAAACACAGGGGGATTTCCATGCTAAAAAAAATAATTATAGGTACAATGGTGGTCTTATCAAGTTTAAATATGAGCATTACAGCATTAGCTGCAGCACCATCATTTAATGTTCAAGAAACAATAACCGAATTTCCGGAATTTCATTTTTCGCCCGGAAGTTTTGATGAAATTAGGGCTGGAAGATTGGTGTTTTCAGAGAAGCCTTTAAGGATAGAGAAAGGAAACTGGGATTATAGTGGGGAATATTATGTTTTTCCTGTTGGAACAATTGTTTCATTTGTAAATGACCAAAAATCTGATACAAATGTTTGGCTTGAATGGTATCCATATGACGGTACTAGCGAATGGAATGATGAAAATAATAGCAATGCTCTACATGCCGGAGGAGATTGGGGAGAGCCTGAAATTGAGCTGACTAAAGACATGGTTGGAGCTAAATGGGGCGTAAACATACATGGTTCTATCGGTATGAGCGACCCATTGCCACTTATCACTGTTTTAGTTGATAACGCAACCTCAACAACAAATTCAGTTCCAAAATCCACAACAAAGCCTGCTACCCAAACAGCTTCAAAGGTTTATATAAACAACAAAGAAGTTTCCTTTGATGCATACAACATTGACGGCTCAAATTATTTCAAATTAAGAGATTTAGCCTATGCTCTAAACAATTCAGAAAAACAATTTGACGTTTCTTGGGATAAGCAGGCTAACGCAATAAATCTATTATCAAACAAAACTTATACCATTACAAGCGGGGAAATGACAAAAGGCGACGGTCTGGATAAAAATGCCAATTCAACCACAAGCCAAATTTTAATAGATGGCAAGGCAGTCCAATTAACTGCCTATAATATAAGCGATAATAATTATTTCAAGCTTCGTGATATTGGTAAAGAACTTAATTTTGCCGTTGATTACGACGGTACCAAAAATGCCATAATGATTGACACATCTAAACCTTATATAGCATAAATAAACATATTATATTAACACAAAATCATGTTAGACAGTATAGCCGCCTTGTAAAACAGGCGGCTTTTTATAGAAAAATGTTTTAGTTTATCCTTGAGGTGTTGTCAGATTAGAACTAAATAAAATTGCTTATTTTTATGGGTTCAAATTCATATCGGCAAATTTTCACTTTATTTTTTAGATGCAAAATAAAAGCATTTATTTTATTGTGACTTAGTTACAAAGTGACATACTCACCCGCCTATAGAGGCGGGAGCTTCTTGCTCGATAGACTAACGTCTAAGCATAAATAAGCTAACCCCGTGTATCCCACGGTTATTTATATTATAAGATTACAACATTACTAAACCTGCCTGCTTTATATTTATAGCTGCATTGTAATCTCTATCAATAATATTTCCGCAAGCACAAATAAACGTTCTATCTTTAAGTGTTAAATTAGGATTTTTAACACTATAAACACTGCACGTTTTGCTTGAAGGAAACCATTTATCAACTTTAATTATTTTCTTGACTTTGTATGTTAAGAAGTTGATAAACATGCAATGATAAAATGAGAAAATTAAAAGTGCAAAGGCAAAATTAAGAGTAAGACTTTTAGCTATTTTACTTTTAAGCATATTAATGCACCTCGAATTTATATCCAACGCCACAATTCAAACCCGTCCTTTTTAGGCATCGTCACGTCAAGAAGAAGTATATCAGGGTTTTTCGGATTTATATTTCGCCTCGGCATCGGCCTCGTCGAAAGCTATAATAAGCGTATAACCTTCTTTCTTTGCATATTCATAAAGAATTAATGGATTTGTTTGTTGTCATCTATAATTAGTATTTTCGGCATTTTTTCTCACCTCATTTTATATTATATAACAGCTTTATGAATTTTTTGTGACTCAATCACGAAAATATGATATTCTAAACAGTATAATAACCACAAATCAATATACAGAAAAGAGGTAGATGAATTATGAATAGCAAAACAAAAACAACACTTGGAATAATGATTTTTACAATTTTCATTGTAATTACAGCTTTAATATGCAATAATTTGTCAGAACCATTTAAGCCACAAACACCGTTAAGCATTGTCGAAGCTGAAGCTACAGACATATCGGATGAAGAAGATAAACTGACTGCTGCCCCCGATTTCACAGCCCTTAACAATGACAGCAACATAGTTGCTGGATCTGAAGAAGTAATGAGCGAAGAAACCTTACACAAAAGCATAAGTTTGATAAAGGATAGTGATACACAAATGAATAAAGCGGAATATCATAAAATAACAGCTGATGAGGCAAAGCAGATGCTTGACAATAATCCGGATTCAATCTTGCTTGATGTTCGTACTGAGGAAGAATTTAAGGCGCAGCGTATTGATGGTGCAATCCTCATTCCTGATTATGAGATTGAGGAAAGAGCCAAGGCAGAATTTCCGGATAAAGACGCATTAATTTTGATTTACTGCCGAAGCGGTAATCGCAGCAAAACTGCAGCAAACATTCTCGTATCAATGGGGTATACAAATATTTATGACTTTGGAGGAATTACCTTATACCCTTATGAAACAATTTCTGATTAATACCAAAAAGATTGGAGTAGATTATGAAAAATAACAAGTACCTTTTTATTATAACACTAACGTATTTCTTGCTTGGAATAGTGAATATTCATTTTGCACTGCTGGGATTTATTTGCATGGCTATTCCTTTGTTAATGCTGTTTACACAAAAAAAGAAAACTTGGTGTCAGGGTTATTGCCCAAGGGCAAGTTTGTATAATGCCTGTGGAAAATCAACAAGCAAGTGGTCGGGCAAGACACCTAAATTTTTTATTACAGGACCCATGAAATGGATAATGCTTGTATATTTTCTATTTGGCATGGTTATGATGACTATTTCAACAATCGGTGTTGCAGCCGGCAAACCTCCATACGAAGCTATTAAATTTCTAATATTTATTCCGTTAGGCAAACTGCCACAATTGGTTGCAATAAATACTGCGCCATGGCTTGTAAACCTTTCATACAGTTTTTATTCGTTTATGCTTACAGCTACAGTTTTGGGATTTGTGATGGCACTTGTGTATAAACCGCGTACTTGGTGTACGATTTGCCCTATTGCAACTATTTCAGCAGTCTACATAAACGGAGCTAAAAAAGCTGAGAAGACAGATGCCAAAAAGAAAGAAAGTATAGAAGATAAAAATTCTAAATAAATGATTACAAGCGCAAACGAATAATAAAGAAGCACTAGATACCCTAACGATTAGGGTAAATTTACTAATCCAAGAGTTTCATACGAAAACGGTAAATGGGTTTTATCGTTTGGTATGGACGTTGAAAACCAAAACGAAATACTCAAAGAATATGCAGTTGGAATTGATTTGGGCGTTAAAAATTTAGCTGTTATTAGCGGTTACTTTTCTTTTTGCAAGCTTGCCAACAAGCTGCTTGTCTTTCTAAAATAATCAAACCAGACTGCATATTCACTTATATGCTGACTGTTTTTAAGGTAAACGAAGTTAAATTCACGGTTAATTACAAGTTTTTGAATTTTAAGTTCTCTAAGTCTTCCATTTTCCAATTCATTAAGAGCAGCTGCGCGATATAAAAAAGTAATACCAAGGTTATTTGATACAAGGTGTTTTATCGTATTTATATTTCCCACTTCACTTATTCCTTTAAAGCTGTTAATGCTTAAATTATGTTCGTATAAAACCTGTTCAAGCACATCTCTCGTACCTGAGCCGTTTTCGCGAAGGATAATGCGTTCGCTAAGTATATCATCAAGCGTTAGAGACTTGTGAGCTAAATGATGTCCGTTTCCGCAAACTGCTATAAAATTTTCATTTGAAAACAACTCGTATCCGTATTCTGATTTATCGAAAAACCCCTCCACAATAGCAAAGCTAATTGTTCCGTCACGAAGCTTTTGAAGCAGCTTTTCTGTATTTTCAACAGGCATATTGATACGAATATTAGGATATTTCCATAGAATCCTTGCAAGAATATTTGGGCAAGCAAATTCGCCAATACTTAAAGTTGCACCGAAGTTTAGTTGCTTTGATACAATGTTATCACACATAAGTATATTTCTTAAATACTTACTATCAGCATCTACTGTTAGTGCAAAATCATAAAGTTTCTTACCGCGCTCGGTAAGGATTAATGTTTTTCCTTTGTAGCAAAAGAGCTTACCACCATAACGTTGTTCTAAAAACTTAATATGCTGTGAAACGGCTGGTTGCGTGATGTTAAGTAGTTCTGCTGTTTTTGTGAAATTTCCTATTTTAGCAAGAGTTAAAAAAGTTTCTAAACGAAAATCAAGCATAAATTCTCCTTTAATAAATTAAATTTATTGATTTATAAAAAATCATAATTTGATTTTATAATAAAATTTTAGTAAAATCAATATATAAATTAAAAACGGAGGAATGTTTATGGCTTCAATTAAAAAATATAGTGCCGGACTTACACTTACTGCATTACTTGCTTTAATTACAAATTATATAAGCGAATTTATACCATATCATCTTATAAGCGCTGGGGTTTTTGCTTTACTCATAGGTATGATTATAAATCCATTTATTGTAAGATATAGCTTCTTTAAAGGCGGTATTTCGCTTGTATCAAAGCAAGTTTTACGGCTTGCCATTATTATGATGGGGCTTACACTAAGTTTTTCGCAAGTATTTTCAGTAGGTAAATATTCAATTATTGTAATGTGCTTCACCTTGTTTGCAGCTTTTGGTGGAGGCTATATTCTTGGCAAGTTATTTGATATGAATTGGAAACTATCGGGGCTTATTTCAGCTGGAACAGGCATTTGCGGCGGCTCGGCAATAGCGGCAATTGCACCCACTATTGAAGCAGAAGATAAAGATATTGCATACGCAATATCAGCAACTTTTATCTTTGATGTACTTATGGTTATTCTGTTTCCGATTATGGGACGTTTTTTTGAAATGAGCGATATGGGTTTTGGCTTATGGGCAGGAACAGCAGTCAATGATACTTCAAGCGTTGTTGCCGCAGGCTATGCCTTTTCTGATGCAGCAGGGGCATTTTCGGTAATTGTTAAGCTAACCAGAACTCTTTCCATTATTCCGACTGTACTTGTGTTTTCATTTATTAATGAGCGATTAAATGCAAATGCAACAGGTGCTTCCCAGAAAAGAAAGATAGATTTCAAGAAGATATTTCCTTACTTTATTCTCATATTTTTAGGAATGGTTGCAATAAAAAGTACAGGTTTTATTTCAGATGACGTAAGCATAAGTATTTCATCAGTATCAAAATTTCTTATGGTTATGGCTCTTGGCGCAATTGGGCTTAAAACCAATTTTAAAGAGGTTTCAAAATCAGGATTCAAACCTATGCTTCATGGCTTTATTATATCAGCTCTTGTTGTAGCTGTTTCCTTTGTTGTGCAAAAATTTTTAGGGCAAATATAAAGCCGATGTTATAAAATTATTAAGCATATATTTAATGGTATTTTAACATGTTTATATATGTTTTTAGTAACTATTAATCACTTCTGTATGAATTTTTTTAGAATTACAAGCTGCACTTTTAGAGCTTGAGTGCAAACAACATTGCTAAACGTAATGTTGTTTTTATTTTGCTTATAAATCAATATTGTTTTATGAAAGATTCACTATGCCCATTGTTAAAATTTAACAAACCTTAAAAAACTTAAAAATTTCTCTTGCTTGTTACGTAACGTAATATGTTAACATAATATTACAAGGAGGTTTTGAAATGGAAAAATTATTGACAGTCGGCGAATTAGCCAAAAAGATGAACACAACTATTAGAACACTTCAATTTTATGATAAAGAAGGAATTTTAAAACCTTCAAAATATAGTGAAGGTGGAAGAAGATTGTATAGCGGAAAAGATATTGTTAAACTGCATCAAATTCTTTCACTAAAATATTTAGGCTTTTCGCTTGATGAAATTAAAGGGCGGCTAATTTTACTTGAAACACCTTTAGAAGTTGCCTATATTTTACAAGAACAAGCCGAAAAAGTAAAAAATAAAATAACAGAACTTACAACTGTTTTGTCTTCAATAGAAGCAATGCAAAGTGAAGTTATTAAGATGAATAAAGTTGATTTTAATAAATACGCAGAAATAATTAGCCTACTGCAACAAAAAAACAACAATTTTTGGGCATTAAAGTGCTTTGGCGAGACTTTAACACAGCATATAAATAATAAATATACAGAACAAACAGGAATGGATTTTTATAATAGCTGGTTAGGTGTTGTTGATGAAATAATTAAATTAAAAAAATCAGGCGAACTGCCACAAGGCAAAAAAGCACAACAGCTTGCTAAAAAATGGTGGGGTTTAATTTTAGAATTTACAGGCGGAGATTTAAGCTTGCTTTCACAGCTTGAAAAATTTGGAGAAAACAAAACCAATTGGGATAAAGACTTTAAAGAAAAACATGAATTTATTGAGCAATACATAGGAAAAGCACTTGAAGTATATTTAATTAAAAATGGAGGAGATAAAAAATGAAAAAAATTTTAAAAATTATGTTGACAACATTTGTATATTCTTTGTTATTTATTATATCAAACGCCATAATGCCGTATTCTGAACAATTTAAACAATTAAATTCGCAAGCAGACCCAAGCGCCGCCCCATTTATGTTTGTTAACAGCCTTTTTGTTTGCCTAACTATTTATTATATTGTTAAAAACTCAAAGCTTCAAGGCTTAAAGTTAGTTGCAAATGTTTCAGGAGTAATGTTTTTCATTCAAACTTTTATGACACAAATTGAAACAATGTTTTTCGGCCATGCTTTTGCATTAACAAAAACAGATATGTTTTTAATTATTGCTGCCGGAATTTTGCCTATTGTTTTAACAACTATGTTAACTGTTAAATTATTTAAAGCTAAATCTGCACAAACATACGTTAAAACAGAAATAGATATTAAAGACTTAGCAACTAAAATTGCAATATTAAGTGTAGTTTATTTATGCGTATATTTCTTCTTTGGATATTTTGTTGCTTGGCAATTTGAACAATTGCGTATATTTTATACAGGTTCGGCTGAAAAGTTAGGGTTTATTGCTCAATTAATTAATAATATTAAAACTAACCCTGTAATTTTCCCTTTTCAAATTTTTAGAGGCGTTTTGTTTACATTAGGAATTGTTCCGCTATATTTAACTATTGAAGACAAAAAGAAGTTTATTGTAAGTGTTTGCCTTGTTTATTTATGCACAGCAATAGTGCTTGTAGTTCCGAACGTGCTATTTCCTGATGCCGTTAGAATTGGACACCTTTGCGAAATGACATCTTCTATGCTTTTATTTGGTTTAATTGTTGGATTTGTTTTTAAATATAAAAAATAAAATATAATATTAGCCGTCTGTTATATAAAAGATAAAAACAGACGGCTGTTAAATTTATATATACCATTCCCCAACTTTTTCAAGCTTTATATTTTTAGTATGAATATTTCTATTAAATAGAATTCCCAAGCTTTCAAGCCAACTTGCATCTTCATCTTTAAGCATGTCTTCTGTAAACCTAAATTTCCAATTTCCAGATGCAACACCCGGCGTATTCATTCTAGCTTCTTCACCAAGACACAAAACGTCTTGAATTGGGAAAATTGCAAAAACAGCAACAGACGAAAAAGCAAGCCTTATCATATCCCACGAAGGGCGCTCTCCTGAAACGTTTAAATATCTTCTAAATAAATCTTTTTGTTTATCATCCAGTTTTTCATACCACGAAGCGGTTGTGTCGTTGTCGTGAGTTCCTGTATATATAACGCAATTGCTTGTTTTGTAGTTATGTGTTAAATGGGTATTTGCTCTGTATCCATCAAAGGCAAACTGCAAAACTTTCATTCCGGGTAAATTAAGAGAATCTCTAAGTTGCTCAACAGATTGAGTAATAATTCCCAAGTCTTCTGCAATAATTGGAAGCGCCCCTGCTCCGCTTGAAACATCTTTAAAAAGTTGTTCTATTTGCTCCATACATTCTATTGGATTGGCTAAATCACATATTTCTTTTAAATTGTCAAACATTTGATTGCACCATTGCTGTTTACTTTTTTTAGAAAAATCACCAAGCTGTTTTGAAATGGTATCAAAAAGTTCCTTGCCAGGCGCTTTAAGCCATTGTCCATTAACCGCAGTTTTTTCGCCATATGGAACAGCCCAATATGAATCAAAACCTCTAAAATGGTCTATTCGCAAAATATCAACAATTGATAGCGTTGCACGAATGCGGTCTACCCACCACTTGTAGTCCGTTTTTTTGTGAACTTCCCAGTTATAAAGAGGATTGCCCCAAAGTTGACCTGTTGCACTGAAATAATCAGGGGGAACACCTGCAACCGATGTTGGAAAGCCTTTAGAATCAAATTCAAACAATTCTTTATTAGCCCAAACATCAGCACTATCCATTGCAACAAAAATTGGAATATCTCCAACTATGCTAACTTCGGCGTAATTCGCATACGCTTTAAGCAAAAACCATTGCCTAAAAAATTCATATTGCAAAAAGTTATTATATTGTATTTCGTCATGCAGTTTTTCTTTCCAAAATTCCAATGCTTCGCTTGTTCTGTTTTTAATGTCATTGTCCCAACTATCCCATGAAGCGCCGTAATAGCAATCGTTAATTGTGTTTATAATTTCTTTTTGCCTAACTTTAAACTCGGCTTCGACTTTTACTTCAGTTTTTAATTCAAGTTCAATTTTAGAAAGAAGCTTATCTTCATGCATTTTTTTGTATTCCAAATATTGTTCTGTTTCCGCAGTATTCTTCCTTATTGAAATGTAATGTTGTTTTAGTGCTATAAATAAAGAATAGTCTAAAAGCCAACTTTCATTTTCGCTGCAAAAATTGTTAAAAGCTTGTTTTTGAGAAGAAGTTGCAAAATTTTTAAATGCTTCAAATGCTTTTCTAAAAAGAGAAGTTTTGTATTCAATAACTTTTCCATAATCAATTGCAATATCGCTTCCCAAAAATCCTTGTTCTATATGCTCTTTTGTTAAATAGCCTTCTTTTGCCAAAAGTTCTGGGCTAATTAAAAGAGGGTTTCCGGCGAACGTTGAAAAGCCTTGGTATGGCGAATCGCCAAAGCTTGTTGGGCATAGGGGCAAAACCTGCCAAATTTTCTGTTTTGATTTATGAAGGAAATTAATGAATTTATAAGCACCACTTCCCAAATCACCAATGCCATGCTTGCTTGGAAAGCTTGTTATATGCGCAAGTATTCCGCTTGAGCGTTCAAATGTCAAATTTATCAGCACCTTTCTTAATTTACAGTATTATAACATAAAACATAATTAAAAAGCAGACTTTATGTTGTCTGCTTTTAAAACTTTGCCTTATAGTTGTTAAATATTTAAAATATATTACTGAAACATATCAATAGAAGGTTCAATGCTGTCGGCAACGTCCATCATACAGTTTCTTGATGAAAAATAGACGCAATCTTTGCAGCTTTCAACATTAGGGGAATTATGAGCCGATGTTGCTTGTTGGTCTATTAATCTAAAATTGTTGCAACCTTTTAATTTCTTTGTATTATACATTTTCCTTCATCTCCGTTTTATGTTCTAAACTAATTATTCCCTTAATTACCACTAAATATTCTTTGGGACATCTTGCAACTTGTACGCATAAAATACATTGTAACTATATTAAAAACTTAAGGAGGTTTTACTGTGAGAGATAGTTATTGGGACAATTACAAAGAAGAACAAGCAAACAAAAAAAGCGAAAGATTTGTAGCATACAGAACCGGAAATAGCGAATTTAATAATTACTATGAAGACTGGTATAATAACGACGACACTACAGCTGACGTAAATAATAATAACAATGATAATAACAACAGCAATAATGGTAACAACGGAAATAACAATGGCAACAATGGCAACAACGGTAATAATGGTAATAACGGCAATAATGGTAACAATGGAAATAACAATGGCAATAATGGAAATAACAACGGTAATAACGGCAATAACAACGGTAATAACGGCAATAACGGCAATAATGGCAACAATGGTAACAATGGTAACAACGGAAATAACAATGGCAATAATGGAAATAACAACGGCAATAATGGAAATAACAACGGTAATAACGGCAATAACGGCAATAATGGCAACAATGGTGATAACGGAAATAACGGCAATAACGGTAATAACGGCAACAATGGTGATAACGGAAATAACAACGGTAATAATGGTAACAACGGCGATAACAATGGTAGTGATGGTAATAATGGTAACGACAACGGTAACAATGCTGCAAATGGCAACAGAGACGAAAATAAATTGGCATTAGGAAATTCTGTTACAATTGACGCAAATAGCGACGCTTCTGAAATTAGGGCAGACATTGAAGTTAATGTAATTGATTCATTAAGGCTTTGGGGCCAAATAATTGATTGCCGTGGCTGTGGCGTTGGCGGTGCATTAGTTAAGCTTGTTAAAGTTATTAAAAAAGGACGAGACGTTGAATATAAAGGTGTTGCACATACTATTGCAGATTGCAACGGTTTCTATCAATTTGAAGTTTGCCGTGCAGAAAGAGAATGTAAATATAAAGTTATTGCAAGCAAAGCAGCAGTAGGCAAAGAAGAATATTGCAAAGACCATAAAGGCGATTGTGACCCTTGCTGCAGAAAAGATGTATGTTGTGATTAATTTTTCTAAAAGAAAAAAGGGCGCTTAAAAGCGTCCTTATTTTTTAATAATTTCCCGATTAAATTAACGCTTAATTAACAATATTGTTGACTATATCTTAACGGTAATATATAATCAACACATATAATGCTTTGAGTTAAAAGGGGTAGTAAAATGATAAAAAGCATGACCGGCTATGGGAAGGGCATCTGCACTTTATACAATCGCAAATTTACCGTTGAAATTAAATCTGTTAATCATAGATATTGCGATATTTCAACAAAGCTTCCCCATACATTAAGCTTTTTTGAAGATAAAATGCGAAAAATGGTTTCCGAATACATTTTGCGAGGCAAAGTTGACATACACGTTGGCTTTGAAACACTTTCTAAAGACGATGTTTATATTTCTTTTAACGAAGCTTTGGCAGATGCATATATTTCAGAGCTTACAAAAATAAAAGAAAAGTATAGAAACAAAATAGTAAATGACATTTCCGTTTCGCTTATAGCAAGCTTTCCCGATGTTATAACTATTGAAAAAGGGCTATTTAACCAACAAACATTAAATGAAGTTGAAGAAGCATTTAGCGGCGCAGTTTCCATAGCCATTGAACAAATTGTTAAAATGCGTTGTGCAGAAGGCTTGTCATTAAAACAAGATATTTTGGCAAAACTTGAATATATCTTTAAATTAACATTAAAAGTTAAAGAACGTTCGCCTTTAGTAGTTAAAGAACATAAAGAAAAGCTTCAAAATAGGCTAAATGAAACATTAGGAAGCTTTGCTGTCGACGAAAACCGATTAGTTCAAGAAATTACTATTTTTGCCGATAAATCTTGCGTTGACGAAGAAATAATACGCCTTTTAAGCCATATTAACCAAATGAAAGACATATTAAACGAAACTACTTCTGTTGGAAGAAAGCTTGAATTTTTAGTTCAAGAAATGAACAGAGAAGTTAATACAATTGGTTCAAAATCAAATGATTTAGAAATTACAAAAACCGTTATAGACCTAAAAACAGAAATAGAAAAAATTAGAGAGCAGGTTCAAAACATTGAGTGATATAAAATTTGTAAACATAGGTTTTGGCAATGTTGTTTCATCAAACAGAATAATTGCCGTAATAAGCCCAGAGTCTGCACCTGTAAAGCGAATTATTCAAGATTCTAGGGAAAAAGGAATGCTTGTAGATGCAACATACGGCAGGCGAACAAGAGCTGTAATAATAACAGATAGCGAACGTATTGTTTTATCATCATTACAACCTGAAACTATAGCAGGAAGAATTGCAGCCAATTTAAACGCTTCAATTGTAAAAGAAGCTTAATTAAATTGCCAATTACAAAAGAAATTTATATTTAAGTTTAGTTAGAAAAAAGAGGGGCGATAATTCTGGAAGATGAACAAGGAATGCTATTAATAATATCCGGTCCTTCCGGTTCTGGCAAAGGAACTGTTGTTAGTATGCTAAAATACGCCCTTTCCATATCTGTTACAACAAGACCGCAAAGAGAAGGGGAGCAGCATGGCAGAGAATATTTTTTCTGCACAGTTGAACAATTTCATAAAAAGCGCGAAAACGGAGAACTTTTAGAACACGCCGTATTTTGCGGCAATTATTACGGAACTCCACGTGCATATGTTGAGGAGCAAATTTCTAAAGGAAAAGTTGTTGTTTTGGAAATTGATGTAAACGGAGCATTGCAAGTTAAACAAAAATTTAACGATGCCGTATTAGTATTTTTAATGCCCCCAACTTTAGAAGAACTCAAAGCAAGGCTAATTAAAAGAGCAACAGAAACTGATGATGTTATAGAAAACAGATTAAAAAGAGCAAAGGAAGAAATTTGTTTAATTAATAAATATGACTATTTTGTTATAAACGACAACGTTGAAAAAGCCGTTTCAATAATTGATTCTATAGTTATAGCTCAAAAATCAAGACCATTTAGAAACGAAAATAAAATTAAGCGATTTTCAGGAGATGATTAAGCTATGTTGCACCCTTCATATGCAGAATTAATGGAAATTTTAAATAGCGACCAAAATGTTGATAACAAAATAACAAGCCGCTATATAATAGTTATTGCTGCTTCCAAACGGGCAAGGCAGCTAATCGACAACGCCAAAGACCGGGCATCAATAGATAAAGCTGTTTCTTTAGCAGTTAACGAAATGGCAGAAGGCAAGCTTTTAATTAAATCTTTAAAAGAAAATATAAATCCAATCCACTATGATGAACACGAGGAATTTTAATAGCTATGCAGGCGTTATAATTTCTGCAGCAAACAAAAATGTTGATAAAGAATTTTCATACAAAATACCAAGCGAATTAATAGATAAAATTCAAATTGGCATACGTGTTGCTGTTCCTTTTGGAATGGGTAACAAAATTACAGAAGGGTTTGTTGTTTCAATAAATAAAGATTGCTTAGTTCCAAACAATAAACTAAAGCAAATAACTAAAATATTAAACGACAAACCATTGTTTAACAACGAGCTGCTTTTGCTTGCCAAGTTTATGAAAGACAAATATTACACAACGCTATATTCGTGCTTAAAATGCATTATTCCAAAAGGCTTGAATTTTAAGCCCGACTATTTAGTGTTGCTTAATATTAACAGAGGAAAAAGCAATATTAAACTTAGCACAAGACAGAAGCAGCTTATTAATTTATTGGAAAACCACGGAGGGCAAATGCTTAAATCTGAAATTGAGAATGAATTTGCCCCCCAAGCTTTGAATGCTCTGGTTAAAAATGAAGTCGTGGAAATTAAAGACATTTCAGAAGTTAAAAACCTGTCGCTTAAAATAAAATATGCATATATTAACTGCGAAAATCCGCAATCTGTGTTAAAAATAACTCCTAAGCAGCGTCTAGTAATTAATATGCTAATGCAACACAATGGGCTTCCTTTAACAGATTTAAAAAACTATTTAGGCATTTCAAGCTCTCCTATTATAACGCTTGCGCAAAAAGGCGTTATAGCAATTAAAGAGCAAGAAGTGCTTAGAAATACAACGGCACAATATGCCGAAAACAAAAATGAACTACCAGAACTAACAAAAGACCAGCTTAAAGCAGTCGAATATATAACTAATAGAAAAGACAACAAAAAGCCCGTTTTAATTCATGGCGTAACAGGCAGCGGAAAAACAGAAATATATTTACAGTTAATAGAAGATGTTGTTAAAAAAGGCAAGCAGGCAATTGTTTTAGTTCCCGAAATATCATTAACGCCGCAAATGGCAAGCATCTTTTTAAATAGATTTAAACATCTTGTTACCGTATCACATAGCCGCCAAACTTTTGGAGAAAGGTTTGACCAATGGAAGAAGGCTAGCGAGGGCTTAATTTCAATTATGATTGGCCCCCGTTCTGCTATTTTTACACCGTTTAGCAATTTAGGTATAATAATAATTGATGAAGAACACGAAAACACATATAAATCGGAAACAACTCCTAAATACAGCGCTAAAGAAGTTGCAATTAAAAGAGGAGAATTAACAGGGGCTGCCGTTATTTTAGGCTCTGCAACGCCAAGCATTGAAACTTACTATGAAGCATTAACAAATAAGCTTGATTTAATTACAATTTCAAAGCGTGTTAATGACAGAAAGCTACCAGAAGTTGAAGTTGTTGATATGAGAAACGAGCTTATGCTTGGTAATAAGTCTATTTTTAGTAATTCATTGTTAAATTCATTAGAAGAAGCTCTTAAAAATAAAAAGCAGGCAATTTTATTTTTAAACAGAAGGGGATTTTCAACATTTGTTTCTTGCAGAAAATGCGGACAAGTTATGGTTTGCGACAATTGTAGCATAAACTATACATACCATAATGAAACCAATAAGTTAATTTGCCATTATTGCGGCAAAAGTATACAAAATCCTAAAAATTGTCCAACTTGCGGCTCTAGGTATATTAAATATTTTGGAATTGGAACCGAGCGGATTGAGCATGAATTTAAACAACTTTTCCCTAAAGTTAACGTTTTGCGAATGGATGCCGATACAACATCGGGCAAAAACAGCCATAATGAAATTCTTGCAAAATTTAGACAAAAAGAAGCTTCTGTTTTAATTGGAACACAAATGATAGCAAAAGGCTTAGATTTTCCAGATGTTGTTGTTGTTGGAATTGTTGCAGCAGATATTTCTTTAAATTATGGCGACTTTAGAGCAGGCGAAACAACGTTTCAGCTTCTAACACAAGTTTCAGGCAGAGCCGGTAGGGGAGAAACAGAAGGAAAAGTTGTAATTCAAACGTACACCCCAAGCCACTACAGCATAGTATATGCAAAAGATGGAAATTACCAGCAATTTTACCAGCATGAAATTTCAACAAGGCGTCAAATGCAATATCCGCCATTTACCAAAGTGTTTTGTGTTTTATTTTCAAGCCCAATCGAAAAGCAAGTTATAGCTTTGCTGTTTAGGCTTTGTGAAATAATGAAACAATTTAATAAAGACAATTTCTTTGATGTGTTAGGGCCTGCACCAGCTTCGGTTTCAAAAATAAAGCTTCAATATAGATGGAAAATTATTGTTAAAAGCGTTAACGAACAAAAACTTAAAAGCTTTGTTATAGACTGCATTAATAAGCTGCAAGAGCAGCAATCTATGGGTGATGTAACTGTAAATTTAACACTTAATCCTATATTTTTAGTTTAGCTAGTTTGAAAAAAGGGGAAAATAAAATGGCATTGCGTACTGTTAGATTAGATGGCGATGAACTGCTTAGAAAAAAATCAAGGCCTGTTAAAGAAATAAATGAAAATATTTTGCAGCTGCTTGATGATATGGCGGAAACTATGGCGCATAAAAACGGTTTAGGGCTTGCTGCCGTTCAAGTTGGTGTTTTGCGCCGTGTAGTTATAATTGATGTTTCCGAAAAGCAAGAAGGAACAAAACTAATCGAATTAATTAATCCTGAAATAATTGAATTTAAAGGCGCTCAAGAAAAGAGCGAAGGTTGCCTTTCAATTCCGGGGAAATCCGGCATTGTTCAAAGACCCGAATACGTTAAAGTTATGGCATTTGATAGAAGCGGCGAACAAATTATTGTTGAAGGAACAGATATTATGGCAAGAGCATTGTGCCATGAAATAGACCATTTAAACGGCATTTTGTTTACAGATAAAGTAATTAGATTCGACGACGATGATGAAGAAGAATATGAGGACGATGAGCAATAGATGAATATAATTTTTATGGGAACACCCGAATTTGCTGTGCCATCGCTTGAAGCTTTAATTCGCAATCATAATGTTGTGGCAGTTGTTACACAGCCAGATAGACCAAAAGGAAGGGGAAATAAAGTTACGCCCCCTCCCATTAAGCAACTTGCACAGCAAAATAATATTTCTGTTTTCCAGCCTGAAAAAATAAGAGATAAAAACTTTATTGCAAAATTAGGCGAATTTAACGCCGATGTTTTTGTTGTTGTTGCATATGGGCGAATTTTGCCCGAATCAGTTTTAAAAATGCCAAAACTTGCCTGTATTAATGTTCATGGTTCTCTTTTACCTAAATATAGAGGTGCAGCGCCTATAGAATGGGCAATTATTAACGGCGAGCATAAAACAGGCATAACAATTATGCATATGGAAAAAACGCTTGATACAGGCGATATGATTTTAAAAAAAGAACTTGAAATATTAGAAGAAGACAACGCCGGCACAGTTTCTTTAAAAATGGCAAAGCTTGGCGCAGAAGCTTTAATTGAAGCCCTTTGCCAACTTGAAAACAATACGGCAAAAAGAGAGACGCAAATTGAAAGCGAAGCAACATATGCTCCAATGCTAATTCCTGAAACAGGAAAAATTGATTGGAGCAAAAACAGCAAACAAATCATTAATTTAATTAAAGGATTAACTCCGGCACGTTCTGCATACACTATTTGCAAAAGTGTTACTATGAAAATTAAAAAAGCCGAAGTATTTGAATCAAATATGAATTTAACTTCTAAAAAATGCGGAGAAATAATTGAAATTATTAAAAAGCAAGGGTTTGTCGTTAAAACAGGAGATGGCGCTGTTTTAGTTAAAGCAATTCAGATTCAAGGTAAAAAAGAAGTTAGCGTTTCTGATTTTTTATTAGGAAATAGACTTGATGTTTCGGAAATATTATTGTAATGTATTAAGGAAGGTGTTATAAAATGTTTTATTATGACAACACAATATTAATTGTATTGCCATTTGTATTTTTAGCAATGTTTGCACAGTCAAAAGTTAAAAGCACATATTCAAAATATAGCACCATTGCCGCAAGAAAAGGATATACAGGAGCAGACGTTGCAAGAGCGCTTTTAAGAGTATCCGGAATTTATGATGTTTCAGTTGAACGAATTGAAGGAAGCTTAACAGACCACTATGACCCAGCCCAAAAAGTTTTAAGACTTTCAGATGTTGTTTACAACAGTACATCTATTGCAGCTTTAGGTGTTGCAGCCCACGAAACAGGCCATGCTGTTCAGCATCAAAATAGCTATATACCACTTTCAATAAGAAGTGCTTTTGTTCCAACCGTTAATTTTGGCTCTAAGCTTGCAACGCCGCTTATTCTTTTGGGCTTTTTGCTTTCATCATTTGGCGGAGGTTTTGGAGCAATACTTTTATACGCAGGAATTTTTTTGTTTTCAACAGTTGTTTTATTTCAAATAATAACTTTGCCTGTCGAATTTAATGCTTCAACCAGAGCTATTGAATTGCTTGTTGAAAATAATTTTTTAACAGCAGAAGAAGTACCGGCGGCAAAAAAAGTTTTGGGGGCTGCTGCATTAACATATGTTGCTGCCGCTGCTGTATCATTGGCAAGCTTGCTTAGGTTAATCCTTTTATCAAACCGCAGAAGGTAGATTACTAAAGAGGAGAAATTAAAATGATTGCTCTATTTATTGATACAGGCTTTGAAGAAGTTGAAGCTTTAGCAACAATTGATGTTTTAAGACGAGCAAACGTTGATGTTAAAATAGTTTCAACTACAGGCAACACTTTAGTTACAGGTTCTAATAAGATTACGGTTAAAGCAGATTTGTTGCTTGAAGAAATTTTAAACGAACAACTTAAAATGGCTATTCTTCCCGGTGGTCCCGGTCATGTTAGGCTTAAAAAAAATAAAGCGCTGCTTTTATATATTCAAAAAGCTGAATATATTGCCGCAATTTGCGCTTCTCCAACAATTCTTGGAATGCTTGGCATATTAAAAGGCAAAAAAGCCGTTTGTTATCCCGGAATGGAAAAAGGGCTTGATGGAGCCATAGTTTGCAATGAAGATGTTGTTGTTGACGGAAATATTATAACTTCAAAATCAGCAGCAACAGTATTTAGCTTTGCATTTAAACTTGCAGAAATATTAACAGACGTTGAAACCGCTAATAACGTCAAACAAAAAATGTGCTTTTAAAGCGAAAAATATTTTAAAAGAAAATTGATAAATGTAATATGCATACAAAAAATAGCAACTTAATAATAAATTGCATAATATAAGGTTAAGATAAATATAAGTCCTTGCAGTGCCGAATATGCAATTTTAAAACTTATTAGTTTGGATTTATTAGCTTTTAGAAAAATAAACTTTCAATGTTTCGGCATTGTTTATAAACTGCTTTGGACGAACAACAATTTTATTGCGGTTTGTTTCTAAACTATAGTTATAGGCATTGTATGCCTATATTAATTATACTTTTGTTTAACTTTTTAATTTTTAATTGTTATTATTGGGGGGAATTTTTATGGTTCAAATTAGTGAGGTAAATATTATTAGCATTGACAAAAGTGACGGTTCGTGGGCAATTGAAGGGGAGATTTTGTTTGAAGGAGATTTAACAACAGCATTTTCTGTCAATTATTTGCCTGACTATGATGAATTAGAAGATTTGGAAATTGAATTCAATCTTGGTAGATACGATAAATCACACTTAAAAGAAATGATTTTAAATGCCGCAATGGATTACGACGAATAATTTTCTAATTAAAACCGGAACGACTAAATGTCGTTCCTTTCTTTTTCAATTGCTTCGGCTTCTCTTTTTTCTTTTATTAAGCAATAAAGCTTTTCCATAGCATCATAAAGCCCGCCCGTTTCATCAATTATTTTTTCGTTAACGGCATCTTCCCCAATTAAAATTGTTCCAACATCTAAAACAAGCGTGCTTGTGTCAAGCATTAATTCTTTTAAGCGGTCTTTTGTAATATTTGAATTGTTAACTATAAATTCTAAAATTCTTTCTTGCATTTTGTTAAAGTAATCGTATGTTTGAGGAGTACCAACAACAATTCCGTTTAGCCTAACGGGGTGTATTGTCATAGTTGCAGAAGGGGCAATGAATGAATAGTTTGCCGAAACAGCAAGCGGAACTCCTATTGAATGCCCACCACCTATAACAAGCGAAACTGTTGGTTTACCTAAGTTTGCAATTAATTCGGCAATAGCAAGCCCTGCTTCAACATCTCCGCCAACTGTATTTAAAAGAACTAAAAGCCCATCAACTTCAGGGTTGTCGGCAGACATAACAAGCTGAGGTATTACGTGTTCGTATTTTGTTGTTTTGTTGTGCGGCGGCAACGTCATATGCCCTTCAACTTGCCCAATTACAGTAATAAATTGAATATTACCACGAGGATTTTTATATGCTTGCGGCATTTCGGGCCGCCCATATTCTTTTATTGGGTCTTTTGCAGCTTGCGTTTCTTCTATATGCTCTGTATGCTCAATTTCAGGTTCGGACTGTTCGCAGCAATTTAATGTTTTGTAAGGGTTAATCACAAATTATTGCACCTACCTTTTTTAAACTATTATTTGCAAACAAAAGCATATTTATACAGCATAAAAATATTGACACAACAGCTTTCAAGTAATATAATGAAAAATATAAGCGGATATGGTGGAATTGGCAGACACGTATGATTCAGGTTCATATGAAAGAAATTTCTTGCAGGTTCAAGTCCTGTTATCCGCATCAAAATTTGTCAAAAGATGTCGAACGTTTGTTTGACAGCTTTTTGTGCATATACAGGTTATTTATATTAGAAGAAGGTGATATAGTGCCTAAAAAATCAACTGTATATTGGTTTGAGCCTATTTTTTACTTGTTTTTTGGATTGTTTCATATGCACAGAATTTGGGGGCTAATTGACAGAAAACCATATGCAGATTATTGGCTTGGCGTTCTTGCAGAAAAAAACATTATATACTATGTTTTGATGATAACTCTTTTAGTACTTTGTATAAGCGGAATAGCTGTTTTTGTTAAAAGTATAGGTAAAAATTATTGGTGGCGCTTTATTTATATTTTTGGCGGCGGCTACGTCTTATTTGATGTAATCGCTGTTCTGCTTGGAATAGCATGGTGGAATGACTTGCTACTATTTATGTTTGATATAAACAATCCACTTTGGAATATCATTTGGGGTGGGTTTGTTTTAATAGGGATATTATCGTTTTCTCTTGGCGTTTATTTAATATATCTGCGTAAGCAAAGAGTATAAGCATAATCCCTTGTTAGCTTTTTTGGCTCACAAGCATAAAATATTATCTAAAAGAGTAAAAAAATAAACAAAAAGCTTTTAGTAATAAATAATAGAAGCTTTTTGTTTTAAAAATTATTCTTCGCATTTAACCGAACCAACTTTTAACAACCCACGCAACACAGCATCTTTTGAAGTTCCCCAAGGTTTATCTTTGTTTTTATAATCAAATTTTTGTGTAAACCAATCAAGTTCTCCTTCTAGGCGTTTCATGTTTTCAAGTTGAAGTGGAACAATAAGTTCAACAAATTTGCTGTACTCGTTTGCATTTAGTTTTTTTTCCCCAATTTCTAAAAGCTGTGCAAAATGATTTAAACAGAAGCCGCTGCTATTTTTAACTTTTTGTGCTATTTCATCGCTTTGCTTAAATAGATGAAAAAACGTATCGAAATATCTTAAAAAAACATCGTTGGCTCTATCACACACAAAGCAGCTATTGCTTAATTTAAGAAGAAAATCGGAAATTTGAGTTGTATTTGAAATAGTTTGCTTTCCAAAAAACCCTTTCTTTTCAGAACGTATATTTTTAGTTAATTTAGCTAAATCAACATTTATTTTTTGAACATGAGTATGCAAAACAAGCGCAAGCCCCAATGCATTTTGAAGCTCGTGCAACGATTTATAATGCTTGCTGCAAAAGCCCAGTTCGTTAGTCTTCATGCGTATGTCGTCTTCCATATATGAAGCGCCAAGTGTATATTCTATAGCGTCCGTTTCCAACTTTCTATACATATTGCAAAACGGACATTCCCCTTTTTCGTTAAAACCGTCATTTACAGGTATTGTATATATAGTTTCTTTCATAAGTGCTGTTATACCCCTCTCATGGCTTGAAAACTTCTAAATAAATCAAGCTCTCCATACCCCCAAATATTATTATGGTATTCAAGATTTTCACGTCTTCTGCAGCCTCTAATTAAATAACCTTTTATTGTTGTTGTGTTCATAGTTTGCTTATTTCCATCAATAATTCCCCATTGCAGCATAAGGGCAGAAGCCCCTGTTGTAATTGCAGCAGCAACACTTGTTCCTGTCATATTTCCATATCCAGAAGGATATATTCCCGAAACTGAAACACCCGGGGCAACTAAATCGGGCAATCTTCTAAGGCTATTTTCCCCTCCTCTTGACGATGAAATATATATACTACCGTCAGCATCATTATATGCTCCACAAGTTATAGCAGTTTTGGTTGTTCCGGGAACTGTTATTGTGTAGTCGGGAGTTGACACCAAAAAGTATGTGTCGGGTGTTATAAAGTCACGTATAGGCAGCCAGCCGTAAAAATCGCCTTCTAATATGCTATCTCCAAATAACCTAACTTTCCAAATTCCGGGCGTTGGGTCTGTTATTCTTATATTTGTTGTTTGAGTAACAGAACGTAGTGATAAAAAATAATAAGCAGTTGTTACAACAGATTTTTCAAAAACTAGCTTATTTTCGTAATACCCACGGTCTTTTAGCGGCATTCTAGGTACAATTTCTCCTGTTGGAGAAGTTACAGAAGCTGAAATTCTATCTACTGAATAATTATAAAAAAATACAGTGAAGCCGCTTTCTCCTTCCCCAACTTTTATTTCAACATCAACGTATTCTCCTGTTTTTGCAATTTTACCTTGTGTGTGATGTCTTGTGTTACTTTCATTACCTGCAGCAACACACATAGCAACTGCAGATTTACTTGCAATAGCTGCAATATATTCTTCAAACAAAGAAAATCCATTATGAGGGCCACTGTTAGTTCCAAGCCCTATACATATTGCAATAGGCTTATTTAGTTGTTGGGCTTTAGCTTGCAAATATTCAATTGCAATCATAATATCTGATGAACTATAGGCATTTTCAATGCTTTGTGATATAGCGTAGGCTTTTCTAAAGAAGTCTTTAGTTTGTTTTAATTTAACCATTACAATGTCTGAATCTGGTGCTGCTCCAATATATTCGCCTTGTTCTCTGCTTGCGGCAACAGAAGCTAAAAACGTTCCATGACCAACTTCGTCTTTGTGAGGAACAACAGAAAGCGGTTGTTCAGAAGCAAGAGCTTCATTAATTTGAGAGTTTGTATATTCTGTTCCGTAATAAAACCCATCAGGCGCATTTCCTTGAATTGTTTGGTCCCAAATATATTGAATTTTGCTTGTGCCGTCTTCATAAATAAATGCTTTATTCGTATAATCTATACCTGTATCTATAAGCCCAATTAAAACGTTGGTACCTGTTAAGTTTAAATACGGTTGATTTTGAACCGTTAAAATACCGGATGCTTCAAGGCTTCTTCTTCCCATTAACCCCAAAACAGTAACATCTTCGCTAATAAGCGTACCTTGAACTTCATTAGAAAATTGACGTAATTGGTCTAATTTTACATATATTATAGCAAAGTTTTCACTAAGAACAATGGCTGCTGCAATATATTTTTTAGTTTTAACAAGTTGTTCAACATATGGTGTATATTTTACAATTATATCAATATATTCTTCAGAAACAATATCTTCCATAAATGTTTTTGTTTGGGTTGAATTAACAACATCATATGCCAAAACACCGTAATTCTGATTTTCTTTTTCAAGTGTAGCTAACTCAATGTTTTTTAATTTTTTCATAAAAAACTTGTCTATACTTGCCTTGGTTAATTTTAATGTTTCTGAGCTTATTTCGCTAAAATAATTATATTCTTTTAAAAAGTCTATGCTGTTTTTAATACAAAGCCTGCCGTATCCCCATTCATTATTAGGGTATTTAATATCGGGCTTACGCCTTGCCCCAAGCTGCAAATATGACTTTAAGCGTTGACCGTATAAATACGGATTATTACCTTTAACAATTCCCCATTCCATTAACAATGCGGCTCCGCCTGTAACATGAGGGGCAGCAATGCTTGTTCCTGTAAATGAATCGTAGCTTCCTCCAACAGAAGGGGTTAATATATTAACGGCAGGTGCAACTAAATCGGGTTTAACAACATTATATCGCCTTGTGTATCCTCTGCCTGAAAAATCTGCAATGCTGTCAATATCTGAATTATAACCGCCTACTGTGATAACTTCATCTGTTGTAGAAGGAAGTGTTAGTGTTATTGATTTGTCGGGCTTTAAAAATGCGGTTCTATTAGTTACAGCTTCTGTAATTGGAAGCCAAACATCAAATGTTCCAACAACAACATTAAGTCCTTTAACACGAAGCGTCCAAACTCCCTCCTCTATGTATCCATCTTTATTTATTAACTGAAAATATATTTCTTGGTCACCATTATAAAAGCTTGGCTGACCATGAAAAGCGTAAACAACTGTTGAACCTAACGCAAACCTTCTTAATCTATCTGTAAAATTAACAACACCCGTACTTTTTCCGCTTGGAGCAATTAATTCAAAGCTTAAAATGTCAACAAAAGGCTTCCAGCAAACTAAAAACATTGCCTTAATACCTGTGTATACTGCAAACTCAATATCAACGGTTTGACCCGTTTGAATATTGCCTGAAAAGTGATGCCCTGCCCCTCCTTCATTGCCAGAAGCAACAACAATAACGTTTTTCCATTCCCACGAAACTTCGTCAATGTATGTTTCAAACAAAGAACGCCCGTCATGTGCTCCGTTATTTGAACCAAAGCTAATATTTATTGAAACGGGCATATTTAATTGCGTTGCTGTATCTATTATATATTTTAGCGCACGCATCATTTCAGTTGTTCGTGCAAACGATTCGTAGCCTTTTCTTCCTAGTTTAACGATTAAAAGAGATGCTTTAGGAGCTGCCCCAATATATTTTCCTTTGCTTGCCCTGCCATTTCCTGCTGCGGCTCCTGCAACGGCTGTTCCATGCCCTATTGTATCTTCATGCGGAACAATTGTTTTGTCGTTGTTTTTAAGCGCTTCATTTATTTGTTCGCTTGTATATTCCGTTCCTTGAGTAAATCCTTTTGGTGGATTGCCATTAGCTGATTGATCCCAAATTTTTAAAATTCGTGTTGTGCCATCATCGTTAATAAAATCGGGGTGTGTATAATCAATTCCCGAATCTATTATTGCAACAATAACACCTTCACCGGTTAGCGGCATTGCAGGGTCGGTTTGAACAGAAGTTATGCAAGCATTAGGCATACTTCTAGATAGCATTAAGCCCAAATTTTTTGGCTGCTCTAAATATTCAATTTCACTATATCGTGAAAGAGGGGTAATTTTTTCCGGCGACAGTGTTACTATTGCGTAGTTTGGGCTTAAAACTTCTACTTCTACACCCAATTCTTTTTCGATTTTTTTAATGTTTCCATTATATTTTACAATTACTTCCCAAAGATTTTGCGAAGCATTATACCCCGAACCCATCTCGTTATTTGCCAAATCGTTTTGTGGTATTTCGCTTATTTCGGATAGTGGCGGTTCTGATTTTTGCATATCAAAAGCCTCCCTTAAAAATACGGTACTAACACTATATTCGAAATGCCCGTATTAAGAGCCTATCCTCTGTCTAACAACTTCATAAAGTAAAACGCCGCAAGCAACAGAAGCGTTTAAAGATTCCGCTTTTCCGGGCATTGGAATTTTAACAAGTACGTCTGCTTGGTTTGCAATGTTGTCACTAAGCCCAGTAGCTTCATTACCAACTAAAATTGCACAGCTTTTTTTAAAATCAACTTCGTATGGCAAGCATTGCCCTTTTAAATGCGCTGCAACAATTGTTATGCCTTGTGATTTTAAAGATGAAATATAGCTTAAAAGCTGAACATCTGTTGCAATTGGCAAATGGAAAATAGAGCCGGCTGTAGAGCGCAAAACTTTGGGATTATATAAATCTGTGCTGCCTTCAGACAAAACAACTCCATCACAGCCGCAAGCATCGGCTGTTCGTATTATTGTTCCTAAATTGCCGGGGTCGCAAATGCGCTGGCCTATTAAAATAAAAGCATTTTTGTTTTTAAGGGCGAAATTATTATTTTTTTTCTGCTTGCAAACTGCTAAAATTCCTTGTGGTGAAATCGTATCGGAAACTTTAGCAAATATATAGTCTTTAAAAATATGACAATTGCCATATTTTAAGTATTTAGAAGCATTTTTAAAACTTGCAAAGCTTTCGGAAGCAACAAGATAAACAATTTCAAAATCGTTTGATATTTCATCAACAAATTTTTCGCCTTCAATAACAAAAAGCCCCGTTTCATTACGTGACTTTTTGCTTTTTAGGCTTACAACTTGTTTAAACAGGCTATTGGAAACAGAACTAATCAATAAAGCCCACCAAGCCTTGCTTTGCCTTTGCTTCTTAATCTTTGAACATCTGATGTTTCGCCTACGGCAACTAAAATGTCGTCTTCGTCTATAACCTCATTCGGATTCAAAGAAACAAAAACTTTTTTTCCACGCTTTATAGCAACAATATTTAATCCGGCAGTTGCTCTTATATTTGCTTTTTGCAAAGAAAGCCCAACCCATTCTTCAAGCGGTTCAATTTCTGCAATGCTGTATTGGTCTGAAAGATTAATAAAATCAATTACGTTTGTTGTAATTAAGTTAGTTGCAACTCTTGCACCCATTTCCCATTCGGGCAAAACAACTCTATCTGCTCCAACTTTTTCAAGTATGCTTTTTTGCTTTTTGTTGCGTGCTTTTGCAAGAACGTATTTTGCACCTTGCTCTTTTGCAATAAGCGTTGCCATTGTGCTAGATTCCATATTAGAACCCATTGCAATTATAACAACATCAAAATTTCCAAGCCCAAGCTTTCTCATCATATTTTCATCTGTAACATCAACTTGAACAACATGAGTTGCATAAGATGCCATTTCCTGAACGATGTTTTCGTCCATATCGCAAGCCAAAACGTCAAAGCCGTTTTCAGACAAAGTTTTAACAACACTTTGCCCAAACCTGCCTAAGCCTAATACGGCAAATTGCTTGTCTTTTTGTGAACTTTTAGCCATTTTAAAATTTTTCCTCCCAAACTTTATTTTATATTATATATTAACCTACGATTACTTTCTCTTCGGGATATTGTATGCCTTTGTCGGCTGTAAGCTGCTTAATTGTTAGCGCAACAGCAACTGTTATTGGTCCAAGTCTTCCTAAAAACATACAAATACATATTACAATTTTACCAATAAAAGATAAATACGGTGTTATTCCAAGCGTTAACCCAACAGTTCCAACGGCAGAAGTTGCTTCAAATAAAAAGTCCATAAATTCTGTTTTAATAGGCATGTTAGCTTCTGTTATTGAAAGAATCATTGTTGCAAAAATAACTGCCGTCAAGTTCATAATAACAACTGCCAATGATTTTTGCAAAAGATATGTTGGCAAGCTTCTATTATGAGTTTCCAAAGTACTTTTCCCTTTAACTACAGAAATTACAGAAATTAATATAATGCCTATTGTAACTGTTTTAACGCCGCCTGCCGTTCCTCCTGGCGAACCTCCTATAAACATTAATATAACCGTCATAAATTTTGCATCTGGTTTTAATGCTGCTTGAGTAACAGTGTTAAAGCCAGCGGTACGGGGTGTTATAGATTGAAAAATTGCAGCGGTAATTTTGTCGAAAAAACCAAGCTGCCCAAATGTTAAAGGATTATTATACTCCGAAAAAAAGAAAAAAACAGCCCCAAAAGCAATAAGAAATAGCGTAATTTTTAAGACAATTTTGCTATGTAGCGTTAGCTTATTAAATAGAGCAGGGATATTAAAGTTTTTGTCTTTTCTTGCTATTTCAAAAACTCTTAAAACATCAAGCCAAACTGTAAAGCCAAGTCCTCCTAAAACAATTAACCCCATAATAACAAAGCTTATAAAAGAATCTTTAACAAAAGGATTTAAACCTTCATCACTTAAAATATCAAACCCAGCATTGCAAAAAGCAGATATTGAATGGAAAATCCCTTTCCAAACAGCACTTACAAATGTATAGTCGTATGATACCATAAATTTAACTGCAAGAAGCAAAGCGGCAACAGCTTCACAAACAAGCGTACAAATTACAACGTTTCTTGCCAGCCTAACCATTCCCGTTAAATCATCTTGATTTAACGATTGCTGAATAACAAGCCTTTCTTTAAGCGTTATTTTTCTTCCTGTAAAAATTACGGCTGTTGTAAAAATTGTCATAAACCCAAGCCCGCCTATTTGTATTAGCAAAAGTATAACAACTTTGCCAAAAGTTGTCCAATGGGCAAGAGTATTAACAACAACAAGCCCCGTTACACAAACAGCAGACGTTGAAGTGAAAAATGCATTTAAAAAGCCAATACTTGTTCCGTTTTTACTTGCTATAGGCAAAGAAAGAAGCAACGCCCCAATTAATATTACAACCAAAAACCCATAAACTATAATTTGCGTTGTTTCTAACTTTTTTCTTTTTAAAATATTAAAAATAATAACCATCTCCAAAATAATAAAATAAATTTAAAGCTTTCAAATAAATATTATAACATATAATTATTAACATTTTGCTAGAAATTTGAATTGATTATTAAAAAATATAAAAATTCTTTTATTTATTTTTAACACCTAGTTACCAAGAATTTTCTACTTCTTAACTTAGATATTTTAGATGTTTTAGATGTTTTAGATGGGTGAGTAATGAATTGGAAAGGTCTTTATTCTGTTGACAACTACAATCAATTCATATATTATTAAGTTAAAAATATATGAAAAGCCAAGACGAAAAGCAATAAATAAAGCTTATAAATTTAGAATATATCCAACTAAAGAACAAGCTGCATTACTTGCCAAAACCTTTGGCTGAGTTGATTTATATATTAAAATATAACTACTTTAAACAAAAATTAAAACTAGCTAAAGCACACAAAAAAGTTGCTAATCAAAGAAAAGATTTCTTGTAAAACATCAACAGCCAAACCTTACTGTATGATGTTATTTGTGTTGGAACTTCTCGTATTCAAGATATGAAAGTTCTAATCAAAGCTTTAAGTTTTGACAAGAGTTTTATGGATAATGCATTTAGTATGTTTATTAATTTCTTAACATACAAAGTCAAGAAGGTAATCAAAGTTGATATTTAAGTAAAACGTGCAGTGCTTGTGGTGTTAAAAATCCTAACTTAACACTTAAAGACAAAACATTCATTTGTACTTGTAGAAATATTATTGATAGAGATTGCAATACAGCTATAAATATAAAGCAGGCTGGAATTACAATGCTGCAAATTCTATATTAATACAAGATTCAAAAACTGTGAGACACATGCGGTTAGGAAATTTTACTTTAGTTGATAACAACTATCAAGCAAGAAACTCTCGCCTATACCTTAGATGAGCGGGTAAGTATGCCACACTAAAGTTATGCCAATCGGCTGTTGGGGGGAGAAAGTGAAAACACTGAAAAAATTTTTAATACCAATTATTATGTTTGCAATTTTTGAAGCATTGGCAATTACATTGTGGCTTACTTTGGGCAATATTTTTTACCTATTTAATTTTACATACATAGGTGGATGTATTGCGCTTGGTCTTTTTCTGCACATTAAAAAATTCAAACATGCAAGATTAATTATAGAGCTTACTGTTGGGCTTTATATGCTTGTTTATTTAGGAGTTATTTCAAAAGAAAACATGCAAATTGAGGGGTTTTGGTACTATTTGTTTCTTGGGGTTTTTGAAGCCGGAACAATTCACTATGCCGTTGCCAAAATATTCGGACCCATTATTTTTGGGCGCGGCTGGTGCGGATATGCTTGTTGGACGGCAATGATACTTGACATGCTGCCATATGCAACACCTAAAGCTCCCCGTAAAAAAATTAGCTTTATCCGATATATAACATTTAGTTCTTCCCTTCTATTTGTAGTAGCTTTATTCGTTTTGCGTGTTGGTAACTTAAATACTATTATGTTTTGGAGTTTTATAATTGGAAACGTTTTGTATTATGTTGTTGGTATTAGCCTTGCTTTAATATTTAAAGATAATAGAGCTTTTTGTAAATATATTTGCCCAATAACTGTTTTCTTAAAGCCTGCAAGCTATTTCTCGATATTGCGAATTAAAAATGACAATGATAAATGTATTTCATGCGGCAAATGCAAAAAAACTTGCCCAATGAATGTTGACATGACAAACAATTCACGTAAGCGTGATAATGGAACTGAATGTATACTTTGCTTTAAATGCGTTGAACAATGCCCAAAAAAATGTTTACACACATAACATACAAACTTATGAACGTAACAAGTGTTTTTAGAATGGTTATGAATTAGATTGGAGACAAAAATGTCACACGAGAAAATTATTATAAAAGGTGCAAGAGAAAATAATTTAAAAAATATTAATCTTGAAATTCCACGCAATAAATTTGTTGTTTTAACAGGATTAAGCGGCTCTGGTAAATCATCACTTGCATTTGATACAATTTACGCAGAAGGCAGACGGCGCTATGTTGAATCGCTTTCGGCATATGCACGGCAATTTTTAGGGCAAGTTGAAAAACCAGATGTCGACTTTATAGAAGGGCTTTCGCCTGCAATATCAATAGACCAAAAAACAACAAACCACAACCCCCGTTCAACCGTTGGAACTGTTACTGAAATATACGACTATTTGCGCTTGCTTTTTGCAAGAATAGGAACGCCCCATTGCCCAAAATGCGGCAAGGAAATTAAAAAACAAACTATAGACCAAATTGTAGACCAAGTTGCAGAACTTCCCGAACGAGCAAAAATACAGCTTCTAGCCCCTGTTGTTCGCAAAAGAAAAGGCGAACATGTAAAGCTTTTAGAAGATGCAAGGCGAAGTGGCTATGTTAGATGCCGAATTGATGGAAGCGTTTACGAATTGTCGGAAGAAATTAAATTAGATAAAAATAAAAAACATACGATAGAAATTATAGTTGATAGAATTATTATTAAGGAAGGTATTAAAAAACGCCTTTCAGAATCAATTGAAACAGTAATGTCGCTTTCAAACGGAATTTTAATTGTTGTTTGCGACGATTGTGAATTAACGTTTAATCAAAACTTTTCTTGCATTGATTGCGGAATTAGCCTTGAAGAAATTGAACCACGCCTATTTTCATTTAACAACCCGTCGGGCGCTTGTTCCGAATGTAGTGGCTTAGGCATTCAAATGAAATTCGACCCCGAATTAATCGTTCCAAACGGCAACCTCTCGCTTATGCAAGGAGCAGTTACCGTTCCGGGCTACAATTCAGTTTCTTCAGAAACAAGCATGAGCTATTCATTGTTTAAATCACTGTCTGACGAGTATAATTTCGACCCTAACGTTCCGTTTAATGAGCTTTCAAAAGAAATTAAAGACATAATTTTTTACGGAACAAACGGCAATAAAATTAAAGTTGAATATTTAAGTGACGGCGAAAAGAAATATTATTCATATGCTTTTGAAGGTATAATTAATAGCTTGCACAGAAGATACAAAGAAACATCTTCTGAATTTATGCGGCAAGAATATGAAGGCTTTATGACAGGAGAAACCTGCAAAGCTTGCAGCGGGAAGCGTTTAAAGCCCGAAGTTTTAGCCGTTACAGTCGGTGATGTTAACATTTCAGATATAACACAGATGACCATAACTTCTGTTAAACAATTTTTCACTTTACTACAATTAACCGAAATGCAATCTAAAATTGCAGAACAAATACTAAAAGAAATTAATGCAAGAACAGGATTTTTAATTGATGTAGGGCTAGATTATTTAACGCTTTCACGTTCGGCAAGTACACTTTCGGGCGGAGAAGCACAAAGAATTAGATTAGCAACACAAATTGGTTCAGGGCTTGTAGGCGTTGTATATATACTCGATGAGCCAAGCATTGGGCTTCATCAAAAAGACAATGATAAATTACTTAAAACTTTAAGACATTTAAAAGATATAGGCAATACTTTAATTGTAGTTGAGCATGATTTAGATACAATTATGCAAGCCGATTTTCTTGTTGACATAGGGCCATTTGCAGGGCAGCATGGCGGAGAAGTTGTTTTTGCAGGAGAAGTTAAAGATATTTATAATTGCGAAAAATCTATAACAGGCGCATATTTAAGCAAAAAAATTGAAATTGAAGTACCTTCAAAAAGACGTGAATTAGGCGACAAAGCTCTTGTTATTAAAGGCGCATCTGAAAACAATTTAAGAAACGTTAACGTTTCAATTCCTTTAAACGTTTTCACTTGCATAACAGGTGTGTCGGGTTCGGGTAAAAGCTCGCTTATAAACCAAATATTGTATAAAACACTCGCAAAAGAACTAAACAGAGCCAAAATTAAACCCGGAAGTTATGAAAGCATTGAAGGCATTGAATTTTTAGATAAAATAATTGATATAGACCAATCTCCAATTGGAAGAACTCCTCGTTCCAATCCGGCAACATATACAGGACTTTTTGATTTAATCCGTGACGTTTTTGCACAAACACCCGAAGCCAAAATGAGAGGCTATCAAAAAGGGCGATTTAGCTTTAACGTAAAAGGCGGAAGATGCGAAGCTTGCGGCGGCGGCGGAATTATTAAAATTGAAATGCACTTTTTGCCCGATATTTACGTTCCTTGTGAAGTGTGCAGCGGAAAACGTTATAATAGGGAAACGCTTGAAGTTAAATATAAAGGGAAGAATATTTCTGAAGTTTTAGATATGACTGTTGAAGAAGGGCTTTTGTTTTTCGAAAACCTAACAAAGTTAAAAGACAAGTTGCAAACACTATACGATGTTGGGTTATCTTACATTAAATTAGGGCAAGCTTCAACAACGCTTTCAGGGGGAGAAGCGCAGCGTGTTAAACTTGCATCCGAACTTTGCAAAAAAAGCACAGGCAAAACAATATATGTTCTTGATGAACCTACAACAGGACTTCATTCCGCCGATGTTCACAAGCTTGTAGGAATACTTCAGCGTTTAACAGACGGGGGAAATACCGTTGTTGTAATTGAACATAACCTAGATGTTATTAAAACAGCCGACTATATTATTGATTTAGGGCCTGACGGCGGCGATAAAGGCGGCGAAATTGTTGCATTTGGCACTCCTGAACAAGTTGCCGAATGTCATAATTCATATACAGGCGAATATCTAAAAAGAATGCTTAATATTTGAATTACGTTTGTTTTTGAATTGATATTTATATTTATCCTTTAGAAAAAGGCAAAGACCATTCTTTATAAAAGAAGCAAAGACTTTTTTCTTTATAAGTTTCTTTAGAAAAAAAGTAAAGATTTTTCTTTATAAAAGAAGCAAAGAAACGTTGGGGGGGT
>CAZHPA010000018.1:0-33113 GCA_964533945.1 uncultured Defluviitaleaceae bacterium
TCAACTCCAAAAAATAGTAATTTTATTCTAATATTTAATTAATAAAATGTCAATGAAGTAAATATATGTATTGAATTTTATATTAATTTTTGTTAAAATAAGTTATAATGCATAAAGCAATATAACTTAAGAAAAGACAAGGAGGAATGAATTTTGGATTTGGACGCTTTAAAAAAGATGATTTTACCGCACGACCTTTCAGATATTGTTAAGCAAACTACAGGCGAAATTGTTGTTCCAGAAAGCAGAGAACACCTTTTAGAGCTTGCCATGGGCGGCAAAGACAATACAACATTTGACGTTATATACGAAATACCTAAAAAGGGCGAAAAAATACGCGAAGCATATATTTGCAAATGCAAAAACGGTATTGTTGCAAACTATGATGATACGTATATGAGAAGACGTGACCCGAACAGCATGGTTATTGCCGACGATTTACCAACAGACAAAACACGCCATGAAGATAGATTCGGCGTTCCTTTCGACGAAATTAGAGAAGAAACATTGGAATGGCTTAAAGGACAAGAAAGCTTAATATTTATGCCTTTTTATTCTGGTAACGCAGATATGAAATTAGGTTATGCTTCCCTTTTGGTTGTTCCTACAAATGCAGCATTTTTTGCTGCGGCGTTAGCAGATTTGCAAGGCTTCATTCCTAAAGATAAAATACCAAACTACTTTAAACCAAAAGCTGTTGTATATGTTGCTCCTCCTTTTAGGCATACTCACTACGACGGAAAGCAAGTTGTTATTCACAACAGGTTATTTGATATGCACGAAGTCTTTTCATACAACCTATATCCGGGACCAAGTGCTAAAAAAGGAATTTATGGCGTTTTATTAAATATAGGCGAACAAGAAAAATGGGTTACATTGCATGCTTCTTCTGTTAAAATTGTAACTCCTTACGAGCTTACAACAACAATTATGCATGAAGGGGCAAGCGGCGGCGGCAAAAGCGAGATGATTGAACGCTTCCATAGAACAGATGATGGTAAGCTTTTGCTTGGAACTAGCGTAATAACAGGCGAACAAACGCTTTTAAGCATAACAGACACTTCCGAACTTCACCCTGTAACAGACGACATGGCGTTGGCTCACCCAAACCTTCAAAAAGAAATTGGAAGCAAAAAGCTTGTTATTGCAGATGCTGAAAACGGCTGGTTTTTACGTGTTAACCATATAGAACAATACGGCACAGAACCTGAAACAGAAAAAAGAACAATACATCCAAAAGAACCTCTTGTTTTTATTAATATGGATGCAGTACCAAATTCTACATGTTTAATTTGGGAACCAATAAAAGACGACAACGGCAAGCCTTGCCCAAATCCTCGTGTAATTATGCCTCGTTCTTTCATAGACAATTGCGTAAACAGCGCTTTAGAAATTGATATTAGAAGCTTTGGAATTAGGACACCGCCTTGTACAAAAGCAGCGCCAAGCTATGGCATAATAGGTATGTTCCATGTTTTATCCCCTGCTCTTGCGTGGCTTTGGAGATTAGCTGCTCCTCGTGGTTTTGCAAACCCAAGCATAGTTGATACAGGCGGAATGAAAAGTGAAGGCGTTGGCTCATATTGGCCTTTTGCAACAGGCAAAAAAGTTGACCAAGCAAACTTGCTTTTAGAACAAATAATTAGTACCCCTGAAACAGCATATATTTTAATACCAAATCAACATATAGGCGCATACAAAGTTGGTTTTTCTGGGCAATGGGCAACAAGGGAATACTTATCTCGCCGTGGCGGTGCTAAATTTAGACCCGAAGCTTTAGTTGATTCACGTTGCCCAATTTTAGGATATGCTCTTGAATCTGTTAAAATGGAAGGCACATCAATTAGCAAAGGTTTCCTTCAAGTTGACTGCCAACCAGAAGTTGGAAAAGAAGCATACGATGAAGGCGCTAAAATATTAACAGACTTCTTCAAAAAAGAAATTAGTGAATTTTTAAAACCAGAGCTTTCGCCTCTTGGAAGACAAATAATTGAAGCTTGCTTAGATGATGCTTCTGTTAGAGATTATTATAATTTTATACCTCGTGTTTAATTTAATAAAATTTAAAAAAGCTTAATTAGAAAAAGCAGCTTTGGCTTATGTCAAGGCTGCTTTTATCTTTAATTTAAAAATTTATACTTACTTTCAGCTTCTTTTATACCGGGTTCATTGTGTTCATTTGAATTTTCTTTTTTAATACCCGGCTGATTATTATTGCTTTCTTGTATGCCGGGCTTATTGTATTTATTTTCTTGATTAAAGTTATAGTGAGATTTAGGGTTTGGCATAGGAACAGGACGACTTTTAATATTAGGATTTGGCATAGTAACAGGTGGGCTTTTAGCATTAGAGATTGGTATAAAAGTTAAAGAATTACTACTTAACGAAACGCCAGTATCTCCCAATCTGCCTATTGTTAAATAAAAAACTATGAAACAAGAAAAAATAAATTTAATTTTACTCATAAAGTAGTCAATCCAATCTAAAAAATAACTACTATATTTGTGATGATACTTCATAGTTGGCAAAATAATCAAAAAAGGTATCCGGAAAGTCCGGAACACCTTTTATTGGTTAAGTTACTAATTAAATTTTTAAATGCCTTGGCATACCATCTGCCATAATTGGCGAAAGTTCGCCTTGAATCAAAGGTTTTGCATATTTTACAAATTCTTCTGAAATAAAAGTTCCGTCGTTAATTATCCATTCGGCCGGAATGCATTTTTCAACGTTTGCAATTTGGTTAACATCTGCCGCTTCCATTGTAATTTCGTATGGATTAGTTGAAGTTCTTTTGAAAACTATAACTTTTCCTGTTTCGCCGTTAAATGCAGCAGTTCCCGCATGATAGCCTGCTCTAACAGCTTCATTAACATCAACACTTGAAGCTAAATGCGCTGCGCATCTTTGCAATGTGCTAAATTCAACAGTTCTTGTTTTGCAGCCCAATTCTGTTGCTAAAACATTTGCCAAATATGAAGCCGTGCCTGCAAGCGCTTTATGCCCAAACGAATCTTTAAAAAGGTTAGACCTGCTAAGTTCGCATACATATGTTCCGTCTGCAGTTTTTAAACCTTCAGAAACAGCAATTACAAGACATTTTTTAGTCTTTTGAAGTTCTTTAACTTTTTCAACAAATTTTGCAACGTCGAATGCAACTTCTGGAATATATATTAAATCAGGGCCTTCGCAATCTTCGGTTTTAGATAAAACAGCAGAAGCTGTTAACCAACCTGCATTTCTTCCCATAATTTCAACAACTGTTATGTTGTTTATATCATAAACAAGCCCGTCACGTATAAGCTCTTTTAAAGCCGAACCAATATATTTTGCAGCACTTCCAAAGCCAGGCGTATGGTCTGTAACTGCTAAGTCGTTGTCTATAGTTTTTGGAACACCCATAAAAGTTATATCGTGATTGTTTTCTTTTGCATAAGCAGAAAGTTTTTTAATAGTGTCCATCGAATCGTTGCCGCCTATATAAAAGAAATGTTTAATTTCAAGTTCATATAATATTTCAAAAATATCTTTGTAAACTTGTTCGTTTTCAGAAGCTTCAGGTAATTTAAAACGGCAAGAGCCTAAATATGAAGATGGAGTTCTTTTTAAAATTTCAACATCTAAGTCATTTTTAAGCTTTTCAGATAAATCAACATATTTTCTTTCTAAAAGCCCTTTAATGCCATGACGCATACCATAAATTTTGCCATTCCCTAATTTTCTTCCCTTTGCCGCTTGAAAAACGCCGACTAAGCTTGCATTAATAACGCTTGTTGGGCCGCCGGATTGTCCAACGATTATATTTCCCATTTTAGCATCTCTCCTTTTTCGCTAGTTTAATTAATTTGAAATTTTTGCTATATCGTATTATACGATAACATAATTTTATTTAATTGTCTAGCCTTAACAAAATAAGGAATTTTAAATAACATTTTTGCATATATTTTTTTATGCGTATGACCATATACCATATAAATAGGCAAGGGGCAGTCATTAATATGTTTAATTATTTTAAAAAAGCCGCACAAGGAATAATTATTTCTTTAATAGTTTTAGGAGTTGTTTTTGCGTTTAACCGTGATGTTGTTATAGGACAACTGTTTTTGTATGAAACAATGCCAAATTACAAAACCGAAAACATAGCTTTTTTTAAGCTTGAACAAAACATAGCCCCAGCCGAACAACAACTTGCTGTTGTTGGAAACTTTGAACAAAGCAATTCAAGCTTTGAAAGCTTTGAAGAAAAGCCAAATAAAACAACAACAGGCGATATTATAGGAGTTAATGATGTTATATATCAGCCGGAAACAGATATTACAAATACAGACAATCATTTTCACGAACAAGTTTTAAACATTGAAAATGTAAGCCAATTTAAAGACATAGAAAGCTTAAAGAAAAACTTATACATAGTAGACAAGCGTACAAACATAGATATGAAAACATTTGATATTGAAGCATTTGCAAATGCAGATTTATCAATTGGAAAAGGCAAAAAAATTCTTGTTTTTAATACACATTCCAATGAAATGTTTAAAGATAGCATAGATAAATCGGAAGGCGTTGTTGGTTTAAGCAAGCTTTTGTGCAAAACATTAACCGAAAAATATGGAATTGAGGCTATGTATGCCGAAAGTAATTTTGATACAATAGATGGTAAATCGCATATACCCGGAGCATATGAACGTATGGAACCTAAAATTAAGCAAATTTTGCAAGAAAACCCCGACATTGAAGTTGTTATTGATATACATAGAGATGGCGTTGATGAAAATAAGCGCTTTGTTACAACTATAGATGGCAAACCAACAGCACAAATTATGTTTTTTAATGGGTTAAGCAAACTTAACGAAAATGGCGTTTTAAAAGATATTACAAGCCTGCCCAACCCAAATTTACAAACAAACCTTGCGTTTAGCTTTCAAATGCAAATGGCGGCAAATAATATGTATTCAGGAATTTCGAGAAAAATATATTTAAATGCATATAGATACAGCTTGCATATGATGCCTAAATCTTTGTTTATTGAAATTGGGGCACAAACAAATACAAAGGAAGAAGCATTCAACACAGTAGAGCCTATAGCTAAAATGCTTGCAGAAGTATTAAATCCCTAAACTTTTTAGGGATTTATTTATTTTTTAACTATTAAATCCTTATTTATATAATAAATGGTTATATAACAATATCTTGACTTTATAAAATAATTGATATAAAATATTAAACTATAGCAACTTCTTTGAAAAAGTGAGGTGAAAATATTGGCAAATATTAAGTCTGCAAAAAAGAGAATTAAAGTTATTGCTAAAAAAACTTTAAGAAACAAAATAATTAAATCTAGCACAAAAACAGCAATTAAAAAAGTTTTAACTGCAGTTGAATTAGGTAATAAAGCTGATGCAACAGTTTTTCTTAAAAATGCTGTTTCTGTTATAGACAAAGCAACTTCAAAAGGCATATATCACAAAAACAATGCCTCAAGAAAAAAATCAAGATTAGCCAAACTTGTTAGCAAAATTGGCGCATAGCTAAAAAAACGTGAGCTTGAATGTTCACGTTTTTTATTTTTTCAACCTTAAACAATTTTCTGTTTGATTTTAAATAAAGCAAACGGAAAGTTTCCTATATTTTTAGTTAAAAATTGCTGTTGCAAAAACATAACCTTATATTGTATTATGGTATTCTAAACAAATTTATAAAATACGAGGAAAACCATTATGAAGGTCAAAAATTTAATAGTAGTTTTAATTTTAATATTCGTGTTAATAGCTGCACTTTTAAGCCTTGCTTTAAGTATAAATAGCTTCACAAAAGATGCCAAAAGTCTATTATGTGAAAATTTAAAAACTCTTTCAGATTTAAGACTAGAAAACCTTGAAGATTTTTACGAGCAAAGAAAAGCCAACGTTATCGTTGCTTCAAAGCTTCCTAATATTGAAAAACTTTTAGAAGAATATAAAATTTATGGAAAAAGTGTTAATTCTCAACTTGCTTCATCAGTTAACGATGCCTTAGAAACAAGAGTAAATGTTTTGCCTGTTATTTCTCAAATGTATGTTGCAGCTAAAGACGGCGTTGTTGTTTCAAGCAACGAGCCATCTATTATTGGGCTTAAAGCCGGCGATTTAGTTAACCGTGTTTCTGAAAACGAACGCAATATAATTATTACAGAAGTTGTAATGCATGAAATGTTTATTTCAAATACTCCTCATATAGATTTTATATTGCCCATTTACTCAAACGACGAATATTTAGGCGTTGTTGTTTCTTCGGTTAATTTGGAATATTACAAAAAGCTAGTTAACGGCTCAAATTTTGCAAAAACAGGCTCTATAACAATTTTATCTTTAAACGGAGATATAATAGAAACAGGAAACCAATATTTAAGCGGCAATATGTACGATTTAAAGCTTGAAAACACTTTGTCAAGCCAATGGGAAAAAATAGATTTTGATAAAAATCCTTCAGGTTTTATAAATTACTCAATTCTTAATGTTTCTTCCGTTTTGTATTATGTATATAATAAAAACTTAGGGTTAATAGTTTTAAGCAGCGCCGAATGGTCTGATGTAATGAGAAACGTTAAAGAAAACGTTTACGGTACAGCATTTGTAATTATGCTAATTACAATTTTATTTGCGTTATTAAGCGTTGTTATAGTAAATTGGATTTTAAAACCACTTAAACAATTTAGCCAAACAATTAATGAAATTTATGAAGGCAATGACGATGTTCGCTTTAATTATGAAAAACCTAATGAATTTGGCGAAATTGCCAAAGCTTTAAATACATTAATGAACAAATTAATGAAAAACCAACTAGACCTTAAAAAGAATAAACAAAGATACGAGTTTTTATTTAATAGCTCTGGTGATATAGTTTGCGAATGGGATTTAACAACAAATAGCGCTGTGTATTCCGATAATTTTAACGAAAAATTTGAATACGAACCTGCCAGCCAAAACGTTTCTTTTGAATTACTGCACAATGACCATATTCACGATGAAGATAAGCCTAGGCTTGAAGAATGGCTAAATAACATAATAGTTAAAAATGTTAACTTTCCCCTTGAATTACGCATGAGAAAATCGGGTAATCAGTTTATTTGGGTTAGAATACGCTGTGCAACAATTTATGACGAAAATTATATTCCAGAAAAGCTAATTGTAATTATTTCAGACATAGACAGGGAAAAGCACGAGCTTTTAACTTACATTGCAAAATCTCAAACAGATATGTTAACAAAACTATATAATAAAGTTACAACAGAAACGCTTATTGAAGAATGCATTGCCAAAACAAGCGATGAAAAAATATCTCATGCTCTGTTTATTATAGACTTCGATAATTTTAAAGCTGTTAACGACACATTCGGGCATTTTTCTGGAGATGATTTGCTTCGTAATGTTTCAACAAAACTTAAAGAAACGTTTCGTATAGACGATATAATAGGAAGAATTGGTGGCGACGAATTTGTTGTGTTTTTAAAAGAAATTAACGGAACCGAAACAATCGGGAAAAAAGCAAGAGAAATTAACAAAATATTTAAGCGCGAAATAACAGAATCGGGAATAACAGTTAGTGTTTCGTGCAGTATTGGAATTGCAGTTTATAATAAAGATGGAAAAAGCTTTTCGGCACTATATAGAAATGCAGATTCGGCACTATACCAAGCCAAAAAACTAGGCAAAGACCGATACGTTTTTTACGACGAAAGCTTTTAACAGCAATGCTTTAAGCAAGGTTTTTATTATTAAGCCTTGCTTTTTATTTAGCTAATTGCAGTTGCAAGCATTGCTTAGGTTTGTTATAATGTGTTGTTATCGTTCAAAAAAACAAGGAGATAATTTTTATGCGTGTTAGAAGAAAAGCATGGACCGAAAAAGAAATTGAAACAAATGATTTAATTATTAAAAACGCCGAAAGCTTTAAAGGAAATTGGGGAGAATATTTTGGAAACAACAACCCAATCCATGTTGAAATTGGCTGTGGCAAAGGGCGTTTTATTACTACAACAGCTTCTCAAAACAAAGAAATAAACTATTTAGCAATCGAACGTGAAAAACACGTTTTGGTTATGGGGGCAAGAGCTTCTAAAGAAATTGATTGTTCCCTTGGCTTTATTTTAGGAGATGTTAAAGATTTAGAAAATTATTTTTGCACAGGCGAAATTAAAAGAATTTATATAAATTTTTGCGACCCATGGCAAAATAGGAAAAAGTGGCACAAAAGACGATTAACTCATAGCAATTTTTTAAGTATGTATGAAAGATTGTTTGAAGATTATGGAGAAATTCATTTTAAAACAGATAACACAGAACTTTTTGAATTTACACTTAACGAATTTTCAAAGAAACGCTGGCAACTTAAAAACATTTCTCTAGATTTGCATAAAAGCGAATTTTTAGACAATGTTATGACTGAATATGAAGAAAAATTTTCTTCTAAAGGTATGCCAATTTATCGTTGCGAGGGATTATATGGAAAAACAAATTAATGAATATATAGAAAAAGTTAGAAAATTAAATATAAATCAAAATTCACAAAAGCCAAAAACAATGTTTATTTCAACTTTTGGCTGCCAAATGAACTCCCATGATTCCGAAAAACTTGCCGGTATGCTTTCTGATATGGGGTACGTGCAAGCGCAAGCAGAAAAAGAAGCCGATATTATAGTTTACAACACCTGTTGCGTCCGTGAAAACGCCGAAAATAAAGTATACGGCAATTTAGGCTATTTAAAAAACTTAAAACAAAAGAAAAAGGACTTAAAAATAGTAGTTTGCGGCTGCATGGTTCAACAAAATACAGCCGTTCAAAAAATAAGGCAATCGTATAAAAATGTTGATATAATTTTTGGAACATTTAATATGCACCGCTTCCCCGAACTGCTATATACAAGCTTAACAACAAATAGCTTTATTATGGATATATGGGAAAACCACGGTGAAATTGTTGAAGATTTACCTGCAATTAGAGAATTTAAGCACAAAGCAAGTGTTAATGTAATGTTTGGCTGCAACAACTTTTGCTCATATTGCATTGTTCCTTACGTTAGAGGAAGGGAAAGAAGTAGAAAACCATCTGATATTATACAAGAAATTAAAGACCTTGTTGCAGACGGCGTTGTTGAAGTTACGCTTTTAGGACAAAACGTAAATAGCTACGGAAAAGATTTGACAAGCGACACCAATTTTGCTATGCTAATAAGAGAGGTTGATAATATAGATGGGCTTATGCGAGTGCGCTTTGTAACATCACACCCTAAAGATTTGTCGGAAGACTTAATAGAAGCTATAAGGGATTGTGAAAAAGTTTGCAAGCATTTGCATTTGCCCTTTCAATCTGGAAGCAACAAAATTCTTGCAAAAATGAATAGAAAATATACCCGTGAGCATTACATCTCTTTAATTAATAAAATAAAGACACAAATACCAAACATTGCCGTAACAACGGATATTATAGTTGGGTTTCCAGGAGAAACGGAAGAAGACTTTTTAGATACATTAAATTTGGTTAAGCAAGTTCACTTCAGCTCGGCTTTCACTTTTTTATATTCAAAAAGAACAGGAACACCGGCAGAAACTATGGAAGAACAAGTTGCCGAACATATTGCAAAAGAACGTTTTAATAGGCTTTTAGATGTTTTAAACGAAGGCATATATAAATACAATTTGCAATTTTTAGGTAAAACAGTTAAAGTTTTAGCAGAAGAAATTAATTCGCAAGACAATAGTTTAATAACAGGCAGAACAGAACAAAACACAATTGTTCATTTTAAAGGCAATGCTTCAGCTATAGGAAAGATTATTGATGTTGAAATTACTGAATGCAAAACGTTTTATTTAATCGGAAACGCTAAATAAAGGACTTAGAACAAAGGGCAACGCTTCAACTTTAGATATAGGAAAAATTGTTAATGTTGAAATTACTGAGTGCAAAACGTTTTATCTTGTGACATACTCACCCGCCTATAGAGGCGTAAGCTTCTTACTCAATAGACTAACGTCTAAGCATAAATAAGCTAACCCCGTGTGCCCCACGGTTTTAGCTAAGAGGCGGGAGAATTCTTGGCAATTAGGGATTAAAAACACTAAGTTAAGGAGGAAAATATGCCCGAAGTATTAAATATAATATTTAAAGCAATTGGTATACTTTCTGCAGTAACCGTACACGAATACACTAAAGCTTTAACAAGCACAAAATTAGGTGACCCTTTGCCTAAAAAAAATGGCAGGCTAACACTAAACCCTTTAAAACACCTTGAACCGATTGGTTTTATTTGTATGTTTGCCTATAGGTTTGGTTGGGGAAAACCTGTTGAAACATCTGCAACATACTACACAGACCGAAAAAAAGGCACGCTAATTACATACACAATGCCTTCTGTAATAAATCTTTTAGTTAGCGTTATTTTTGCACTTCTTTATAAAGTTGTTGCAATTTCAACTTCATTTGGAAACAGTATGGGTAACAACTTGTTTTCTTTTGCCACTATAATAATTATTAGAACTATACAATACATTGCAATATATAATTTTTCAACTGCCATTTTTAATGTAATTCCAATTTATCCGCTAGATGGGGCAAAAGTTTTATCTGTATTTTTAAAGCCAAATTCTGTTATAAAAATGATGCAATATGAAAAAGTGCTTCAATTTATTTTGCTTATCTTTTTATTCGGAGGGCTTGTTAGTGCTTTAATGCTTCCTTTCACAAACTTCTTTTTAAGCCTAATTGACTAAATTGCTATAAAAAAGTTAAACATTAAGCTTACTTATTAAGTATTTAAGGCTTAACAAGCAACATTGACAATCAACTTTAATTAATATATTATTTAATAAAGCTATAGCTGTTGGAGGTAGAATTTATGCAAACAGATACTGAACGTACTATGCTTGTTTTGGAAGGCAGAAAAGAAATTTCGGGCGCTACTGCCAACTTTATTTTGGCACATTCAGAACTAATAACACGCTCTACTAAATTTGAAATAGACTATTTACTCTCGCTAGTGGAACTGCTTGGCACACATACAAGTGATTCAACACATATTACCGAAAGCTGTGCTTCCGAAATAAAAGATAAATTTAAAGCAATTAATAAAACTGTAAATGATATAAAAAAATCAAGCATTGAAGTTGGGGAAACATTTTCCGAATTAGATACAACAAAAAATACATTTGCAAACGATTTGCAAGTTGTTAAAGATAATTCAGATCAATTAAATACAAGAGTTAAAGAAATTGATGGCGTAGTTAAAAAAATAACAAGAATTGCAAACCAAACAAAAATACTTTCTATAAATGCCTCAGTCGAGGCGGCAAGGGCAGGTTCTGTTGGGCGAGGCTTTGCAGTTGTTGCCGAAGAAGTTTCAACGTTGTCTGCACAAACAAAAAACACTATTAATGAAGTTGATATTCTATCTAAAAATATTAAAGAAAAATCTGATAATAACAAAAATTTAATGAGCAAGTTTAATGACGAACTTGTTGAATATTTTGATAGAACTTCACATCTTAGTGAAATAATGAAACAAAACGAAAACTTAGTAATGAAAGTTTCGACCATACTTTCAGAAGCCGAAGAAAAAGTTGCAAACATAGTTGTTGTTCAAAGCAACGCTTTAATGGAAATAGGTTTAACTATTGATAATATTACAAGTGCTTCAAAGTTTGGAGATTTGTTAATTAAACAATCAAATCAAATGAGTAGCATTATAAATAAAAACCTAGTTCTAAAAACAGCAGAGCCAAATAAAAATGTTTTAAGTCTTTTAGCAGAAAAAATTATTGCGCACGCCGATTTCTTAAGAAATGTAATAAGAAACCCCGGCAACCCAAATTCAGTTGCAGACCACCATTCATGTGCTTTTGGTAAATGGTATGATGAAGTTAGAAAAGAATATGGTAACATTAGTGCGTTTAATGAAATTTATGACGTTCATAAAAATTTCCATGAAAAAGCAAAGCAATTTAGTGAAAAGCAAAGTATTGAAAACGTTAATGCGCTTGCATCTGCTTCTTTAGAAATTTATACAAAATTTAACTTACTTGCTGACGCCTTTGAAAAATTAATGATTGAAGGTAAGGAAGACTAACCGCCTTGAAAGCGGTTTTTTTATGTTAGGGGCAAGCTTTTATTCCGAAAAGGGAGAGGGTGAAATGTTTGTTAAACGAAACAGACTTATTAAATAAGGCAGCAAGCGGAAATATTAAAGCTTTTGAAGAACTTATAATAGGCTACGAAAAATTAATATATAATATAGCATTCCGCATGTTTTCAAATACTGAAGATGCCAAAGACATATCCCAAGAAGTTTTAATTAAAGTATACAAAAACATAGATAAGTGTAAAAACATTAAATATTTTAAAAGCTGGTTATGCACAGTTACGAACAATGCGTGCATAGATGAATTAAGAAGGCGCAAAGGAAAAGAAGCAATTAGCCTTGATGAAACGTTGAATAACGAGGAGGGCGCGAAAGTTATGCAAGTTGCTTCAGATGAACCAACACCTCTTGATGTTGCTTTAAACAAAGAGCAAAGCAGCGAAATCCAACAAGCTTTGAATAAACTTTCAGAAGACTATAAAATGCTTATAATTTTGCGCGATATAAATGGATTTACCTATAACGAACTTGCAGAAATAACAAAGAGCAATTTGGGAACTGTTAAATCAAGGCTTTCAAGAGCGCGTATAGCGCTTAGGGAAATTTTAAAACAGGAACAAACAACAGACGGAAAACGTCTTAATAATAGAAGGGAGGTTTAATAACTTGTGTGAACAATTTATAGAATTAATGCCGCTTTATTTGGAAAACGAGCTATCAAAAACATCAAAAATACTTTTTGAAAACCATATAAGAGAATGCGAAAGCTGTGCTTTTGAATTACAGCAACTTCAAAAGATGGTAGATAATTTAAGAAATTTACCAAGCTTGGAACTTCCCGAAAACTACCACAGCGAATTAATGGAAAAGATTGAAAGTATCGAAAAGACTGAAAAGCTTGAAGAAATTCAAAAGACCAAAGATATTAAAAGATTTAAAGAGCCACCCCTTGTTCCATGGAGAACATACGTTAATGCCGCTGCTTCTTTATTTTTAGCATTAGTTATAGTTTCTGCTGCATATAGCATAATTTTTGATGCCGTACAATATAACAGCAGTTCGACAAAAGGAAATTATACAGAAAACTATGGCAACAGTGAAACAAACTCGCAAGTTGCCCAAAAAAACACAGGAAATGTTGGAAACGTTGAAATTGAAGAAGAAGACTATGAAGAATTTGCAAAAAAACAAAGAGGCGCACCCGAAGCACAAACATATTCAGCTAATACACAAGACAATTATGCTATTGTCCAAGTTGAAAATGAAGCACTTAAAAGCGAAGCGCTTAAAATAGATGACGGCACTTATTATAATTTAGAACCGGCAGCAGGTTTAGCATATAGTTCTCAAGATTCTAAAAATTCTGGAAATTCACTAGAATATTCTATTAAAAGCTATTATATAGTTTTGGAAGTTGAAAATATTAATAGCGCCATAGAACAAATAAATAATATGCCCGGCTATAACTTAAATAGCTACACTTCAAGCCAAACTGCAACAATAGAACGCACTATAAGCCAAAGCGAAAGTTTTGAATATTGCAAAGAAACTTTAAGAAGCATTGGTAAAATTGTGGATGAAGAAGAACGTGAGCAGAAAATAACAGAAGAAATAATTAGGCTTGAGGAAACAATTAAAGCAAAAGAAACTGAAAAATGGCGTGTTTTTCCGCTTCTTGAACAAAGCACATCTGTTGATAACATTAATATTTTAACTAGCAGGTTAGATAGTATAGATACGGAAATCGACGACATGAGAAGCTTGCTTCTAACAGAAAAGAAAAAAACAGAAGGATTAGTGGCTTCAATTAAGCTTATTGCCAAAAGTCCTGAAGAAATACATGCTTCCAACAATGGATTGCCGCTTATAACAAAAGTTAAAGCTAGATTTTTAACTTCTTTAAACATATGCCTTGCTTTTTTTGAAGCCGTTTTAATTTTTCTTTCGGGTATATTTATTCCCGCTTTAATTGCAGGGATTTTAAGCATAGTATTTATGTTTGTTTTAAGGCGAGGTGGTAAAAAATGAAAAATGGCTTTCTAATTACATTAATATTAGCAGTTGCTATAATTTGTTCAAGCTGCAGTTCTAAAATGGGTGAAGACTATGGCAGCAACGGCAGCAGTAGCACTCAACAAGCCCCAATGGCAAACTATAGTTCGGAAAACTATGGTGTTTGGGAGGGAGAAAATATTTCTGCAGAAGATTATGAAGCAAGCATTAAGCTAGAAAACGAAATTAAAGGCGATAAAGTAATTAAAAATGCCAATACTTCTATATCAACAAAACAATTCGATGGCACTATTTATTCAATAAAAGGTACAATATTAGGCTGTGGAGGATATATTGAAAGCTCAAGCGTAACAAAAAGGGAAAAAGATAAAAACAATCGGTATTTTGCTGCTACATTAAAAGTTCCTGTATCTCAATTTGAATTTGCAAGACAACAAATTGCTTTAATCGCAAAAGACAGCGGTAAAATTACTTCAGATAACGAATCTGTTGAAAATGTAACTGTTACGTATTACAATATTAGCGGCAGATTAGAAACTAAAAAAACAGAAGAGCAGCGCATTGAAGAATTAATTAACCAAACAACCGAAATTAACAGCCTTATTGCACTTGAACAAAGACTTACGGGAATTAGAACAGATATTAGACTATATGAGGCGCAGCTTGACAAAATAGATAAATTATCGGCTTACAGTACTATAACCGTTGATGTTTCGGAATTAATTGAAGACGAAGCTATGCCTGTTGGCATTTCTGATGATTTAGGGGAAAGAATGAAAGCATCATTTTTAATTTCTGCCAATTTTGTTAAAACATTTTTCGAGGAATTAATATTGCTTTTGGCATCAGCAATAATTCCACTTTCGCTAGTTGGTTTAGTGTGTTTATTTGGTTATTTTATAAATAAAAAGTGGAAGGTGGCAAAGGCGAATAAAGGGAATTAATATATAGTAATAAAGCAAACAAAAAGGGCGTTTAATACGCCCTTTTCATATTATGCTGCTTCCATTTCAGGAATTAAAACTTTAACATCTTCAAATGTTCCCATTTCAATCCATTCCTTAATAACTTTTTCAAGCGATGTTTTAAAGTCGTGTCTTTCCGCCGATTCGCTTGCTAAAAGCGGAACTTCTTTAACTACTTTTCCGCCAACAGCTATAGTTGCAACCCCTACTTGCTTATTTGCTTCAATTGGCGCTAAAATCGAATCTGGAAGCGAGACAGAAACTTCAATGCTTTTAACTTCATCATCCGTTAATGGCATCTCTAAGCTTTCATTAAAAAATACATCAATTTTTTCAGTTTTAGAGCGTTTAACCAAAATAGAGCCTACAAGGTCGTCTTTGTTAATAATTGTTTTGTATTTAAAATTATTAAATCCGTAGTTTAAAAGTTGTTTTGTGTCAACCCACTTTTGTTCTTTACCTTTGTTTCCCCAGCCGCTTCCCAAAACAACCGATACTAATTGCATATCTCCACGTTTTGCCGCTCCTACAAAGCAATGCCCTGCTTTTCCCGTAAACCCTGTTTTAACACCAAGCGCTCCATCATATTCACGCAAAAGGCGGTTTTTGTTATATAATGAATATTCCCTTTTGTCGCTTTTAACATTTATTTCCGGAACATTAGTTATTTCAATAAATTTTTTGTTTTCAAGTGCATATTTAGTTATTAAAGCCATGTCAAGCGCTGTTGAATGGTGATTTCCAGCATCAAGCCCGTTTGGTGTTTCAAAGATGGTGTCTACTGCCCCAATTTCTTTTGCTTTTTCCGTCATCATTTGGCAAAATTGTTCAACCGTTGTTCCAATATGTTCGGCAATTGCAATAGCAGCATCATTAAAAGATTGAAGCATTAACGCATACATTAAATATTCAAGTTTAATTTTTTCCCCCGATGTTAAATTCATTTGAACATCGGGCGCCGAAGCAGCACGCTTTGAAATTGTTACAATATCATCTAAATTGCCATTTTCAAGCGCAACAATTGCAGTCATAATTTTTGTTGTGCTTGCCATTGCCAAAGGAGCTGTTTCGTTTTGCCCCCAAAGCACACGCCCTGTTTTGCAATCTATAAGTACAGCCCCGATTGCTTTAACGTCCATGCTATTTTTTTCTTTGTCTTTGTTTTCAGCGGCATTTGCGTTTATGTTTAGCATAAGAGAAAATATTAAACATAGCAATATTATTTTCTTCATGTTTCGCACCTCTATAAATCTATAATCTAGAATCTAATTCTTGATTTTTAGTTTATACCATTTTCAAATTTATAGTCACTTTTGTGTAGGTATATTAACAAGTAATATTATAGGCTGCCGCCGCGCATTTCATTTTGTATATAATTACCTTCTGTTGCCGAATAAATTTCCAACAACACTTCCAAGGTCTCCAATATCAAATCCCCCGTTTCCTTGAACAGAAGGCTGACCTTGATTATGAGCTTGGCCTTGATTTCCAAATAAAGAATTTTGTTGCACATCAGGTCTTCCTGAGTCAATTGCAAGGTTAATGCCCGATTTACGTTCTGAAGGTTGAACAATAACTTTACCCCCAGCATTTTTAAATTCGAACATATAAGATTCACCGCTGGCTTGCCCAATTAAGTTTTTCCAACTTAAATCAAGTTTAAATCCGGGGTCGCTGCCTGTCCATGCAATTATTGCATCTGGGTCTATGCAACATGGTGTATCTATTACTAATGGGTTACCATCGGTTAAAATGGCAACTTGAGCGCCTTGTGCTTTAGCTTTAAATGTTGAAGTAAAAAGCCCTTTTTGTGAAATTACACCTTGTGCAAGAAGTTTAAAGCTATAAGAACAAGCATCGTTAAAAGCCAAAATATTTTCGCTTTCAACAGAAAGTGACATGTTTGGTGGCAAATCAATTACGGTTACGTGTTGTGAAAGGTTTGCATAATACGATTGCGTTGGTCCATTACTCATAACTTTCATAAGAGGTAAATTTTCTCCTGTAAGCCTTCTCCCAATTTGGCGTAATGCAGCACTAACTGGGCTTCCTTCAGGACCTAATAAAACTTTTTCAAATTTACAATTTCCTTTATATCCAATCATTGCGCCTGCTTTTGTAAATAATTGCCCTCCGCCTTGATGGTTAACGGCTAGTAACGAAAGTTCATTTAAAGTTGATAATTGATACATAAAATTGTTGCTGCCTAAAAAAAGCTTGATTTTGGCAGCAACTTCACCTCCTTAATTATTTATTCAATTATATTAACACCATATCGAATACACAAACCTTCCAAGTCGTCGGAAGTGCCGTCGCCAATAGGGTTAAATTTCCATTCATTGCTATGCTTGTACAAAGCACCAACAACCATAGATGTAACGTTGCTGTAATATTCTGTTAATTCAAATCTTACAAGTTCTGCATTGTTTGCACGATTTACAACACGAATAAAAGCATTTTTAACTTGTCCAAAATTATAATTATTTTGTTTGGCTTCATTAATAGTTACAACGAAAACAATTTTACTTACAGAGGGGTTAACTTTTGAAAGAGTAATGTGTATAATTTCGTCGTCTCCGTCACCTTGCCCTGTTTTGTTATCTCCCGAATGTAAAATGCTATTATCAGGGCTTGAACGTTGCCCATAAAATACAAAATAGTCGTCATCTAAAACACGGTCGTTGCTACCTAACATAAATGCCGAGGAATCCAAATCATAATTAGTATTTGTGCCAACATCCCAGCCTAAACATACATCTATTAAATCTAGCCCGGGGCTAATGCTTGTTAGGCTAATTTTTTGCCCTTTAACCAAACGCACCCCTTTTTGCGCTTGAGGTTGTTGGGGAGCATGGTTATAATTATTTTGAGAAGGAGTTTGTGTCTGTATAGGTTCAGGAGAACTTCCCAAGGAAAGGGAAGGCTTAATATTGTTTGGTATATTAAACATTTAAAATTTGCTGCAAAGAAACATACTTTTTGTATGATTTTTGCAGCATCTCCCTTCTTTTGATTTTTGTTTTGTATTTTTATAATCTTAGGCTAAAACCTGCAACCATATTTTGCAAAGTTTCGGCTTGGCTTGAAAGTTCTTGTGATGCAGCCGCACTTTCTTCTGATGTTGATGAGTTTTGCTGAACAACATTTGATATTTGAGAAAGCCCCAATGAAACTTCAGAAATTGCAGAAGCTTGTTCTGCAGATGCGTTAGAAATACCTTCTATAATCGTTGAAACCTTATCAACATTTTCAACAATTTCAGTTAAAGCTGATGCCGTTGATTGTGCAAGGCTTGTTCCTGCCGCAACTTTTTGAATTGAATCTTGAATTAATTCGGTTGTTTCTTTTGCTGCATTTTGGCTTCTACCTGCAAGAGAACGCACTTCTTCGGCAACAACGGCAAAACCTTTTCCATGAACGCCGGCTCTTGCTGCTTCAACAGCAGCATTTAAAGCTAACAAGTTTGTTTGGAATGCAATGTCATCAATTACTTTAATAATCTTCGAAATATTATTAGAAGCTTCACTAATTTCATTCATAGAAGTTAACATAGTTTTCATCTTTTCATTGCCACCGGCAGCACTAACTTTAGAAATAGAAGAAAGTTCGTTTGCTTGTTTGGCATTTTGAGCATTTCTTTTTGTTTGTTCGTCAATAGTGTCTATAGTTGCGTTTAATTCTTGAATAGAACTTGCTTGTTCTGTTGCTCCTTGCGCAAGCGTCATGCTTGTTTCGGAAACTTGTTTTGCGCCCATTAAAACTTGCTCTGATGTTTGGTTTAGTTCTATAAATATAGAATTTAGTTTATCTAAAATTAAATTAAGAGATGTTTTAATAGCTGAAAAATCACCAACATATTCTCTTGTAACTTTTTGATTTAAATTATTATTTGAAAGCTCTGTTAAAATTTCTGTAATCTCTTTAATATACGAAGAAACAAAGTCAATAGTATCATTCATTGATGTTTTAATTAATGCAAAATCACCTTTATAATCTCCTGTTATTTTAACGCTTAAATTTCCCTTAGACATATTATCTAAAACGTTTGAAGCTTCATAAATAGGTTCTATAACAGCAGAAAGTAATTGATTCAAGTTTTGTAATATTGATAGCCATTCACCTTTTTGATGCGAAACGTCTGCTCTTGTTGAAAGTTTACCTTCTGTTGCTGCTTTAACCAAAGAATTAATTTCACGGTTTATATCTTTAAGGTTTTCACGCATTTCGTTAACAACAGTGTTAAGCAAAGCTTTATCGCCTGGCATTTTAGCAATATCGGCGTTAAAATTTCCGTCCGAAAATTCTTTAATAACATCAACAACCATATTGGTATCGTTTATAAGCCCAGAAATTGCTGTTTTAATGCTTATAATCATTTCTCTAAAGCCGCCTTCATACTTTGTTTCGTCAAGCTTATATGCTTTAGTGTTTCCGGCGTTTAATTGTACACCCATTTCTTTTATGTCTGAAATCATATGATTTAAAGTTTCAACAACAACAGCCATATCTCTTGAAAGCTGACCAACTTCATCTTTTTCGTTTGTTGCAGCAGTAACGTTAAGATTTCCATTTGAAACTTCCCTTGCAACTTTTCCAAGCGATTTAATACTGTTTGCCGTTTGGTTTCCTACCAAAAGCGATAGTATTAAAGATACTATAATAGAAGCAATTGTTGAGGCAACTAAAATTAAAGATATTGTTTTTGCTTGCTTTAAATTGCTATCTGCCGCCTTGCTTGCAACATTAAAATTAAGAGCAAACAGTGCATCAATGCCTGATGTAATTTCGGTTCCAATGCCAACTATTTTACTAAAACCTTCGTCGCCTTGTTCAAAGCTTCCGTTTTCATAGTATCCCATTAGTTCTTTTGCTAATGGAGCATAAGAATTATTAAAGCTATCAGATATTTTTTTAAAAGCATCTTTTCGTTCTTGAGAAGCGTTTACTCTATTCTGAAAATCAATATAATCTTTTGTAAGGTTTGAAAATTTGTCAATTTCTTCGAGAGCGGTTTTTTTGCATGATTCAAATGTTTCCATATTGCCAAGCTTTGCAGAAAGTGAACCTAATGTAATTAAACGTCTTATTTCAGCGTAATATGACCTAAATTGACTTAAATCGTTTAAAGGGGTAATATTACTGCTAAATGTTTTTTCTCCAATATCTCCAATCTTTAACACTTGAATTGAACCAACAATTCCCATAATTGCCGTAAAAATTAAAATAATACTAAAAGAAAATAAAAGTCTTGCTTTAATTTTCAGATTTTTGAAAAAGTTCATACGCTTCATCTCCTTTTGTTTTTTCGTTAGGTATGAAAAGTATAACATCATTTCAACTAAATTTGCAAGGGTTTTTGCAAATTTTACTACTTTTTGCACACCCTTGCAACCAAAACTGTCATATCATCTCTAATGACATTTTTAGAGATTTTTTCGGCTTCTCCTAAAATAAATTCCGCAATATCTTGCGGGTTATTACTTTTAAATTTTGAAAGCGCTTCAAAAAGCCATGTGTTTTTTTCAGCAAGTGTATCAGAAATTTCTAAAACGCCATCTGTTACCATAATTATAACATCGTTATCTTTTATTTTTCTTGTGCAAGTTTCAACGTCAACGTCATTTAAAATGCCAAGCGGAAGTGTTGTTGCCCTAATTGTTTGAATTACAGAATTTTCTCTTAACAAAAAGGATGGGGCAGCGCCAATTTTAACAAATTCGGCATTTCCTGTATATAAATCTACAGAACAAACATCAAGCGTCGAAAATCTTTCGTCGCTTCCTTTTAAAACAAGAACAGAATTAATCATTTTAACAGCAAGTTCTTTTTTAAACCCGCATTCTATAAAGTCTTCTAAAAGTTCTACAACAGCAACACTTTCTTCTCTTGCCTTTCTCCCAGAACCCATGCCATCTGAAAGTGCCATTAGGCATTCACCGTTTTTAAGTTCTAAAAATGAATAACTGTCGCCTGTTTCTTTGCTTCCGCTTTTAGTTGCACGGGCAACGCCGCTAATTATTCTAAATTTTTGTTCTTCAATAAGCCTAAAAACGCATTTATCTTTTTTAAAGAAGCAATTATTATCATCTTTTCTCATTTTAACGCCTAAAACTTTGCTAACTATAGGTATTATGCATCTTATGCATTCTTTTTTTCCGTAGCAAGCGTTTCTTGTAATTGTAACTTCCTGCTTGTCCTGCTTATTTTTAAAAACAACAACGCTATCTATATCTATTTTGGCAGCAGCAAGTTCTAAAACAATACTTTCTTCAACATCTGGGTTAAAATCAACTTGAAAGTCAAGTTCATCTGCAAGCCCTTTTATTATATCGGAAACAGAAAAAAGCTGGTCTGAAATTAAAGTTCTGCTTTCAATAATTCTATTATGCCATGTTAAATTCATTTTATATAATTCAAAAAGCCTATTTGTTGTATCAACAAATTTTTGCACAAAAACGCAATTTCTTGCAAATGTTGGTGGAACATCTGAAATATTAACTACTCCCTTTTTTTCGCAAGCTGCCAAAAGGCTGAAAACCGTTTGATACGTTTCGTAAAAATTATTTTGCCAACAAAAATGCATCATGCTGCAATTTCCGCAAACGCTTGCGGCCAAATCATCAATTAGCTTTGAAATATCTTTTTGCGTAAGCATAAGCTTTTTTTCCGAAAGCCCATTAAAAGTTTTAGAAAGATTTTTAAATGTATCTGAAAAATTTAAAAGGCGGCGGTTTGTCATTTCTTTAATTCTTACTATGTATTCATCTGTACTTTCAACTACAGGATTTATTGCAGAGCTTATGTTAAAATAAAAATTGTTTGGCATAAACAAAAATAGTATTACGCCAGATGCAACAGAGAAAAGCATTTCATATGAAAATAATGTTTGGTTTAAAACAAAAATTCCACAAGTACCAAGCAGCAAAAACCCTGCAATAGATGCAAGTTTTCCCTTTTCTCTAAGCAGCCCAGAGCCAAGCCCACTTATTCCTAATATTGCAATAAAATTAACATCTGAAAGCTGTGCTAAATATAAAACAAATGCAAGAAGCATTGAAACTGTTGCACCAAGTGCGCTTCCGCCTTTGTTTCCAACAATTAATATTACAGCAGCAGCAAAGAAAAGCTTTAAGGAAACAACCCCAATGTAAATATCGGAAGCTCCTGCAATAACGCCGCCAAATAAAATAGATATGCTAATTAATTCTTCGGTTGCCAATATTTTTTTGCGTCGCTTTGAAGTCATAACATCTGTTGCTTTTTTTAAAAGACACGTAACACAAAACGTTAAAACACTTTCTAAAATTGCCATTAGTGCAAAATACAAGCTAAAATTGTTTGCCGCTGCAATAATTAACCCTGCAGAAAGCGTTATGCCCGATGAAAGGCAACCCCTAATTACAATTGATGGCATTTTTTTAGTCTTTTTGTTTAAAATAAAATTTATTAAGCATAAAGACAAAATGCAAATAACGTATTTTAACAAATAAATTCCTTTAAACTTTGTTAAAATTCCCAAAAACGTAAGTGCCGATGCAAGATAGAGTAGTATGCCTGTCCCTAAAAAATTTGATAAATACGGCACTGATAAAGGGCTTAAAATTTGAAATATTGAAACCCGCCCAATAAAAAACCCTAACGTGCTTAAAGCGAAAAATGCTATATCTTGCCGTTGCAGAAAAAATGAACTTTTCTTTTCTTTTGAAAGTGCTTTTTCCATCTAATCCCCTCGCTAAGCAAATTAATATAATTAAACTAATTAAGATAATTATACTAAATATAAATAGGAGAATTTGTTTGTTTTTGGCAGCGAATATTGTTTTTTCTATTCTTTATTTTGACAAAAAAAGAAAATAATTAATTTTAACAAACTAAAACCGCAAACTATGTAGTTTGCGGTTTTAAAGTTTTACGCTTCAAGTTCTTCTTCAAGTTCTTCAATTTCTTCTTCAAGTTGTTCTACTGCTTCTTCTACTTCTTCTGCTTTTTCTTCTGCTGGTACTGCTTCTTCGCCTTTTTGTTCAGCTTTAATAAGAGCTATAACCCATTCTTTTGCTTGTTCTTCACCTAAAATTTCAGTAAAGAATGTATAAGGAACGTAAGTTACGCCTTCTTCTCTTGTTGGAGCAGCACCAAGTTCAAATACTTCATCATCAATTTCGTATTTATCTACGCCAACTGAAAATTTAACAGAAACATCATCTTTAACAACTTCAAGCGGTTTATCATTTGAAATCCAAACTATTTTATAGCCAAGCTCTTCAGCAAAAGCTCTTAAAGGAACGAAAACCATTCCAATTTCAACTTCTTCTTCTGCTTTAGCTTCTTCTGTTTTAGATTCTTCTGCTGTTTCTGCTTCTTTTTCTTCTGCTTCTGCTTCAGCTAATGCTTTTTTAAGCGCTTCATCATATGCATCTTTATCTTTTAAAGCTTTTTCGTATGCTTCTTTATAAGATTTTGCAGCAGATATAATAGAATCATATTTGTCTTTATCAACTTCTGCTTTAGCTACTTTATCGTAATATAAAACTATTGTTTCTGTAATTTTATCTTCTGCTCCATTTTTGCCTAAATATGAAACAGGCATTGTAATTTTTGCAACTTGTCCGTTGTTTTCAACTTTGTAGCTAACCCAATAGTCTTCTTTGCTGTAGCCATTTGATACCGCAGATGAAACAAAAGCGCTATAAGATTTAACTATTGCATCAATTACGCTTTTATTAAAATCAGTTATTCCTTTATCCCAAACTGTCGCTCCTGAAACTTCAGGAAAAACGCCAACATGGCTGCCATAATTACCATAGTAATTTTTTTCTGAAACTTCAAGGTTAGGATATGTTTGCGGCACAGCGGGAATTGTTGGTTCAACCAATTCAACTTTCGCTGTAGTTCCGGCTTTGCTATCCTCTGCAAAAGCGATAAGACTAGAAGCAAACATCATTGTAGCTGCTGTAACAACTGCAATTAATCTTTTTGCTCTTTTCATTTAATTTTCCCTCCCGATTTTTGTTTTTAAGAGTCATAACATAAGAGTTTCCCCTATGATATATATTTTCTCATAGTTTCACATAAAAATCAATAGTACATTTTTTTGTAATAAATTTGTAATATTAATACTTAAAACCCAAGCACTTGACATACGCTCTATATAATAGGATAATATAAATATTAATTTATAAATTGGAGCTGAAAAAATGCAAACAAAATACATTTTTGTGACAGGGGGCGTTGTTTCTGGGCTTGGAAAAGGCATAACCGCCGCTTCTTTAGGTCGCCTTCTTAAAGCCAGAGGGTTTAAAGTCACAATTCAAAAATTTGACCCATATATAAATATAGACCCCGGCACAATGAGCCCATATCAGCATGGCGAAGTTTTTGTTACAAATGATGGAGCAGAAACAGATTTAGACATTGGTCATTACGAACGCTTCATCGATGAAAACTTAACCATTAATTGTAACACAACAACGGGCAAAATATATTGGTCTGTTTTAAACAAAGAACGAAAAGGCGAATACTTAGGCTCTACCGTTCAAGTTATTCCTCATATAACAAATGTTATTAAGGATAGAATATATCACACAGGAAAAACAACTCAATCCGATATTGTTATTTCCGAAATAGGCGGAACTGTCGGAGATATTGAAAGCTTGCCTTTTCTTGAAGCAATTAGGCAAACTGCACACGAAGTTTCCCGCGAAAATGTTATATATATACACGTAACATTAATACCGTTTTTGTCAAAATCAGGCGAAATGAAAACAAAACCGACTCAACACTCTGTTAAAGAGCTTTTGTCGATTGGAATTCAGCCTGATATTATAGTATGCAGAACAGAACGAATTATGTCGCTTGAAATGCGTGAAAAGCTAGCACTTTTTTGTAATGTTGACGATGACTGCATAATTCAAAATTTAGATTCGGAATCTTTATATGAAATACCGCTTTTGCTTGAAAAAGAAAATTTAGCCCAAATTGTGTGCAAAAAATTAAAATTACCTTCTCCTGCTCCTTCTCTTTCTGAATGGGAAGCTTTAGTTTTAAGGCAAAAAAGCATAAAAAGAACGGTTAAAATTGCATTGGTTGGAAAATATGTTGAACTTCACGATGCATATTTGTCAATTGTTGAAGCGCTAAATCATGCCGGAATTGAAAATGATGTTTACGTTGATATTAAATGGATTTTTGCAGAATATTTGGAAACCGATGATGTTAGGGAATATTTGGGCGATGTTTCTGGTATATTAGTTCCTGGTGGGTTTGGAGAACGGGGAACAGAAGGCAAAATTAAAGCTATTACGTTTGCAAGGCAAAACAACATACCATTTTTTGGCATTTGCCTAGGTATGCAATGTGCTGTTATTGAATTTGCAAGAAATGTTTTAGGCTATGAAGATGCAAACAGCAAAGAACTTGAACCAAATACAAAAACACCGGTTATAGATTTAATGCTAGAACAAGTTGATATTGAAAATAAAGGCGGAACTATGCGTTTGGGAGCATACCCTTGTAAATTGAAAAAAGGGACAAACTCGCATGAAGCTTATGAAGAAGATTTAATTTATGAAAGACACAGACACAGATTTGAATTTAACAACCAATTTAGAAACGAAATGATAGAAAACGGACTTGTTATTGCAGGAATTTCGCCTGACGAAAAACTTGTTGAAATTATAGAACTTAAAAAAGAAGTTCATAAATGGTTCGTTGGTGTGCAATTTCACCCTGAATTTAAATCACGCCCAAATCGTTCTCACCCTTTATACAGAGATTTTATTAAAGCTGCCGTGGAAGGAATTGAAAGATAGCTTAAAAGAAGGTGCTTGCCCATGCTAACTAAGTTCAAGATTTTATTTACAGCAATAGTTATTGTGTACTTAGGTTTTAGCTCGTTTTTTGTTGCTGGTGCGTTTAATTGGTTTACACAAGAATATTTTTCAATATTAGGCACAAAAGCTATGGATATAGCAGCAATAACTGCCAGAAGCTTAATTATTACAGATGAACAATTTGTAGAATTAAAATCCATACAATTTTCAGAACTTGAGCAAAATAAAATAAACCAACAATTTACAAACCTATTTAAAGGACAGCAATTCAGCGGAGGGCTTAGATTTGCATATATTATGACAAAGCTTGAGCATGATGAAATTAAATATTACGTTGAAGCAGAAGACAAAGAATTTTATGATGCGCCTGTTGGCACTCCACTAAACAGAGTTTGGCTTTTAGATGTTGTTATAGATGAATATGAATATATTAGCTATACTATGGACAGTGAATATTTTAAAGACAAAAACAGATATTCGTTTATGCGTCCTGAAGATGACTTGGCATATGAAAAAAAGCAAAGAACATACGTTGTTTCAGGCGATGAATGGGGAGATTGCATTTCAGGCTTTGTTCCAATATATACAATTGAAAACACATACATTGGGCTTTTAGGTGTTGATATATACTTTGAGCAATTTGGGGAATACAGAAACAGAGTTTTGTATGCAACAATTATAACTTTTTTTGTCCCTTCGATAATTTTAACGTTTTTGTTTTATATAGTTTATGCAAAGTATATGAAAATTGTTAAATTAGAATCATATACAGACCATTTAACAGAACTTTACAACCGCGCATATTTAAACCATATTGTACCTAAATTAATTAAAGATTGTGCAAGAGAAAATATGCCTTTAAGCATAATTATGATTGATATTGATAAATTTAAAAACTATAATGACACATACGGGCATTTAAAAGGCGATGCTTGCTTAAAGCAAGTTGCAATAGCTATAAAATCAGTTATTTCAAGACCTCTTGATATAGTTTGCAGGTACGGCGGAGAAGAAATGATTGCAATTATGCCAAAAACAAATGCTTCGGGCGCTGCCCATGTTGCCCAAAAAATTCATAGTGCCATTAAAGAATTAAATATAGAACATAAAGCAAGCGATGTTTCAAACCTTATAACAGTTTCTCAAGGAGTTTACACAACAATTCCTTCGTCTTTTTATAGCAATGAGTATGAAGCGTTTATTGAAAAAGCAGATAAGGCATTATATTCTGCAAAAGAAACGGGAAGAAATAAATTTGTTGTATATAGCGAAGAATAAACGGAACGATTTGCTCGTTCCGTTTAATTTTTATTTTGTATTAAATGCAAAAACTAGTTAACCAACTCATCAATTAATTTAACAAGCTGTGCAATGTCTGGTTTAGCAAGTTGGGCGTTTGCTCCTAAAGCAATTCCCTTTTTTCTCATATCTTCATTAATTAATGATGAAAAGATTAAAACAGGCAATACTTTTAAGACGCTATCGTCTTTAATTAGCTTTGTTAGTCGGTGTCCGTCCATTTGCGGCATTTCAATATCTGTTATTACGCAAGAAACTTGTTCTTTTAAAGGAATGCCAGAATCTTTAAATTCGTTTAGTTTTTCCCAAGCTTCCATGCCGTTTGAACAACAAACAACGTTAATATACCCCGATTTATGCAAAGCTTCAAGCAAAAGCCTTTCAAGCATAGGCGAATCTTCTGCAATTAATATTGGTTTTTCAACACGGCTTCTTTCTCCAAGTCTTTCAACATCACTTATTTGCAAGCTGGATTGAGGGCTAATATCTGCTAAAATTTTCTCAAAGTCAACAATTGTTATTAATTTTCCGTCAAATCTTGCAATTCCTGTTGCAAGCCCTTCTTCTCCGCCGTAAATTGCAGCGTCTGGTTTTTCAATATCAAGCCAAGATATGCGGTGAATTGCTTCAACAGAATGTACATGGAAAGCTGTGCTTATTCTGTTAAAATGGGTTATAATTAAAATATCTCTTTCTTCGTTTCCGGAAGGGGGAAGACCCATAAAAGAAGCTAGGTTAACTACTGTCATAATACTTTCTCTGGGTTTAAAAATGCCCTCTATAAAAGGGTTTGAATTGGGCATTGGTGTTACTTTATTATATTGCATAATTTCAACAACTTTTGAAACGTTAATTCCAAAATGCCTGTCGGCAATTGTAAATTCCATAACTTCAAGTTCATTGGTTCCGCTTTCAAGCAAAATTTCTTTTTTCTTAATTTCTGCCATGCGTCAAAACCTCCTCTAGCTGTGACATACTCACCCCCTATCTAAGATATAGGTGGGAGCTTCTTACTCGATAGTTCTTATGAACTAAGCATAAATAAGCTAACCCCGTGTGTCCCACGGTTTTATCGCTAAAATTTGGGCTTACGCCCTAGGTAATGGTAGTTTCTTCAGTGGCATATACTACCAAAAGACACCCTTTGTACCCAAGGAGAGTTTATTACTAAGTGTGCTACACTACAACACTATGATTTATTTATCATATCATATAGCGCAATCCTATGTCAAGACCTTGCCAATTCATCGTCCAACCATTCATCTAAGATTTAAGATAAGAGACGGGAGAATTCTTGGCAATTAGGGGTTAAACTTAATTCTAAAAGATTTTATATAGTATAATTATAGCATTATTTTAACTGCCTGTATATAGTTTTATATTGATTTTATTTTTCTAATATGCTATTATTGGGTTAAATTAGTTGTTTTCGTAAGCAAGTGTTTGCTTATTTTTCAAGGAGGACTTAGTTTTAATGTGTGGTTTCTGCGGCTTTACGGGCAATACTTTGAATAAAGATAAAGATAAAACAATACATTTAATGATGGACAAAATAATTCACCGGGGTCCCGATTCATTCGGCGTTCATATAGATGACGAAATTACATTGGGCTTTAGAAGGCTTAGTTTTATAGACCTTCAAGAAGGCTCTCAGCCTATGTATAACGAAGATGGTTCTATTGTTATAGTTTATAACGGAGAAATTTATAATTATCAAGATTTGCGTAAAGATTTGTTAAGGCAAGGTCATATTTTTAAAAACCGCTCCGATACAGAAACTCTTGTACATTTATACGAACAATACGGCGTTGATATGCTAAAGTACATTCGCGGAATGTTTGCCTTTTTAATATACGACTACAATAAAAAAGAAATATTTGCCGCTCGTGATTTTTTCGGAATAAAACCATTCTATTATTCATTAATTAACGGCAACTTGCTTTTTGGCTCTGAAATTAAAAGTTTTTTAGAATACCCCCAATTTAAAAAAGAAGTTAATGAACAAGCTTTAGAAAATTATTTAACTTTTCAATATTCTGTTTTAGATGAAACATTTTTCAAAGGAGTTTATAAGCTGCCCCCATCTCATTATATGATTTTTAAAGATGGAAATATTAAGCTGGAAAGATATTTCGACCCAATGTTTATTGAGGCAGACATTAACCTTTCGCATACTGTTAAAGCTATAGACAGTGCAGTTTCCGATTCTGTTAAAAAGCATAGAATTGCAGATGTTCCTGTTGGTGCATTTTTATCAAGCGGTGTAGATTCAAGCTATATTGCCGCAAGCTTTGAAGGAGCAAAAACGTTTACAGTTGGGTTCGATTATGATAACTATAATGAAATTGAATATGCAAAAAATCTTTCAAAGCTAAAAGGAATTGAAAACCACAGCAAAACTATAACAACAGACGAATATTGGGGTATACTTGGAAAGGTTCAATATCATATGGACGAGCCTTTGGCAGACCCTTCCGCTGTTGCGTTATATTTTGTTAGCCAACTTGCCGTTAAGCATGTTAAAGGTGCAATGTCTGGAGAAGGTGCCGATGAGTTTTTTGGAGGATATAACATATACAAAGAGCCTTTAGACATTAAAATTGTAACATCGTTACCTATGCCTGTTAGAAGGCTTTTAGGTAAACTCGCTTCATTAATTCCTTTTGAAATTAAAGGCAAAAACTTTTTTATAAGAGCAAGCAAAACTATAGAAGAACGCTTTATTGGTAACGCAAATATTTTCAGTCAAAAAGAACGTGAAGAAATACTTTTGCGCCCAAGCGGAAAATATCCTCCTAAAGAAATTACTAAGAAAACTTATGAAAAGGTTGCCCATCAAGACGACATTACAAAAATGCAATATACCGACATAAATTTTTGGCTTGTTGGAGATATTTTATTAAAAGCCGATAAAATGAGCATGGCACATTCACTTGAAGTTAGAGTTCCTTTTTTAGACAAAGAAGTTTTTAAAGTTGCATCTAAAATTCCAACTTCGCTTAGGGTTAACAAAACAGATACAAAATATGCATTTAGGCTTGCAGCAAAAGAACATTTGCCTGATGAAGTTGCAAAGAAGAAAAAGTTGGGCTTTCCTGTTCCAATTAGAATTTGGCTTAAAGAAGAAAAATATTATAATAGAGTTAAAAAAGCATTTGAAAGCGAAAGCGCAGGAAAATATTTTAAATGTGAAGAATTAATTAAATTATTAGACACCCATAAAAATGGAAACAAAGACAATAGCCGAAAAATTTGGGTTATATATATGTTTTTAGTTTGGCACGAACAATTTTTTGGAATTGCTTAGTTGCGGCAAATAAAATAAAAAAATTTAATTTTGCTATTGACAACTATAAATGTACGTGATATAATCGTTAATGTTGAAAGTTGCCGTAAGGCAATGCCCGAGTGGCGGAATGGTAGACGCAAAGGACTTAAAATCCTTCGGGAGCAATCCCGTGCCGGTTCGAGTCCGGCTTCGGGCATTTATATTTAACGCAAACGCTATGTTCTAATTAATTAGGCATGGCGTTTTTAATTTATTTACACCTGAAGAAAATTAAAAAGGGTTTATTTTGAACATATTTTTTTATTAACATAAACCCATTTTACATCTTGCAAAATTGAGCGCTTAACTGATTCGTTGGTTGACTTTGCTAACCCTGCCATAGTAACATAATCAATTTTTGCAGGACGACTGCTGTTTTGCTGCAAAAAAACATTTTTCATTAAGTTTTCCATATCTTCCATAAATCCATCTAAGTTGTCTAAAAAATCATCAGAGCTGCTGTCATAATCAATAAGAATGTCAATATCACTTTCTGCTGTTTCTTCATTACGAGCACAAGAACCAAAAACGCCAACCTTATTAATATAAGGATAGTTTTTAGCTGCGCTAATCGCTTGTATTACTTCGCTTGATATCATCTATGGCCGCCTCCAATTCATTTTGCACTTCTGGCTTTAGTAGTTGGCATGTTCGTTTGTATACAACATCAAAGTCTAAGCTATCATAATCATGGCTTGCTATGTTTCTTGCTGCCTTTAACCCTATTTTATTAAACAAAGGTACTTTTTCAAGAGTTGTATTTTGCATTTTCTGTTTTGCTTCATATATATTTGTAATTATTTGCGTAATAGCAAGATGACAAAGTTCATTTTCCGCTAAATCATCTGCATTAACGATAGAAAATGTAGCATACGCCTTTTCTATGTTTTTTATATATTTTAGCACCTTGCCAATGCAAACAATATCAAACGTATTTGATTGCTTCATTTTTCACCAACTTTCATCTTTTGTAAATTTATTTTATCATGCATTTAATGCGCAAACAAGCCCTCCATTTTAAAACCCCATAGCTTCTTTAACTTAACCATGGGGTGGTTGGCAACATCTTATAAAATAATGCAAATTAATCCTCCGGTGCCTTCATTAATTATTTTTTGCAGCGTTTCTTGTAGTTTCATTTGGGCATCTTCTGGCATATGATATAACTTGCTTTGCAGCCCATCTTTAACGAGTTCGTGCATAGATTTTCCAAACATATTAAGTTCCCAAACTTTATTTGGGTCTTCAGACATTTCGCTCTTTAAAAACGCAACTAAGTCTTCGCTTTGCTTTTCCGTTCCAACTATTGGGGAAATTTCTGTTTCAATATCTGCCCTAACCAAATGTATTGAAGGAGCGCTTGCTTTCATTTTAACACCATATTTTGCACCATGCTTAACAATTATAGGTTCATCTAACTTCATTTCTTCCAAAACAGGAGTAACTATGCCATATCCTTTTCGGCGCACTTCTTCAAGCGCACTTTTTATTTTATCATATTCTTTTTTTGCTTCTGCTAAAACTTTAATTGTTGAAATAAGTTGATATTCGCTATCTATGTCCATATTTGTTGTTTCTGACAAAATTTTATAAAATAGGCTGTCGTCGACAGTAATTTCTATTTTTGCCGAGCCTTCGCCGGGGGAAATTTTGTCTATGTATACTTTCTTTATGTATTCGCTATTTTCTATGCCAACTACTGATTCTTTAATTTCTCTAAGCTTATTAATTTTAGTTGAAGTTTCTTTAACAGCTGTAATTAAGTTTCTTTTCAACCAATGGTCTATGTTTAGCGTTTCAATCCATTTTGGAAAATTTAATTTAAGCTCTTTAACAGGAAACTCGTATAATAATTTTTCCATAATAGAGTTAACGTCATCGGTTTTTAGCTGGTCACAATTAACCGAAATAGTAGGAACTTCATATAGTTCTGCCAATTCTGAACGCAATTGTTCGGTTTCTGCCGAATATGGCGCTGTTGTATTTAAAAGCAAAATAAAAGGCTTATTTATAGCTTTTAATTCATTAATAACACGCTGCTCTGCTTCAATATAGCTCTTTCGTTCAATACCTGTTATTGAACCATCTGTTGTAATAACAATTCCAATTGTTGAATGGTCGTTTATAACTTTTTTAGTTCCCATTTCTGCTGCTTCAATAAACGGCATTTTTTCCGCAGACCAAGGCGTGCTAATCATTCGGGGATTTTCGTTATCTAAATGACCTATAGCACCCGGAACTAAATAACCAACGCAATCAATCATTCTAACTTTAAAGCTTACGCTTTCATCAAGCGTAATTTCAACAGCTTCATTTGGTACAAATTTTGGCTCTGTTGTCATAATTGTTTTGCCTGTTGCGCTTTGGGGTAATTCGTCTTTTGCTCTTTCTTTGCTATAAGCGTTTTGTATGTTTGGAATAACAAGCAAATCCATAAAACGCTTAATAAATGTTGATTTGCCTGTTCGCACAGGCCCTACTACCCCTATGTAAATATCTCCTTGCGTTCTTTCTGCTATGTCTTTGTATAAATCAAAACCTTCCAAAATTGTTTCCCTCCTTTAATCAAA
>CAZHPA010000019.1:0-33041 GCA_964533945.1 uncultured Defluviitaleaceae bacterium
CAACATCTATTACCCGAACATTTAGGCGAAAACAGTATATATTCCCAAATATTGGAAATAATATACAACCTCTATAATAATTCACAAAATATTCAAATTGCCCAAATATTAAATTATTTTGAAACTGCAAAAGAACAACAGCAAGTTGTTGAAATTATTTCGGGCGGCGAAATTAACAGCTTGCATCTTGAAAAAGAAATTAGCGAACTATGTAAAAAAATTATACTTAATTTTATTAACACAAAAATTAAAGCAGAAAAAGATGCAAATAAGCTTAATAATTTAATAAAAACCATACCAAATATACAAAAGTTGTATATAAAAATAACTGATGGTTAAAAATAGGAATGTTAAGTTTTGCATATTTATTTAGGAAGGAAGGATTGCCTTGAAGTCCATAGATGACAGCTCGCTATTATCAAGACTTAAAGATTTAGTCGCTTTGGGCAAGAAGAAAAAGGGCATTTTGGAATACAAAGAAATTATGGATTTTCTGGGCGATATCGACCTTAATGCCGAGCAAATTGAAAGTATTTATGAATACTTGGAAACACAAGGCTTGGAAATTTCAAGCAATGTTTCAAGAACGGAAAATTCCGAAAGCCCTGAAAACATAGAACAACCCGAAGAACCCGAAAAAGAACTTGATTTAAGCACAATCGAAGGCAGCGTTAACATAGATGACCATGTTAGAATGTATTTAAAAGAAATTGGAAAAGTTCCTCTTTTGTCTGCTGCCGAAGAAATTGAGCTTGCCAACAGAATGGAAAAAGGCGACGAAGAAGCTAAAAAACGCCTTGCCGAAGCAAATTTGAGGCTTGTTGTAAGCATTGCTAAAAGATACGTTGGGCGTGGTATGCTTTTTTTAGATTTAATTCAAGAAGGCAACTTGGGTTTAATTAAAGCCGTTGAAAAATTTGACTACCGAAAAGGCTTTAAATTTAGCACATACGCCACATGGTGGATTAGACAAGCAATAACACGAGCTATCGCAGACCAAGCACGAACAATTCGCATACCTGTTCATATGGTTGAAACAATTAATAAATTAATTCGTGTTTCTAGGCAGCTGCTTCAAGAGTTTGGCAGAGACCCAACACCCGATGAGCTTGCAAGAGAAATGCAAATGCCCGTTGAAAAAGTTCGTGAAATTATGAAAATTGCACAAGAGCCTGTTTCTTTAGAAACGCCAATTGGTGAAGAAGAAGACAGTCATTTAGGCGATTTTATACCCGATGATGACATACCAGCTCCGGCAGAAGCTGCTGCTTTTACATTGCTTAAAGAACAGCTTATTGATGTTTTAGACACTTTAACAGAGCGTGAAGAAAAAGTGTTAAGGCTTCGCTTTGGGTTAGACGATGGTAGAGCAAGAACTCTTGAAGAAGTTGGAAGGGATTTTAACGTTACACGGGAACGAATTAGGCAAATTGAAGCAAAAGCTTTGCGTAAGCTAAGGCACCCAAGCCGTAGCAAAAAGCTTAAAGATTATTTGGATTAACCTAAGTTTTTTAGATTCTTAGGTTCTTGAAATCTTAGATTTTTCTTAAAATAAAAACTCCGATTAGGCATTTAAAGTTTTAATCGGAGTTTTTTAGTTGTTGCAATAATGTTTTATTAATGTTATAATTTAATTGTTGTAAAAGATTTTTTTATTAAAAATCTATAAGCAAAGGGGGGGTTAAATGTTCAAAAAGTTTTTAGCAATTTTGCTTTCTCTAATACTATTAGCTCAAACAATTCCCGTTTTTGGCGAGGAAGTGTTTTTGGGAAACTTAGTTATTTTAGGGGACAGCATTTCCACAGGATATGGGCTTTGTATTTTGCAAAATAACAGCGACGATAATAAATACAGCGATAACAACTTTTCGGTTAAGCTTGCAAACAAGCTAGAACTTAAACCATTAAATTTTGCAGCTGATGGCACAACATCAAGTGAACTTCTTCAAATACTTTTAAGCGAAGACAATATCTTGGTGAAAGAATCAATTAAAAACGCAAAAGCAATCAGCATAACAGTTGGCAAAGACAATTTGTTAGACGTTTTAAATGCTTCAGTTTATGACCTGTTAACGATAGGCGGCGGTTTGTTAAAATCTCCAATTTCAGCTTTAGAAGTTATTATGTCAAAACAAGAATCTAAAGAAGCTCTTATAAGCGAAATTAAAAAGGCTGTTTCTGAATTTACGGGAAAAAACGGAATTGATGGAGATTTTGGCAGGATTATAATGGAGTTAAAAAGATTAAATCCCAAAGCTCCCATTTTAGTTCAAACAATATACAACCCGTTTGATTTTTTGGAAGAAATTTCAAAAGAACTCGAACCACATATTCAAACGATGAATTCTGTAATTCGTACCGGTGCTTTTGAAGGTGCTTATGAACTGATTGATACATATAGGATATACAAAGAAAGAAAAGAACCATATGCAAACCTAACCGAACCAAGCTTTTATGGTTTTATTCCGTATCTTAATATTGCAGCACACGAAGCTATATATAGCGAAATTGTGCATTCAATTTTAACTGAAAAACCGGTTATTGAACCACCTGTTCCAACAGAAGAAGCACGGGCAGTTGTTTCCAGTCATCAAGAACTTGAACAAGAAAAAAAATATAAAGAAGAAGCAAAAGAAACAGAAGAAGTATTGCATAGCTTCACAGATATTAAAGGACATTGGGCAGAACAATACATAGCGCTTGCCTATGAATTTGAAATAGTTAAAGATAGCGAAAACAATTTATTTCAACCAGATAAAACATTAACAATGAAAGAATTTTTAGAGTTGTTATCTGTAATGCCCAATTTCGAGCAAAAAATAATTCAAAGTACATATGAAAATTCAACCGAAGAAGAACTAAACGAAATTGTAACAAGAAAAGAACTTGCTGTAATAGCTAGTATTTCGCTTGCAATGCTTGGGAAATCCCCAGAAGATATGAGTATTTTAGAAAAATTTAAAGATGTTTCAGAATTAAACCAAGACTATAAAAACTGTATAGTTTTAGCAGCCCAATCAAACGTTATGATTGGAACTTCAGAAAATACTTTTTCTCCTGATGCCCCTGTTACAAAAGCGCAAACTATTACCGTTATTTGCAAACTAATAGAAACTGCTATTTTAAGCTTGGCAGATTCACTAGAAGAACTTTCAGAACAGTTGTCTTAAAAATTAATGCTATTAAGTTTTGGTATTTTTTAAAAATCATTTAAAATTATCAAGAAGTCATTTCTAAATGGCTTCTATTTTTTTGCAAACTTTTGAGCCATTTTTGCAAATAAACGTATTTACACATAATAGACAATCAAATATTATAGTTAATATGGAGGTGTAAATATGGATGACGAGCTTTATATAATGTGGCTTGCACGAATTGAAGGAGTTAGCCTTAAAAAACAGCATTATCTATTAAACCTTTTTAAAAAACCAGAAGAAATTTTTTCAGCTTCAAGTCAGCTTTTAAAACATATTAATGGAATTTCAGAATGTGAAATAAATAGCATTATTAAAATGCAAAATGACAACATAATTGCCAACTACGAAAAAGAGCTAGTAAATAAAGAAGTTGAATTTATTAGCATATTAAATAAAAAATATCCTCCTCTTTTAAAAGAAATTGAAAATCCACCGCTAGGGCTTTATGTTAAAGGAACATTTCCTAAAAACAATAGTATAATGGTTAGCATAGTCGGTTCAAGACGCTGCAGTGAATATGGCTGCATGGTTTCACATAAAATTAGCAAAGAGCTTGCAATAAACGGCATAACAGTTGTAAGCGGTATGGCATGTGGTATTGACAGTATGGCACACAAAGGTGCAATTGAGGCAAGTGGAGGGACAACCATTGCCGTTTTAGGCTGTGGAGTTGATATTTGCTATCCAATAGAAAATAGAAAATTAAAAGAACAAATTGAGAAGAACGGATGCACAATTTCAGAATTTCCGCCCGGCTCAAAACCGCTTCCTTTTTGTTTCCCTATGAGAAATAGAATAATTAGCGGTCTTTCTTCAATAACTATTGTTATTGAAGCAACAAGAAAAAGCGGTTCTTTAATAACAGCTTCTTTGGCATTAGAACAAGGGCGAGATGTTATGGCAGTTCCGGGAAACATAACAAATAAATTAAGCTTTGGAACTAATGAATTAATTAGAGATGGTGCGGCTATTGTTTTAAATTGTGAAGATATATTTTATGCTTTAGGAATGAGCAGTTCTGAAGTTTCTGAAATCGCTGCAAAGAATAATCTTAAAAAAAGTAAAAATAATATTATTGATTCACTTGCGCCTGATGAAAAATTAGTTTATTCTTGTATAAGTTCAGAACCAATAAGCGCTGATGAAATAATAAATAAAATTAATTGTCAGGCGCAAACGGTTGCTTATGTATTAACGCTTCTTGAAATTAGAGGACATATTAAAAAACTTGCAGGAACGAAATATGTTCTTGCCCTTTAAGTTTTTTAATTAATTTGTTTAACATAAAAGAAAGGCCATAAAATATAAAGGAAGGTTTTATAATGGCAAAAAATCTTGTAATTGTCGAATCTCCCGCAAAAGCAAAGACGCTTAAAAAGTTTTTGGGAAGTGGGTATAAAATTGAAGCGTCTGTAGGGCACGTTAGAGATTTACCGAAAAGTGAACTTGGAATTAATATTGAAAACGATTTTGAACCAAAATATATTACTATTAGAGGAAAAGGAGAAATACTTTCTAAATTACGCAAAGAAGCAAAAGCATCGGAAAAAATATATTTGGCAACAGACCCAGATCGTGAAGGAGAAGCTATAAGTTGGCATTTAGTTCATGCGTTAAACCTTCATGGCAAAAATGCTTTAAGAATAACATTTAATGAAATAACAAAAAATGCTGTTAAAAAATCAATAAAAGAAGCTAGAGAAATAGATATGAATTTAGTTGATGCACAACAAGCAAGGCGAGAGCTTGACAGAATTGTTGGCTATAAAATAAGCCCTCTTTTATGGAAAAAGGTGAAAAAAGGTCTTAGCGCCGGACGTGTTCAATCTGTTGCATTAAAATTAATTTGCGATAGAGAAGATGAAATAGACAATTTCACATCACTTGAATACTGGACTATAGATACTTTGCTTAAAACAAAAGACGGAAGTGTTTTTGCTTCAAAATTTCATGGTGACGAAAACGGTAAGCTTGAACTTTCAAGCAAAGAGCAAACAGAAGAAGTTATTAAGCAAATTAAAGCCCAAACTTTTATTGTTAAGCAAGTTAAAAAAGGAACAAGAACAAAAAAACCGCCTGCACCATTTACAACAAGCACATTGCAACAAGAAGCTTCAAAAATACTTGGGTTTCAAGCTTCAAAAACAATGATGATTGCACAACAGCTTTATGAAGGCGTTGATGTTTTGGGGGAAGGAACAATTGGGCTTGTTACGTATATTAGAACAGATTCAATGAGAATTTCGGATGAAGCTTTTGAAAATGTTAAGCAATATATAGTAACTAATTTTGGCAAAGAATACGCAAGCGAAACAAAGTCTTCACACAAACTAAAAGGCAAGGCACAAGATGCCCATGAAGCAATACGCCCAACGCTTTCTGAAAGAACGCCTGAAAAAATTAAAGATTCACTTTCAAAAGACCAATATAAGCTGTATAAATTAATTTGGGAAAGATTTGTTGCAAGTCAAATGCAACCGGCTATATATAACACCGTTTCTGTTAAAATTTCGGCAGGGAAATATGCTTTCCGCTCCAACGGTTCAAATTTAAAATTCGAAGGCTATTTGGCAGTATATAAAAAGAACGAGGAAACACAAGAAGCAATAGTTACATTGCCCAATTTAACCGAAGACGAAATACTTGAACTTGTTAACATTAAAGAAGAACAACATTTTACTCAACCGCCACCACGCTTTACGGAAGCAATGCTTGTTAAAACTATGGAAGAACTTGGAATAGGTCGCCCAAGCACATATGCCGCAACTATAAGCACAATAACAAACAGAGGTTATGTTACAAAAGAAGCTAAAGTTTTTTATTCAACAGAACTAGGGGAAATTGTAAATAAAATAATGAAAGAAAATTTTAGCGAAATAGTTGACGTTGATTTTACTGCAAAAATGGAAAAAGATTTAGATAAAGTTTCAGAAGGCGAGCTTGAATGGAAAGAAATATTAAGGCAATTTTATACCCCTTTTAATGAAACTGTTGTTTTGGCAGAAGAAAAAATAGGCGAAATAGAAGTTGCAGATGAAGAAACAGATGTTGTTTGCGAAAAATGCGGACGAAATATGGTTATAAAATTTGGAAGGTTTGGTAAATTTCTTGCCTGCCCCGGCTTTCCTGAATGCAAAAACGCAAAGCCGCTTTTAGAAGAAGCCGGCGTAAACTGCCCTGTATGCGGCAAAAAAGTTATGATTAGGAAGACGAAGAAAGGAAGAAAATATTTCAGCTGTGAAGATAACCCAGAATGTAGTTTTGTTTCATGGAAAAAACCAACGGGCAAACGTTGCCCCGAATGCGACGACTTTTTAATTGAAAAAGGAACTAAAAAAACAAAAATTGTTTGCAACAATCCTAAATGTTCGTATGCGGAAGATTAAATAGACGGGAGATTTTTTATGAAAAATTCACATTCCGCAATACTAAGCCATATTTTAAAGCTTACGCAGCACAATTATAGTCATGCCGGCATTTTAAGCGATATATGCACGTTAATTTTTGAAAAATTAAATATTAGCATACTTATTATTAACAAAAACAGCAAAATTTTAGCAAATACCACATATGACTTTGTTGACATTAATTATATAATTCATCAATCGCTTGACTTAATGGAAGCTGAAAAATTTTTGTATGACGGACAGCTTTTAAATGCTTCCTCTAAAAATATTAATGCTGTAATATTGCCCATTTTTTGCAATTTAAGCCGCCAAGCAATTATTTTCATATGTAAACATCAAGACTTTTTAATAGAAGATGACTTGTGCCTAATTGATGTTTTGAATATTATTTTTACGCTAATTTTCAGAGGAATTTATGATGAAATTTCAAGCATTGAAAATAAAAAAGCCGAATTAACAAAATCGGCATTGGGTACGCTTTCATATTCGGAACTAATCGCCGTTATAAACGTATTTAAAAATTTAAACAATAACATCGTTGTTGCGAGTAAAGTTGCAAAAAAAATTGGCATATCACGCTCAATTATAGTTAATGCACTTAGAAAGCTAGAAAGCGCAGCACTAATTGAAGTTCGTTCTTTGGGGACAAAAGGTACGTATATTCGCATTATTAACTCTGCCTTAACAACAGAACTTTCAAAACTTTACGATTAAATGTAGGATTTAACATAATAGTGCAAAAAAATTATTAAAAAATCTTTACTATTTTTCCAAATATGCTATAATGTTATTTGTAATTTAGAAAAGGAGGAATTTTTTTAATGGGTAAAACAATGAAAACGATGGACGGCAACACCGCTGCCGCTTATGTTTCATATGCGTTTACAGAAGTTGCGGGTATATACCCAATTACTCCATCGTCTAATATGGCAGAAATAACTGACGAATGGGCTGCAAACGGAAAGAAAAATATTTTCGGGCAAACTGTTAATGTAGTTGAAATGCAATCCGAAGCCGGCGCTGCCGGAACTGTTCACGGTGCATTAGCAGCTGGTGCTCTTTCAACAACATACACAGCATCGCAAGGCTTGCTTCTTATGATTCCTAATATGTATAAAATTTCTGGTGAGCTTTTGCCCGGCGTTTTCCATGTTTCTGCACGTGCAATTTCAGCACACGCACTTTCAATTTTTGGCGACCATCAAGACGTTATGGCGTGCCGTCAAACGGGCTTTGCTCTTTTAGCGTCTTCAAACCCTCAAGAAGTAATGGATTTAGGGGCGGTTGCACATTTAAGTGCAATTAAATCCAGAGTTCCATTTTTGCATTTCTTTGATGGCTTCCGTACATCACACGAAATTCAAAAAATCGAATGTCTTGACTATGCAGACTTAGAGAAACTCCTTGACAAAGAAGCGCTTGAAAATTTTAGGAAAAACGCATTAAACCCTGAACATCCCGTTACAAGAGGAACAGCGCAAAATCCAGACATATATTTCCAAGGCAGAGAAGCTTCTAATCCATTTTATTTAGCAGCTCCTGCTGTTGTTGAACAATATATGCAAGAAATTAACAAGCTTACAGGTAGAGATTATCAATTGTTTAACTATTACGGCGCTCCAGATGCAGACAGAGTTATTATTGCTATGGGTTCTGGCTGTGATGCAATAAAAGAAACAATTGACTACTTAAACGCAAAAGGCGAAAAAGTTGGGCTTGTTAACGTTCATTTATATAGACCGTTTTCTATTGAACATTTTATTAACGCTATTCCCGAAACAGCAACTAAAATATGCGTCTTAGATAGAACAAAAGAACCGGGTTCATTAGCAGAACCGCTATACCTTGACGTTTGTGCTGCATTCTTTGAAAAAGGAATTCAAAAAACTATAATTGCCGGACGCTATGGCTTAGGTTCAAAAGACGTAACACCTGCACAAATTGTTGCTGTTTATGATAACTTAAAGGGTCAAGCTCCTAAAAACCACTTTACATTAGGTATCGTTGACGATGTTACACAAACTTCTCTAACTGTTGGTGAAGAAATAGATGTTACACCAGAAGGAACTATAAGCTGCAAATTCTGGGGCTTAGGTTCAGATGGTACTGTTGGCGCAAATAAAAACAGCATTAAAATAATCGGTGACCATACAGATATGTATGCACAAGCATACTTTTCTTATGACTCCAAAAAATCGGGCGGCATAACAGCTTCACATTTACGCTTTGGCAAACAGCCAATACGTTCAAGTTACCTTGTTACAAAGGCTGATTTTGTTGCTTGTCATAATCCTTCATATGTTGATAAGTATGATATGCTTTCCGATTTAAAAGACGGCGGAACGTTCCTTTTAAACTGCCCTTGGACAGGGGACGAGCTTTCCCAAAAACTTCCTGCCGACATGAAAAAATATATTGCACAACATAACATTAAATTCTACACAATTGATGGTATTGGTATTGCCAAAAATATCGGCTTGGGTAACAGAATTAATACAGTTTTACAATCGGCGTTCTTCAAGCTTGCAAACATTATTCCTATTGAAGAAGCCGTAGATTATATGAAAAAAGCAATTTACGCAAGTTATGGCAAAAAAGGTGAAAAAATTGTTAACATGAACTATGCAGCAGTTGACGCTGGAGTTAATGGATTTACAGAAGTTTGCGTTCCTGAAGATTGGAAAGATGCAACAGATGCGCCTGCTCAAAACGCTGAATTGCCAAAATTCATATCCGAAATTTTAATTCCTATGAACTCTATAAAAGGCGATAACTTGCCTGTTAGTGCTTTTGTTGGACGTGAAGATGGAACATTCCCTAACGGAACTTCTGCTTACGAAAAACGTGGAATTGCTGTTAATGTTCCTGAATGGATTTTGGAAAACTGTATTCAATGTAACCAATGTTCATATGTTTGCCCACATGCAACAATTAGACCATTTTTAGTTTCCGAATCAGACAATGTTAAAGAAGGGTTTGAAACTAAAAAAGCAATTGGAAAAGGGCTTGAAAATTACGGCTACAGAATACAAATTGACCCACTTGATTGTACAGGTTGTGGTAACTGTGCCGACATTTGCCCTGCAAAGCAAAAAGCTCTTGTTATGAAGCCAATTGAAACACAAATGGCTCAAATGGACAATTGGTATCATGCTTTGTCGCTTTCTGTTAAAGAAAACCCTGTAAATGTTAACACTGTTAAAGGTAGCCAATTTGAACAGCCGCTTTTAGAATTCTCTGGTGCTTGTACAGGTTGTGGCGAAACACCATATGTTAAACTTATTACTCAACTTTTTGGTGACAGAATGTATATTGCGAATGCAACAGGCTGTACTTCTATTTGGGGAGGTTCTGCTCCTTCAACGCCATATACAGTAAACAGCAAAGGGCAAGGTCCTGCTTGGGCAAGCTCGTTGTTTGAAGACAATGCAGAATATGGCTTAGGTATGTATTTGGGTGTTAAACAAATACGTGAAAACTTAGCTATGAAAGCTAACAGGCTCTTAGAAATAACTTCAAAAGAAGATGTTAAAACTGCAGTTAAAGCATGGCTTGACACAATGAACAACGGCGACGCTTCTAAAAAAGCTTCCGCTGCTCTCGTTGAAGCTTTAAGCGCTTGTTGCGAAAATTGCAGCTGTGGCGAAGAAGCTATTGCATTAACAAAAGAATTGCTTAACAATAAAGACCATTTAGTTAAGAAATCACAATGGATTATAGGCGGCGATGGCTGGGCTTATGATATTGGCTATGGCGGTTTAGACCACGTTTTAGCTTCCGGTGATGATGTTAATGTTTTAGTTTTAGACACAGAAGTTTATTCAAACACAGGCGGACAATCAAGTAAGGCAACGCCAACAGCAGCAGTTGCTAAATTTGCGGCATCTGGAAAACGTATCCGTAAAAAAGACTTGGGTATGATGGCTATGTCATACGGTTATGTTTACGTTGCACAAGTTTCTATGGGTGCTAACCAAGCTCAACTTTTAAAAGCGCTTGTTGAAGCTGAAAACTATCCCGGCCCATCATTAGTTATTGCGTATGCTCCTTGTATTAATCATGGTATTAATATGGGATACACTCAATTAGAAATGAAGCGTGCCGTTGAAACTGGATATTGGCATTTATACAGATACAACCCAGCTCTTGAAGATGAAGGCAAAAATCCTTTTGTTTTGGATTCAAAAGAACCAACAGGAAGTTTTATGGACTTTATAAAGAGCGAAGGACGTTATACTTCGCTTAAAATAGCATTCCCTGAAGTTGCTGAAGAATTATTTAAGGCAGCAGAAGCAGATGCTAAGCGCAAATACGAAACATACAAAAAACTTGCTGAATAAAAAGCTAAAGCAGAGGAATTTTTCCTCTGCTTTTTAAAATTGTTAAGAGCGATTTAATTGAGGGCAGTAGTAAAATATTTTTTTACAATAAATTTTAATATCATTTCCCAACAACCTTCTTCTAAAACTAATAAATGATGAAATAAAGCTAATTTAACAACATGTCGCAAAATAACATTTAATGTATATTAAATACACCATTTGCTAAAACTACTTTCAAATAATGTATAAGGAGGAAAAAAGCATGAAAAAGGTATTTGCTTTATTTTTAACTTTAAGTTTAGTTTTAAGCACGTTATCAAATGCTTTCGCACACGACTATGCAATGTCCTTTTTATTTGGAGGAACAACAGCAACATATACAAAATATGTTGACAATACAAATGGTGTTCTAAATTGTGTTTCGCCAGACTATTTTGAGATTAATGCAGATGGAAGCTTAAACAGCAAAAAAGTTGACGCAGCATTAATTAAAAACATGAAAGAAAGAGGAGTTCAAGTAACGCCGTTTATTAGCAATCATTGGGATAGAGATTTAGGAATTAAAGCGTTAGATAATTCAGTATCTCTTTCGGCAGAAATAGCAAAAGTTGTATATGAATTTGAATTAGACGGAATTAACATTGATATTGAAAATGTATCTCATTTGCATAGAGATGCCTATACTAACTTTGTTAAATTATTAAAGCAACATATGCCCGATAAAATAGTTTCGGTTTCTGTTGCCGCTAACCCTTGGGGCTGGACAACAGGCTGGCATGGCTCATATGATTATGCAAATCTTGCAAAACATGCAGATTATTTAATGATTATGGGCTACGACGAGTCATATTTAGGAGGACCTGCAGGGGCTGTTGCAAGCAAACAATTTATTGAAAAATCTGTTGAATATGCGTTAAAGCATACAACGTCAGACAAAATAGTTCTTGGAGTTCCGTTTTTCGGAAGGTTTTGGAAATCCGGAGAAACTGTAGGCGGCAATGGTATTACGGCTATGGACGTTAGAAACATTTTGTCAAACTACGGGGCAACGAAAACATATATAGATGACAAGCAATCGGCGCAAGTGTTTTTAACTTTAAATGAAGGCGACGTTATGCCTAAAATTTGGGGGGGTAGAATTTTAAGCCCCGGCAATTATGAAATTTGGTATGACGATATTCAAGCAACATCATTTAAGTTAGACTTTATAAATAAATATGGATTAAAAGGCTCTGGAAGCTGGGCAATGGGTCAAGAAGATAAAGATATTTGGGGAGAATATGCATTTTATAAAACACCAAGTACGCCACAAGAACCAACCCCAACACCAACACCTGCTCCTGAAATAACACCCACTCCAACACCTGCACCAACCCCAACACCAGAAATAACACCAACTCCAACACCTGCACCAGGCAAGCCAAACAAACCTGGGCAAAACAAACCTAAAGCTTTTTCTGAAGAAATTAATAAACGCGGTTGGATAAAAGGAGATGTAGAGCTTTTCTCTGAACAAACACTATCTAAAGCAGAAGCTATTAAGGCGATAATGCTTATGGCAGCAGATTTGCCCGACGTTGAAAGCGACGGGGAAGATGATTTTAGAGATACAGCAGACCACAAGCATAATAAATATTTAAGAAAAGCTGCACAATATGGAATTATTGAACCAGGCGACGACGGCAACTTTAACCCCGACAGCCCAATAACAAAAGAAGAATTAATTCTTTATTTAGAAAGAGTATTGTATCTTCCTGATACAGTAAATTTCTTTAGCGAAGATATAAAAGATTTAGATATAAAAAATACAGAAACTTTCTATGCAATTAGTAAATATTACGAATTAGAAATTGTTAATATAGATGAAAATGGAAGATTTAATCCAAAATCAAGTATTTCTAAAGAAGAAGCAAGCGAAATATTCTATAAATTAACAGGAATCGGCGCTAAAGACCTTAAACCTATTAAAGAACCGGGTCAAAAACAAAAGCACAAAATATTAGAACCACGCTAGATTCTAAAAGTAAAAGCTGCAGATTTAACTGCAGCTTTGTTTTATCTTAAATAATTCATAGGATTTACAGCCGAACCATTAACTTTAACTTCAAAGTGTAAATGGGGTCCTGTTGAATAGCCTGTGCTTCCAGCTTTTGCAACAACTTCTCCTCTTGAAACAACATCGCCTTTTTGAACTAAAAGCTTTGAATTGTGGGCATAAAATGTGCTTAATCCGCCGCCGTGGTCAATTAAAACCGCTTTGCCGTAACCCCCCATTGTTCCTGAGAAAATTACAACGCCGCCTTCTGCTGCAACTATATTAGTTCCCGTTGGAGCAGCAATGTCTATTCCTGTGTGAAATTCGCTTCTTCCATTTATTGGATTTGTACGTCCCCCAAAATTTGATGTTATTCTTCCACCACCAGGCCAAGCTAAAGTTCCACCATTATAGTTAGCAGCTTCAGTTTGATAGCTCATAATTCTGGTTTTTGCTTTTGCCTGTGCTTCTGCTTCGGCCTGCGCTTTTGCCTCTGCTGCAATTCTTGCCGCTTCTTCCTCGGCTTCCTTAATCATCTTAGCTATTTCAATGTCTAATTGTTCTAATTCTGATATTTGTTCTTCATATTTTTGCTCGTCTGCGTCAAGTTGGTCAATAATTATTTGTTTCTGCTTTATAGTGTGTTCAAGGCTTTCCATTTTAACTTGCTGTTTAACTTTTAGTTCTTCAATTTCTTCTTTTTGAATTGAAACTTCGGAAAGCTTTCGATTAACAAGTTCTTCTGTTTCTTTTAATTTTTCAAGTAATGTATGGTCATATTCATAAATTCGGCTTATGTATTCTACTCTATTTAAAAAATCAGAAAAACTGGAAGCTTTAAATAAAACTTCTAAATATCCAATTTTCCCGTTAACATACATAAAACGTAAACGTTCTTTAAGTGTTTCGTATTGATTTTCTCTTTCAGTTTCTGCCTGTTTAAGTTCTGCTTCTGTTTGTTCTAAAAGAAGCGTTGTTTCTTCAAGATTTGTATTTATAATTTCAAGTTCTTCTGAAGCTAAATTTAATTCTTCATCAATTAATTCAATTTCAGAAATTACAGCATCTTTTTGAGAACTTGTTTCTTCTAAAAGCTTTTTGGCTTCTTCCGCCTCACTTTGCACTTTCTCTTGTTCTTCTTTTAGTTCTGAAATTGTTGTTGCATATACTTGCGAAAAAAGCATTGTTGTTGAAATAATAAATGTTGTTATTAATTTCCTTTTCAAAGTGGCTCTCCACCCTTTTTAGACTTTTAAGTACCTTCTAATTGAACTTACGCTGCCAAATATGCCAATTCCAATGCCCAAGCCTAAAGAAACAGGTATTAAAACAGAAAACACCTGTTCTACAGGCACAAATACAACAAGATTTTTTAATAGCGATACTTTTTCAAATATTACTTCTATAACTTTGTTGTAACCAAACCGGCAAACTGCAAGCGGAATTAAAGCGCCTATTGTGCCGGTTAATATGCCTTCAATAACAAACGGCCAGCGAATAAACCAATCTGTAGCACCCACATACTTCATTATATTAATTTCGGTCTTACGATTGTTCATAGTTACTTTTATTGTGTTCATTATTATTACAACCGAAATAGCAGTTAATGCAATTGTTATAAATAAACTTATAATTCTAACACCGTTATTAATTGCAACAAGCGCATCAACAACATTCGATTCGGTTTTAACTTCTAAAACTCCTTTATTTTCGGGAGGGGAAAAATTTTCATTAGTTTTTGGCTGTGAAGCTTCAACTTTTAAATTAATTTCTGTGGCAACTTCTGCTCCAATGTGCTGAATTGCTTTAATAATGTCGGCTTGAAATTTTGGCTGCGTAACTTGAATTTCAAATGAGCGTGGCAGGGGATTGTCTTGTTCAAGCCCCGACAAAATCCCCCTTGTATCTTCAAATTGTGCAGATAAATCTACCAAAGCATCATGTGATGATTTATATTTTACATCTGAAACATGCTCTATGTCAACAATTTTGCTGCGAATTTTGTCGACTGTTTCATCATCTAACTCATCGCTAACTATAACCGTAAAGCCAAGAGATGCCCCAAACTGTTCCAAAACATATTCTAAATTTAAGGCAACGCAAAAAGATGCCGATAATATAAAAACGCAAGAAGCAACAATCATAATACCGGCAAGCGTCATAACGCCATTTCTTATAAGGCACTTAAAAGCCTCTTCAATATAATATTTAATAGTTCTAAGCTTAATCATCGCTGTCATAACCACCCTTTTTCACGTCTTTTAACAACACTCCGTTTTTAAGAGTTATAACACGTTTTTGCATTTGGTTAACAACATCTTTAGCATGAGTTGCAACAACAACGGTTGTTCCTCTTTCGTTTATATCTTCCAATAAACTCATTATTTCCCATGTAGTTTGAGGGTCTAAATTTCCCGTTGGTTCGTCTGCTAACAAAATAGATGGCTTATTAATTATAGCACGGGCAAGAGCCGTTCTTTGCTGTTCGCCGCCAGAAAGCTGGCTTGGAAATGCTTTCGCTTTTTTTTGAAGCCCAACCATTGACAAAATAGCAGGAACGCTTCTTCTAATTTCTTTAGTAGTTGCTTCTACAATTTGCATTGCAAATGCAACATTTTCGTAAACTGTTTTATCTTTAAGCAACCTAAAATCTTGAAAAACAACGCCCATGTTTCGCCTGAAATATGGTATTTGATTTCTGCTTAAATTGCCAAGGCTTTGTCTTGCAACTATTACTTCTCCTTCTGTTGGTTCAAGTTCTTTTAAAAGAAGGCGAACAAAGGTAGATTTACCAGAACCGCTTGAACCGACAATAAATGCAAACTCTCCCTTTTCTATTTTAAGCGAAACATTCATAATGCCTTTGGCACCGTTTTCGTAAACTTTAGTTACGTTGCGCAATTCTATCAAAAAAATCCTCCTTACTTTTAATGTGCTTTTCAAAGTTAGACAACTTGGTCAATAATCATACCCGATTCAATTAATTTAAAAGTATCTGAAAACATAGTACCAAGCTTGTAGTTGTAGTAGTAATTTAAGTTTTTAAAGTTCATATGTTCAGAAAGAGGTTCTTTTAAAACATCAATCGAGAAATTGTATATACCTTGAAAAATTGCAATAGCTTCACTTATTGCAGCTGTAGTTGAAGATTGGTTTAAATTTTTAAATGTAGTTTCATTAAATGAAATTTGCCCGTTTTTATCGACATTTAAACCTATTTGTAATAACAAATCGCTATTTTCAGAAATAAAGATTTTAAGGGTATTGGCATATTCGTTTAAAGTTGGGCTATGGCTTTGTGAAGACAAAAAGTTAACTCCTTTATTATAGTTGTTTGCAAACCACGAAATATCTTCTCTAATCCATTCTTTAATTGCTTCATAGTCTTTTTTATGTAAGTTTTTATTAAAGTTTTCCATGTTAATGACAACGTTGTTTGAAATATTTTTTATTGAAAGAACACCATTTGAAACACCCCTTGCATATTCCACAACGTCGCTTTTAAGCGATTTATTAAGCATAAAAGAAGGGGTAGTTGCTTCTGTTGCAGTTTTTTCATAGCTAAACGGGTCATACAAGCTAAAAGGAACCGCTATTTTGCTATGCACAGGGGTTGATTCAGATAAACGCACAATATATGGCTTGTAATGGTTGTAATAGAAAATACTTGTTAGCATAAAGCGCAACTCCTCCCTATAACAATATATTATTAATTTATCATAGTACAATTCGCTGCAAAACGCAACAACAACTTATTCCACATTTTCATACCAACAACCTCTTATAAATGCCAATGCTGCTCCTGCCGATGTTGCATATTGAGAGTTTTCGGGAATTATAAACTTAACGTTAGAAACATTTTCTAAAACTTTAAAAACATCATGGCATTGCGGAATTGCCGTTAAATTTCCAATTAAAACAACATCTTTAACGTTGTCGTTTTTAGTTGCAAAAATTGCGTTCATTCCAATAACTTGAAAAACCAAATTAAGTATTCCAAGCGCAATATCCCCTGTTTCTGCAATATCGCTTATTTTTCCAAAATTTGAAGCCGTTGTTTCGGGGGGCAAGCCGGGAAGTGCCGCCTTTGTAATATCGCCAACCATTAAATCTATATTTTTTAAATCACCTTCTGCTGCTTTTTTAATTATATTTTCAATACTTCTTATGTTAATCATTTTGCTTGCAAGCCCAATAATTGTTCCGCCGCCAACTCCTGTTCCGCCTATATGTTCAATTTTCTCTTTTTCGGCTCTAACAATAGAAGTCCCTGTACCCATACTAACGATTATTGCAGAGGAAAGTTGCGCCATATATAGCCCACCAAGCCCATTTGCCAAAAATTCTTCAACACGCCCTGTTGGAATTCCGTAAATAGGGCGGTCGATATAAGATGAACCAACGCCTGTTATCATTATTTTTTCTATTTTGGAAAGGTTAATTCTGTTTTGGTCAATAAATTTTCCAAATGCGCCGAACAATGAAGTAATTGGGTCGTTTGCTCTAACACGCATAGGCGTTACAATTTGGTTGTTGCTAAGCCCAACAATTTTTGTTGTACTTCCTCCAATATCAATTCCTATAGTTATATTATCCATTTAAATTTCCTTTCTAAATTTAATCTTATGTTTATGTATTTTTGCTTTATTTCTATATCTTTGTTCTACTTAATGTTTTGTTTAAGTTGATACTTTTGTGTCAATATTTTAAATATACATTTAGAGGTGATTATATTGTTTTCCTTTTTTAAGGGCTGGTATTTCAAGCATAGTTTTAAAGCCAAAAATCTAATATATACTTTTATTCCGGGAATTGCAATAGACGCAAACGGCAATAAGGTGGCTTTTTTGCAAGTTATTACTAAAGACAAATGCTATTATAAGCAATTTTCAGACATTTTTTACTGCGAAAAAAGCTTTTCAATATCAATAGGTAACAGCGTTTTTACACGCAATTTTTCCAAAATTAACATAGAAGACACCGATTTAAGTTTAAATGCAACATTTAAATATGGAAGTTTCACTCCCGTTAAAGCAAGCATATATGCACCAAACATAATGGGGCCGTTTGCATACTTAAAGTTTTTAGAATGCAACCATAATGTTATTAGCGTTAACCATAAAGTTGACGGCGAAATTTTGCACAATGGCAAAGCAATTAGCCTTTCAGAAGGCAAAGGTTATATTGAGATGGACTGGGGGAAAACATTTCCTAAAAACTGGTTTTGGATACAGTGCAACGACTTTGACAATTTAAATGGTTTTTTTAAGGATGAAACAAATGCAATGCTTGCCTTTGCAGATGTTCCGTTTTTAAAAGGTCGGTTTAACGGCGTTTTAGGCGTTTTCACAATAGAAGGCAAGCAAATTGTTGTTGCTTCGTACTATGGAGCTAAAGTTCAAATTTTATCGAAAAGCAACAACAGCATTCGTGTTTTGGTTTTGCAAGGCAAATACAAAATATTTATTGATGCAATTAAAACAAACGGCTTAACGCTAAAAGCCCCCGTTTTGGGGGAAATGACGAGAAATATTAAGGAAAGCGTTAACGCCAGCTTATATTTAAAAGTTATATACGGCAGCAAAGTTATTTATGAAAACGTAGGGGAAAATGCCGGGTTTGAAATTATATATTAATACCCCCCCAAAAAAGCTTTTAGTTCAATTAATTATAAAACATCAAAGCCCAAGCTTTCAATTTCATCTTTAACAACATCAAAGCTAACGTTTCCGTCGTGTTCGATAGTTACGGTTTTGTTTTCTAAACTAACACTAACAGAATTAATGCCGTTAATAGCCGACAAAGCTTTTTCAATAGATTGAACACAATGGGAACAAGACATTCCCGAAACATTTAAAATCATTTTAAACACTCCTTTTTCTGCCTATTATATCACACAAATGCACATAAAAAAAGCCCCTTTTCAGGGGCTTTTTCCAAACTAGCTTGCTAACCTATGTTAACTTATGCTACATTAGCAACTTCTGCTTCTGTAGTTGTTTCTTCGTATGATGATTCGGTTTCAGAAGGTTGTTCTTCAGTTTCTGTAGTAGATTCTTCGGATTCTTCAGATTCTTCAGTAGAAGGAACTTCATATGAATCATCTTCTGTTGTTGTGTCTTCATCTTCAGTTATAGCGCTGTCTTCTTCATCTACAACTTCATCTTCAACAGCTTCTTCATCTTCTGTTACTTCTTCATCTGTTGCTTCATCTTCTGTTACTTCTTCATCTGTTACTTCATCTTCTACCACTTCTTCTTCAACAACATCTTGTTTAGGTGCTGTTTGAGGAGCAGAAGGCAATACAATTGCTTGATTTAAAGATTGACCAGAAGTTATATCTTTCCAAGCTTTATCAGTAGTGTCGAAGTATTGTTTATTAATTAATGAACGAGTACCAGATTCCGGAGCAAAAACAGTATATCTTTCGCCTCTTACTCCTGAGTCATCGCTTGTTTCAATGTCTTTATTTCGAACAGATATTAAAGTGTTATTTGCAGCTTGAGCAAGTATTCTGTTAACAAGTTTAATATAAGCATTAGTACCTGTTAAAGTCATACCTGTTAAAGTACCAAAGTTAGCAACGTTTGGCACATTGTTATTTCCTGCCTCTGTGCTATGGAATATAAGAGCTGCAAAGTTATTTTCGCCTGCTGTAAGTGTATTGCCTGTAATATTATAGCTTGCTGTGTTGTTTTGAACTTCTTCAATTCCAAGTGCAGCATAAGAACCATAAATTTTGTTGTTTACAAGTTTGCCTGAACCTGAAAGTAAGCTATTTATTGAACGTGCATAAATACCGTATTTTCCAGCCTTAATAGTTGAATTTGTAATGTTTACATGACTTTCAGTATCAACAAATATACCTTCTACTCCATCAATTGTACTAATTTCAATGTTGTCGGCTGTTAAAATAGCTTTTCCGTCAACAAGCATAGCAGCTTTATTATCTGCATCAACTTCTACTGCGTCGTTTTCACTACCAATATTAAGTGTAAGGTCATAAATAGTAACATTAATGGCATCGGCTGCACTACTAACTTTAATACCCGCTTCAATACTATGACCGTTACCGTTAATTGTTAAGTTTTTGCTAATTTCAATTGGTGTTGCTTCAAGTGAATTTGCAACCATATTAATTGTTGCACCATCTGTTGCAGCTTCAACAGCTAATGCAAGCGTCGTATATGGGTTGCCACCTATTTCTGCAACATGGTCTACAAATGGACTCCAAACAGTGCCGTTAAAGTATTCATATGCTGTAATTGCGTTATTAGCAACAGTATATTTTTCGCCAGCTTTAGTTGCGCTAACGCCCGGTGCTTTTTGAATTGTTACTTTGCCATTTGCAACTTGGGTTAATAATGCTCTAACAAATGCTGCATAGCCTGCTGTTTCGCTGCCGTCAACATCTGTTTTTGTTTGGCTTGTAGCTGTTCCAAAGCCTGCAATATTTGGTTTTTCAGTAGAGTAGAATATAGCAACTTTATAGCCATCAACAGAAGTATAGAATTTGTTGCCTGTAATACTTGCTGTTGGAGCCGTTGTGTCGTTGTTAATACCTTCAACAACAAACGCTTCTCTTTCCCCAACTATAGTGTTGTTTGTAATAGTTAAGCTAGCATCATATGCAACGTAAAGCCCACGTGCAAGGCTACCTGTTGCGGAAATTGTATTGTTGTTAATTGTAGCAGAAATAGCGTCGTTATCAACAAATATACCTTGAACTCCGGTAGCTGCTGTTGTAATATTACACTTTTCAACTGTTGCAGCTGCGCCGCTTGAAACAAAAATTACGGCACGGTCTCCGTTATTGCCTTCTGCAGCATGGCTTGTTTCTGCAATGTTAAAGTTTAGGTTGTTAATTGTTGCAGTTTCTTCAATTTTAATACCAACATTAATTGTTTTACCGTTACCGTTAATTGTAATGTCTCTGTCAACTGGTATTGTAATGAATTTGTCGTCTGTTGTTGCTGCGCCGTTACCTTCTGTTGAATCTGCAATCATTTCAACTGTTGTTGCTGTATCATCTTCAATTGAGTCTATAGCATCTTGAAGCGTTGCATAAGCAGTAGTTCCAACTATTGCAACCGCATCAATTGCTTGCCATTCGCTGTCAAAGTAATATTTTGTAACATTACCGTTAGCATTAACTTCATATTTTTCAGCGCTGTTTGTTGCATTTGATATTGTGATATTTCCGCCTTTTGCTTGAGCAATTAACATTTGAACAAGTCTATCATATCCATTTGTACTTCCTGCTGCAAGTGAGTTTGAATTTGCAGTACCAAAGTTTGCAATAGCTGGAGCATCGCCTGCAACATTACCTTCGCCGCCAAAGAATATAGCAACTTTGTAGTTGTTTGCGTTAAACGTATTGCCGTAAATATTGTAAGCTGCAAAGCTGTTGTCAACATGTTCAATTGTCATAGCGTCATCTGCACCTGTAATTGTGTTGTTTACAATTGTTGCTGTTGTTGGGCTTCCTAAATAAATACCACTAGCAAGTGTTCCTGTTGCAGAAATAGTTGAATTTCTAACTACAGTACGTCCTGCGCTGTTGTATATTAAAATACCTTGAACTCCGTTAGCTGTTGCTTCAACAGTAGCGTTATCAACTGTTAAGTTTGCACTTTCTTTAACGAATATAACAGCGTCGTTGTCGTCGCCTTCTACAGAGCCAGTTAATTTAAGGTTTTTAATTGTAACATTACCTGCTTCAACTTTAATACCTGCTGCAACTGAATATTTAGTAGCTGTACCATCAATTATAATTGACTTATTAACTATAATTTCTTCTGTTTCAGCTGAATTAGCAGTCATTGTAATTATTTCGCCGTCTTTTGCTGCTGCAACTGCCGCTTTAAGTGTTGTGTAATTATTTGTGCCAATTGTAGCTACGGTTGCGCCTTCAACTTTTACTATTGCTGTAGCAGTTTTTGTAACCAAACCTTGAGTTGCAGTTACTGTTAACGTATAGTTACCTGCTGTTGCACCTGTTGTATTAACAGTTACAGCTGCTGTATCTACGTTTGTTAATGTTGGTAAAGTTCCTGTGCCTGTAATTGCCCAAGCATAAGTTACACCTGTAATAGTAGCATTTGAGATATTTTTAGCAGTTGCTGTAACAGTTCCATCGCCTGTTAATGTTGATTTGTCAACAGAAACAGAATGTAAGCTGTTGCCTCCGTTAATTTTAACGGTTTTTGCTTGTGCGCTTCCTGTTAAACCTGAAGTGCCAGTTACAGTTACACGGATAAACTTTAACAAGTCTGCTTCTTTAACTGTGTAAGTTGAAGCTGTGCCTGCTAATGCTGTCCAGCCTGTGCTTCCGTTATTGCTAATTTCCCATTTGAAAGTAAGTTTTGCAGCATCTGCAGCATTGTTATTATCAAGTATTGCGCCTGCTGTTAATACATTTCCTACTTCAATTGCTGGTGTACTTGTTGTTACATCTGTTTCGTCTATTTTTAATGTTGCGCTTACAATTTTAGAACCTTTAACGTCAAAGCTGCAATCATCTGCAGTTGTTCCGTCCATGTTAACAACTTTTAAGTAGTAAGAACCCGAAGTTGTTATTGAAATTTCGTACTTATATTCTTTAGCGTTATTGTTAACACTTGCAAGTTTTACAGCTCCAATTGCATTACCATCAACTTTTAATTCAGAAGTTCCGTTAACTGCTGTTGGTAAAGTTTCAACAGTAACAGTCTTTTGACTTGGTGGTCTGCTAAGTATAAGGCTATCTATTTTAATGTTAGCGCTAGTTATAGGACCGCCTGTTGATGTAACAGTAATTACTTCGTCTGATTCAAGACCGTCAGCAGCTGCACTGCTATCAACAACTATAGTTATATTTTGTTCAACTTTAAATGAGCAATCGTCAACAAAAGAACCGTCGTTGTTATTAACAAGCAAGTAGTAAGAGCCTACTTTGTCTAAGCTAATTGCATATGTTGTAGTTGGGTCTGCGTATGAATATGTTATTGAACCAATTGTTTCGCCATCTAATGTAATATCAGCAGGTGTTGCACCATCTGTTGGCAAAGCAATTGTAGCTTTTGTGTAGTTACCGTAAACAGTAGGAGCGTAATATAATTCAATATCGCCTACTTTTATATCTCCGCTAGCTACTGTTATGTCAACAGTTTGACCATTAGCAAGTACATCGTTTGTTATATTATCTGTAACTAATGTTATAGTTGGCAATGTTTCACCCATTTTCAAGCCTGCTAATACTATTTCAAATGGTGTTGCATTGCTTTCTCCTGCAACATTATAAAGTGTTCCGTTAAGCTTAAATGTACCGTCAGTTTCTGCAGAATCTTCAGTTACTGTAAATGTAGCAGTATATTTTTTGTCGCCAATTTTAGCAATAGTACCTTCTGTTGCTTCAGTTCCTAATGTAAGGCTGTTGCTTGCATTAGTTAAGTCGATTTCAACATTAGTTGTAAATGTAACAACAATACTGTCATCAGCAACAACATCGCCTGTAAATCCGCCTGCTAATGTTGCGCTTGTAACTGTTATTTCAGGTAAGTTTACGCCATAAACAACGTGCATAGCTGGTGATGGAGTGAAAGTTAAGCCATTGCCTGCTAAGCTAATGTCAAGTTTTATTCCGTCAACTGTTGCATAATTTCCAAGTGTAAATGTTGTTGTGTAAGTATTTGCACTTCCTGTAATTGCACTACCTGTAATATTTATTTTTCCATCTTCGCTAACTAATTTAGCAATAGCGTCTGTTAAATCAGCAGTTGAAGTAAATGTTGCTGTAATTGTGTCAGTTGCTTTAGCATAAATTGCAGCGTTAGTAATTACTGCACCGCTATTATTTTGAATGCTTGTAAGAGTAACGCCTTGAAGGCTATTGTAAATAATTGTGCTTGTAAAAGTTCCTGTTGCAGTATTTCCTATTGTAGCTGCATTACCTGCTAAATCTTTTGCAGTTATAACAACTTCAATTGCAGCTGCAGGAGTTGTAGTTAAGCTGTTAACATTTAAAATAGCAGTATAGCTATGAAGTTTTGTTATTCCATTATAGTTTGAAGATAAACTATTAGGTGTTTTGCCGCCAATTGTAATATCAGATGCTGCTAATAGTGCATTTGAATTACCGTAAAGCGGTTCGCTAGAGTCAAATGTAAGCGTTAAAACGTCGCCGTCATATGCTACATTTGAAATTTTATTGTTTGTACTTAAATCAGCATTTAATATTTTAGCTTCGCTATCATATGTAACTGCACCTGTTACGCCAGCACTCAAGTTGTTCCAAGTATCGCCTGTTACAACTGTTCCAAATTCGCCAATTGGTTTTAATGCAAATGTTATTGGCAATCCGTTTATAAATGTTCCGTTGTTGCCTACTGTAACTTCTGCTGTATACGTATATGGAGAAGCCGAGCCGCTAACTGCAGGTGTAATGTTAGTATCAGCAATTGTAACATAGCTTGTTTTTCCATCAAACATTAATTTACCGCCTGTTGCTTTAAACGTTAATATTGCTTTATCACCGTCTTTAGCAAGTGCAATGTTTGCGTTGTTTGATTTAAAGTTAATGTCTGAAATTGTTATTGCTGGTACATCTTCAAAAGTAAGTACTGTTGTATTTGTTGGATTTGGTTTAAATCCTGATGTAACTACAGAGCCGTTTTCGCAAACCAATTTAACGAATTGAGCAATTAATTTTTTGGTGGTTGCATTGTAGCCTGAACCTGAAACTGGTTTTTGCAAGCTGTTAACTGTTGCAACATAAGTATATTTTCCGCTGCCGTCTGGTTGAGTAACTCCTCTTTTAAGAGCTATTGTTGCTCTGTTTTTCATGTTTGTATTTGTGACGTCAACTTTACCGATATAAACTATGTTATCAGTCGAAGTAGTATTTAAGCGTTTAGTTGAAGTAAATTCAAACGAAACTGTATTTCCAACTATAGCATGTTTAGTTGTTGCGTTATTAGCTATGTTATTTGAATTAGCACTACCAGTTGAATATGTTATTTCGGCAACACCAAAATCGCCAACAATTTGTGGGTATAACAATTCTTGCGAATCTACCTTGTAGCCTGATGTATCTTCTGCTGTTACTTTAATAGTAACGCTTATTTCTTTGTCAATGCTAAGACCTGCAAATTCATACTGTTCAAATTTCTTAGTAATTGTGTATTTTTTGCTTCCTGCAGATGTTTCAGCTATATCACTACCTGAAAGTTCAAACGTAGCGTTGCTTTCTGCTACTCCATCACTAAATGTAATTACAGCTTTAGTTTTTGCTGGGTCTAATACTAATGTTTTATTTGATTCTACAGTAAGTACTAATTTATCAGCATCCGACATAAATATTTGTCCGTCTTTTTCTTGTCTTTCGGTAGTTGTATCACCATCAAACACTTGAACATTTACGTCTATTTGTAAAACTGTTATATCAACTACTATGTTGTTAATATTTCCTTTGCCTTCAGTCTTATCTTCAACGTCGACTGCTGCTAAAGAATAGTCAAATGCGTTTGTTTGACTAATTACAGCTGAACCATCAACTATAATTGTAGCTTCATAGTTATGTTCGCCTGTAGTTTCTGTTACAGTTGCAGTTTGGCCGAATAATTTAATTGTACTTCCGTTAATGTCTAATTCTATATCTGTACTAAATACTGCTTTTATTGTATCGTCTATTATTGCACAATAGTTATTGCTTGCATCTACAGTTTTGCCCTCTACTGAGAACGTTGGTGTTCCAGTTATTATTGGAGCAGAATTGCTTATTGTCATTGAAACTTCTGTAAATGTTGGGTTAGTTAATGTTATGTTGCCAGTGTCTGTTCCTGTTCCGTAAGGAATTAAAACATCGCCTGTAATTGCGTCTGCTGTAAAATCAGTGTCGCTAAAGTCGCCATCTACAAGTACTTTTCCGTAGATTAAAGTCTTGCTATTTGTTGCATCTACGCCTCCGTAAGCTAAAGTTATTGTTTTAGAAGCTCCATCGCTAAGAACAACTGTGCTTCCTTCGCCTGTAACATCTTTATCAAATGTTAAACGAACTTGAATTTCGTCTCTAACGCTTGCTGTAGCGCTTACTGCAAATGCGTTATCAGTTCCAATTTTTCCAATTTCAGCAGTTGTTACTTCAATTTGGTCTGCTGTAAAGCTAACTGCAGCTGATGTTTTGCCTGCGTATGTTGCTGTTACACTGTAGCTTGTTTCGCCGATATATTTAGTTGAAGTACCTGCGCCGCCTGCATCAATTGCTAAAGTAACGCCTGTTTCATCTGCAAGAGTATAACTAGCTGTATCATCAGGGGCAGTTAAACCTGTACTGTAATCTACAGAAACTGTATAATTTTCATCTGCACCATACACAAAACCGTCAATGCTATCACCAACTTTGAAATTTGTTGCGCTGCTTCCTGCAGTTAATGTTACTGATGTTGGTTCTGGGTTAGCAACTGTTAAATCAACTTTTGTAAAGTTTTTATTAGCAGCTAAAAGTGTTGTGCTTGTTCCATCTACTGTAATGTCGCTTGTAATTGTTGCAACAGAATAGCTTCCTGAATAGTAGTTAGCAGTTTCGTTTTCATTAAATGGAATAACTCCGCTATAAACAACTTCATGTTTAGTTGAATCAGTTCCATTTTCTGTACTTGAAACATTTTCAGGTAACAATGTAATTACTCTGCTTGTTGGGGCTTGTGTTGTTGTAAGAACTAATGTACTGCCTGTTGCATCAACAGGTTTATTAAATGCAACTGTAACTTCAAATGTTTTTCCTGAAGTATAAGTAGTTTCAGTTGATGTAATTTCAGCGCCTGTTACTTTAACAGGTTCAACAGGGATACTTAAAGTAGCATCTTCTACGCCTGCTGCTGTTATTGTAGCAATAATAGTTCCGCTATCTGCTGTAACTTTTCCGCCTTCTACGCCTTCTGCGCCATCAAAGGAAATTTCATATTCATTAGTATCTAAAATTCTAGTAAATGTGGATTCAGGAACAGCTCTGTTCATTTGTGTTACATATCCCATTGTTCCTGTAACTGTAATGTCATTTACTGTTAAATTAGTTACATCTTCGCCTGTTACAAACTTAAAGTCTTTGCTGCCTTCTGCAAGTGCTGCTGTAATTGATTTAAGTTCTCTAGGTGAAACGTTAATTGTAACCGTATCTTCACTTGCAAAATCTTTGCTAACTGTATAATTTGCAACAGAAGGATTAGTTGATTTTAAAGTAATATCTGTTCCGGTAATTGCAGTTGCAGTATATGCGCCTTCTGCAAGTTTTTTGTCTGTGTTATTTCCGTCTATTGTTCCTTTATAGCTTGCAACATAACCTTGTGTTACAACGCCGTCTTCGATAGTAATTTCTTGATTAATTCCGTCAACGAAATCTAATTCTACTAAAGTAACAGGGTCACTGTTTTCAATAACTATGCTAGTGCCTGTTAAGTTAACTTCTCTTGTAAAGTAAACTTTAACTTCAACGTCTTGTGCAGAGTTATCTTGAACTGTATTTCCTGCAGTTCCTTCAATAATTAATTCAGTGTCTTCGATTTTTACATCTTTAGCTGTTACTGTTGCTGTATCAGATAATTCAGGGTCGCTATCTTTAAAAGTTGCTTTAATAGTTGCAGTAGTTACGTCATAGCCTGTAACTGTTAATTCATATTTATCGCTATCAAGAACAAATCCGCCGTCACCATTTACATCTGTATTAGCTTTAACTATAAGTTCGCTTTGAAGTTCAACAGGTATAGTGCTGTCGCCAACATAAATTTTATCATCTGCATCATTGCTAGCAGTTAAAGTTATGTTTGTAATTGGTTCTTCTTCAATTGTAAGAGAAACTGGAGTAAACGCTTTATTTGTAGCAGATACTGCTGTATTTAAGTGTTGAATTTTTGGCGTTACTTGCCCTATTACGTTATCAATTGCTATTGCTGTAAATATTCCTGCATATTGGTTATATGTTTGGTTTTCTGGAATTTGTCCTATGTAAATTAATTCTGTTGAATTATCTACAGAATCTCCAACCATAATAACATTAGTGCTGCTACCTGCTGTTGCATTACCTAATTGGAAATATTGGGTTTGGTCAGCATTTGTAAATGTAATTGTATTAATATAATTAGAATCAGGTCTAACTTTGCTGTTAAATGTAACTTTAACTGCAATTTCATCGCCTATATAATATTTGTCTTCTGCTGTTGCAGGTGTAAATGTTGTACCTTCGTAAGTACCTAATACGGCACCGGTTACTTTAACAAGTGTAACTGCATGTGTGAAATTTGCAGAAGTTCTGCCTCCTGCTGTAACCGTAAAGCCTGCGTCAATGCCTGTTGATGTAATAACTCTGATTCCTGAATCAATAGGGCTTGTGCCTGTACCTGCTCCGCCAGTTAAAGTGAAAGCTCCTGTGTAATCTCTTTCGGTTATTGTAGGTTCTGCTGCGTTATTTAATGTTATAGAAGTAAGTTCTTTAACTGCAACTAAATCCTTAAGATGAGTTAAAGTATCTCCTGTATAGATTACAGTGTTTTCTTTCCAAGTTCCTTTAACACCTGTTACTGTAGGAGTTTTAACTTTAATATTAACTGCTGGAGTAAATGCATTTGCAATTGCTGTTGTTGTGCCGGCTACATTTACAACACCTGTTAAAGTGCTTGCAGAATATGTAGCACCTGTTGGCGTTCCTATTGCTGCTGCAGTTAGTTTTCCTTCATATGTAACTGTGTATGTTCCATCTGCATTAGTTGTTGCTGTTGTAGTAGCTGATGGGCTTAAAATTACATTTAAAGTGGTATTAGCAAGAACAAGTGTGCTTCCTGTTTCTGTAACAGGGCGGTCGAATACTACTGTTGCTTGAATATTTGAAGCTGTGTCGCCTTCTGCGTATTCATAACCATTACCATGAGCCATTGTAACGCTTTTAACTGCTACAGCTTTAACAGGAACAGTAAATGTTGCTGTTTTGTCGCCTACTGTAACTGTAACTGTAACGTTGCCGGTGTTTGCTGTAACTTTACCGCTTGCAGCGCCTGTTTGGTCTGCTATAGTAAGTGTATAGTTAGTAGTTGTTATTTTATCAGTAGTACCTGCTGGTGTTTCGGTAACTGTAATTACTTTTCTTAATGCTTCTTCATATGTTTCTGCTGCTGCATGTTTGCTGTTTAAGCTATCGCCTGTAAACATTTGAATAGTAGAAACTGCGTTTGGAGTAACTTCTATGCTTGCAACAGTGTATGAAGCAACTGTTGTAGTTAATGCAGTAGCAAAAGTTGCAGTAACATCAACAGTTGAAGCCCCTGCTTTAACGCCTGTAATTGCTGAAGCTGCGTAATCACCTGATGCGTTAGTTACAGGAATTGTTCCGCTATATGTTACTGTTGTTTTTTTAGTAGTTGAATCATAGTTTGCTGTTGTAGCTGTAAGTGTAAATTTGCTTGAATCTTTAACAAATTCAATGCTTCCTGCTGAAGCTAATAAAACTTCGCCTGCAAATGTTGCAGTTACTGTTGCCGCTTGACCTAATGAATTACCTGTACTTACTGTAGGTGCAGGGTCTGTTGATAATTCAACAGGAGATACATTTACATTAACTTTTGCTGTATGGTCTTTTCCATCAGCATTATAAGTTATTGTAGCTTCAACAGTGCCGTTTGTTGCAGTAACAATGCCGCTGTTATCAATGCCTACTTGTGCTTCAAATGATGTTGTGTAGCCAGTGTTTATTGCTACTCTAGCACCATATTCATCAATAGTTTCAACTACAAGGTTAGTGAAAGCTATTTTGCTTGCATTTTGTCCTGTATAAATTGAAGCTGAATCTGCTGTTGCTTCAATGCTTTCAATTGCTCCTGCTGTTGGATTTACTGTTAAGGTAATTGTAGCTGCATTGTTTGAACCTTCTGCCGCTCTTCTTATTGTAGCAAGAGTTACAGTTTGAGCAGTTCCTACAAGTTCTCCCATATCAATACTAAGAAGACTGCCTATTTGTCCTTTAGCATATGTTTCTGATAAATTGCCTTCATAGTTAATTGTAAAGCCAAAGTTTGAATCTGCTGCTTGCAATCTTGCTAAAAGTTCAGCTTCTGTTACTGCGCTGTCTTTTCTAAAAGTATAAGCGTTTTGTGTAACTGTTAAGCTTGTTACTTTTGCTTCAACTTTTTCTACAGTATAGCTTGCGCTTGAAGTGCCTGCTGTAATTGTAACTGTAATTATTGAGCCGTTAATTGCTGTTTCAACAGTATATTGGCTTGAATTTAATGTTCTGTCTTGCCCGTCAATTTTTGCATTAACTATTAAGTTTTCAGTAAGTTTTTCTTTGCTTACTGTATCACCACTATTAATAACATACACTTTATCAGATACGTTTGTTGTATCTAATGTAACATCTGTATAGTTAAGTGCTTTTACAGTTAATGTAAATTTGCCGCGTACTGTTGAATTGTTAAGGTTTTCTCCGCCGTTTGCAGCAAAAGTTCCTGATGGCTTAAAAATATAATTATGTGTACCAACTGTCATTTCTGAAGGATTAACTGTTGTTAAAGATGTTGAAAAGCTTGTATCGCTTGAAGCATACCAGTTACCGTTAGTTCCTGCTGTTAAAGCAACACTTGCTCCTCCATCTGTTAAACCACTAATTGATGTTGGAAGAGAATAACTTGTTGCAGATTGGGAAACTTCACCTGATATAGATAAAAGTTCACCTAATTTATCTACATTTTCGCCGCCTTCTTCTGCGCTAGGTTTTAAAATTATAATTGCCGATGAATCACTAACGCTTGAATCTGTTGTTACTCCAATTGGAAGCGGTGCAAGTTCCAATTTATAAGCATAGCTATCTAACATAGTATCAGTTGCTTGAAAAATTTTTAAAGGAATATCAACCCATGTTGCATCTCCGGGAAAACTGAAAGTTACTTGTTGACCTTTAGTTTTGCTATATGCGCCTACTGCAGTGCTAATTGAACTGTGTAAGTTATCGCTTGTTGTTGCTTGATTGCTAGCTATAGCTAATGGTGTGGCTTCGCTTAGATTAACTCCAACTCCTCCTACTTTTGCTGTAGCAGATGCATGGTTAATTCTAACTGTCATTGCAACGTCATTGCTGCCACCTGTTTTTGTAATTCTAAGTGTTCCGTCTGTAACTCCGTCTTTGCTGGCAGTAATCATAATTTTGCCAGAAAAACCAAAACCGATTATCTCGCCTGATGCAAAAGCTGTTGTCGGAAGCATACTAAGAGCTAAAACAAAAGATAAAACTAATGCTAAAGCTTTTCTTCCGAAAGATTGTTTTTGTTGCATTTTTATTCCCTTCTTTCTCATTTTTGGTTTTAAAATTTTAAAAACTTGTTGCATAATGAGATGATGGGAATTTTAATTTAAAAAAATGTTTTTGTTGCATTTCATTCCCTTCCTTCTCATTTTTTTGAAGCTCTTGATTTTAAATATTGCATAATGAGATGACGGGAATTCTGTTTTTGGAAACTTTGTGTATCTTTTGATATTTAGTTGTCAAGGTTCAGTGTTTATTTAGCTTGCTTTTCATGGGAAATTGTTTTGATATGCCTGTTATTTTAAACATTGTTAGTTAGGCGTTTGCCCAATCTTAGCAAGGTATTGCGGGGTGTTTCCTAAAACTAAATTCTGCCACCCTTTGGTAAAACCTAAAAAGTAGTAATATTGATTCTGTCTATTTAAAAATATATGTAAACCCTTATGGGCAAAAAATAGCTTAGCAAAAGCCCTTCTCTTGCTGCTTTCGCTGCACTATGTTAACCTAAATTATACATCTTTCTTATTGTATGTGTCAATAGCTATATTGAAAAATTCGGTATGGAAAAGGCTGTAAAACTTTATTAAATCAAGGAAAAAAGAAAAAGGGCTATGCGCCCCCTACACTATAAAATCTTTTAATTGTTCAACAACTTTTTCATAGTCTTTTTCGTCATGTACGTCAAGTCTTAAAGTTTTACCTAAATCAAGACTAAAAATACCCATAATCGACTTTGCATCAACAACATATCTTTCGGAAGCTAAATCAACTTCGCCGTCTAATGTTGCCATTATGTTCACAAACGTTTTAACTTTTTCGATTGAGTCTAAAGAAATACCAATTGATTTCATTACTAATCACCTCAAACTTTTTTACCCTAATACTAAACCTAATGTAAATTAATGTCAACGTTAAAAATTAACGAAAATGTATATGTATTAAATGAAATTATTGACAAAAACAAATTGGTTTGTTAATCTTGCGTTAGATTTTATTTTTAGTTTAAGGAAAAGAGGAATAATTTTGATAAAATCAGATTACCATATTCACACAGAATGCTCTGAAGATTCAAGTGAAAAATTGGAAGTCGTAATTGAAAAAGCTATTTCGCTAGAATTGGAAGAGATTGCAATAACAGACCATGTTGACTATAATGCAGATGGAAGTGAATTTTATTACCAAACAAACTATGATGAATATATTAAATATTTTTCAAAATTAAAAGCAAAATTTACAAATAAAATTAATATTATACTTGGTGTTGAAGTAGGGCTTCAACCACAGCTTAAAACAATTATTGAAAGCTTTTGCAATAAATATCCGTTCGATTTTATAATAGGTTCTTCTCATGCAACAGAAGGCAAAGATTTATACAGTGATTCATATTGCCATGGAAAACAAAAAGAAGCGGCATATACAAAATATTTAGAAGAGGTTCTTGAATGTATTGAAACAATAAATACGTTTTGCGTTTATGGGCATATTGATTATATTTCAAGATATGGAAACTACAAAGATAATAGCATACACTACAAAGACTATAAAACTATATTAGACAAAATTATAAAAGAACTTGTTAAAAGAAACAAAGGGCTTGAAATTAACACATCGGGGTTTAGATATGGCATAAATGCAGCATACCCACAGCTTGAAATACTTAAAGCCTTTAAAAAAGCAGGGGGCGAAATTTTAACTATAGGTTCAGATGCTCATTCTGCAAAATATATAGCAAACAACTTCGATTTTGCTGAAAATTTGCTTAAGGAAGCAGGCTTTAAGGGATATTGCCTTTTTAGAAATAAAAAACCTTTGATTACG
>CAZHPA010000020.1:0-32118 GCA_964533945.1 uncultured Defluviitaleaceae bacterium
TCATTGCTTTTCACCTCGTTTATAATTGTTTATTTATAGAATATATAAGTTGATTGTAGTTGTCAATAAAATAAAGACCCTGCCAATTCATCGCCCACCCTTCTAAAATAAGAGGTGGGAGAGTTCTTGGCAATTAGGGGTTAAACAAAAGGATTATAACGCATTTCATGTTCGATGCTTGTTTTGTCACCATGCCCCGGAAAAACCGTAACATCTTTAGGAAGCTTGAAAAGCTTATTTCTAATTGAATTAACAATATCTTCATAGCTTCCCAATGCAAAATCTGTTCTTCCAATTGAATTTAAAAACAATGTATCGCCTGTGAAAATAATTTTTTCAGCTTCGTTATAGTAGCAGCAGCCTCCCGGAGTATGCCCCGGTGTGTGAATAGCTTTTATAACAGTACCATCTAATTCGTAAGCATCACCATCCGAAAGCCATAAATCAACAGGAATTTCTTCCGGTTTTAAAACTTCTTCATCTTTTAGCATAGCAACAATTGCTCCTGTTGCTTCTTTAACTTTAACAACCGCTCCCATATGGTCTGGGTGTGCATGAGTTATAAGTATTGCTTTAACTTTAATATCGCTGTCTTGTATTAATTTTAAAATTTTTGAAGGTTCGCCGCCGGGGTCAATTACAACAGCATTTCTTGTTTGTTCATTGTAGTAAATATATACGTTTTCTCTAAGAAATGTAACGGGAATTGACAATATTTTCATAAAAGCCCCTACTTTATTAATTTTTAAGTTTTTAGAATGCAAAAAATAGCTTTTTACTACTTTGTTAACCTTTCAACTTCGGTAACACCTTTCATGTTTAAAAGCTTTTTGCATATAGTTTCAAGCTGTGCTTTGCTTTGAATTTGAATAACCCCAATAAAAACCGCAATCCCGTCAACACATTGCGCCGAAAAGTCAACAATTTGTATTTTTTCTTCTGTCAAAAGCTTTGAAATGTCAAATAAAAACCCCGACCTATCTGTTCCGCATATTCTAATGTTTGCATTATATACTGAAGTTTTAACTTCTTGTATTTTCCATTCTGTATCAACTAGCTTGTTTCTGCTTATTTCGTCAAGGCACATAATATTAATGCAATCTGTTCGATGCACTGAAACCCCCCTGCCTTTTGTAACAAACCCAATTATTTCATCACCAGGAACAGGGCTGCAGCATTTAGAAAATCTAACGCTAATGTCGTCGCTGCCGTTAATAACAACGCTTGATTTTTGAGAAGATTGTCTTTTTATAGTTTCCGGCGTTTGCTTTGCCAATTTAATTTCGCCATTATTTTTTTCTCTTGAAACCTCTTCTATTAATCGGTTAATAACTTGTGCTTCTTTCAAGCCGCCATGCCCAACCGCAGCGCACAATAAATCCCAATCTGTAAACCCATATTTGTTTAAAACAATTTCTTTGTTGCGGGGTGTTAAAAGTTCACTTAGAACATAGTTCTTTTTCTTTGCATCTTTTTCCAAAAATTCCTTGCCTTTTAAAATGTTTTCTTCTTTGTTTTGCTTTTTAAACCATTGATTTATTTTTGTTTTTGCTTGATTTGTTTTAACAATACTTAGCCAATCGCGGCTTGGCCCTTTTGAATTTTGGCTTGTCATAACAGAAACTCTATCGCCTGATTTAAGCTCGTAATTAAAAGGAACTATAATTCCGTTAACTCTGCAGCCTATCATTTTATTGCCAAGCGCTGAATGAATTGCATATGCAAAGTCTATCGGCGTTGAACCACGAACAAGATTTATTATTTCGCCTTTTGGCGTAAAACAGTAAACGTTATCTGTGTATACGTCTAAATCTGTTTTAAGTGCATCTAAAAATTCGTGATTATCGGATAATTCACGTTGCCAGTCTAATATTTGCCTAAGCCATGCAAGCTTTGCTTCTTCTGAAGTTTGGGTAGCTTTTTTGCCTTTTCCTTCTTTGTATTTCCAATGCGCCGCAATTCCATATTCACTTGTTCTGTGCATTTCTCGTGTTCTAATTTGAATTTCCAAAGGTTCGCCTTCGTACCCTATAACAACCGTGTGAAGCGATTGATACATATTAGATTTAGGCATTGCAATATAATCTTTAATTCTTCCGGGTATAGGCTTGTATATATCATGGACGATTCCTAAAATTTCGTAACAATCCATAACATTTTCAACAATAACGCGCACAGCAAAAATATCAAAAATTTGGTCAAGTGTTTTATCTTGATTAACCATTTTTTTATATATACTAAACAAATGTTTAGTTCTGCCTTCAACGGTTATGTTCATATTTTTTTCACGTTCTAATATTTTTGCTTTCAATTCACAAACAAGTTCGTTTATGTATCCTATGCGGTCGTGTTGTTTTTTGGAAATTTTATCTTTTAAATCTTCATATTCTTCTGTGCATAAATATTTAAAAGATAAATCTTCAAGCTCGTATCTAAGCTTGGAAATACCAAGCCTATGAGCAAGAGGGGCATATATATCTAAAGTTTCTTGTGATTTTTCTTTTTGCTTTTCTTTGCGCATAAATTGCAATGTTCTCATATTATGCAGTCGGTCAGCTATTTTAATTAAAATAACTCTTATATCTTTTGCCATAGCAATAAACATTTTACGGTAGTTTTCGGCTTGCAATTCTTCACGATTATTTTTATTTTTAGACTTAACAAGCTCTTTAGATTTTGAATCTTCTTTTAAAGTATCTTCAATTTTATCAAGCTTAGTAACGCCTTCAACTATTTCGGCAATTTCTTTCCCAAACATTTCCTCAACTTTTTCATATCCTATAGAAGTATCTTCGATAACGTCATGCAAAATTCCCGAAACAATAGACTCTATGTCAAGTTCTAAGTCGGCCAAAATAAAAGCTACCGTCATGGGGTGAATGATGTAAGGTTCTCCCGACTTTCTAAGCTGCCCATCATGTGCATTTTTTGCAATATCATATGCTTTTTTAACTATTGAAAAATCCGTTGAAGGGTGATATTGCTTCATTCTTTCTATTAATTTATCATAAATTTCTTCGTGAGTCATGCGTACCAGTCCTTACTTAAATTCCTTGTTTTATAAGCTTTTTTTATATGGCAAAGTTTTATTAATAATATCACGCAATTTAACACAATGCAAATAAAATTTTGTTATTTTGCTAATTAATGCAGCTTTTCAAGAACTTTTTTTACAAGTTCCCATAAGTCTATAAAGGAAGAAACGTTCAATGTTTCTCTTGTTGTGTGAATATCATATATTGTAGGCCCTATGGAAATGGCATCTAAGTTACCTATTTTTTCAATAAGCAATCCGCATTCAAGCCCTGCATGAATTGCAACAACTTTAGCCTTTTTATTAAACAATTCCTCGTACGTTTGTTCAAATAGTTTTCTAATATTCGAATTTTCGTTGTATTCCCACGAAGGATAATCCGAACTAATTGTAGTACTGCCGTTACATAGCTTTGCCAAAAGCTTAACTTGTTCTGCAATAAAGCGCTTTTTACTTTCAACGCAGCTTCTAATAAGGCATTCAAGCATAACTTGGGATTCGGATTTTAAAGTTTTAATTAGCCCCAAATTATTTGAAGCTTCAACAAGCCCTTCTATTTCTAAACTCATTGATTTTACGCCGTTTGGAAATAAAACAGCCATATTTAAAACATTTTGGGCTGAAGCTTCTGAAAAAACTTCTCCTTCATATTCGCTTTTTATAAGTTCTAGGGAAACGTTAGCTTTTTTGTGTTCGTTTTTATATGTTTCCGAAAGTGTTTCAACTAACAGGTTAACAGCTTTAACGTCATCTTTGCAAATGCTAATTACAGCTTGCGCTTGGCGTGGTATAACGTTATCTTTTTCGCCTCCTTGAATTAAAGCAAGCTTTATGTTAAATTTTTCTGCAATTTGCTTTAAAGAACGCGCTAAAAGGACAATACTGTTTCCTCTTTCTTTTTCTATGTCGTTTCCGGAATGTCCGCCGTTTAACCCTTTTAATTCTAAGCTATAAAATTCATAGTCTTTTCGCGGCTGTTCAAACACAATTGGTATGTTTGTTATAATTCTTGTTCCACCAGCACAGCTTGTAAAAAATTCCCCAAAAGTGTCGCTATCTATATTTATTAAAATTTGGCCGCAAAGAGGAGAAGCATCTAACGCATTAGCACCAAACATGCCTGTTTCTTCGCTTGTCGTCATAACAAATTCAAGCGGTGGGTGGGGTATGTCATTTGAATCCATTAAAGCCATTGCTATAGCAACGGCAACTCCGTCATCTGCTCCAAGCGTTGTTTTATATGCTTTAAGCAAATTACCTTCTTCTATTAGCTTCGAAGGAAAAGTTCCGTCTTCATCTTTTTCGCAAATCATATCTAAATGCCCTTGAATTATTACGGTTTTGCAATTTTCATAGCCTTTTGTTGCTGGCTTTTTAATAATAACATTATACATATCATCTTGAATGGCAAAAAGATTGCGTTGTTTGGCGAAATCTATTAAAAAATCGCTAAGTTGTTTTTCATTTCCCGATTCGTGGGGTATTTTGCAAACTTCTTTAAAATATTCAATTATTTTGAGCGACATAAAAGCTTCCTTTCCAATTGTATAGATTATATAAATTATATAAACCCTTGCAAAAGCAAGGAGACTTAGTGAATATATTTTTTAATATTGGAATTGTTAATGTTAGGCTGCAGCGCAATGTTTAAAGAGTTTGCTATAATATTTGAAAGCCTTACAACAACATCGTCAACTTCTTTAGGGGTAACAAACATATTGCCTACATAAGGTTCTAAAATATTAACAATTAAATTATATTTATCTTGAGCTTCCAAATTTTTAAGCATTTTATAAAATGCGCTTCCTTCGCCGGCTTCTTCAAGCAGTGTATCTATAAGCTTATCAAGTGTGTCGTTAACAAGTGTTGCAGCATCAACAACGGTTGGAACACCTATAGCAATTACTTTAACGCCAAGTGTTTCCTCGTTAATTGCTTTTCGCTTATTGCCAAGCCCAGAACCGGGGTTAATTCCCGTATCTGCAATTTGAATTGTTGCGTTAATTCTACTTGTTGCTCTTGCTGCTAGTGCATCTATTGCAATAACTAAATCGGGCTTAATTTTATCAACAATGCCTTTAACTATTTCGCAAGTTTCAATGCCTGTTGTTCCTAAAACGCCGGGCGAAACAGCACAAACTTGGCGTACATCTTTAACAATTTCTTCAGGCAAAATTTTTTCTGAAACTAAGTGCCGTGTTACAATAACTTTTGATATAACTTTTGGCCCTAGAGCATCGGGCGTAACGTTTCTATTTCCAAGCCCAACAATTAATATTACGCTGTCTTCATCTAAGTTGTGAAGCATGGCTAGTTTATTTGATAAAATTTTTGTAATTTGTTCATGCGTTTTTGGGTGGTTTGCTTTCATAAGCTGTGATTCAACCGTAATATAATTACCAATTGGCTTGCCCATTTTTTTGGCACCTTCTTCTGTTGAAATTTCAACAGAAACAACTTTAATTTCTTCGTTTTCTGTGCTGTCAACAGTTAGTTTAACACCTTCAAGTTCTTCTGTTGTTGTAAGCATTTCATGTGCTTCTAATGCTAAATCGGTATATACGTTCATGCTATCTCCCCTTTTTATTCTATTTTGTCCTAATTTTTCTGTTATAAACAATAAAAATTAGCCCAAAAACAGCAAGCATTACCGAAACAACTTGTGAAACAGCAATATTTGTCTGCCAAATTAAAAGAGAATCTTTTCTTAAACTTTCAACAAAAGCTCTTGATATGCCATACCCTATAAAATAGAGGGCAAAAACTTCTCCGTCAAACTTCTTATGTTTTTTAAATAAATTTAAAATAGCGAATACTACAAATGAACAAATTGATTCATATAAAAACGCAGGGTGAACTTGAATATACTGCACATTGTCAATTAAAACAGCTTTTTCCAAAACATCTTCTGGTACAAATAAAACATCTTTTAATTTATAGCACATTGCAAAAATGGAATTGGTATAGCCGCCAAATGCTTCCCTGTTTGGGAAATTGCACCATCTTCCAACAGCTTGCCCTAAAGAAAGTCCTAAAGCGCAAGTGTCGGCAAAAAGTAGAAAGTTAAGCTTTTTAATTTTAACATAAACTATACCCGTAATTATCCCTGCTATAATTGTTCCGTATACTGCCATTCCGCCTTGCCTTATGTTAAAAATTCCCCAAAGATTATCTTTGTATAAATCCCAAGAAAAAATAACATAATATGTTCTTGCCCCTATAATTCCAGAAATTATAGTGTAATTTAAAAACTCTATATAAGTATCTTTGTCTTGCCCTGTTCGCTTTGCTTCATAAAGAACAAATAAAAAACCACAAACAACCCCCAAAGTTAAAAGCACGGCATACCAATATATATTAAAGTTGCCAACTGATATAAAAACTTTAGGAAGGGTTTTAATTTTAATACCTAAATTGGGAAATATTACATCGTACATACATTTAACCTTTCTGTTCTTTTCTTTATAACGTATAACAATTATTCTACAGCAGCTTGAAATTAATTACAATAGTCATTCAAAAATTTTTTTAAAAAACTACTTGACAAACGCAGAACACTTTAGTATAATAATTTTGCTCGTGCTAGCCGGGGAGGTAGCGGTTCCCTAATTCTCGCAGTCCGCTGTAGCGAGGGTGATGCTTGTCTTTAGGCTCCTTCTTTGTGAAGTCTGCCTCTTGAAAGTGGTGTTGACAGTTAGGTCTTGCGCAACGGTAGCTTGTGAAGCGTGTCAGGTTCGGAAGAAAGCAGCACTAAGCAATTCTTTCTGTGTGCCGCAAGGGTGCTTGACTCGAGCTAACTGCAAGAGTACCGTTTGGAAAGAAATGTCAACAGCTTGCGCACGGGTAACAAAAAAAATTATGGTGCCATCGCCAAGTGGTAAGGCAAAGGTCTGCAACACCTTTATCCCCGGTTCAAATCCGGGTGGCACCTTACTTTATACAATACACTAAAACACCTAATACACTGTTAGGTGTTTTTAATTTTTATAGCTTTTAAATATAAAAAGATTAGTGCCGCTTTTTATGTAAAGCGGCACTTAATATTAAGCGTTGTATATTAGATATTATCAGAATAATTGTCGAAGTATCCTTGAATTAAAATAACAGGCGTTCCTTTGTCGCCGCTGCCGCTTGTTAAATCGCAAAGCGAACCTATTAAGTCTGTTAGTCGGCGCGGAGTTGTTCCCATAGCGTTCATTGCATTGTTTAAGTTTACATTTTTTTCAATAATGTATTTTGTAATAGCTTCTTTTAGTTCTTCACCGCTTAATTCTGGGAAATAGTTGTCGGCAACATATTTTAATTTAATTTCGTTCGGCAAACCTACAAGCCCTTCTGTATATCCTGGTGAAACGCAAGGGTCGGCAAGTTCCCAAATTTTTCCTGCTGGGTCTTTAAATGCGCCATCGCCATATACTAAAACTTCCAATTTTTTGTTCGTTTTTTCGTAAAGCAATTGTTGAACTTCTTTAACAAATGCTTCACAATTTCTAGGAAATAGCTTAACTGATGTTTCGGTTGCTTTATTTGAACCTAGCAAGCCGTAATTTTCATTAAATCCGCTTCCTTTGTTTTCGGAAAGTATGTTATCAAGCGTAACAACTTTTTCAGCTCCGGCAGCTTTAAGGCGGCGGCTTGTCCTTTGTCTTGAATGAATATCACAGCAAATTACATTTTTAGTATATTTTAAAATTACATTAGGCTCATTAGCCAAAATAATTTCAACTTCAACGCCAAATTCATCTGCTAATTTATGGTAATATTCCATATAGTCAACGCCTGTAAATTTATGAGGAAGGCTGCCAAAAATTTCACGGAATTGCGCCTCTGTGAAAATATCTGTATATGGATTAATATTTTTTTCATCTAAGCGTTCTATATCAACAAGCTCGTTGCCAACTTCATCTGAAGGGTAGCTAAGTAAAATTGTAACTTTTTTAGCGCCCTTCAATAAACCTTTTAAGCAAACGGAAAATCTATTTCTGCTTAAAATTGGAAAAACTATGCCAAATTCTCTGCTTGGAAATTTTTGTTTAACATCTTCTGCAATATCGTCGATTGATGCATAGTTGCCTTGTGAACGTGCAACAACAGCTTCTGTTATGCCGACAACATCCTTATTGTTAAGTGTTATATTTTCAGCTTCAACACATTCAAGCAATGAATTAACTACTATTTGTGGCAAATTATCGCCTTGTCTAATAATTGGTGTTCTAATTCCACGAATTACTGTACCTGTTGTTCTCATTTTTTTCTCTCCTTATTATTCCCCCCCTAACACCAAAGGCGTTAGGAGTTTAGTTTAGCTGACGTAAATTTAACTACATAATATAAAATACTAGAAAAAATACCTAAAAGCAAGCCTTTCAATATGGAGCTGTATTGTATGCCGTAAAACCCAATTGATAAAAATATACCCAAAAATAAATTAAGAAGCGGAATGTGCCTTGATTTAATCAATTTAATTTTTTCAATAAGCTCTGCAAACATTATAACTATACCAACAATAACGGTCAAATTCAGCATAAAAACTGCCTCCCTGCTTAATTAATCCGTACTTGTTTTATAATATTCGGCTTATTTAATTTTGGTTATACTTTTCCATTTAATCAAATAATTAGTTAAGCAACTGTATTGTAATAGAAGCATCTTTTCCGCTAAGTTCTCTTAGCTTTTTAGATTCGATAGCAATTCGGCTTCTAACTTCTGTAGAATCTTCCATAATTGCACAAACCATTTGCAAAAGCTGCTTACCGTTTATATTTGCGCTATCTATATAATAGCTTTGCCCAACATATTCCATAAATGCTTTAATCTTTGGGTCATACACAATACCTATAATTGGAACTCCCATGCTTACTGCATAAATTAAAGTGTGCAGCCGCATACCTATAACAAATTTTGAAATTCCAATTATGCCCATAAGTTCCTGAACATCATATTCTTTAGAAAGCAGAACATATTCGCATTCAAGTTTTGAAATAACTTCTTTGCATAAAATTACGTCGTATGGATGTTGCATTGGTACAAACAACGGCGTAATTTCATATGTTTTGCTAATTTCGTTAATTATATATGACATTTTGGACGAAAAGCCAAAATCATTATACTTCCATAACCTAAAAGATACAACAAAATAATTTTTATTTTGCGAAATATTTTCGAATTTTAAAATTTCTTCAAGATTTTTACCACAAGAAGGTAAAATTGCAAGCGTTGGGTCACTTGAAAGCGACACATTTTTATTTTCAACACCAAGCCTTCTAAGCTCATCAAAAGATTGAGGGTCACGCAGTGTAATATAATCACAAATTTTTAATGCATTGCGTGCCATTTTAACATTTGATTTGCGAATTATAGGGCCAATGCCGTTTGCATACAGCATAACATTAAGTCCAAGATGCTTTGCAAATCGCATAAGCAGCGTATAATAAAATAGCGAATGCGTGCTTGTTATATCTTGAATTAAACTTCCGCCGCCATTTAAAAACAATCGGCAACGTGGTAAAACTTTAAATATTTGTGTAAAGTTTATGCGGTTTATTGAAAAAACATTATGTTTTTCGGCTGTTTCTTTAGGGTTTTTAGATAAAACTGCAATTTTAATATCGGGCTTTTCTTGGCGCAATCTATTTATAATTGCACTTAAAATAGCATCGTCTCCGCTATTGTTAAAACCATAATAGCCCGAAAGCATAACATCAAAAAGATTATTTTCAGCCTTTTCCCTTTTAAGCACATCTTCATAAATTTCTATATGCCGCTGCTTCATAGCTTTTGAAGAAAAGTTTTTGCTTGCATGTTCAAATAAGCTTTTTCCAAGCTGTTGGCGTAAACTTTTATCTTTTACAAACTTTAGAATTTGGTTTGCCAAACCCAAAAAATCTCCGGCATCTGCTAAAAGCCCTGTTTTTTCGTCTATAATTAAATCGGGAATGCCCCCAACAGCCGTACTTACAGTTGCTTTAGACAGCTTTGCGCCTTCCAAAAGAACATATGGAAAGCTTTCTGAATGCGAAGACAAAACGTTTATATCTAAAATGTTTATAAAGCTATATATATCTTTAATAAACCCCAAAAACATAACATTTTTTTCAATGCCCAAGCTTTTTACAAGATTTTGTAGAAGCTCTTTGTCTGTTCCATCGCCGGCAAGCAAAAACAAAATGTTTTTATGCTCTTTAACAACATTTGCCGCCGCTTTTAAAAATACATCATGCCCTTTAACTTTGTCAAATCTTCCTATAATTCCAACAATAGTTGTATTATCATCGGCAGTTACATTGTATCGCTTTAAAAAAGCTTCTCTTTCAGCTATTTCAAGCTTTGAATTAAAGTCTATTGCATTATAAACTGTGTATACTTTATCTTCTTTGAAGCCTCTGCCAACAAGCATATTTTTAAAGCTTTGCGAAACGCCAATGTAATAATCTAAAAATCTTAGCGAAAATGAATTTAGCTCTGTAAACACCATTTTCTTATATAGATTTTGCGTAAAGTCCATTCTATAGTCACTATGCACTGTTGTAATCATTGGAATTTTAATAAATGGGCGCAACAATAGAGCGATAAAATTCGCCCTTGCGCCATGTGCATGAATTAAATTATACCGTTGCTTGCGTATATGTTTAACAAGTTTTGGAATAATAGTTAAATCATTTCTATATTTTTGCTTCATTAGCATAGAAGGAATAGGCATTTTCTCAATTTCTTTATAGAAAACACCTTCCATAAAACAAACAACGTTTATTTCAATGCTTTCTATTAAAGAAGTTAAAAGCGTGAAAACATGAGTTTTAGCCCCTCCGCTATCTCCGCCGCTAATTAGATGCAACACTTTCAGCTTGACCAACTCCCCTAACTAACCCTACAACAATCCAAAACAAAGCCATAATACGTGGGTAAAACCAAATATATTCAAATAAGCTTATAAATAAAACTCCGCAAAGTGCAGCACAAGCTGCCGCCGAATAATATTTAATTTCTAAATCAACTGTTTTTCTGCAAGTTACAATTGCTTTTTTAATTGTTGAAGCTAAAAATGCTACAAAAGAAATAATGCCCAAAATTCCCATTTCAAGCCAAGCTTGAAACAATAAGTTATGGGAATGCATAGCGGGTGAAGCAACAGGTATTGCATAGTATTTATATTCTTTTGCAAAAGCAGCAGGCCCAATTCCAATTCCAAATAACCAATTATTTCTAAGCGTTTTGCCTGCACCTTCCCAAATCATAAGGCGATAGTAGCTTGAAGAATCTTTACCTATTGTTAAAATTCTATTTATTATAGCTGTTGGTATAACTGGTATTAAAGCTATGCCAATAACTATAAAAAACGGAACAAGCCGCTTATTTATAAGCAAAACAAATACTGCTCCCGAAACAACAAGTGCTAAGTATGAAGACCTTGAATACGTTAAAACCAATGCCAAAAGGCATACAGACATAGTAATAATTACAAGGAATCGCTTTGTATCTGTTTTTAAGTTAAGAAGAAACGCAAAAGCAAGCGGAAACATCATAATTAAAAATTCGGCATAGTTGTTAGGGTTGTCCATTGTTGCAAAAAGACGCGAAAGACCGCCGCTTGCAAGTGTATCAACAAATTCAAGCCTAACGCCAACTCCAACTTTATATTCATATATACCATATAGCGCCGAAACAAATGCCGCCAAAAGCAAAGTTACCACAACAAGCCTAATTCCCCTTTTAGAACTTGCCGCTGCTTGAGTTACTATAGAAATAAGAATGCATGAAAAAAGCAGCGCAAATATTCTAATTGTGTCGCCTCTTGCAACGCTTGTAAGTATATTTAAAAATCCAAGCATTGTGTAAATTATTAAAGAGGCAGAAATATTTTTAAAAGAAAACTTCCTTTTTAAGGGATTTAGGGCAACTTGAGCAATTAATATTAAAACCAAAGCAAGCGCCGCTGCCAAAATAAGTAAATTGTTCCAAAAACCATGAGGCATTATGCACATTACAAAAATAAAAACACAAAGGCTGTTTTCTAAAAACATTCCTTTAAAGTTTATAGCCGAATGACTTACAGCTTTAGCAAAAGCCGAATGTTCAAAGTTTAAAGATTTAAATATTAAAGTTGAAATTCTTGAAAAAAACCCGACTATTTTATATAAAGCCTGAAAAAAAACACTATTTTTCACATATTGAGTTTTACTTTCGATGCAAACTATATTAAAAGCTTTTGCATAAGCAATGCTTCCTTTAAAAGAGTTACCAATACGGCAAATTAAAGCATAAGTTTTGCTTTTTTCATAGTATACGTTAATTTGATTATAAATTTTAATTATATAGTTTATTAAAAAGCTATATGTCATTAGCTCGCCGCCTTCTTTTCAAAGCCTGCCAATCTTAAAAATAATTTAGTTCTGCCAGCACGAACGGTAAAGCCATGACCTATAACATAAGTGTTACCATTAATTTTAAAGCCGCCCGCTCCGTCTTCAATTAATTGCCCTTTTGCTTCTGTTGTAATTGTGTATGAATTATATCCTTCAACAGTTGCTTTATGTTGTTTTCCTTCTGCATCTGATGTTAATAAATAACCGTCATATGTTTCAATATCTGTAATTGTTCCAAAGTCTATGTGTAGCCCTTCATCTTCCACTTTATCGCCAACTTTTATAGCTTCAACAACATATGAAGGTGAAAATTCACCGTATAGTTTAATTACAAGTTCATCTTGGGCAGTTACAGTTGCTACTTTAGGCGTTATAATTTTCACTCCAAAATATAAAACAGCAGCTAACGCAACAACAATAACGAGTAAGTCAATAATATTGATTTTACCAAAAACTCGACTTTTTTCGTCGATTAACTTTGACACTTTTTAATCAATTCCCTTCTCATAATAACTTATTAAAAAGGCTATACGCCATTAATTTCCTGTCTTCTTTTCAAAGCCTGCCAATTTTAAGCCTAATTTGGCATCGCCAGCACGAACAGTAAGGCTATGCCCTATAACGTAAATGTTGCCGTTAATTTTAAAGCCACCGTCTCCACCGTCGATTAACTGCGCCTTTGCTTCTGTTGTAATTGTATATGAATTGTAACCTTCAACCGACGCTTTATGCTGTTTTCCCTCTGCATCTGATGTTAATAAAAAGCCATCATAAGTTTCAATATCTGTAATTGTTCCAAAATCTATGTTGCGCCCTTCATCTTCTACTTTGTCACCAATTTTCATAGATTTAACAGCATATGAAGGCGAAAATTCACCGTATAGTTTAATTACAATTTCATCTTGAGCAGTTACAGTTGACAGTTTAGGTGTTATAAATTTAACTCCAAAAAATGAAACGATAACTAATGCAACAAGAACAACAAATAAATCAATAACGTTGATTTTGCCCAAAACTCGACCTTTTGCGTCGATTAACTTTGACACTTTTTAATCAACCCCTTTCTCATAAACTGTAATTGTTTTTGCAACGGTATTTTTAATATTAAAGTTTTTTTGAACAGCTTTTAAAGAATTTTTAGAAAGCTTTTCCCAAAGCTTTTTATCCGTTGCAAGTTTAAGCATAGCATTTTTTAGGCTGTGTTCGTCATTAAACGGAACTAAAATTCCGCAATTATTTTCATCATTAACAATATCAATATTTCCTCCAACGTTTGTTGCAATAATTGGCAGCGCTTTAGACATTGCTTCTAAAATTGCAAAGCTATGTGCTTCTGTTTTTGAAGAATTAACAAATACATTCGAGGCTTCTAAAAAAAGCTTTGCATCTGTTCTATAGCCTGCAAAAATCGCCGTTTCTTTTAGCCCATTTGTGTTGGCGTAGTTAATGCAGTCGTTAAGAAGTTCGCCATCTCCAACCAAAAGCAGTTTAAATTTTAATTCCTTAATCAAAATAGCTGCCGCTTTTAACAAAAACATCATGCCTTTTTCTTCCGAAAACCTTGAAACGCTAACAAAAACAAACTCGTCATTTGAAATATTAAATTCTTTTCTAACAGCGCAATTTAATGTATTATGTTTATATTCTGCAACTTCAACACCATTTGGAATTGTTACTATTTTGTTTTTAGGAAGCTTATTTAAAATTAAAAATTTATAAACAACGTTGCAAACAGCAATTATTGCATTATCGCCTTTTCCAACAAAAAAGTTCATTGCTTTCCAAATAGCATTATTTTCCATTGCAAAATGACATGAAAACACAACCCGTATATTAGGGTATAACATTTTGGCAAAAATAGCAACATAATTTTCTCTTTGATGTTGAGCGTGAATTATACCAATGTTATTTTCTCTACAATACTTTGCAAGCTTTGCTGCTGCTAAAAAATCAAATGGGCTAGACATTTTAAGGTGAATGCAATTAACCCCTAGGCTTTGCATTTGCTTACATAAAAGCCCTTCTATGTTATATATAAAGTGCAGGTTATGGTTTTCACTTGTTAAATGTTTTGCCAAAACGTAAACGTAGTTTTCTGTGCCGCCGCTTCCGGCATAATTCATTAAATACAGTATGTTCATTTTTCAGCCGCCCAATAATTAAACTTTACATAAAATTTTACATTAGGTCATATAATCTTGTCAAGTTTTGCTTAATATTATATAATAATTAGAATGAGGTGAATTTATGGGAAAAAAAATATTAATAGTTGATGATGAAAAAAATATAGTTGACATAATTACCTTTAACTTAAAAAAAGAAGGATTCGACGTTATTTGTGCATTTGACGGAGAACAAGGCTTATATCTTGCATTAAACGAACACCCAGAATTAATTATTTTAGACATTATGATGCCAAAACTAGACGGCTTTGAAGTTTGCCGAAAAGTTAGAGAAAAACTTCAAACTCCAATTATAATGTTAACAGCAAGAGCAGAAGAAGTTGACAAAGTTGTTGGGCTTGAACTTGGCGCAGATGATTACGTTACAAAACCGTTTAGCATTAGAGAGCTTTTGGCAAGAATTAAAGCAAATTTAAGACGACAAGATGCAGAACCTTCGGATATTAAAAAAGACAATGTTTTAGAGTTTGGCGATATTTCAATATATCCAGATAAATACGAGCTTAGAAAGCGTGAAGAAGTAATTGAACTTACAAGACGTGAATTTGAACTTGTTAAATTTTTAGCAACCCAAAAAACACAAGTGTTTTCAAGGGAAGCTTTGCTTGAAAAAGTTTGGGGATACGAATATTTTGGAGACGTTAGAACTGTTGACGTAACAATAAGGCGCTTGCGTTCGAAGCTTGAAGATAACCCCGATAAACCTAAATTTATATTAACAAAACGAGGTATTGGGTATTATTTCGGAGGATAAATGAAAAGCATTAAATTAAAATGGGTTGCTATTTATTTGGCTTTAGTGTTTATTATTATGATAATTAGCGGAACTTTTATGATAACAAGAACAAACTTGCAAGAAACCAAAAAAGCAGAAACAAAGCTAGAAGCGTTTTCTTTGCATATTAAAGAGCAAATTATACAAGTATATCCCCCTGAAGAATTTCAAGAAGAACTTTCTAATGGCATAACATTTAAAAACGCTACCGATGGCATTCAAGGTAACATTTTAAACCGCAGAGGACTAACCATTGCATCAAACGTTAAACTTTTAAAGTTAAAATATTCAGATACCGCAATAATTTCGGCATTTGCCGGTCAAAAAGCGTTTAGTAGAGGAAAGGATATAGATACAACAGGGCAATTTATAGAACTAATTAACTATGCCGAACCTGTTTTTGATGAGGAAGGGCAAGTTAAATATGTTATTTTTACACGTTATGATGCCGAGCCTATTTTAAAAAGCACGCTAGATTTAGGCATAACGCTTATGTTTACGGTTATTATAGCGCTTGTTTGCACGGGAATATTAGGCTTTTTGTTTGCAAGCAACTTAACGGGTCCAATTATCGTTTTAACTAAAAAGGCTAAAGAAATGGCAATAGGTATGCTTGATGAAGAAATACCCGTTAACAGTTCAGATGAAATAGGACAATTAACGGAAAGCTTTAACAATATGGCAAAAGAATTAAATGAAACAATTATGAATATGGAGAGCGAAAAAAACAAAATGGAAACTCTCCTACACAATATGACCGACGGCGTATTGGCATACGATAGAAACGGGGCGTTAATTCATGCAAACTCATTTTGTCAAGAGCTTTTAGAACTTGAAAACATAAATATAGAACAAATACCGTTTCCCGAAATGATGAAACATTTGGGCGTTCAAGCCTTTGAACTAAGCACAGTAAACGCAAGCAACATTAAAAATACAACATTAAGCATTAAAGATAAATTTATTACGGCAAGTTTTACGCCATATTTAAACAAATTTGGCAACATAGACGGCATAGTAATTGTACTTCAAGACATAACACAGCACCGAAAACTTGATGATATGAGAAAAGAATTTGTTGCAAATGTTTCCCATGAAATAAGAACGCCTATAACAACAATTAAAACGTATTCCGAAACGTTAATTGATGGTGTAATTGATGATAGAGATATGGCTATTGAGTTTTTAAACGTAATTGAATCTGAAGCCGATAGAATGACGCTTTTAGTTAAAGATTTGCTAGATTTATCGCAATTTGACAACAAGCAGTTAAAACTAAATTTAACAAAAACCGATTTAATTAAACTAATTAATCAATGCATTAAACAAAATGTTGTTTTGGCGAATAAAAAGAATCAAGTTATTTTGTTTGACAACAAGCCACAAAACTTTATTATTTCAGCCGATTCTTCACGCATTAATCAAGTTATTACAAATATTATAAGCAATGCAATAAAATATAGCAATGACGGAAGCACTATAAAAATAACTGCAGCAGAGCAACAAGATTATTATGTTGTTTCTATAAAAGACAGCGGAATAGGCATACCAAAGCAAGACTTACCACATATTTTTGAAAGATTTTACAGAGTTGATAAGGCACGCTCACGGGCAATGGGTGGCACAGGGCTTGGGCTTGCAATTGCCAAAGAAATTATTGAAGCCCATAAAGGCAAAATTACAGCAACAAGCGAATTTGGCGTTGGAACGACAATGACGCTTTATTTCCAAAAGAGCCTAAAACCTTAAAAGTCGAAAACTAAGAAAGGGGAATTAAAATGCTAAAAACAACAACAATTATAGCTTTAATTATTTCTGCAATTTACTTAGCGGGTCAGCTATGGTTTGTTGAAGTTTCAAAGCGCAGCTTTTCTTATGTTTTCTCAAGCATTTTTTCTTCAGATGCACCTATAAACGTTGATGAAAGCTTAAAACCTTTTGCAACGCCATATAGAATTATTACAAATTTTGGAAACAAAACTTATTCAATAGCATATAGCAACATTCAAAATACAGAAGCAAAAAAATATGGAGATGAAGCAATCACCCAAATATTAAGCGGCGGAGAATTTGTTGGAGTAAGCGACATAAATTGGGATAAAATGCTAGGCTGTTGCTCGTATATTTATGAATACAATTTTCAATTGCCAACAGATATTTTTGTTCATAGCTTTAATCGAAGAAGCAGCAACATAAATTCTAAAGTTAAAGCTTTTAACTCTATTGTTATAATCCCTGAACAAAATGATAAAATTAGAATACTTTTTGTTGATGAAAAGTCTAACCAATATTTTGAATATATTTCAAAACAAACTCCACAAGCTCCAATTGCAGAACAACTAAGAAGCTCTATAGAACAGCAAAATACAGGTGAAAAATTGCTTTACATCTCATCTAAACAACTAGAAAAAAGCAACGAGGAAGAAAGTTCGGTTTTTTTAAAAAATGTATTTATTCCAAGCCCCACAAACAACTATAAATATTCTTTAATTTCAAAACAAAACCCGTATTCGCCAAGCGGAGAACTTTTACTTAAAACAGTAGAAAAAAATATTGATTTGTTTTTTGATAAGCCAGCATCTAAATGGTGGGGCGCAATTAATAATGTATACACTTATAGCAACGAAAACGTTGTTGTTAAATACTATCCAAATGATGTGCTGGAATATTCCGACTACAGCATTTCAACAAGAGATACAAATTCGACGCTTGAAACCGACTATTATATAGCTGTAAACTTCCTTTTAATGGATACAACTATAACAAATGAATATTATTTAGCCGATTACTCAATTAATGAGGGCAAAACAACATTTTACTTTGATTATGTAATTAACGACTATCCACTAAAACTTTCAAGTAACATTATTTCAAAAATTGAATTGCAACATTTTATAGAAATTACGGTTGAGCATAGAAAAGTTAGAAAATATAAAAAGCTTGTATATAATTATGTAATTAATGAAAATAAAGTTAAAGAAGCTGCTAAAATTGACTTTGAAAGCTTAATTAATTTACTTTTACCAACCGAAGCTTCTAAAGAAGCATCATTGGAAACGGCATTAAACAGCGTTGTTTTAGGATATAATGTTGACGAAAGCAAACAGTTGCTTCTATATTGGTTTTTAAATGTAGATGGCAAAACATATGCTCAAAGTACAAAGAAGTAGGGGTTCAAAATGTATTGGGAAAAAGCTAAAACTTTAACAATAGTATTTTTGGCAATATTAAATTTATTATTGGCTGTTCTTGTGTATTTAAACAGTAATCGTTATGCTATGACTAAAGCGCAGGAAAACGCAATTTATAAAGTTCTTTCAGCAAACAAAGTTGTTTTATACGACCAATTAATAAAAGAATATAAGCCTATGAAGCCAATTAATGTTTTGCCTATTAACTATAATATGGACACAATAATTAAAATGGTATTTGGAGGCAACGAAGGCGTTGATAGCTTTATTGAATTTAACAGAACAATTTACTATAAAGAAAAGGAAACATTAATAATTGAAGATGGAATCGTTACATATGAAAACGAAAAAGCTTCAAAACTGCTAGAACCCGTTAAAGATGGGCAAGAAGAAATTGCAAAAAATATATGTAATGAATTTATAGAAAAAAATAAATTAGATTTACCAGCATTAGTTTTAGATAGTATAGTTATGGAACAGAAATATATTGTGTTAAATTATAGTGAAATTTACAAAAATAATATTATTTATAGTAATTTTATAAGATTTTTTGTAAGCAAAGATGAAATATTTAAAGTTGAATTTAGCTTTAGCGAAGTTTTAGGGTTCGAGCGAAATTTAAAAGAAATATGCCCTGTTGATGAAGTACTGTATGCATTAACACAGCATTTAAGAAGCAAAAACGATTACAACGAAATTTTTATTAATAAAATCGACAAGGTGTACTACCAAGATGAAAAAAGCTCTGATAAAGAAACAAATTTAAAAGCAACTCCTTGTTATAGGGTGTTTGTTGAACAAATACCCGAACCGTTTCTTTTAGATGCATATACTTGCGAAGTTAAGGACGCATAAAGCGTCCTTTTTAGTTTATTAATTAAGGCTTAAAATTAGGAAGTTTGAAAAGCCAAAACTTAATTAATTATAGTTTTTCAATCTACTAAACACTTGAATAATATTTGTTTTTGAACTGATGTTCGTGCTCATTATTTAGAAAAAAAGTAAATGTTCTTCTTTCTTTTAAAAAGAAATAAGTAAAGAAACGTGGGGGATTGCCATTCCCCCCACGCCAACTAAACGCTTTTAAAATATTATGTTTCTTAATCAATCCTAAATGCTTTTAGGTTATGTTAAAGCATTTAAGTTAAAGTGCTATAAAGTTTAATCTAAAAAACGAAGTTAAATTAGATAAGACTTGAAGCCCAATTAACAGCTTTTTCTATTTGTGCATTACTGTCTTTTGTTAACGGGTTGAAAAAGCTAATAGTTGAAATAAGTTCGGCGTTTGGCTGTAGCTTTTTAAAGTCTTCAAAACATTTTCCGGCTCCACCACTTCCATGACAAGCAAAAAATGCAACCTTTTTGCCACTTAAATCGTTTTCGCACAAAAATGTATAAATCGGAGGAGCAAACGTAGATGCCCAAATAGGAGAACCCAATATAATTAAGCCTTGCTTTAAGCTTTTGTTGTAACTTGCAAGAGCAGGTTTTTCTTTAAAGATAACATCTTTGCCACCAAAAAAATATTTTTTAAAGCCTTTTGTTGGATATTGTTTAATAAGTTTTAATTCCAATTTATCGGCTGAAATTGCTTTAGATATATTTTCAGCAACTAGCCTTGTGTTGCCATCAAGCGAAAAATATATAATTTTAGCGCTCATATTATCACCCGTTTCGTCTACTGCTACTGAAAACGTAGAAAATTCTACATCCAGAAAATTCTTGCTTCAACCTGCCCGTTTTCGCCTAACCTAATAACGTTTTTAAAATTACTACTCCTAGCTTTGCTAGGAGCTATAATAATCAGCAGTCCACAAGCGTAACTTCCCGTGTAGCCCACGGTAGTCAACAGAACAAGCTGTTGATGAAACATTTTTTAAGGCTTGGTTTTGCTTAATAATTATTATAATAATTAGCAAAATAAAAGTCAATACAAAGATTGTAAGTATTTTCAGTAACAGATTACTCTCCTTATTTTATAGAAATTTAGGCTACTTTTTCTTAAATTTACTATATTTGTATTAACAGTTAATCACTCTACAACTTTAACCCAACCGAATTTGTCCTCTATTTTGCCATATTGAATACCTGTTAATTCATCATACAATTTCCTTGACAATTCCCCTATTTCTCCATCTTTAACTTGAATTGTTTTGTCGCCGTAAGTTAATTGTCCAATAGGTGAAAGAACCGCTGCAGTTCCTGTTCCAAATGCTTCCTCGAATATGCCTTTTTCATGTGCTTCAAACAATTCATCAATGCTAATTTTTCTTTCAACTACTTCAATTCCCCAATTTTTTGCAAGTTCAATTACAGAAGCTCTTGTTATACCCGGCAAAATGCTTCCTTCCAAAGCAGGTGTTACAAGTTTGCCATCTATTTTGAAAAATACGTTCATAGTTCCAACTTCTTCAATGTACTTGCGTTCTATGCCATCAAGCCACAAAACTTGAGTAAAGCCTAGCTTTTTGGCTTTCATTTGCCCTTTTAAGCTGCTTGCATAGTTTGCCGTTGCTTTTGTAAAACCTATACCGCCTTTAACTGCACGAACATATTCATCTTCAATATAAATTTTAACGGGATTAATTCCTTCGGCATAATATTGCCCAACCGGAGAAAGTATAATTAAAAATTTATATTCCGATGAAACATGAACACCGATAGAATTTTCTGTTGCAATAACAAATGGTCTTATATATAAAGTTGTTCCTTCTGCATCAGGCACCCAATCTTTTTCAACTTTTAAAAGTTCAACAAGTGCTTTAACTGCAAAATCAACGTCTAATTCGGGAATGCACATTCTTTCATCTGAAACGTTCAAACGTTCAAAGTTTTTTTCGGGTCTAAAAAGCAAAACTTTGCCATCTTTAGTTTTGTACGCTTTAAGCCCTTCAAAAACAGCCTGCCCGTAGTGCAAAACCATTGCAGAAGGCCATAATTCAATTGGAGCATATGGTATTATTTGCGGGTCGTGCCAGCCTTTGCCTTCTGTGTAATCCATTGTAAACATATGGTCTGTGAAAATTTTACCAAAACCTAAATTGCTATCCGACGGTTTTGCTTTTGGTGATGTTGTTAATATTTTTTTAATTTCCATTTTTATTCCTCCTTAAAGTTCTTTAACTGCTTGCAAACCGGCAACAAGCCCTTCGCCAACAGCTTTTGAAACTTGAAACGGTGCGCCTGTGCAATCGCCGGCTGCAAAAATGCCATTTAAATTTGTTTGGCATAGTCTGTTAATTTTAATTGCATTGTTGTCATCAAGCTCTAAATTAAATATTAAGCTTGTTATAGGGGTAGTTTGCTTTATAAAAAAAACTCCGCTGCAATTAATCGTTTTGTCGCCTACTAAAACGGAATTAACAAATTCATCTCCTATAACTTCTGTTAGCTTAACATTTTCAATAACTTCAATTTTACCATTAATCAAATTGAGGTTTTCAATTTGATTATTGTACGGCAAATAATAAACTTTGTTGCAAATTTCGGCTAAAAAATTAGCATCATGTATGCCTTCTTCAGTTTCGCCTACAACAACAACATCTTTTCCTCTGTAAAGCATACCATCACAAGTTGCGCAATAGCTAACGCCTTTGCCTAAAAATTCGCTTTCACCTTTAATTGTTTTTCCTTTTGAAATGCCTGTTGCAATAATAACTTTTTTTGCTTCCACAAACTCATTCTCAAAGTTTAACGCAAAATGACTTCCCATGTCAAGTATTTGCAAAATTCTTCCTTCTTTAATTTCAACTCCCAAGTCTATTGCATGGTTTCTGAAATTGTTAAGCATTTCAACCCCTGTTTGCTTTGGCATACCTAAATGATTGTTAACAAGTTCTGCTGCATATAACCAGCTGCTATTAATTGGTCTACCAAAAACAACGGGTTTTTTGTTGCGACTTGCTATGTTAATTGCAGCCGAAAGCCCGGCAGGGCCTGCCCCAATTATTGCAATATCTATCAAAAAAATTCCTCCTTAAAAATTTTAAAAATTATATCTTAAAATAGTGTCAGCTGCTCTGTTTCAGGCAAACCATCTAAAATTCCTGTTTTTTGTAACAACTGAAGAACTGTTTTGTTAACCTTTGTTCTCTCTCTAAATTCTCTAATTGTTGAAAACTCGTCCTCGTTTCGTGCATTTACAATGTTTTCGGCAACAGATTCACCCAAGCCTTGAACAGTTATTAACGGCGGCATTAACCCGTCTTCTGTAACTATAAACTTTTTAGCTTGCGCCTTATATAAATCAATAGGTACAAATTTAAGCCCTCTTGCATACATTTCCAAAACAAGCTCAAGCGTCGTTAACGTGTTTTTTTCTTTTGCCGTTACTTCTTTGCCAAGCTCTGAAATTCTTGTATATTCTCTTTTGCAAGCTTCAACGCCGTGGCACATTAATTCATAGTCGAAATCTTCAGACCTAACAGAAAATGTTGCAGCATAAAAACTGTATGGATAGTGTATTTTATAATATCCGATTCTAACAGTCATCATAACGTATGCCACAGCATGACCTTTTGGGAACATATATTTAATTTTTCGACAAGATTCGGTATACCATTCGGGAACGCCTGCTTTTTTCATAGCTTCTGCGTCTTCTTCTTTAACGCCTTTTCCTTTTCTAACGCCTTCCATAATTTTGAAAGCTTTAAGCTTTTCGACACCTTTGTTAATTAAATAAACCATAATATCATCACGTGTTGGTATAATTTCTTTAAGTGTTGCAACGTTGTCACGGATTAAGTCTTGCGCATTGTTAAACCAAACATCTGTGCCGTGCGAAAGACCTGAAATTCTAACAAGCTCTGAAAAAGATGTTGGTTGTGTGTCAACTAGCATTTGCCTTACAAAGCTTGTACCAAATTCGGGAAGCCCTAACGAGCCTGTTTTACTATCTATTATGCTTTTATCTATATTCAAAGCTTCCATAGAAGTGAAAAGCGATAAAACATCTTTGTCCGAAAGGTCAACGGTTCGCGGGTCTATGCCCGTTATGTCGTGAAGCATACGAATTATGGTTGGAACGTCGTGCCCCAATATATCAAGCTTTAAAAGCCTTCCTTCAATGGACGAGTGAAAGTCGAAATGCGTTGTAACAACATTCGAATTAGCATCATTAGCCGGTCTTTGAACAGGGCAAAATTCGTAAATACTATGCCCTTTAGGCAAAACTATAAGTCCCCCGGGGTGTTGCCCTGTTGTTTTTTTAATGCCTGTGCAGCCTAATTTTAAACGGTTAACTTCTGCCGGTCTTGCTTTAACCCCTTTTTCATCGAAATACTTCATAACATATCCAAAAGCGGTTTTGTCTGCTAAAGTGCCAATTGTTCCAGCTTTAAAAACATTGCCTTCGCCAAAAAGTTCTTCTGTGTATGCGTGGGCTTTTAATTGATATTCCCCCGAGAAGTTTAAGTCGATATCGGGTTCTTTATCGCCATCGAATCCTAAAAATGTTTCAAACGGAATGTCGTGTCCGTCTTTTTTAAGATTTTCTCCGCAAACAGGGCAAGCTCTTTTTGGCATGTCGCAGCCCGAACCACCTGCAAAAGGTTTAACAATTTCGGAATTAAAATCCGAAAACTTGCACTTAGGGCATAGATAATGGGGGGGAAGTGGATTAACTTCCGTTATGCCTGCCATTGTTGCAACAAATGATGAACCAACAGAACCTCTAGAACCTACAAGATAGCCGTCTTCAATAGATTTCCAAACAAGCTTTTGCGCTATTATATACATAACCGAAAAGCCGTTTTTAGTAATAGAACTAAGTTCTTTGTTAAGTCGCTGTGCAACAATTTCGGGCAACGTTTCGCCGTACAGTGATTTTGCCTTAGACATTGTAATGTTAACAAGTTCTTCTTCTGCCCCTTCTATAACAGGGGGGAAAGTTCCGCTTGGAATAGGTTTAACATCTTCTATCATATCGGCTATTTTGTTAGTGCTTTCAATAACAACTTGCTTTGCAGCTTGTTCCCCTAAATATTCAAATTCCAAAAGCATTTCTTCTGTTGTTCTGTAATATAAAGGCGGCTGACTTTCGGCATCTTTATAGCCTTCCCCTGTTTGAATAATTCTTCTAAATATTTCATCTTCAGGGTTTAAAAAATGCACGTCGCACGTTGCAACAACCGGCTTATTATAAAGCTTTCCAAGTTCAACAATTTTTTTGTTTATATCTATTAAATCTTGCGTTCCTTTAAGCCTGCCGTTTCTAACCATATACATACAGTTACCTATTGGTTGTATTTCAAAATAGTCGTAAAATTGTGCCAATTCGTCAATGTGTTCTTTGGGCAAATTGTTTAAAACAGCGCTGTAAAGCTCGCCGGCATCACAAGCCGTTCCTATAATTAAGCCTTCCCTTAGCTTTAAAAATTCGCTTTTAGGTATTCTGGGGCGCTTGTAAAAATAGTTAATATGAGATTTTGAAACTAATTCGTAAAGATGTTTAAGCCCAAGTTGGTTTTTGGCAAGTATAACGGCGTGCTTATGTTTTAACTTTTGAGAATAGCTTTCCTTTAAGTCATCAACTAAATACGCTTCTACTCCATAAATAATTTTAATACCAAGTTTTTTCCCAAACTCCATAGCTTCTGGAAACGATTGAACAACGGCATGGTCTGTTATGGCTATTGCACGATGCCCGAATTTTGCAGCATGGCTTATGTAGTCTTTTGCAGGATTCATGCCGTCCATAGCACTCATTTGTGTGTGCAAATGCAATTCAACACGTTTTGTTTCGTAATTATCGGCTCTGTCGTTATGTTCTAAAGTAACGCTGCAAATTTGCGCCGCCATAATATTAAGTTGCTTTGCGTATTCATCAAACTGCACCTTGCCTTTAACTTTAACAAAGTTTCGCTTCTTTAAAACGCTGTTAAAAGTTTGCTCGTATTCTTCTTTAACTGAAAAAAACTTAATAGTAATAGAGCTTGTTCTGTCGGTTATGTCGAATGAAACAAGTAGTTTGCCGTTTCTTGTTTCTCTTAATTCAATATCAAATATTTGCCCCGAAACTATAATTTCGCTATCTTTTTGAAGCTCTTTAGATAAAAGCACAGCTTCTTCTAGTATGCTATTAACAATTTTAGCCGAGCTGTTACTTCTAACAAATTTTTTAGATTGCTTGGATTGGTTTGGCAAAGGCTTTTTAGCTGTAGGTTGCTTTTCGATAGTAGCTTTAGGCAATGAAACTTTGGCAAAAGAATAATTGCTTAAAGCTTCAACGTAATCTTGATGTATAAGACTTTGTTTTTTGCCATATTCAGCTTCACTTTTTGCATCATTTTCGATTACGACTATAAGCCCTGCTTTCAGCCTTCTGTTTATCATTTCCTGTATGCTTTTGTCTACACCTCTTTTTAAAAACAAAAACAAGCCGTTGTTTTTAACCGAAATAATTAGCGCATTATCTTTAACACGCCACTTAGATTCCTCTAAAAGCTTGAAACATACAGGGCTTTCAGTTTCAACATAAGACAGAATATTTTTCCAATACATTTTAATTAACTGCTCTTTGCTTAAACCTTCAAGAACATATTCAAATGCAATATCTATATCTTTAACAGATGGAAGTTCCATGTGCAGTTTGGATTTAAATTCCGAAATGTTGCGCTCGTTTATAATTTTATACAGTTCCATTGAAATACTAAGTTTCTTAAGCTTTTTATCAACATTAACGGCTTTAACGTTTGCGCTTTCAAGTTCGTTAAAAACATCTTTTGTTAAAGGAATTCGGCTAAAAACAGTGCTAAATTTATTCATATATTAATTCTCCGTCTTCCGAAATCGAAACAACAACTCCAGTTTCTTTTCCAGATGTTCCAGATGTTCCAGATGTTCCGTCTTCAATGTAAGTATTGCCTATATTCATACAAACGCTAACATATTCGTTTAGAAATTTAGATAAGCTGAAATCTTTTTGAAATTCGGTGTAGTAATAATTTAAATTATTTAGTATTGTGTGAATTAGCTTATCTTTTGAAAACTTTTTACCGCTTTCTAAAAACAATGATGTTGCTTTATTTGAAATCCATTCATCAAATTTTTCATTGTTTACGTTAACGCCGATTCCCGCAATAATAAAATTGACGGCATTTCCTAACGTTGTAAGTTCGCATAAAATGCCGCAAACCTTTTTCTTATTAACATAAACGTCATTGGGCCATTTTAAAGCAACTTCTATACTTTCGTCTTCCAAAATTTCAATAATTGCACGGCGAACACAAAGCCCTATTATAAGCGTTAATTTTGAAATGTTTTTGGCTTCGGCGTTTGGCTTTAAAATAACGCTCATGTATATGGAATCTTCGTCGTTTGAATCCCATTTTCTACCTAAGCGCCCTTTACCGCTTGTTTGTCTTTTTGCAACAACAACAGTTCCTTCTTCTGCTTCTTTTAATGCTATTTTCTTAGCTTCATCATTTGTTGAAGAAGTTTCATCTATGCGTATTATATTAAAACTAGCCATCAATTTTCATTTGCCCCACTATTTCACTAACAGCTTTATCAACATTTGCATATGCAACTTGGCAAGTTCCAACTTGTTTATGACCGCCGCCGCCATATTTTAGCATTAAGCTTCCAACATTAGTTTTAGAAGTTCTGTTTAAAACGCTGTGTCCGCAAGCTATTGCACAGTTTTGTTTCGCTTTGCCGTCTGTTATCCAAACAGAAATATTTTGTTCTGGGAAAAGGCTGTATATTAAAAATCTATTGCCTGTATATATAGTTTCAATGCCTCTTAAATCTGTAATTATAACGTTGCCGTCTGTTTTAGTATATTTTTCAAGCATTTGCTTAAATAGTTCGTTTTGTTCAAAATACATGTCAATTCTTTCAATAACATGTTCGTTTTGTAGTATTTCTTCAATAGGAGTTGTTCTACAAATTTCAATTAAAGAATCCATTAAAGTTAAGTTGCTTATTTTAAAATTTCTAAATCTTCCAAGTCCTGTGCGCGGGTCCATAATAAAGCCTAAAAGAATCCAACCTTTTGGGTTTAGTATTTCGTCAATTGTTAAATCGGCAGAATCAACTTTGTCAACGGCATCAATCATTTGTTCAAATTGAGGCATTTTTTCTTTTCCGCCATAATATTCGTAAACAATTCTTGCAGCACTTTTAGCAATTCTGCTTTCGCCTTTAAATTTAATATCGCCTAAACGTTCTGTTTCGCTTACGTGATGGTCAAACCACATACCGCAGCCTTCAACGTATGGAACATTTGCTAAAATATCATTTTCTGTAACTTCAACCAAACCGTCTTGAATATCTTTTGGATGCACAATTTTCCAGCTGTCAACTAAACCAACTTGCTTTAAAATTGCGCCGCAAATAAGTCCGTCGAAATCCGACCTTGTTAATAATCTCATTAAAAAAATCCTCCTATTTTATTAATTTGTTATAAATTTTATAATGCCATATATTTTGATTTAGTGCAACATGAAAACTTTTAAAATAAGTATGGAAAATTTTTTAATAATAAGGTATAATACTTTATAAATAGAAACTTATAAGGAGCAGAACAAATGAGATTTAAAGAGGCATCAATAGGTATTTTTATAATCTCTATAATAATAATTATTATTAAACCTCTTCCACCAGCATTGCTTGATGCTCTGTTTATGTTAAGTATAGCTGTTTCGCTTATTATTTTGCTGAATGCTTTGTATGCAAAAGAAGCACTAGACATGAATTTGTTTCCAACAATACTTTTAATTACAACACTTTTTAGGCTTGCGTTAAACGTTTCTTCAACACGGCAAATGCTAGGAAACGGCTACGCCGGAAGAGTTATTGAAACGTTTGGAAACTTTGTAGGCGGCGATACCATTGTTGTTGGTGTAATTGTATTTTCGATTATTGTTGTTGTAAACTTTTTGGTTATTACAAAAGGCTCGGAGCGTGTAGCCGAAGTTGCAGCAAGATTTACATTAGACGCTATGCCGGGCAAGCAAATGGCTATTGATGCAGATTTAAACACAGGAATTATAGATGAAACAGAAGCAAAAGCAAGGCGTAAAAAAATTCAAGATGAAGCAAGCTTTTTTGGTGCCATGGATGGTGCTAGCAAATTCGTTAAAAACGATGCAATTGTTGGTATTTTAATTACATTAACAAACATGGTTGGAGGTATTGTGCTTGGTGCAACAGGTGTTGCAACAGGGCAACCGCTTTCAATTCCCGAAGCTGCTAATTTATATACAATTATGACTATAGGCGACGGGCTTGTTGGGCAAATTCCTGCTCTTTTAATATCCGTTGCAACAGGTATTTTAGTTACAAAAGCAACAAACGATTCGGAAATTACAACAGCTATTTCAAAACAGCTTTTTGGGCAACCTCTTGTTCTTTCAATTGCCGGCGCTGTAATTGCTCTTTTAGGCTTGGCATCTCCACTGCCCGGAATGTTATTTGTTCCTTTTGGATTATTTTTAATATATTGCTCATTGTTAATGAGAAGACGTGCAACTGTTGCTCAAATTAAAGAAGAAATTACAACAGATGATGCAGATGCACAAGAAATACGCCGCCCCGAAAATGTTGTTTCGCTTTTAAACGTTGACCCAATATTGCTTCTTTTTGGGTATGGGCTAATTCCTCTTGTAGACCCAGCGCAAGGCGGCGACCTACTAGACCGTGTTGTTATGATAAGGCGGCAAATTGCACTAGAACTTGGCGCAATTGTTCCTGTAATACGTTTAAGAGACGATATTAAATTAAGCCCCAACCAATACCGCATTCTTATAAAAGGCGTCGAAGTTGCCGGAGGAGATATTCTTTTCGACCATTATATGGCTATGAACCCCGGCTTTGTTGAAGAAGAAATAGACGGAATAGAAACGGTTGAACCATATTTAGGACTTCCCGCTCTTTGGATTTCGGAATCTCAAAGAGAACGTGCAGAAGCTTTAGGCTACACCGTTGTTGACCCCCCTGCAATTATTGCAACCCATTTAACAGAAGTTATAAGAGGGCATTTACACGAACTTCTTTCAAGACAAGATGTTCAAACTCTCGTTAATAATGTTAGGGAAGCAAACGGCGTTTTGGTTGAAGAACTTGTGCCTAAGCTAATGTCTGTTGGAGAAATTCAAAAAGTTTTGGCAAATCTGCTTAATGAAGGTATTTCTATTCGTGATTTAGTTACAATACTTGAAACTTTAGCCGATTATGCACACATGACAAGAGATACAGATATGTTAACAGAATATGTTCGCCAATCATTAAAACGTGCAATTTCACGTAAGTTTTTTGAAGGGGAACTTAACAAAGTTATAACGCTAGACCCCGATTTAGAACAGCAAATTATGAGTTCTGTGCAGCAAACAGAACAAGGAAGCTACCTTGCATTAGACCCAAAAACAACCCAAGCTATATTTACAAATTTAAACAACGAAATTCAAAAGTTAACTTCAATGGGTATGCAGCCGATAATTTTAACATCACCTATAGTTAGAATATATTTTAAAAGGCTTGTTGAACAAGTTGCCCCCGATTTAATTGTTTTATCCTATAATGAGATTGACCCATCTGCAGAAATTCAATCTATAGGAATGGTGAGCCTTGCATGAAAATAAAAAAATTTGTTGCACGCACAGAACAAGAAGCTTTAGAAAAAGCAAAAGCCGAACTGGGAAGTTCTGCTTTAATTTTAAATATTAAAAAAATTACTCCAAAAGGTATTTTAAAACTCTTTAAAAAACCAACTATTGAAGTAACTGCTGCCTACGAAGATAAACAAAAAGAAGCAAAACCCGAAACAAAGCTTCAAACTGCCAACACAACTAACGAAAACAGCGAAGCCCAAACCGAAAAAAAAGCTCACGAAAAAGTTTTAAAAGACAAAACAATTGTTGAACAAGGAATTAAAATTGAATCGTTGCAAAATAAAGTTAACGCAACAGAACAGCTTGTTTCAAAGCTTATGACACAACTAACTTTAGCCGAACAAAGTATTTTGGTTGGCAAAAGAAAATACGAAAATAGCATGATTCAATTGTTTTACGACGAACTAATAGAACAAGGAGTTACCCCCGAAATAGCCGAAAAAATACTTGAAGATATTAATTTAATTGAAGAGGAGGACAAAATTGACATTAACTTAATCGTTAAAATAGTATATAATACTATTATTAGCGTTTTAGGCGAACCTTCTCCAGTTTTGCTTTCAAAAACAACAAAAGACAACGCAAAAGTTATAACACTCTTAGGCCCTACAGGAGTTGGCAAAACAACAACAATAGCCAAACTTTCTTCAATATTTATGTTAAAACAAGGGCTTAACGTTTCTTTAATTACGGCAGACACGTACAGAATTGCAGCTGTTGAACAGCTTAAAACATATGCCGAAATTTTAGGAATAGATATACAAGCCGTCTATAATAACGACGAAATGCCACCTGCTATTAACAAAGTTAAAAAAATTAACGATATAATATTAATAGATACAGCAGGGCGTTCTCATAAAAATATGGACAATTTAATAGATATTAAAGAGCTTCTTGAAAAAGTGCCAAACAGCGAAAACTATCTTGTTTTAAGTGTTACAACAAAATTTGAAGACCTATTAAGCATCGTTGAAAGCTACAGCACAATTTGCGATTTTAAAATTATATTTACAAAACTTGACGAAACAAATGCTTTTGGCTCAATATTAAACATTTGCTATTTAACAGGAAAAAAGGTTTCTTATGTTACTATGGGGCAAAACGTTCCCGACGACATTGAAATAATTCAGCCTGAAAAAATTGCAAAAATGCTGTTGGGATTAGGGGGCGGTGCGTTTTGATTGACCAGGCAGAAAGACTTAGAAATATAATTAAAACAAGAGAAGTAAAAAGTCAAGAATTTAGCGCAAGGGTAATTTCCGTTTCAAGCGGAAAAGGAGGCGTGGGTAAAACAAATATTGCTGTTAATCTTGCAATTGCCTTAAAAAAACACGGCAAACGTGTTTCAATTATTGATGCAGATTTTGGGCTTGCAAATATAGAAATACTTTTTGGAATTTTGCCTAAATATAGCCTTGCTGATGTTCTTTTGGGAAGTAGAAGTATGGAGGAAATTGTTGTTAGCGGCCCCTTGGGAATTAAATTTATTTCGGGTGGTTCGGGGTTTTCAGAGCTTGCAAATATAAGTGATAGGCAAATGAGCTACGTTTTAGATAATTTGTCATTTTTAGACCAAGTTTCAGACATAATATTAATAGATACAGGAGCAGGCATTTCAAAAACTGTTGTTAATTTTATTAAAGCTTCTGACGAATCAATAATTGTAACAACACCCGAACCAACTTCTTTAACAGACGCTTATGCAGTTATTAAAACGGTTAAAGAAGAAAATATTAATACACCTAATTTTAAAATAATAGTAAATAGAGTTGACGACGAACAAGAAGGCAGCGAAGTTTTTGAAAAGCTTGCCAATGTTTCAAATAAATTTTTAAACGTTAAACTTTCATATTTAGGTTCGGTTCCGTATGACAGCAACTTGGTTAAAGCAGTTAAACGCCAAGAACCTGTTTCGTTATGCTACCCAAACGCCAACTCGACTTTGGCAATTAATAAAATTG
>CAZHPA010000021.1:0-31308 GCA_964533945.1 uncultured Defluviitaleaceae bacterium
AATATTACGATAAAGAAACAGGGAACTACTATTTAAGGGCTAGGTATTATAATCCTAGAATAGGCAGGTTTATTACAGAAGACCCGATTAGAAGTGGGTTGAATTGGTATACTTATTGTTACAATAATCCTCTCTATTACACAGACCCTTGGGGTTTAGCAGAAGTAGGATTAAGGGAATATGCTGAAAGAAATGGCGCAACTGTCGACTGGAATGATAAAACAAAGTATGCTTCTGTCACCTATAATGGAAAGACATACTATGTAAAATCCACCTCTAAAAACAACAGAGATGGAAGGATTTATATTGATGATTCAGTTTTAAATAATAAGTTTGGATGGCCAAATCCCTATATGCCAAGTGGTGAAACCAAAGCGGCTCATTTTGGAACACATCCGGTTGGTAAAGTTATGGATTTGGCAGAACATGGAAGCGTAATTATTTTTGCAGCATATGATAGTGATTTACTAAAAAAATATCCAAATCATTTTGCAGATAAAAACAAAGCCTTTGGTATGTTATATACAACATTAGGTGCTGCACCTAATGGCGATTATTTGGCAAGTAATTATAATCGGGAATCTGACAGAAATTTGGCAAATAAAACTCAAATAGTAAGTCTTAATGCATATGATATAACATCCTTAAGTAAATTGATTGATGGGGAAGAATATTTTAGAACACAAATGGCAAATACAGTGAAATATACCTTTTTGCCTGTACTTAAAGACCAATATAATTCAAATTCATTTGCGATTGGATTAATAATTGCCTCTGAAATAAATTCCCCAATTACACGGGAAAATGAATATGGATTGCGTGGTGCCATACCCATTAGAAATCCTCTTCCAAAAAGCTATTTTGGACATTAAAAGGGGAATAGATATGATAAAAAAAATACTTTTTATTTCAATTGCGTTATTTATAATCTCTGTTCCGGTTTATCTATATGTGGAAATTGGTTTGTTGCCTAAAATAATGGCAGAAAAAGATAAAGATAATCCATTGCGTAAATCTGAAGAAGAGATAATCGAATATTTGCTTGAATTTGTGCCCATAGGAACAAGTATGGATGATTTTATAAAATTCCTTGGGAGCAGTAAAGATTGGAAAGTGTATTACAATGGCGGAACCAAAATATTATGGTCAGATCTTCCCGAAGATGCGGCTTCATCTTACTTAAAAAAGTATGTTGAATGGAAAGAAATAGATGTTTCTCTTGGTGAATACGATGATGTTTTAAGAACAACATATATAAGAGTTATATGGAAATTTAATGATGATTTAGAACTCATTGAGATAGTTGTGCATAAAGATGTGGATTCTTTATGAGATTTTGTAATGCGTATGGGAGAGGCAAGTTAATTAGTGATGTTAGTCGCAAAAAAGATATCAATACGGATATCAAAGTTCAAGTGATAAATATGACGTATACGATGTGGATACTATACTAAACGCCGCTGGTATTACACCAATAACTCCAAGTTATAGTGTTCCTGGTTGGAAAAAAATCACTTCCCAAATCTTATTTTGGGCGTTAAAAGGAGACGGAATATGGTAAAAAAAATACTTTTTATTTCAATTGCGTTATTTATAATCTCTGTTCCAGTTTATCTATATGTGGAAATTGGTTTGTTGCCTAAAATAAGGGCAGAAAAAGATAAAGATAATCCATTGCGTAAATCCGAAGAAGAGATAAGCGAATATCTACTTGAATTTGTGCCTATGGGAACAAGTATGGATGATTTTATAAAATTCCTTGGGAACAATAAAGATTGGCAAATACCTTACGAGGGCGGAGATGCATTGTGGTCAGACATTCCCGAAGATGCGGCTTCATCTTACTTAAAAAGGTACATTGAATGGAAGCAAATAACCACTTATCTTGGTGAATACTATGATGTTTTAAGAACAACATATATAAGAGTTATATGGAAGTTTAATGATGATTTAGAACTTATTGAGATAGTTGTGAATAAAGATGTAGATGGTGTGTAAGATTTTATAATGCGGATATTAGGATATTTAGTTTAGAGATACTGCCAATCTCCAGTAAAATAATTTGAGGCGAGAAATGACGTTAAAAAACCACTTCCCAAATCTTATTTTGGGCGTTAAAAGGAGACGGAATATGGTAAAAAAAATACTTTTTATTTCAATTGCGTTATTTATAATCTCTGTTCCAGTTTATCTATATGTACAAATTGGTTTATTGCCTAAAATAAGGGCAGAAAAAGATAAAGATAATCCATTGCGTAAATCTGAAGAAGAGATAATCGAATATTTGCTTGAATTTGTGCCCATAGGAACAAGTATGGATGATTTTATAGAATTCCTTGGGAACAGTAAAGATTGGAAAGTGTATTACAATGGCGGAACTAAAATATTATGGTCAGACCTTCCTGAAGATGCGGCTTCATCTTACTTAAAGTAGCTTATTCAAATTTGATTAGCCATAACAGAGCGAAATAAAAAATTATTAAGCCGTCTATAGTGCATACTAGTAATAGACGGCTTATTTTTTGAGAGTGTTAATAAAAGAATCAACCTTATGCAATACTATAGTCAAATTCAACTGAAACTAGCGTGGAGAGCGTCATCGAAAGAATCATAGAAAGGAAGAATTTTTCTAAGGTTCCTTTTAAGCCAAGCCCAAAAGTTTTCAATAGGATTGAGCTCAGGCGAATAAGGAGGTAGGAAAATAAGCCTGTGACCATATTTTTGAGCAACACAAATAAGCTGCTTCTTTCGATGGAATGCAGCATTATCCATAATAATAATCGAATTTGAAGGCAGTTCACATATAAGCCTAGTTTCAAACCAAGTTTCCAAAAATTTACTATCCATAGTACCATCATACTGGAGTGGAGCAAGGATTTTTTTGCCCATTTGCGCGGCTACAATTCCCACTCTTCTGTACTTTTTGCCATTAATCTTTCCTAATTTTCTCTCCTTTTTTTGGCATAACAGTATTCTCTGTACAAATATGTATCAATACCGGTTTCATCTATATAGGCTATCTTTTCTTTGTCAATATTTTTGACTTCTTCAAGAAATATTTTTACTTTCTCTGTATCTTGCTCTTTATAGCGCTTTATCTTTTTTTACGTGTTATATTAAGAATTTTAAGCAATCTACAAACTGCGACTTGGCAACAACCAAAATGTTTCGCTATTTCAAATTAGTAAGCATCTGGATTTTCTCTCACATAATCCTCTAGTAAATGCAAATCTATTTTAATTTTGTAATTTGGATATTTCCGCTCCAGACTTTCTCTTTTTCTACATTTATTTATCCATGTTGTTAATGTACTTTCTGAAATATTAAATGTTTTTACCGCTTCTCTATATGTGTGTCCTTCATTATAATATTGTATTGTTCTTTTCCTAAAATCTACACTGTAACTCATGTTTCCATTTTAGCATATCTTTGCGCCTTTTTCATCATAATTTTACTATAGATGTACAATCCCATGCTATAATGGTACAATAAATACCAAAAATGAAAGGGAAATACTATGGGACAAATACTGCACAGCTGCGCCAGAACGACAGAGGCAATCCGTAGAGCAATCCAAAATAGTCAAGAGGAGCTTAAGAGCATTAGCTACTAAATATGGTGTTAATTTAAAGACTGTTTTCAAGTGGAAGAAACGTTCCACTATAAGCGATGCTCCTATGAGACCTAAAGAAGTTAGGTCTACCGTGCTATCTATGGAAGAAGAAACTGCTATTGTAGCCTTCCGTAAACATACTTTATTACCATTAGACGATTGTCTTTACGTACTCAAAGAATGTATCCCACATTTAACCCGTTCCTCATTACACAGATGTTTAACAGCGGCACGGAATCAGCAGACTGCCAGATATGAGAGATGAAACCAATAAGAAAACAAAGAAACAACTTAAGGTTTATCCAATAGGTTTCTTTTATATTGACATCACAGAAGTACATACTGCAGAAGGTAAGCTTTATCTCTTTGTTGGCATAGATCGTACTTCTAAATTTGTTGTAGTTAAATTATTTGATAAAGCAAATACTGAAAGTGCAAAAGTTTTTCTAGAACACTTGACTTCTTCTGTTCCATATAAAACTCATACAATCCTTACAGATAACGGAATTCAGTTTGCTGATTTACCAAAGAACCGCAATGGAGCGACTGCGTTGCTTCGTGGTCATCCATTTGACCGGATTTGTAAACAACACGGGGTAGAACATAGACTTACTAAGCTAAATCACCCATGGACAAATGGACAAGTTGAAAGAATGAACCGTACCGTTAAAGATGCTAACGTTAATCGCTATTATTATCAATCTAACGAACAATTAGAAGAACATCTAAATGCCTTTATTATGGCTTATAATTTTGCAAAACAATTGAAGACATTAAAAGGTCTTTCTCCTTTTGATTTCATTGTTATGTCTTGGGGAGAAAACCCTGATGTGTTTATTGTGAAACCGCACCAGTTTAAGTTGGGACTATACACCTAGCTCTATTGGGTCATTCTTTTGGGTAACGCTCTCAAAAAATCCCCACTTCATATATTTCATAATAGTGGGGATTCTCTATTAATTATAGCACTAATTACCCTTTTGTTGGTAATTAAGCAGTCATTCCTCAGAGAAATAACCTACTCGCTTTCATTCTTCTTTTCAAATTTCCAATTCCCATCTTTATCGCTCTTAATTTCTAAATTTATTCCTTTTACACTAAAAATTTGGTTAATAATACTCATGCCGTAACCTTCTTTTGAGACACGCGATTTATTTTCGTTGCCTTTAAACCCATCTTCTTTTGCACGCAATCCATGAGCAAGGTTATATTTTTTAAAAAATTCAAGCTTAAATGACGGTTGCTCATTTTTTGATATAGCTATGCCTTGCAATGTTTTTATGTATTCATTAAAACCAGCTAGTGCTTTACTTCTGGTTTGAAATGTTATATCATTTATTTCATCATAAGTGTTATCAAACCAACTAAGTTGATATTCTAGGTATTTATTAATATTGCTGTTTTCTTCCCCTTCTTCTTTCTTCTTTGCTTCCTTCATCTCCTCCAAGATAGATTCATATCTTGGCTTTAACACGTCATTAACTAATAAACGTGCTATATTATTTGGATACACAAACTCTGGGAACCTAAAATCTCTAAAGAACCAATGTTTTGCATCTTCAAAGTCAGAAGCTTTTCCATTGTAATATTTATTATTGAATTTTAAGCGCTTATTTGTTAAATAGTTGTTTATAGAAGGATATGCTATATTGTGAAGATAATATGCTTCTCTTTGCCTCTCTAAATCCGCAATTAGTTTTTCTATATGTTTTTCATCAATCCTTTTTATGTACAAATTAATTTTGCTTTCTTCCTGCACTCTAACTCGTCCTATCATTTGCAAACATTTGTCTTTATTAACATCTGAAATAACAATGTTCTTTAATTTTTTATCGTGGAAGTTAATTCCGTTGTCAATAACAGAAGTTGAAATCAAGACTTTTTGTTCAAACTTTTCATTTATTATTAATTGTTGGTATTCACTGTCTTCTTTGTTTTCTGAACTTATAACCAATATATCGTCTTTTTTGAAGTTGGGATTAAAACTCAGTAGGTCTTGTTTGAAATTTAGACATTTTTGCTTATCATCAATGAAAATAAGCCATTTCTCATTGCTTTTTGCAATTATTTCTTTTAATTCTGAATGATCGGAAAAGTATTTTATGTTAGGATATGAATAATTGTGATTAAATTTATAATACATAAAATCACCACAATTTCCAGTTGTTATAAAGTAACGAATTTGATCTTGGGTAAAATAAGTACATAAAATTTTATTGGATTTATCAAGTTTCCTTCCGGACATATCAAGCTCTTTTTTACATATATATTGCAAACAATCATTAATTGTTGCTGACATATAAATTCTTACTGCATTTCTAAATGTTTCTATTATTTTAGACAAAATTAAATCAGTGCAGGGGTTGAACATAGCATCTGATGTGAAAAAATGGCACTCATCACAAATAACATGCGAATATGTATTATAAAATTGATTTGAGTTTATATGCCCAAGTAAACCTTGGTACGATAATACAGTAACAAAGTTTTTACCAAACTTTTCTTTAAGGTGGTTTTTTGTTTGCAAGCGTAATGCTATGCGATTACTAAGAATAAGTATTCTACTTGAGCATCCTGGGGTATAGTTTAATTCTTTTACATATTGCAGCAAAGTTTCTTCTATGAAGTAATTTTTTCCCTTTGCCGGTTTGTGCTGAAATAAATACAGGCATAAATGATACCCAATCTTTAAAACTATTACCAATCCCATCGGTAACATTGGATTCACCACATTCTACTGTGTGAAAACTAAAATCTTTTAATGGATTAGCTTCTTGCTTATAGTAAGGTATTTTTGTTGTATATTTATTTTCTTCTTGCTCATTAATTTCATGCTGCTCGTAGTTCTCATGGTCATTTTCTTCATAATCAGAATTAAAGCTATTGTCATAATTCCAAGAATTATTATCATAAAATCATTGTGCATTCCTCCATAGAAAATATTTAAAATAGGTTATACAACATTTTTGCGGAGAAAAATATTTGGTATAAAGCTATATTAAAAAAATACGGAATACATTTTTGCCAAACTAGAAAACACCGCACAAATATTGAACTTTTAAGATAAGAAAAACAAATACAAGCAAAACGTTAAAAGAACTGCATTTATCTTTTGATTATTATATCATGCTAAAAAAGGTAGGTCAATGACTTCTTCGATTTAATGGAAAATTTTGTAGAAAATTAGATATATAACTTATATAAATTATTATCTCAATTACAGCTCTATTAACAATCTACAAATGCTACGACAGTTATATAGTTTAATACAAAAATGCGCATTGCATAATAAGGAGATGGGTAAGTTGTATCATACTATAGAAACTAAATTAGAGCTGTCTGCTAACACATTCCATTTTTATAAAAATAAACTTTACAATCTTTGTATTGGCAAAGCAAAGTTTTATGAAGATAATACTAGCGGAGGAGGGAAGAGAATATATCATTGCGAATTTCTAAAGAATAAAGGAATTCATATAAAGTTAGCTTATTTTACTTTTAATGATTTCACACGTTTTTATCTAATATTAAGGATTAACCCTAAGCGAATGCTTAATAATAATGACTTTATTTCTGTTACTCATGAGTCTGAAGTAGCAGAGCTGTTTGGAGAAGTTAACGGATGCTTATCAGATATTAATATTTACGACAAATTTGAGAACTTTGTTGTTGATCGTATTGATTATTGCTATAATCATAAATTTTCAGATGAAGTCGCTTCATCTCGTTACATGGAACTGCTAAAAAGAAGTGCCTTGCTACATGGATTTAGTCCTATACTAAATTATAGTAAAACTCAACATAGACGTATTGATAACGAAGATGCTATATATGTACGAAACAAATCGGTAACAATAAATTTCTATAACAAATATAATCAAACGCTTAAAAGTTCAGGGGATTACTACAGCAACCTTGAAAACTATAAAGGAATAATTCGTTTTGAAATACAATGCCGTAAGTCTAAAGTCCGAAGCATGAAATATTCAAATGACTTACCTGATTTAAGAGCATTTAGATGGTTAAAGGAAGAGTTTAGTGAAAAAACTCTTTTATTTTATATAAATAAAGTATTTTGTTCTGGGTCTTACTTCACTTTGTCAGAAGCAAAGCAAGCTATAATTAAAACTAATTTTAGAGACACAACAAAACAAGCAATGCTTGATTTGCTTGAATTAACCAACAGCAAAAGAAGCCTACAAAAAGCTTTAGACATCTTTTATAGTAAAGGCTTTGCGTATGATTACATGAATCGGATTTTAAACAAATTTGATGCAATTAATGTTAACCCTGTCACAATACCTATTAACTGGAAAATTCCTTTCTTTTGTAGTCCTTTAGAGCTTGTTACCCAAGCAATAGAAAAAGAAAATACACTTTATTTTAATAACAAGTTTATTTATATATAAAACAACTATTATTTTTGCTGTTTTTTGCTTAAAAATTACCGTTATTTAATCGACATTTATATAAAATAATCATAGAAGGTGATATTTAATGCTAGATAATTACCATGATATTTTAACCGTTGATGAATTAATGGAGATTTTATTTATTAGCAGAAATACAGCATATTCATTACTTAGAAATGGATCTATTCATGCTATTAAAGTCGGAAAGAATTGGAGGATTCCAAAGGTTGCGGTGGAGGAGTATGTTAATGAAAAAAGTAGCTTAAGACTGGCTTGTATTTAGGCGGTTGGTGTTATTAAATTAAGCTTAAAGCTTACAAAAAAGGAAAAGCAGAAACAGCACTTTGTTGAAGAAGTGTTGTTTTTGCCCCTTCTGTTATTTTTTTGTTATTACTCGTAATTAAAGCCAAAATTAGTAATTTCTTAATTTTAACCCCAATTATACAATAATTAAAAAACAATACTTGTAGCTTTGTGTTGAATATGGTAAAATATCTATAATTGACTCAAGCGGTTCTTTGTTATCATCAATGTTAAAACAAAGGACGGACACAGTTCTAAATAAAAAAACAACATCTCCGTTAAGAAAATGTTGCTATCTTTCTAAATATTAAAAACGAAGAAAAGGCCAAGGAAGATGTCGAATTATATCCATAATTTTTTCACCTACTTCAATGACCTTGTCTATAACACCTGTTATAGTATCCCCCACAATCTCAAAAAACGACTTTTTAACATGCTCGCCTGCTATATCAGATTTATTTTCATCAGAAATTTCGCGAAAAATAGTTATTTTTTTTCTCTTGGTAAAGCAAAAACTATTTCATCAACTAATTTTACAAGATTATATTTCTCATTAGCAGATACCGGAATTACTTTTGAACGGGGTATTTCAAAACGCTCACTAACATAATCAACTTTTTTATATATATTCTGAAATTGATCCGCCCCGGGCTCACGTTCTTCTAATTTCCATTACCTAAACGGTTCTATCTTGTCTACTTGATTCAAGACAAAGAAAAAAGGTTTTCCTTGGTCTAAGTGAGGCTTTACCACATTTTTGTAAAATGCTTCATCAGAAGAGAATGCCCTATCGTCGCCTTTTAATACCCACAAAATTAAATCAAGTTCCGGTAACAATTTAGCATACAGTTTACCATATTCTATATCTCTTTCTTTATTCTCGCCGACGCCTGGCACATCTACAAGCTTCATACCCTTTTGTCCAAAGCCTAGCAATAATTCTTTTGCATCTCTAGTGCAAGCTCCTACATCACTTATTTCACATAAATCTCTTCCAAACAAAGCATTGCACAAGCTTGACTTACCTACACCCGTTTTGCCGAAAACCCCTACCCTTGGTTCATAGGAAAGAATTGTATTCATTTTTTGGCGAACTACCCTTTTTTGATCTGGGGTTATTCTTATGCCTTGTTGCTCTAATACATTGAAAATATCATTCATATTTGAATTATTCATATTTGGGTTACTTTGCTTCCCTTCCTTTAATTGATTGTCTAAAGATTCATAGTCTGCGTGTTGAGAGCCAAATTGCAGCAATCTATCTAGCGCCTTTAATGCTTCTGGATCAGTCTTTTCCAAGTGTTTTCTAAAATACTCACTTTCTAAAATTTTTAAAATAATAATGTAACCTCCATTCCCAATTCATAACTACACAACTTATTATAACATAGAACTTCTTATAGTCAATAAACAAATGTACAGGCTATTAAAAACTTTTGTTATTTCACTTAATCTTATTTAAAGAAAAGCAATATAGCGAAGATTCTTGTAGATTTCCGCTATATTGAAATAAATTTAAGCTTAAGTAGGAAGTGAAATAATGGCGTATAAACTAAATTATAAAGAACTCGGTTCTAGAATACGTGCAGAACGCAAACATCAAAATTTAACTCAAGAGAAGCTGGCGGAAATGACCAATATATCAGAATCGTTTTTAGGTCACATTGAAAGGGGTGGGAGGGTTTTAAGCGTTGAAACGCTAATTAATCTTGCAAATTCATTGGGATTAAGCGTAGAATACATTGTTTCCGGTGAGTTTAATTATCAACCTGATATGCTTCCAAAGGAAATTGTTGAATCATTGAATAAAATGAATAGTCAACAACGCAAAGTGTTTATTAGTATAATGAAAACCCTCTCAGATAATTCTGACAGTTGGAGCGTCTAAATTAGTTTATATCCTCATATGAAATAGTTTCAATGACTTTATATACCTTTATGCAATCTCTAAATCCTTGAATGTATAAGTGATATTGTTCAATAGCATTAATTTCAGACAGTAGGTCATTGTATTCTTCAGATGTGTATAAAGCGCATGTGTCAAGCGAATTATTAATAGCATTTAGAATTTGTCTTTTGCGATTGCAAAGTTCGATATATCTTTTATTTGACCTTTTTAAATCAAATAACGCTTTTTCTTTTATCTCATGCAAAAATGTTGCAACATCTTGTCTTAAGTAATCATTCATAAAAAATCCCCCATAATAAAATATTAAGCACAAAAACAAGGATACAGATGCAATAAGCAATCTATATCCTTGTTTTTAGGTCATGGTTAAGTTTAATTTAATGCCATTCTTTAAGTTATAATACTTACAATACAATGCTAATCAGTTTTTAAAAATTATTATTAGTTACTTCCCACAGCAAGCAACCTTACTGCCTCTTCTACAGTTGCATTGAGCGATTGATTGCGAGAAGCGGAATAAATATCAAGTGTCTTATGAAGCTCAGGAGATATACGCACATTAAAGCTGCCTTTATATATTTTGCTTGGTTCTATGCCATTTTCAGCACACATATCTAAATATTCATCCACAGCTTCTTCAAAATTCCGCTTAAGACTACTTATGCTTTCCCCTTCATACGAAACAAGCCCTGAAATACCAATAACTTTTCCAAACAGTACGTTATCTGCTGATAAATATTCTACAGTGCCATAATAGCCTTTGTATTTTAATGCATTATTCATATTAGATTCTCCTTTTCCAATAATTCTAAAATTAGTTGCATTACTCTTTAAATCCGTATTTAATCAACTTCAAAAAACAAGAACCAAAAAATCTCCGATTCTTGCTCCAAATACAACTACTTTCCCTTAAGCTCATTCAAATTCCTATACAACGTAGCCTTTTTAACACCGGTCAATTCCTCAATCTCACGAATAGAATATTGCTGGGTATTGTAAAGTTTTATAGCTTTTTTTACAGCATTAGGGTTTATTTTTGGTCTTCCGCCCATTCTTCCTCTAGCTCTAGCTGAACGTAATCCTTCACGTGTTCTTTCGGCGATTACATCACGCTCAAATTGGGCTATAGCACTCATAAGAGTAAACAATAGCTTTCCTGTACTGGTACTTGTATCTATAGACTCTTTAAGCGACACGAAACTTACGCCTTTAGAATTAAACAATTCAGTAAGTTCAATTAAGTCTTTGGTGCTTCTGCCTAACCTTGACAATGACTCAACAACAATAGTATCGCCTTCAGTCATTCTATCTAATATTTTTAAAAGCTCGGGGCGGTCTTTTTTCGTTCCTGTTATTCTTTCGCTGTAAATTTGATTAACACCATATTTCTTTAAAGCATCAATCTGTCTGTCTAAACTTTGTGTTTCCGTGCTTACACGTGCATAGCCAAATATGTAGTTTTTCATAATGTCTCCTTTCGTTTAAATAACGTATAGTATATATAACTTTGTTTTTGAAACAAGTATTAAAACGAATTATTTATTAAAATAGTTTCATTTTTCTATGGTTGCAATACTACATAAAGCTAAATTCAAATACGGCCGTTTTAAAAACATCAATTGATTAAAATCATGGTCAAATTTTGATGGAAATTAGAATATGGTAACAAATCACCTAATAAGTAATTGAATGCAAAATAGAGCGTAAATTTTGTTATTTTGGGGTATTGTGGGATTGAGATGTTAAAATTATATTGCAGGTTAAGTATAACGGCAGCCATTGTTTTAAGAACAGCTGCTGTTAACGAGTTTAAATTTATATTTCAATCTGCAAATATTCCTTTAGTGCTGTTTGCAATAATTGCGAATAATTTACATTTTGTTCTTCTGCTAATTCCTTTAACCATGCTGGTATGGTTAAGTTAGTTTTAACTGCCTTGTTATCCATTTCATTTTTAATTATATCGGGGTATATCTTTATCGGCGAAATAATATATCCTGTTGCAGTTTCAATATCAATATCTAGTTGATGTGGCGAACTTGGTTTTGGTATTTCCGTATCGTCCTTTTCCATCGTATAAATGTGTAATCCTAATGCTTCTTTAGCCATTTTTTCAGCTTCATCAAAATTTTTACCATAAGAGGTGCAGCCTAATAAATCCGGAAAATAAACGCCATAACCGCCATCATTGCTAGGTTCAAATACTGCAAAATAAGTTAATTTTCTCATAAAAGCCTCCTGTATTTATAATCAAAACTTTTTATTTAAGCCCTGCCTGCTTTAATATACTATTAAGTGTTCCTGCGGGAATATCACCTCCGTGACTTGATATAGTTACCTTGCCGCTTTTAGTCTTATGTTCGTACTGTTTATGTGACCCACTATTGCTTTTTATTTCATACCAGCCATCAGCCTTAATTATTTTGATAATTTCTCTTACTTTCAAAAGCGACCACTCCTTATATTTAATATTATACGCCTAATTGATACGCACGTAAATATCTTTTTATAAAAATATAAAAGGTTTTAAAGATTTAGTGTTAAGTTCCTATTTAGTTAGTCTGTACTTAGATTCCCTCAACTAAAAAATACACATAGTAAAAATTCATTAATTTTAGCCCTTTTAAGCACTGTTTAAAATTAATAGTGTATTTTACATGATAAACAACTATATGCAAAATAGAGCGTAAATTTTGTTATTTTTGGGTATTGTGGAATTGAGATATAAAAAACTTTATTACAATAAAGAAATAATGGCGGCCATTGAAAAGAATAGTCGCCATTAATTAGCTACAAATAACTTGCTGTAATTTTATTATAAATCTTTGTCTTTAAGTTTTTCAAGTAACATAATCTTTGGTTCTTTGTCTCAGGTAGAAATAAAAAGTTCTTCCGTTTCGATTTGAGCTTCTTGCAACAAGCTTATTGCATCGATTACGGCATTAAACAGTTTTGTGTACATAGTTTTATAATCAGGCATAATTAATCTATCCTTTCGTCATAGCAGCTATCAAAAAGCATAAAAATACAACATTTCTTCGATTTCTTCGCATGAAAAGCCATCTTCTAACAAGTCATCAATGTCATTAGAGCAATAACTATAATAAATCGCAATAGATTTTAAATCTTGTAGGTAATTATTATTACTAGCATTTTTAACTTGACTACATCTTTTTTGATGTGTAGGCATCTTCTGATATGCAGGTTTATTTTGATATGTGGAATGTCTTTTATACCCAAAACCATAATAAAGTTCTAAAGCATTAAAACTTCCCCGATTTATATTGCCTTGCTTGTCAATTTTAAGTATGTCGCCATGTTTTATTAAAACGTTTTCTTTCTGCCAACTGTGCATATTTAATTTTATTATAGCCTTTGTTAGTATTTCATTTGCTGACGCATATAAATAAAAGCCTGATTGAGGAAAATGATATAAACAAAATGGATTGTTGCCTTTGACTATATATAAATTGTCGCTATTATTAATTACAGTAAAAACAAAAGAACCCTCAACTTTTTCAGCCATATATTTCATGCTTTCAAAGTTAAGGGTATTTTGTTGCTCTATAAGTTGAGTTGCTATGTAACTATCCGTTTGGATTTTTGTTTTTGGTAACAATTCGCTTTTTCTTAGCTTGTTATCATTGTAAATAACACCATTATGAGCAAGAGCAAACTTTTCGGATAAAACAGAACCTAAAAACGGATGGTTGTTATAGTTATGTTTTTCGCTTCCTTGAGTGGTCATTCGGGTATGTCCCATAATATAACGAGTAGAATTTGGGATAGAGTAACGTAATTTATGAGCAGGCAAAGGTCTTTTATAAATGCATAACCGTCCGTTTTCGTTGTAAGCTATACCTGTTGCATCAGTTCCTCTTTCTTCGCATTTAATAGACAAAACAGAAATAATTGCGTTTTTGTCTCTTTTGTTAAATACTTCTTTGTAATCTAGTAAACCAAATAAACAGCACATATTACTATTCCTCCTCATTTACTTCAGCAACAGGTTCGTTAATATAAAGGCGACGCTCTTTAAGATAAGTTACTAATTCGGGATACAAATCTTTAGATATTGTCTCCATAAAGTCACACCAACTAAGCTTAGCTACTTCTTCGTCAGACATAGAAAAAGCCACATCGCAAATGTTACCAACAAGTTGCAACGTGGCTATTAAAGTGTTGTATTTAAGTGTACCCCGGAAAATTCTAAATTCAATCGTGTTGTAGTTTGTAAGATTAACGCAAGTATAACGTCCGCTGTATCCATTTTTAGCTATGTCAAGTATATCTGTCGGTCTTTCCTTGTAACCATATCTTTGACACCATTTTTTAAGCTGTGATTCTGTTCTCCTTGAAAAACGCAACATTTCTTCCCAAAACCGCTCTACGATGTAAAGAATACGAGCTATGCATTCATCTTGTTCATTTCTGTCATTAGAAAAACTGTCTCTGTTTACATGAATATGTAATCCGCAAGTTGTAGATTTATGACTTATATAACCTAAGCTTAAAGCACGTTTTAACAATAACCGCCATGGCATTTCTTTTATGTGGTATGTCAAAGTCATAGGATGTGTAACAATTTCAAGTCCATCGTCAAGACTTCCGTCTGATTTAATATAAATATTAGCATTACAACTATTAGCGACATTGCATAAAACCCTTGCATGATTTCCGTCTTTGCCTGCATTATTAATTTCTAATTCAACGCCAAAATATCTTGTACCTTCACCATAAAATATAGGATTAGGCTTATAATTATAGCAATGGAGGCAAGTATCTTCTTCATGATTACTGTAACAACTTGAGCAATAAGGCATTTCACTATCTTCATCAGTTTCAACATAAAAAGCATTGTCATTTGAAATAATACAGCTGCATTGTTCGCACAAGTAGTGTAATAGTAACTATAACAACGATTACAAAGTGGCGTGTCATTATCTCCTATGTTGTCATCATTTGAAAACCGTTCATTGCAATGAGTACATATAAAACTTCTGCCGTCAAGACAACTTTCGCAAAATACTTCATCGTCAAACCAATAACAATAATCTTTTTCCAACACTTCATCGCACTGTGAACAATAATATGTTACTTCGTCCATTTCTTAATCCTCCTCTTTGGAATAAAACTGCAGCCTAGAATTAAAATTACACTAACTCTTAAAATTACACCTATTCTTAAAAGTAACGTGTAACGAATTAATTAATTCATAATTATAATGTGTAATTGAAAATGGGGTTGGTGCAGTAGGGGTATTAAGATGCTTTGTGAATAGTGTTTTAGTGGTGGGGAACTTTAAGAGTGCTCAATGAAATAATTAGTCTTATGCAATAAACAAGTTTGCAGATGGTAGTTCTTACTTTTATTGGGTTGCTTTTGAGGAGAAATTAAACAGGATTTTAGATGGGTTTTATTTTGGCATTAACTTATAATTATTAAAGAAATTAAAAAAAATCGCCATAACCAAACGTACTAAATTGATGGTATATATATGGCGGCTTAAATATGTTAGGTTGTTATTTTTTATGTATCCAATATTTATGTACAAATTATCAAAAAAAATAAAGAGAATTTAAATTATAATCTCTTTATATTTTAGCCCAAAAGAACTTGCGCGTAATCATTTGAATAAGCGATAAGCCAATATTGCTACAATAACATTATTAAAAATTCTCGCCTTTTTTTCTTCTGCCCTTGTCAACTGCATAGTATATTTTTCCTCCGCTGATTTTAGGCCAAACTTTCACATTTACATTTTGTTCTATCTTAAAACATTCTGATTCAATAAAATCCCATTCGCTAATAGCTACAATATGCTCTTCTCCATCTGTGTCTTTATATTTAATTCTATACTCAACGCATGTTTTATTATCACCAACAGGTACTTTTTGACGCGAAAGCACCGTTCCATGAATATATAATCCATTAAAATTTTCTTCCATAACTTACCCCCATAAGTGCTAAAATAATTTAACAAGATTTTTGTTTATTATAGCCCAATGCTTTTTTATTTGCGATTTAATTTTTGATTTATCTCCAAAAACTTCATGAGCTCTATTTGCATATGTAATAAAGTTGCCTTGATGTTTGTACTTACTCTTTGAAGTTTTTATAGCTTTTCTTTTTATGCCTTTTCTTTTAAAATAATAGTGTTTTTTGCTAGCCCCTAAGTGAGAAAATTTTCTAAAAAGCCTTCTGCGATAGACAATTTTTCCATATTTACGTGTGTAATAGTTTACAAACCTTATATATCTATAAAGCTTTTTATAATATTTTGTTATAGATTTCTGTCTAATTTTAATGAATCTACCATTAAATGCGAAACCTAAATATTCCAATTCTGAATTTTGACGCTCAATACAAGAAAGACTAAAATCAAATTTATGCACGAAATCATCATTGAATATGTATACTTGAGTTTTATCTTTGCTCTTGCTAAGACACTTGAATATATTCATAGTATCGTTAAATTTTTTCTCAATGTCATTAAAAATGTTCTTTATTTCACACTTAGCATTAATTGGAATAACTATGGCTATATCATCGCAGTATCTTCTGTATAGACCTCCGAACGTTTTAACAAATTCAACAAAAGCTTTATCAAAGTCTATCAAGTAAATATTTGACAGAACAGCACTTATAGGAGAACCTTGAGGAATGCCAATTTCACTATCTTTACCAAATTCGTCAGTATTTCGCTTTAAGTGCGCTTCTCCGCTATTATTTTTTAGTTTTTTAAAAGTTCTAAATTGCTCTGGTGTAAAGAATCTTTTAATATCATGTTTACCATAAAGCTCTTTTTTAGTTAACGTTGAATTCAACTTTTTCTTATAACTAAGTATATCTTGCAAATCTACTGATGAGTAGTTGGTAACGCTTTTGAAAACTTTATAGTAATCATCAGGAAGTTTTGATACACAAAGAATTCTTTCTATGTTTTCTTTTAAAATTCTATGCTCAATATTATCAAAGTATTTAGCAAAGTCAGTAACATATACTAAACATTTTGAACAGCTGCCAATAAAATCAAATAGTTCTTTTGCGTATTCTATGCTTGAATTGTGCTTTTTTCTGCGCAACGTTAAGTCACTTCTATATGCTATTACCGATTCCGAAATACCAAGCATATTTGCTGTTTTATTATACTGCTCATTAAGTATACTTGCATAATATTGATATATGAACCTATCGAAATGAGCGGCGTACATAACCGGACGTTCTTTTAATTTATGCCGCTCTTCACGGGTACGCCCATTTTTTCTAAACTTAAATGTTTTTTTAATATCTTTAATAAATGGATAAAAACTATGCTTTGCAACACAATCGGGATTTTCAATTTGCTGCCTGTATTTTTCGGGTAACCCCAATTTTTCGTCATATTCGATTATGGGGTCAAAGTGCTTGTAATGCCTATTTTTATAAATTTCTCTCTTTTCTTTCATTAGCTAGTCCCTCGGTCTTGATGTTAATTAGGTATCAAAAGCCGCCGAAGGGCAATTACACTACCTCGGCACATTTTCATGCGAGCCCAAAAATAATAAAATTTGGTAAAATAGCTATATCATATCTACATAAACATAGTGACAAACATAAAGTTTCTGCAACGGAAAACGAATAATCGAATTACAACTTAACTCTAACTTTTCAAAGAAAGAAGGTTAAAAGTACATGGATACTTTAATTCAATTACTAGAAGCTTTTGCTGAAAAACTCTGCCCAATCTGTATCTTGACAGCTATCATAACGAAAACCGTTAATACAATTACCATTAACGCATGAATATTTTACCATACCTAATGCAAAGTTGCAAGTATTTTTTACAAGCTATGTCTTGAATTTTGAAATAAGATTTTTAAAAACAAATCTTATACACTTTTAGAACCATGTCGCTAAATTCTTATATAGTTGTCGCTAGTTTTATTACTAGTGTCGCTAGTTTTTTCATGTAGGGGTATACATATATAAGAATTTTATATATTTTTTTAATCAAAAACTATATATATTTTAAATTAATACCTTTTAGTTATTTAAGGTTTATTTTTTTAAAAAATTTAAACCCCATTAGGGTATATATATTTTTTAGCGACATTAGCGACAAATTAGCGACAATCATATATAAATTTAGTTACCGGATTCTAATAGTACATTATTTATAATATATCAATAAAAAAATTAAAGATAAAAAAAGAATAGCTAAAAGCTATTATTCACTATCAAATGGGTTTTCAATTTTAAATACTCTTAGTTCAGAGCATACATTAGATAATTTTATAATGTCAAGTATGTAGCATTTACTTTTATTATCTGTTAGCCTAACATCTCTGTACGCTACAAAAAACTCCTGCCGCATCAACTCCTTGGTAAACTGTGCTTGCGTCAATATTTCGTATTCGTCCTTTAGTTTGTAGTCTGATATGTATTTAAGCAATATTGGATATATTCGCTTAATATCTAATGCCAATTCGGTGTTGTTATTTATAAATTTATAGTCTTCATTTTCGACAAGTCCACCGTCTGCCAACATATCCATTGCTTCTATCGTTTGCAAAAGACTTGATTTGCCGCCGGAAGTTTCGGTTTCGGTTAGTTGCATTGTGTCCATTATGTCAACAATGTTGTTATATTTCAAGTCGCCTTTCAGCTCAATATTGAAACGCTTTAATAAAAAGTCTTCAAGTAAGCGGTAACCTATTGCATACAATGCGATACCTGTTTTTATTCTGCCTTCTGAAAAAACTTCTTTTTGTATCTTTGGTATTTCATCAATTAGTGCTTTTATGTCACAGCCGTCCATTCTGTGTTTAAGCAAGGAGTAACCTAATTTCTTGATAAGGTGTGTATTGTTTTGCAACCATTTTAGCGACTTTGTTCGTTGTGGTGTTATATTTTGCTTGCTAAAGTTAACAGTAATTGCTCTATCAAGTAATGCTTTTTCAGTTGTTCTATGCTCACCAATAACGACAACTGGTGCAGATAATTTAAAGCGTCTTACCTCTTGGTTTGGTAAACCTCTTGTTGCTGAATGCTTATCATACGACGAACGAAAAAAGTTACTCAACATATCAAGCTGGTTATTTGACAATTTATTTGCTTTAAACTCGTCAATAATTAGCGGTATTGTATTGCTTGAGCTTGCAAAACGTAAAAGCCCGAACTCTTTAACGCTATAAGCAATAAGTGGCGTATAACTTATCGAAAAGAAGTTAAGTATTATTGTCTCCATTGACGTAGTTTTACCGCTTCCGGCTTCGCCTAACCCGTGCAACCTTGATAGTTTGTAGTTTGCCTTTTCAAACTCGGTATTTAAAAGACAAGCGCAACAGTAAGAAAGTATTGACGCGCACACACTTAATTCGTTATACTTAAACAAGTGGGGCAACAGTTGCTGTAGCTCGTCCAGTGTAATGTCGTTATTTTTATCAATATCTGATGTTATATATTCATGGGGTAAGGAATAACAAACATTATCAGCAGGTGAAAAATCTTTATTAAATGCCCCTTTTGTAGTAACAAATTTGTCGCCATGAAATGCTATTGTTGACAAGCCTTTAACTTTTTTATATCCATCAGCTGTTGAAATAACAAGAATATCGTCTAAGCTACTATTAAGAAACAGTGAAGGATCTAATAGCTTTAATGCTACTCTAAATTCGTTAATATTAGCTAGCTTGCCATTGTTAATGTTTAAAGTATAAGTACCTTTATCAAATTTCTTTAAAACTTTAAACATAGTTTGCGCTGTGTTGTCAGCTTCATTTGTAATCATCTTAACAATTTCTAAAATGAAATTACTAATTGGCACAAAACCTTTAGCTTGTCCTTGCCATTGTACATAATATTTAAACTCTGATAGCTCAAAAATATAATTGCTACACCTGTTATTATCTTTAGCTTGTTCGACTTGTTCGTCAAATTTATCTTCGAAGCTTTTACTTTGTTCGTAAGCAAAGCCTTGTTCCCATTCTTTAGCCAGTAACTCTAGCTTGTCATTGTTTCTTTGTTTTGTATCTTTTTTTATTTTAAGGTTATTAACAAAATTATTTAAAGCTTGTACTAACAAGTCTTTATTTGTTTTCATCTTTTCAATGGCAACACCTACATCTTTGTCAAAACGAATTATTAATTTACGATATACAAGTTTATTTGAAATAAAAGGAAACATATATTCTTTGCAATGTCCTAAATTATTAATACAAACAAAGCGCGAAACTCATGACATCGAACAAAATAATTTCAAGTAGCGTCACTGGTTCGGGCGCTTCAAGAGAAAGACTTGCGTAATTTCTCGTTCAATTGAAATGGTTGGTATTACTATGTCTCTTTTTGCATGCTTCAGAATCAATGTCTATTAAGTCATTCTTTAATTAATACCTCCTTTTATTATATAAGTACAAAATTATCGCTAGGCAAAGTATTCAATTAAGATATTTGTCAGGCGCTCTTTATCCCCTTTTGATATATTTTCAGCTTTCAAGGTAGAGTAGATACATTTTCTAATTTTTTCTTTTACAGTTTCATTGCTTGCAATCTTTTCATACATTTTATTATGTAGGTTCATGAACCAGCCAATATCAAATTTATTAAAATCAAACTTATCATACTGATAAAAGAAGTCAAATTCATTACATACACCAACAAATTCACTAAACAACTTTAAATCTATTAGCCCGCATAAGCACCAATAACCAACAGCAGCCAATTGATTATATAATTCTTTATTAGGATAAATGACTACGATGTTTTGTTCGTTTGATTCATTATCAACCTCTGACCATAAAAACGACTTTAATTCTAATATTTCATTAGTACTAACTTTAAGCTGATTTCCTATCAGAAAACAAATATATTCAAAATCAAATTTTGTTTTTATTTCTTTACGAATAAAGTTAACTAATATCTTTTTTGCTCTTTTGTTTATGTTTTTATAGCAACTTAACATCACTACAGGATTAATTTTAATATCTTCTTCAATTATTTTTATAACTCTTTCAGATAAACCTTTGGATAAATACATATCATTGTTACAAGATAAAAAATAAGTTAAATCCCAGTAACTTTCGCTTGACAATGAATATAATGCAAATTTTCTGCCTTCTTTTGTAGCCTCAATATGTAAATCTATATATCTATTAAGTGCAGTTTCTACCATTTTTCTAGTTTCTTTAACCTGTATTCTTTTTGCACATAATTGAGAATCAATAAATCTAACCTTATCATATATTGATATTTGCCAAAGTCCATGTTTTAGTAATACCTTGCACACAAATATAATTGTAGCAGATGAAACTGCAATATAACGCAATAATTTTAAACAAGTTTTCATTTTGCCTTGAAAATAATATTCAACTTCAAAAGCATTGTCACTTTTAGATAAATGCTTATCATAATAACTAAACAAGTTTTTTATATATTTTTCAATAGCTTCTATGTTATTAAACTTAACTTCTCCTATTGAATGTTTATACATAAGCTCATCTATTTCTTCGTCAGTGAAATATTCTATAAAGCAAAAAAAGTCTATTTCGTCCAATTGTATTAGCTCTGGTTCAAAAGGAAAAAGTTTTTCTGAAAATTGTATATTGTTTTGAACTGAAATTTTATAAATAATCGCCGACATAAGGTTTTTAATTGAAAATTTAAATTCATCAAATTCATCAACAAGCAAGAAATTTCCTAAGTAAAAATGAAGATTATTATTAATGTGGTAAATTGCAATGTCTGATTTTGTCATTCCAAGTTCTATAGTGTTTTTTTCAATAGCTTTCTCAATTCTTTGTGCTTCCAAAAAAGATTCGTATACGTCTTTATGCAATGATGAAGCGGAATACAAATCAGAATATATTCTGTATTCCTTTTTAAATTCAACTGGTAAATTTTCAAAAATATTTTCATTCAAAGAACTTTCCAAGTGTTGAAGCTTAGATTCGTCAAATTCAAACTTATAATTGACTAAACTCTTCATTGCACGATAAACAATTAATTTATTTATTTGCGAAAAATAGAAAAGAAGATATTTTTTTTCTTTATATGCTTTAGTAGTAACGATATCATACAATTCAAAGGACTCTTTGAAACGTCTTAGCTTTGCTAAATAAAAAGCATTTTTATAACTATTGTAAATCGACTTATTATTATTTTTTGTTAGTTTTCGCATTTTAGTATAATCAAAAGAAATACAAGCTGAATCTGCGAATGTATAATTGGCATTTTGGAGTTCATAATAATCATGCAGCCCACTATACTTACAAATCCTTGCTTTGCTCAAGACCTCTAAGATTACATAATATTTCTTCTTATCTTCTTCTGATATGCTTTCTAAAAGAGAATTATCTTTGTTCAGCTCAAAAAAATACTTAAAAAGCTTAGTCGCATCTGAGAAAATTGGTGTAATTTTATTTCCTATTGCTAATACATTATTGTAAAGCTGACGACTAATATCAATACTTTTTATTACATTGAGTTGATTTAATGGTTTAAGCAAGGTGTATAGATTATTGAAGAGTGCATATTTATCCTTTCCCCTTATGCTTGAAGAACTATGTGATATTATTTTTTGCAGAACAATTTCATATCTTACTTCAAAGTCAAATTTAGTATAATCGTCTGCTTCTATAAAGCTTCTGAAATCAAGCACTGATATTCCTCTTGAATTTTGATATAATAACTCTAAATTGTCAAGCTCATTATTGTCAGTATAAATTAGAATGGGTTTATTAAAACCTTCAGCTAATAACGTCTTTGTCCAGTTAAGAATAAGCTTTATATTATAATCATTAAGACCGTATCCTATAAAAACAACTGTATTAGTTGCAAAAATAGACTTTAGCAATGTTTCTGATAACTTAAAATTTTCGCTATAGTTTAAATAATCTTCCTCTTTAAGAACAATATTTTTATGCAATAAATCGCCATGTAATTTTAATATAAATTTATCACCATTAATATTAGCGATATCTTCTTTGCAGGCAACAGGTTTATATGATAAACAGCTTTGCAATGTTGATTTTTCAATCAAATCATCAAAATTAGTAGTAATAAAGGATTGAGGCTTTAAGTTGCACATTAGTCTGTGAATAATATTAGGTTCAAAATTTGAAGAAATGCATTCTTCAAGAAAGGCATAGTATTTTTCGTCATTTTGTTCAATAGAGTAATAATACTTTTGTGGAATTTTTAAAAGTTCGTCATTGCTATATTCTGATTTTGGTGGAATATTTAATTCCTTGCAAAATTTATTAATTAACTCCGACCATGTAGGAGCTCCTGAGATTCTTGAAACGCCTGCACCTACAAAAAATGTTAGTGTATTTTTCTCGGAAGCATTTATAATTCTATCTAATATTTCTTTTTCATTATTCATATGCTAACCTCTCCAACATTTTAGTATAAAAGCATATAGCTGATTCTTATTTATATTTTACCATTATTTATAATAGAATGCAAGACTATAGAGTATTCGGCTTGTTCGTCTGTAGAAACTTTTATATAGCAAGCTCCGTTCTGGAACATTTTAAAGCTTCCTTTTCCTTATTTTTAATAATATAAATATGTTTTATGGTTTGTTTCAATTACCAGACTGTGGCGCAAAGCCACAGAATTAGCTGTATAGATATAAATTACCCAATTTTGTGTACAAAAATAAAATTTTGCTTGCATTATATAAGTTCATATGTTAAAATGAAGTAAAATATAAAACGTCTTGAAGTAGGCGTTATGTTATTGATTGTTTTACGACTTAATGCACGTTATAATATAGAAAGAAAAGATTGGAGAAAATCATGAATTATACATCTACTACAACATTTGCATGGCGTTGGTGGAACTCTGTTAAAATAAACAGGGTCACTTTGTCGTGCAGAGGTAGTGGCATAATTTAGTGTTATTTTTCAACTAAATTATCCCCCTTGGTTTACGCAAGTGAGCCATGGGGGATTTTTTTATTGTTTTGAAAGGAGAAAGTTTATGTTTAAGCCAACATTAGAAGAAGTAAAATCTATATCCAATACCTATGATGTTATTCCAATAAGCATTGAAATAACATCGGATATGACACCGCCCATTGCGGTGTTAAAAGCGCTCAAATCTATTTCCAAACATTGTTTCTTGTTAGAGAGCGTAGAAGATGCAAAGCAATGGGGAAGATATACCTTTTTAGGATATAATCCAACACTTGAAATTAGCTGCCAAAACAATGAATTGTTACTTAAAGATAATAATGGTTACAAAAGAACCATTATTGATACGCCAAGCAAATATATTAAACAGCTAATGAACACTTTAAAATCTCCAAACTTTGAATATTTACCTCCGTTTACGGGTGGTTTGGTTGGTTACTTTGCTTATGACTACATAAAGTATAGCGAGCCCAAGTTAAAACTAAACGCTAAAGATGAAGAAGATTTTCAAGATATAGACATTATGTTGTTTGATAAAATCATTGCCTTTGATAATCTTTTGCAAAAGCTTTATATTATAGCTAACATCAAAACAGAAAACGTTGTTGTGAACTACGAACAAGCAACACAAGAGATAAAACGCATTTATAGCCTAATAAAGAATTTTATTCCTCATTCGGATTATACAGGATTGCTAAAGTCGGATTTTAAGCCATTATTTTCCCAAGATGAATATTGCGAAATGGTGGAAAAAGCTAAACAACATATTTATGAAGGAGATATTTTTCAAGTTGTATTGTCGAACCGCTTGTCAGCAGAGTTTGAAGGAAGCTTGCTTGATACTTACAGAATGATGCGAATGACAAACCCATCACCGTATATGTTTTATTTTGGCAGCGATACAATGGAAATGGCAGGTGCTTCTCCTGAAACTTTAGTAAAACTACAAGATGGCATATTACATACATTTCCGCTTGCAGGCACACGAAAAAGAGGAGCTACACCACAAGAAGATGTAAATTTAGAAACAGAACTTTTATCAGACGAAAAGGAAATTGCAGAGCATAATATGCTTGTAGATTTGGGTAGAAATGACTTAGGTAAAATAAGCAAATTTGGTAGCGTAACGGTTGAAAACTATAAATCTGTACTTAAATTTTCTCATGTTATGCATATTGGCTCAACGATAAGAAGTGAAATTGCAGATGGTTTTTCGGCTATTGATGCAATTGAAGCCGTGCTGCCTGCCGGAACTCTTTCAGGCGCTCCTAAAATTAAAGCCTGCAAGATTATAAATAAGCTTGAAAATAACAAGCGTGGTGTGTATGGTGGGGCTGTTGGATATATTGATTTTAAAGGCAACATGGATACTTGCATTGCTATTCGTTTAGTTTTTAAGAAAAACGGCAAGGTGTTTGTACGTTCCGGTGCCGGAATTGTTGCTGATAGCATACCCAAAAATGAATATGAAGAATGCATAAATAAAGCAAGAGCAGTAATTGAGGCATTAAAAAAAGCTAACGGGGGGATTGAATAAATGATATTGCTAATTGATAACTATGATAGTTTTTCTTACAACTTATATCAACTGGTTGGGGCTATTAATTCTGACATTAAAGTTATTCGCAACGATGAAATGACGATAACGGATATAAACAAACTTTCTCCATCTCATATTATTTTGTCCCCTGGGCCGGGCAAACCTAGTGAATCAGGGGTATGCGTTAATATTGTAAAAGAATTTGGCGCTTTTATCCCTATATTAGGGGTATGTCTTGGGCATCAAGCTATTTATGAAGCGTATGGCGGTACAGTGTCGTATGCTACACAGCTTATGCATGGCAAGCAGTCTAAGGCGTTTCTTAACCTAAATTGTCCCTTATTTAAGGGCATTGCAGGAACTATTGATGTGGCAAGATATCATTCGTTAATAGGAGTAAAAGAAACTTTGCCAGATGAGCTTTTAATTACTGCTACCACAACTGACGGGGAAATTATGGCAATTGCACATAAAACTAATCCTGTATTTGGTTTGCAATTTCACCCCGAATCTATATTAACAAACAGCGGCGACATAATAATTAAAAATTTTTTGGAGGTTTAGAATGATTAAGGAAGCAATTATTAAACTCTCAAAGAAACAAGATTTATCTTATCAAGAAGCAGTTGATGTAATGAATGAAATTATGAACGGAGAAGCAAGCGAAGTGCAAATATCATCGTATTTAACAGCACTTTCGCTAAAAGGGGAAACTATTGACGAAATTACAGCTTGTGCTGCTGGTATGCGTAAGCACTGTGTAAAGCTTCTTCATGAGCAAAATGTATTAGAAATTGTAGGAACAGGAGGTGACTGTTCAAGCAGCTTTAACATATCTACAACTGCGGCTATTATTGTTTCTGCTGCAGGCATACCTGTAGCAAAACATGGCAACCGTTCAGCATCAAGCAAATGTGGCTCTGCCGATGTTTTGGAAGCTTTGGGCGTAAATATTAATATATCTGCAAAGTCAAGCGCAAAATTGCTTGAAGAAATTGGCATTTGTTTTATGTTTGCGCAAAACTATCATATTGCTATGAAATATGTTGCGCCTGTTCGCCGTGAACTTGGAATTAGAACAGTGTTTAACATTATAGGTCCGCTATCAAATCCAGCAGGTGCTAAAATGGAACTTTTAGGTGTGTATGATGAGTCGCTTGTTGAACCTATTGCAAAGGTTCTTGCAAATTTAGGGGTTCAAAATGCTATGGTCGTTTACGGCAAAGATGGTTTAGACGAAATCTCTCTTTCTGCTTCTACAGTTATTTGCGAAGTGAAAAGCGGTTGGGTTAAATCATATGAAATAACTCCAGAACAGTTTGGGTTTTCGCGCTGTAATAAAAGCGAGCTTGTAGGCGGAACGGCTGTTGAAAATGCGAAGATAATTAAGGAAATACTAAGCGGCAAAAAGGGGAATAAGCGAAATGCTGCAATTTTAAACGCTGCTGCCGCTTTATATGTTGCTAAAGAAATTACTATGGAGGGTGCCATAAAAGAAATTACCAAAACTATAGACAGTGGTAAAGCTTTAGAACAACTTAATCAATTTATAAAAATGTCAAATGAGGTGGAATGATGTTTCTTGAAAAAATTGTAAAATCAACTCAAAGCCGTGTAAAACAAATACAAGATACCTTTGATTTCCCTTTCGAAAAAGCATTAAGAAACAAAGATATGTCATTTATTTGTGAGGTGAAGAAAGCTTCTCCTTCCAAAGGGGTTATTGATGAGAATTTCCCCTATGTTCAAATTGCTTTAGAGTATGAATTGGCGGGAGCGTCGGCTATTTCTGTGCTTACTGAACCGGAATACTTTTTAGGCAGTGGACTATACCTAAGCCAAATAAATGAAAAAGTAAAAATTCCAACTTTACGCAAAGATTTTATTATTGACCCTATCCAAATATACGAAGCAAAAATTTGGGGAGCATCGGCAATACTTCTTATAGCAGAAATTTTAAGCAACGAAACCCTTGCGCAGTTTATAAAGCTTGCTGAAAGTCTTGGACTATCTGCATTAGTAGAAAGCCACAGTTTACCACAACTTAAAAAGTCATTATCTTGTGGGGCTAAAATTGTTGGTGTAAACAATCGAAACCTTGAAACGTTTGAAGTGAACATAAATACAAGCTTAAACCTTCGTGAATATGTACCTGAAAATATTGTTTTTGTGTCAGAAAGTGGTATTAATACCACAGAAGACATTGCTCTATTAAAGAAACACAAAGTTGATGCTGTTTTAATAGGAGAAGCACTAATGCGAAGTAGCAACAAAAAAGCTATGATTGATAAATTGAGAGGGTGTTTATGAAAATAAAAATTTGCGGACTGTTTAGAGAATGTGATATTGATTATGCAAACGAAGCTTGCCCTGATTATATTGGTTTTGTATTTGCAAAAAGTAGGCGTATGGTTACTATGGAAAAAGCAACTTTTCTCAAAAAACAATTGAGCAGTTCAATCCAATCGGTTGGGGTTTTTGTTAACGAAAATGACAACACAATTAATCAAGCTATAAAGAATAAAGTAATCGACATAGTGCAGCTACATGGAGATGAGGACGAAAATTTTATAAAAAAGATTGATGCCCCCGTTATTAAGGCGGTAAAAGTTGGTGATGTTATATCGCAAAATGCTACATATATTCTTTTCGATAATAGTGTTGCAGGAAGTGGCGAAGCTTTTGACTGGTCACTTTTACCCCAAACTACTATGCCATTCTTTTTAGCAGGAGGTATTAATATGAGTAACATAAAAAAAGCAATGGAAATTATAAACCCATACGCAATAGATGTTTCAAGCGGTGTGGAAACTAACGGTTTTAAAGATAGAAATAAAATTTTAGAGATTGTGAGGACTGTAAAAAATGGATAAAGGTAGATATGGTATTCATGGCGGACAATATATTCCCGAAACCCTAATGAACGAAATTATAAATTTAGAAAAAAGCTATGAATTTTATAAAAACGATAAATCTTTTAATAATGAGCTTAACTTTTTGTTAAATAATTATGCAGGCAGACCATCTATGTTGTATTTTGCAAAAAAAATGACAGAGGATTTAGGTGGAGCAAAAATTTATTTGAAGCGTGAAGATTTAAACCATACAGGTTCTCATAAAATTAACAATGTGTTAGGACAGGTGTTGCTTGCTAAAAAAATGGGGAAAACTCGTGTAATTGCTGAAACGGGCGCAGGCCAACATGGCGTTGCAATAGCAACAGCAGCAGCACTTTTAGGTCTTGAATGCGAAATATTTATGGGTAAGGAAGATACAGAAAGACAAGCTCTAAATGTATTTCGCATGGAACTTTTAGGGGCGAAAGTTAACGCTGTAACAAGTGGAACACAAACATTAAAAGATGCTGTAAATGAAACTATGCGTGAATGGACTTCTCGTGTGCATGATACACATTATGTATTAGGCTCAGTAATGGGCCCCCACCCTTTTCCAATGATTGTGCGGGATTTTCAAAGCGTTATTAGTCGTGAAGCAAGAGAACAAATTTTGTTGGCAGAAAGAAAGTTACCCGACTGTGTAGTCGCCTGTGTTGGGGGCGGAAGCAATGCAATGGGAATATTCTACCATTTTATTCCAGATAAAACAGTAAAACTTATAGGTTGTGAAGCGGCAGGATATGGAGTTGATACAAATAAACACGCTGCTACCATTGCAAAAGGTGCACTTGGCATTTTTCATGGCATGAAGTCCTATTTCTGTCAAGATGAATATGGACAAATAGCTCCGGTTTATTCTATTTCTGCAGGACTTGATTATCCTGGAATAGGCCCAGAACACGCAAACCTACATGACATTAAAAGAGCTGAATATGTGCCTATTACAGATGACGAGGCTGTTGAAGCTTATGAATATCTCTCAAAAACAGAGGGCATAATCCCTGCAATTGAAAGCGCTCATGCTGTAGCTTATGTTAAGAAAAATGCACCAAAAATGACTAAAGAACAAATAATTATAATTTGTCTTTCAGGGCGTGGTGACAAGGATGTAGCGGCAATTGCAAGGTATAAGGGGGTAACTGTAAATGAGTAAAATATATAAAGCGTTTAAAGATGGTAAGTCGTTTATCGGGTTTGTTACAGCAGGTGACCCTAATATGGAAAAAACTGAGGAATTTATTTTAACAATGGCCAAGGCGGGTGCTGACCTTATAGAAATAGGTATTCCCTTTTCTGACCCCATAGCCGAAGGTAAAGTAATTGAAGCCGCAAATGTCCGTGCATTGTCTACCGGTGCTACAACCGATAAGGTGTTTAAAATGGTGCAAAATGTCCGTAAAGAAACAAATATACCTCTTGTATTTTTAACGTACTTAAATCCTGTTTTTACTTATGGCTATGAAAGATTTTTTGCTCGTTGTAAAACAGTTGATATAGATGGTATTATTATACCCGATATGCCTTACGAGGAAAAAAATGAGCTTTTACCATTTTCACAAAAGTATGATGTAGATGTTATAACTTTAATTGCACCAACGTCAAATGAACGAATAACCCAAATTGCAAAAAATGCTACAGGGTTTATTTATGTTGTATCATCTATGGGTGTTACCGGTGTAAGAAGTGAAATAAAAACTGATTTAAGCACAATTATAACAACTATTCGCGAAGTTACCAATACACCAATTGCAGTTGGTTTTGGTATTTCCACGCCTGAGCAAGCGAAAGAAATTTCACAGCTTGCAGATGGTATCATCGTAGGTAGTGCTATTGTAAAAATCATTGAGAAATATGGGGAAAATGCCAAGGAATATATTCAAGAGTATGTTAAACGGATGAAAAAAGCTATAATAATGTAGTGATTATAGAAATGTTAAAATAACTTATTGGAAAAGTTGCTAGTAGGCATCTGCAATAGGAAAACTGGAACTGGAAATAAAATATTGTAGATTGAGTAAGCAAAACTATAGGACTGCTATATAAACGGCGGTTCTTTTTTTGTTCTCTATCTTCATTACCTGATTACCAAGCATACTGAATGTAGCCGAACTTAACACCAGTTTCTGCTTCAATTTCCTTTTGAAGATTGTCGGCAAACTCTGCAAAGCTCTCATTTGCAATAACATGAAGCAGATTAGTATTTTTATCTTCAACACGTTCATCGTCTTGGTTAACACAGAGACGCAAGCCACACCAGATTTTCTGACGAGTAGTAAAAGTGGACTTTTGGTTCAACAAAGTGCAAACTTGGAAAACGTTAAGGTTGTCCCAACCCTCCTTTAATGCACTATGCAACCAGATGAGGCGAAGGAAGCAGTCGAATGATAACAACCATTCTTTCTTTTGCATGATGGTCTGATAGGTTGTAAAATTATCGTCAGAATGGCCTTTGGTGTTCTTGTAATTACCCTTTTCTTATCCTGTAAGAAACAACCGTCCGTCGTGTATGCCGTTGTTTGGAAATTTATCATTTAAGCCAACGAACCTATCTGAATTTATAAGCTCATCATAAAATTGTTCAAACATCTGCGCATAAATATCCAAGCTACTGTCTGACATAATGTAGTTGAATACTTCATCAATGAAGAACAACGAAAGCACCTTTGCCAAACTCAATTGACTTAGAACCTGTTCAAATTCTCCTCAATAGCAGTCCGACAAAAGCAAGAACTA
>CAZHPA010000022.1:0-30299 GCA_964533945.1 uncultured Defluviitaleaceae bacterium
TGAATTGACTCACTTTTTTGTCTTTGTTTTATTCATTATTATATTTTCAACATTTGTAATCAATCAAAGCTGTTTTTGTGAGGAAAAATATTAAGGATATACCGTAAAAGTATATCCTTAATTAATATTTTCTATGATTATATTAACATATTCGTAACATTTATGCAACATTTTTTTTCACAAATTTTTCAACAAAATTTTTCTTGCGTTTTCATTAGTTTTTTTGGCAACTTCATCATGGGTCAACCCTTTGATTTCAGCTACTTTCGAGGCAATAAACTTTAAAGTACGAGAATCATTTCGTTGCCCTCTTAATGGCTCTGGAGATAGGTAGGGGGCGTCTGTTTCTATTAAAATATGTTCAATGGAAATTGCCTTAACAACTTCAGCAAGTTTTTTAGAATTACCAAATGTAATAACTCCTCCAATACCTATATAAAATCCCATTTTAATATATTCAATTGCCATTTCAACACTTCCAGAATAGCAATGCACAATTCCGTTTCTAACTTTGCTTTTCTTTATAATATTAAATGTTTCCTGACAAGCATCACGGGAATGTATTATTACAGGGAGCATAACTTGTTCGCAAAGCTCAAGTTGTGCTTTAAACCATTTTTTTTGAACATCTCTTGGGGAAAGGTCACGGTAAAAATCAAGCCCAATTTCCCCAATTGCAACAACTTTTTCGTGTTTGGAGTAGTTGAAAAGCGTTTCAATATCGGCATTCGACATATTTTTAACTTCATGAGGGTGCACGCCAACAGAAGCGTAAATATAGTCATATTGTTCCGTAAGGCAAATGCTGTCAAGCGAACCTTTCATATCTGCTCCAACGTTTATAACATAGTCAACCGTTTCTGGAAGAACAGCTAAAAGTTCTTTTCTATCGCTTTTAAAGCGTTTGTCGTCATAATGTGCATGAGAATCGAAATACATTAACTAACTATCCCTCCATCCTGCACATCTTTATCAACAGTTAGAACGCTAAGTGTTCCGTTTTCGTCTGTTGCCGCTAAAACCATTCCTTCCGATAAATGCCCAAAAACTTTTCTTGGCTTTAAATTTAACACAACAACTACTTTTTTGCCAACCATTTGCTCTGGTGTATAGTGTTTTGCAATTCCCGAAAGTATTTGACGTGTAGAATCGCCAATTTTTATTTGTGATTTTAAAAGCTTGTCCGAACCTTCAACTTTTTCGCAAGAAACAATTGTTCCAATAGCCATATTAACTTTTGCAAAATCTTCAATGCCAATATAGTTTTCGCTTGCCGAAGGCTTTTCTTCTTTTTTAACTTCTTTTTTAGTTTCTTTTTTAGCTTCGCCTTTAACTTCTTTTTCTTCTGCAATTCCAAGCTCTTTTTCAATATCAATTCTTGGGAATAAAACTTCACATTTAGAAACCGCAATTTGTTTATCTAAAAGCCCGAAAGTTTTAGTGCTTTCCCATGTTAAAATTTGTTTATTAGTAATATTTAACTGATTTTGTATTGAAACACTTGTATTTGGCATAAATGGGCTAATTAACACCGAAACAATTCTAAGCGTTTCGCAAAGATTATACATTACGTTTGCAAGCATTGGCTTTTTAAGTTCTTCTTTAACAAGAAACCACGGTTGTGTTTCGTCTGTATATTTATTGGTTCGGCGAATTAAGTTCCAAATTTCAATAAGTGCATCGCTAAAAAACAACTTGTCCATACAGTTTTCAACTTTGCCAACTGTAGTTTTTGCAAGTTCTATTAATGAGTCGTCAAATTCTGTTTTAGCCTGTTCTAATTGAACCATTCCATCAAAATATTTAATAATCATTCCAATAGTACGTGATAACAAGTTGCCCAAATCGTTTGCAAGGTCTGCGTTAATTCGCTTTAACAATGCTTCGTTTGTATAGTTGCCATCTTGCCCAAACGGAACTTCGCGCATTAAGAAATAGCGAATTGCATCAACTCCATATTTTTCCGCCAAAACTTTTGGGTCTATTGAATTGCCTTTAGATTTTGAAATTTTGCCGCCATCAATCGTTAACCAGCCATGCCCAAAAATTTGTTTTGGAAGTGGCAGGTCAAGGGCTAAAAGCATTGCAGGCCAAATTATTGTATGGAAACGCACAATTTCTTTTCCAACTAAATGAACATCTGCAGGCCAATATTTATTAAACATAGATTCGTCATCTGAGCCATAGCCTAAAGCTGTTATATAGTTTGAAAGCGCATCAATCCAAACGTATACAACATGTTCGTCATCAAAACTTACAGGAACGCCCCACTTAAAAGATGTTCTGGAAACAGCAATATCTTCAAGCCCGGGCTTTAAAAAGTTGTTAATCATTTCGTTTTGGCGTGTTTGAGGCATAATAAAAGTTGGGTTTTCTTCTATATGCTTAATTAGCTTATCTTGATATTTAGATAGCTTGAAAAAATAACTTTCTTCTTTAACAGGTTCAACATCTCTGCCGCAATCGGGGCATTTGCCGTCAACTAATTGGTGTTCTTTAAAAAATGTTTCGCAAGGCGTGCAATATCTGCCTTCATATGCGCTTTTATATATGTCGCCTTGTTCATAAAGTTTTTTAAATATTTTTTGAACGGCTTTAACGTGATAATCGTCAGTTGTTCTTATGAATATATCATATTCAATATTTAAAACTTTCCAAAGTTCTTTTATAGAAACAATTATTTCGTCAACGTGCTGCTTAGGTGTTAAACCTCTTTCTTTTGCAACACGCTCAATTTTTTGCCCATGTTCGTCTGTTCCGGTTAAAAATTTAACGTCATAACCTCTTAGTTTTTTGTAGCGTGCCATTGTATCTGTTGCAACCGTTGCATATGAATGCCCTATGTGCAATTTGTCGTTTGAATAGTACAATGGTGTTGTAATGTAAAATTTAGACATTTTGTTCCTCCTTTTTATTTAGCAGAATTTAGTTCAAACTCAATTAAGCTGTCTAAAAATTCTGCAAAACTTCCCTTGCCTTTAACTGCTTTTGGAATTAAACTATGTTCTGTTAAGCCGGGAAGCGTATTCATTTCCAATACGTAAATTTGCTCTTCTTTAACAAGCATATCAACTCTGCCATAACCGTAACAGTTTAACACAACAAATACTTTTTTGGCAATTTCTTTCAGCATAACTTGCATAAATTCGGGCAAAGTTGACATTTCGATTTTGCTCATGCCTTCTGTGTATTTTGTATTATAGTCATAAAATTCCGATTCAATATCTAAAACGGTTAAAACATCAATTCCGCTTTTAGTTTGAACAACGCCGCACGTAACTTCTCTGCCCGAAATATATTTTTCAATTAAAATGTCGCTATCATAATTTTTGGCAAATGCACAAGCGGCTTCCAATTCTTTCATGTCTTTAGCAATAGTTATTCCTATGCTTGAACCGCCGTTGTTCGGTTTAACTATTAGCGGAAAGCCTAAAATATTAATTTTTTCGGCATACATTTGTATATTGTCGTCTTTTTTAATAAACAAATCATCAACTACAGGGATGTTATTTGCCCTCATAATTGTTTTGCTCATAGCTTTATCCATACATATTGAGCTTGACATAACTTTGCTTCCAACATACGGAATATTCAAGCATTCTAAAAATCCTTGAACAGCCCCGTTCTCACCAAGTCCCCCATGCAATGCGCTTAAAACAATATTAGGGGGATTTTCAATAAGCTGTTTAATCCAGTTTGTGCTGTGATTTTTTGGTATATCAATTAGTGTAATATTATATTTGCTTGTGTCAAGACTTTTTAGTAATAATTTTGTTGAAAGCAGCGAAACTTCACGTTCGCAAGAGCTGCCACCAGACAGTATTGCTAAATTTATCATAAAACCACCTCTTTACGCAATGTGCTTGCAGCAATAATTGGGTCTTTAGAATTAACATAACAGTTTGTTGAAAGTTCGAAACCTGCAAGCATACCAATACGGGGTATAATTTGCATATGAAAATGCCAGTTATTATTTTTAATGCATTCGGCATCTTCTGTATTTTTAACATCTTTAACATCTTGATTTAGTGGCGAATTTTGAAAACATATGTTATAGTCAAGGCTTGGGAAAGTATTTTTAAGTGCTGTCATAACTTTTTTAACAATACCTCCCAATTCCAACAATTCATCTTCATTAAATTGTCTAAGGTCTGAAATATGAGAAATTGGCATAATATTAATCATATACGTAAATTGTGAAGCAAAAGGGCAATATGCAATAAAATTGTCTGTTTTGTATATAATCAAATCGTCAAGCTTTCTTGTGGCAATATCGCATAAGTAGCAAGAACTTTTTTTAAGGTTGTATTTTTTAAAATTGTAAAGCATAATGTTCTGTCTTTGAGGAATAACGGGCATTGCAAGTATTTGGCAGTGTGAATGGTAAATACTTGCTCCTGCTTCCATTCCTTCGTTTTTTAAAACTTGAACATATTTTATATTGTTGTCTTGTGCAAAGCAGCTTATTCTATTTTGGATTGCTAAAAATAATTCGGCTATATGCTCATTTGAAAAATTATGTAGCTTTTCAAAATGATTAAGAGTATCGACAATTACTTCGTGGTAGCCAGCTTCATTATATAAAATAGGGTATTTATTTGGAACGACTCTTATATTTTGGGTTCTGTATGTTTCAATTGGTGCCATATGTATATTTTTTAAGCAAAACGGGCAATCCGTTTCGCTTATATCTATACCTTCTTTGTTTTTCTTGAAGTTAATTGGGCGTTCACTGCGGCTTGGGGAAATACTTACCCATTCGCCGCTTAAATAATCTAGTCTTAGCTCTGACATTTTTTATTCCTTTCCACATTATTCTAATTAGTTTGTTTCTAAAAACCATTCTGAAATATTACGATATATGTTGCCCTCTAATGGTTTTTTATCTCCATAAATTCTAGCATCTGTAATTAAAGCCGTCTTTTTAAATGCAATACTTATAATTGGTAGCTCGTCTGCAATTAGTTTTTGCACGTCGCTCATAGTTTTTTTGTAAAGCACTTCACTAGTTGCATTAGATGCAAGTTCTAAAAGTTTATCCATTTCTTCATTTTTGTAGTTAAAATAGTTAGTTCCGCTATCGGCTTGTTGTGAATGAAACATAAACGTAAAGTCGGGTATTGGTGATAGCGTATAGCTTCCAATAAAAATATCAAAATTACCTTCCTCAAGCCTTTTTGAGTATTGTTCAAATGGTAATATTTCTATTTGGGCAGGAATGCTTAAAGTGGTTAAGCTTTGCAAAACTACTTCCGCAATTTTCTTCCTAGCCTCATTTTCTTCGTTTACTAAAATGCTAACTTTATCTTCTTCTGCAACATACGTTCCAGATTTTAAATATTCAGCTTTTGCCCTATCAATGCTAAACGCATATGTTAAAACATCTTCTTCGTATAACCAGCTAACAGGATTTACAGGCGTTTTAGCTTTTGTTGCATGATTTAAATATATGTCTGAAACTATGCTGTCGTAATCAATTCCGTATGCAATTGCACGCCTTACGCTTTTTTTGGCAAGAACACTATTTTTAAAATTAAACCCAACAAAGCTAAGAGATGAAATATCGTATTCGGTTATGTTTGTTTCTTTTTGCCCTCTGTATTTGCTCCAAACGTCAATATCTGCAGAAATAACATCTGTTAGGTTTTGGTCGAAGGCATATAAATCAGTTTCATAATTGCTTGTTATAATTACATTAACGTTTTCAATATATGGCGTTCCTTTGAAAGAAAGAGTGTTTTTTGTTAAAAGCATATGCTTTAAATTTTTATATGTCACAAATTTATAATACCCATTGCCTAATGGATTCATATTTTTTTCAGAAGCGGCATCTTTTTCTCCATCGTAATAGTGTTTTGGTATTACAGGAAAAACAAGCAAATAGTTAGAACCGCTAAAAGGCTTGCTATAATTAATTTTTAAAGAGTGTTCGTCAATTTTAGCGCATGTTGAAATATTTTCTGCTGCCCTTTTATAAATAGATTGTTCGGGTGCAGACTTTATTGTATTTATAGAAAATATAACATCATCTGCCGTAAGCGACGTTCCGTCGCTCCACTTAACATTTTTATCTAGTGTAATTAAAACATTTAACCCATCGGTTGAAACAATAAACTCGGTTGCAATGTTTGGAACGGGCTTTTTTGTTTCATCAAGTGTAACTAAAGGCTCGAATACAAGCTTTAAAATTGAATCAACAGTTACATCTTCATTTAAAAGAGGATTTAATGTTTTTGGGGAACGCATTGACAAATTAAGTGTTCCTTTGTTTTTTGGAATTATAATTTTTTCAGGCTCTTCTTCATCTTCTGCTTCAACTATTTGTTCAGGTAAATTTTGCTCGTATCCCCCAAAACATCCGCTTAAAATTAAGATTAAAAGATGGCAGCATATTAAAAGCAATAGCCTTTTCAAATTAGGTCACTTCCTTTTTATTATTTTATCTTTAGCAATAATTTATATATTTTTATATTTTTATTAATCTTTTGAATATATGCTCTTGTTTGAGGAAATGGTATATGTTTTAAAGTTTTTCCATCGTTGCTGTATTCTTTGTTGGCTAACCATTTTGTAACGTTGCCAGAACCAGCGTTATATGCCGCTAAAGCAGCAACAACATCCCCATCAAATTGTTTTAATAATTTATTTAAATAAAAGCAGCCCAATTGAATGTTTGTTTTAGGTTCAAAAACTTGCTCTGGCGTAAAGTTTTCAATGTTAAGTTCTGAAGCAAGCCAAGCGGCCGTTGGTTCTGTAATTTGCATAAGCCCTCCTGCGCCTTTAGTTGACAAAGCTTCTTTTTTAAACTTGCTTTCGGCGTGAATTACGGCACAAACAAAAGCCTTGTCGAGTTCGTATTGCTTTGCATTTTTAGTAATTAAATCTATGTATTTTAAAGGATATAAAATATTAGCAGCCGTTATGCCGCCGACCGTGAAGAAGACGGCGGCTATAAATAAGATTAGCTGTTTTCTTATTTTTCTAAGATTTATAAAGTAAAACATAACATCTCCTTTTTAGCAATAGTTAATTAACTATAATGACGTTTGCAAACTTAATTTTTTCTTCTATAGGCGTTTGTGCTTTAAACCTTTTTAAGGCTTGCTCTTTTGTAATTTTATCACGCTTTATAATGCGTTCAAGCCGTTTTTCTAAGTCGGCATAAACAACCCAAACTTCATGAACGGCTTTGTGAAGCCCCGCTTCAATTAAAAGCGGCGCATCAATAACAATTTGCTTTGCATTTGAACTTTCAATTTGCCTATTAATTTCAAGTATAATATGTTTATGAGTTATTTTTTCCAATTTCAAGCGTTTTTCATCATTTGCAAATACTATACTTCCTAATTTTTTGCGGTCGATTGAACCGTCTTCTTGTAATATTTCTTGTCCAAAATATTCAACAGTTTCAATATAAGCATGTTTACCTTTTAATAAAATGCTATGCGCTATTTTGTCGCAATCTATTATAAATGTTCCTTGTTCTTTGGCAAGAATTGAGGCAATATAGCTTTTTCCGCTTCCCGAATTTCCTGTAAGCCCAATAATACGCTGTTGTTTTTGCTTATAACCAATTTGACTATTATTATTTTGCATCAAACCAAGTCCTTCCGACATGAAAATCGGTTTCTAACGCAACGTTTAGTTTAACGGCATTTTCCATTTCGTGTTTAACGATATCTTTAACAACCTGAAGTTCATTAACATGAACTTCAAAAAGCAATTCGTCGTGTACTTGCAAAATTAACCTAGATTTTAAATTATTTACCTTTAAAGCATTGTTTACTTTAATCATTGCAATTTTAATTATATCAGCGGCCGTTCCTTGAATTGGCATGTTCATTGCAACACGTTCGCCAAAGCTTCTAACGGCAAAATTAGAGGATGAAAGTTCGTTAATTGCACGTCTTCTATTGAAAATCGTTTCTGCAAAACCTTTAGCTTTTGCATATTTAATTGAGTTATCTAAGTATTGCTTAATTTTAGGGTATTTTTCAAAGTAGTTTTGAATATAGTTTTCGGCTTCTTTTACTGTAATGTTTAAATCTTGGCTTAAACTAAATGCGCTAATGCCATAAACTATGCCAAAATTAACAGCTTTTGCATTGGAGCGTTGGCTGTTTGTAACATTTTCGATTGGAACTTTAAACACTTGCGAAGCCGTTAGCCTGTGTATATCTTCTCCTTTGTTAAATGCTTCAATTAGTGTTTGGTCGTTAGCTAAATGCGCTAAAACACGTAGTTCAATTTGGCTATAGTCGCCATCTAAAAATACAAATTCATCACTTGAAGGAATAAAAGCTTCTCTAAGCTGCCTTCCTAAAGGAAATTTAATTGGGATATTTTGTAAGTTTGGCTCTGTTGAACTAATTCTTCCTGTTGCAGTTACAGTTTGATTAAACGTTGAGTAAATTTTGCCTGTTTTTTCGTCGATAACGGCTAAAAGCCCGTCAACATATGTTGTTTTAAGTTTGGCGTAAGTTCTATATTCAATAATTTTTTCTATTATTTCATGTTTGCCCAAAAGCTTTTCTAAAACGTCGGCCGATGTAGAGTAACCCTTTGTTGTTTTCTTTGTGCCTTTTAAACCTAGTTTTTCAAACAGTATATGGCTTAGCTGAATTGGAGAATTAATATTAAACGGTTCTCCTGCCAATGCGTGAATTTCCCATGTTATTGTACTAATTAGTTCATCAAGTGTTTTGCCGTATGAAATAAGCTTTTGCTTATCAATTTTTATGCCATATATTTCCATATCTTTAAGCACATATGCAAATGGAAGCTCAATGTTGTAGTACACGTTGCTTTGATTATTTTCTATTAAAATTTTATCCATAATTGGATATGTTCTATACACAACTTCGGCTTGTCTGCAGCAGTAGGTTAAAAGCTTCTCCTGCTCTATTTCATCAGCTTTTAATTTAGATTTTCCTTTTCCGGCTATTTCTTCAAGCGGTTCATAGTTTTCGTTTAAAAATTTTGCGGCTATGTCGTTATAATTAAATGAGCCTTCCAGCGAGTTAATTATATATGCTGCAAGCGAAGCATCAAAAATAACATTACTAATATTTATGCCAAGCTTGCTTGTATATACTAATTCCTTTTTTAAATGGAGCGTTAATTTTTTTGATTGATTGCTAAAAAAAGGCTTTAAAGTTTCCATTATGCAAGCTTCGCAAAGTGTGTTGGAAGCTTCTACAAAAACCGCCTCATTGCTTTCATTATTTGAAAAGCAGAAGCTAACGCCTTGAAACTTTTGCTTATCTTCAATAAAAATGGTTGAAAACGCAACGGTTTGCTTTTGCATTAGTTCATTTAAAAATAATTGCAGTTTGTCTAAAGTTATTATTTTTCTATAGTTAATGCTGGATTTATTATCTTTTTTAGTTTCTAAGGTGCTCAAGATATTTTGTTCAAAGCGTGAAAAAAGGCTTTTAAATTGCAAACGTTTAATTTCTGAAAACGATTGTTCGTTAAACATTTTGTTTGCAAGCATTTGTTCTAAACTAAATTCAATTGGAACACTTGTGCAAATTTTTGCAAGCTGTTTGCTTAATATAGCAATTTCTTTGTGTTCAGTTAAGCTTTGGGAAGCTTTTTTAGGCTTTATATTTTCTGCGTTTTCAATTGCATTTTCAATTGTTTTATATTCGCTAATTATTTTAAACGCTGTCTTTTCGCCTATCGAAGGAACACCAGGTATATTGTCGGAAGCATCGCCCATTAACGCTTTAACATCAACATATTGTGTTGGTGTAACGCCCATTTGCTCTAAAACGTCTTTTTCATAATATTGTGAAATTTCAGTTCGCCCATTTTTTGTTTTTTGAAGAATTATTTTTGTTTTGCTTGATGCAAGTTGCAAAACATCACGGTCACCGGAAACAATAATTGCTTCTAAATTTTCAATAAGTTCTGCATTTTTGGCAAACGTTCCTAAAATGTCGTCTGCTTCATAACCCGAACATTCTAAACATTTAATGTTCATCTTCAAAAGCAAGCTTTTTAAAAGCACAAGCTGTGAATACAATTCATCGGGCATACCTTTACGCCCTGCTTTATAGTTTTCGTATTGCATATGTCTGAAAGTTTTTTCTTTTAAATCAAATGCAACAGCAACATATTCAGGTTTTTCCATATCGTATAATTTATAAAAAATATTTAAAAAGCCATAAACAGCATTTGTAAAAACACCTTCGCTGTTTGATAGCAGGGGCAAAGCATAAAAAGCTCTGTTTATTATGCTATTGCCATCTATTAGCATTAGTTTTGCCATGTTTTTCCCAACCTTTATTTTTTATACATTAAAAAGCCGCTCTAGGGCGGCCTATATATACTTCGCCCTCTTAGGCGATTTAAAACCTTTTTCTTTTCATTTTTTAGTCTTTTACGGCAAGCTCGTCCGCTATTTCTGCATTATCGTCTCGCATTTGCTTAATCATAATTAAATTCAAATATTCTCTTAACATTCTTTCGTTTTCTTCGTTTAAACCTAGTGATTCAAGGAGTAGTTCTGGTGTCTTTTTTTGTTCGGCTTTTTCTTTAACCTCATGTTCTAAAAGGCAATCTAAAGACACGCTAAAAAAATCGGCCAGTTTTAAAAGTGCCGCTCTATCTGGAGTTCTGTGTCCCCTTTCCCACATTGAAACTGTGCTTTCGGCAACATTGAGAATATTTCCAAGCTGTTTTTGAGTTAGTTTTTTTTCTATTATTAGATCACTAATATTTTTAATTGTTATGACTCATTGTTAATATTTTATAGATTAATATATTTTAAAGCAAGTTCACTTCACATATTAAAAAGTTTTTTGTAGAATTTAAAACATACTTGACATAACGTGAAGTTAGCTTTATAATAAACTAACAATTTGTTTAATTGTTAGGGGGATGTATATGATAGCGTGGAAATATTTAAACAAAGAAGCTGCAACAATCGACGCTATTCGAGACTTTAGAAACATGCAAAGGATTTTTCAAATTACACCAATCAAATTTAAAAGTATAAATAATACTAACAGTATATCACATAATGACGCGGAATTTTCCTGCGAATTAAGTAATTTTCAAATAAACGACATTTTATTAAACGAAAAATATAAGCAAGCAACTGAATATATGAAGTGGTTCAAACCTTCGTGGGATAGTTTGAGAATTGAAGAAAAAGTAATTCTTGAAGAATTTTACATGAAAGATGGCAAAGGGGCAAGTAAAAGATTGCAAATTAAATTATGCTACAGCGAACGCCATATAGCAAGATTAAAGCGAAACGCTTTAATTCGCCTATCTCAAGCGCTTTATGGCATTTAACAATGCTTGCCGTTTTATAAAATTATGGTAAAATTAGGTATATAAGTATTAAAATATAAAAAGTATAATATAATGTATGTTGGGGGAAAATATTAAAAAAGGGGTTAAGCAAAATGCTATGCGAAAGATGTAAAAAACAACAAGCATCAATTCATATGCAGCAATTTTTAAACGGTGAAACAAAAGAAGTTCACCTTTGCCAAGATTGCGTTAAATATGCCGAATTGACTATTTCATTTGACAACTTCTTAAAAGGATATTTAGACAACTTTTTTTCACAGCAGCATTTAAAATCGCACGAATCAAATAAATTAAACACAGAAAAAACTGTATGTGAAAGTTGTGGTCAAACATATGAAAAATTTAAAAACACAGGACGGTTAGGCTGTGCAGTTTGTTATAATACTTTTAGAAATGAATTAAATTCCATTTTTAAAAACGTTCAAGGTAGCAACATACATCAAGGCAAGTTTCCTAAAAAGTCTGGGTCTAAACTTTTAGTTCGCCGTCAAATTGAAGAATTAAAAGTAAACCTTAAAAAAGCTATTGAAAACGAAGAATTTGAACAAGCAGCAAAGTTAAGAGATGAAATTAAAGACTTAACACGGCAAGGAGGAGATGCATAATGACCAAATGGTATACAGACAGCCTTATTGATGAAGGAATAGTTATTTCTTCACGTATCCGACTAGCCAGAAACATTAAAAAATATCCGTTTCCAATTAATCTTCAAGGTGAGGCAATATGCAAAATGATTGATGAAGCCGTTTCTGCCATTAAAAACGACAGAACGGCAATTGGAGAAAGATTTGAATTTTTAGATTTAAGCAAAATAACCGATATTGAAAAAAGAACATTAGTTGAACATCATGTAGTTAGCTTAGAACTTTTAAAAAGAAAATCAGGCGCTTTATTGCTTGATGATGAAACTATTAGTATTATGTTAAATGAAGAAGACCATATTAGAATACAGTCTATATTTGCAGGAAACAATATTGAAAAGGCTTCCGAAATGGCAGATAAAATTGACGACTTAATTGAGGAAACAATTGAATATGCCTTTGATACCGATTTTGGCTACTTAACATCTTGTCCAACAAATACAGGAACAGGTTTAAGAGCTTCATATATGCTTCATATTCCAACGCTTGAAAGAACGGGGCAGCTTAAAAACGTTGCTTCTGCATTAAGCAAATTCGGTATGACTATTAGGGGTATTTATGGGGAAGGCACAGAGCCTTTAGGCAGTATATACCAAATTTCAAATCAGTTAACTATGGGTAAATCGGAACAAGAAATAATTGCAGCATTAACAGGTTTTACAAATCAAATAATAGAAAAAGAAACGCTGCTTGCAGAAAATGCAATTAAGCTTAACAAAGCCGAAATGGAAGACAGAGTTTATAGGGCTTATGGCATTTTAACCCATTGCAGAAAAATAAGTGCAAAAGAAGCAATGAATTTGCTTTCCGAAATACGTTCGGGCTATGTATTTAACATATTAAAATTACCTAAACCAAAACTTAATATTTATAACATTATGATGAATATTCAACCTGGAAGCTTGCAAAAGCATCATCAAAAGCAATTAAACGAATCCGAACGTGATTACTTTAGAGCCGAATATATACGGCAAGTGTTTTCAAATTAATTTCTATTTTTTTACATTACAAAGGAGGCTACATAAAAATGGGCGGTAAATTTACAGAAAAAGCACGACAATCAATACAAGCTTCACAAGATATTGCAACAAAGCTTGGGCAAAACTATGTTGGAACAGAACATTTGTTATATGGGCTTGTAAGTGTTACAGACGGCGTTGCCGCAAGGGCATTGTTGAGCCAAAATATAACAGAGCAAGCTGTTTTAGACAAAGTTACTGAAATTAGCGGAATGATTCAAGGCAACACTTCTTTCACTCCTCAAGACTTTACACCTCGAACAAAGCGAATTTTGGAACTTAGCTTACAAGAAGCGCTTAGAATGGGAACGGGATATATTGGAACAGAACATCTTTTGCTTGCGCTTTTAAGAGAAACCGACAGTGTTGCAGTTAGAGTATTAGTTTCGCTAAATGTAAATATTCAGAAGCTTTTAGATGAAATACTTGCAATGCTTGGAGAAGGCGACAAAAACCAAACAGCACAGCCTATTGGCAAAAAAAATGCAAAATCAAATACACCAACGCTTGATAAATTTAGCAGAGATTTTACAGAAATGGCAGACGAACAAAAGTTTGACCCAATAGTAGGGCGAGATAACGAAATTGAACGTGTTATTCAAATATTAAGCCGCCGTACAAAAAACAACCCTTGCCTTGTAGGCGACCCCGGCGTTGGCAAAACTGCAATTATTGAAGGATTGGCGCAAAAAATTATACAAGGCGATGTTCCCGAACCGTTAAAAGGAAAACGTGTTGTCTCACTAGACCTTTCGGCAATGGTTGCAGGCAGCAAATATAGAGGTGAGTTTGAAGAAAGAATTAAAAAAGTTATGAGCGAAGTAAAAGCTTCAAATAACGTTATTTTGTTTATAGATGAGCTTCACACAATAATTGGTGCAGGAGCGGCAGAAGGAGCAATTGACGCTTCAAACATATTAAAGCCGTCTTTAGCAAGAGGGGAAATTCAAGTAATTGGTGCAACAACACTAAATGAATATCGCAAGCATATAGAAAAAGACGCTGCTCTTGAAAGGCGCTTTCAACCTGTAAAAGTTGAAGAACCTTCTGAAGAAGAAGCAATAATTATGTTAAAAGGCATTCGTGATAAATACGAAGCACACCATAGCGTTAATATAACCGATAACGCCATAATTGCAGCGGTTAAGCTTTCTTCCCGCTACATTACAGACAGGTTTCTACCCGATAAAGCAATTGATTTAATAGATGAAGCTGCTTCAAAAGTTCGTCTTAAAACATATACAGCACCTCCAAATATTAAGCAATTAGAAGATAAATTATCCGAACTTGAAAAAGAAAAAGAATCTGCAATTAAAACAGAAGAATTTGAAAAAGCAAGTAAAATTAAAAGAACCCAAAGTGAATTAAAAAAAGAGCTTGAATTTGCAAATAATCAATGGAGTGATGAAAAAACAGCTTCAAAGCACGTTGTTGATGAAGAAGAAATTGCAGACGTTGTTTCGGGCTGGACAGGAGTTCCTGTTAAAAAGCTTCAGGAAGAAGAAAGCAAGCGCTTGCTTAAAATGGAAGAAATTTTGCATAACCGTGTTATAGGTCAAAATGAAGCTGTTTCTTCTGTTTCAAAAGCTATAAGACGAGGACGTGTTGGTTTTAAAAACCCTAAGCGCCCTATAGGTTCGTTTTTATTTTTAGGTCCTACAGGTGTTGGCAAAACAGAATTATCAAAGGCATTGGCAGAAGTTTTGTTTGGCAATGAAGATGCAATAATTAGGGTTGACATGTCTGAATATATGGAAAAGCACAGCGTTTCAAAGTTAATTGGTTCTCCTCCCGGATATGTTGGTTATGATGAAGGAAGCCATGTTAGTGAAAAGATTCGCAGAAAACCATATTCGGTTGTGCTTTTTGATGAAATAGAAAAAGCCCATGCAGATGTTTTTAATATTTTGCTTCAAGTTTTAGAAGACGGACATATTACAGATTCCCAAGGCAAAAAGGTTGATTTTAAAAATACAGTTTTAATTATGACATCAAATGCTGGGGCAAGAAATATCGCCTCCCCTAAAAAACTAGGTTTTGTTTCTAAGGAAGACGAAAAACGTTCGTATGATGAGATGAAAAAGAATGTTATGGACGAGGTTAAAACTATTTTTAGACCAGAGTTTTTAAATAGAATTGACGATATAATTGTTTTCCACCCACTAACCAAAGAAGATGTTAATCAAATTGCAAAATTAATGATACAAGAAGTTACCGATAGAGTTTCAAAAAGCATGAATATTAACGTTTCGGTAACAGAAGCAGCAATTAACAACATTTCCGATGAAGGCTTCGATAAACTTTACGGCGCAAGACCGCTTCGCCGTGCAATTCAAACTAAAATAGAAGACACGCTTGCAGAACATATTTTAGATGGAAAGTTTAAAAGCGGCGACAACGTTTCGGTTGATTTTTGCGGCGAAATTGTTCTTAAATCTATTTAGGTTTCTGGGTATCTTTCCTTAATATTCGTTTGCTCTAATAAGTAGTCTATACTTGTATTATAGAATCTAGCTAGTTTTATTAAGGCATCTATGGGAATGTTTATGTTCCCAAGCTCGTAATCCGAATATGTTGTTTGATGTATGTTCAAGTAACTTGCAACAAAAGTTTGGCTTAAAAGTTTGCTTTTTCTTAAATTTCTAATTCTTTTATGCATTTTAAAATCCACCTCTACACTATTAAATAAAATAAGGGTATTTACCTTTTGATTTTCAATGGTATTACCCTTATAATCAATAGTGTTAAGCAGGGGGTGAATAAATATGTATGCAAAATGCGGTAATTTTTTCTGCATCTATTGCAAAGATTCTGAATGTACGCTTAAAACAATTTCTCTAGATGTTTGTGGAACATGTGAAAATTGCGTTTATGTAAATATTAATAATAAAATGCTGGCAGAGCTTAAAGAAAAGCAACTTGTTCAACAGGTGTATGAAAATGAATAATTTATTTTTAACAATCCCTCATATTAAATACAAAGCACAATACATAACTATGATAAAAGAATGGAATAGTTCGAAAGAGCCGTTAGTTCCATGTGTGCTAAAGCTTGACTATTCAAATTTTTCTGAAACTATTAAACGTTTGAACAATTTAAGCTTTAAATGCTCCACGTTTTGGCTTGTTGATGAAAATGGAAAAATGTTTGGAGTGTCTAATGTCAGATATGAGTTAAATACAAATTCAGGCGGACACATAAGCTATGGTGTCCGCCCTTTAGAGCGCTGTAAAGGATATGGAACCCAACTTTTAAAGTTGTCTATAGAACAACTTAAAAGCAGGGGGATTAGTAATGCTATTGTAACTTGCAGCAATGAAAATATTGCTTCTGAAAAAGTTATTCTAAAAAACGGGGGTATTTTTAAAGAATTTTTTTATGAATCCGGAAAATTAAATAAGAAATTTCAAATTCAATGCTAATCAAAAGCTTGCCAAACACACTCTGAAAATTTTACTTCGCTAAAAGTAGCTTTAAATGAAGACTCTAGTGGGCTACAAGCGTAAATACCAAATTGTATATCGCTGCTTCCTTCTGATAAATGAAATATTCGCATTTGTTTAAAGTTTTCGCCATCATATGAGTATTCAATTAAAAAATCACTTTCACGGCGGCTTAAACGATAGTACATACATTTACACCCAAAAGGAATATCAACAAAAGCCCAATCGGAATAGCCGTTGTTTGTTACAACGCTTCCAAGCTGCCCATATACTTCGTCCCCATATTCAACAGAAGCTTTAAACCAATTGTCACAATTTTGGTAAATTAAAACTCCTGCCTGGTCGTATCGCATTTTACCTTCGTATTCAACTTTAGCTATAAAACTAAAATATTTTTCATTCGTTAACTTAACTAATGCATGAGCATTATCATTTCTGAAGCCATAATACGTTCTTTGCCAAAAATCGGTATGCGGTTCTGTTTCAATAACAATTTTATCTTTTGTAACTTCGTAGTTTTTAGGCTTAAAAATCCATTTATCAAGCACTTTAATTTCCCCTTCAATTTATATTTCTATGCTTTAAACCCGCCTTTTTCGCTATCCAAAACAAATTCTTCAAGCTCTCCATTTTTGAATGTAAGCCCGGCAAAAATTTGTTTAGACTGCTTCATAACAGGAGTTGTATCTGTTATAGTACTATTAACCTGTTGCCAACCTTCCAATAATTTAGACATAATTTGTGTAGCTTCGTCTAAAGGTTGCGTATTTTTGTCAAATAGTGCCTTAACCAATAATTTATCAACATAAATATATAAAGACATTAAGTTAAGGCTAATTTCTTTTTCAAAATCTAAAGCTTCCATAAGCAAACAATTAAATTGCTGTGCTTTTTTAATATTTTCTGAAAATATACTGTTATCAACATTTATTGCTTCTTTTGCTTCATTAATACAAGTTAAAACTAACTCGTAAGTAATTATAGTTAGCATAAGCGGTGTTGCCGCTGAAATACGTGCAACATAATCGGCTTTTGTCAGTTTCATCAGGCCACCTCCGATTTTTACGTCTTTTTGTCGGTTTCGTCAACATATTTAACTATTGCCGAAACTAATTCAAGAATTTTTTTAGACAAAAACAGCACCTCCCAATTCAAACTCAACATCTAAAACATTAAAACCCGCTTCATTCGCATACTGCTTTAAAGTTTCAACGTTATTTTTAAGCTGCTCAAGCGCTTCTTTTGTGTTCGCAACAACACGCAGCTTTGCAGTATTTTCATCACCTGTTTTTAAAGTGTTTGTATAAATTTGAACATTTCCAAGTTTAGACATATCAAGCGAAATTAAAAGTTCGGCATTATCAGAAGTTAAAGCATCTTTGTTCAACACATACATATTTAAGTTTGATATTTTGTCGTTTAGTGCTATAGGCAATTTAAAGCTTAAACTATTTTGCTTTTGCGTATATTTTTGAACTTTAATTGCATTTTGAGCCAAACGAATTTGTTTTAACAAGCTTGCACTTTCGGTTTGTTCTAAAGCTTCTGAAAGAGTTTCTGAAACATTATCAATTATTTCGTCAGGTGTTTTTTCTTCATCAATCAGTTTGCTTAACGAAGTATTTAAAACGCTGTCTTTTATATTTCCTATATGCTTTAGTTCATTTATAGCTTCCCCTACAAAAAACGGATTTTTTGAAAGCTGTTTCATTAGCCCAATATTTAAAATTGTTAAAGGAATATTGTTTTTTTGCATAGAATAAATTAATTGTTCTGGAACATTTAAACCGTTTTTAATTTGAGTTGCTATTTGTTCCATTTGTTGTTGTGTTTGCTGCATTTGCTCATTATTTTCAAGATTTTGTAGGTTTTCTAAATTTTGCACTTGGCTAATATTTTCAAGCTTTTGGCTTAATTCGTCTATAGGAATGCTTAAAAGCTCATCGTTTGTTCTAAATTCATTAAACAGCTTTTTCAGGTTAGCAGGGTGTGCATTTTTGTAAATAGATTTGCCAATTAAATTATAATAATCGGCAGTAATTTTTTCAGTTTTGGTTAAAATATTTTTTATGTTGTTTTCGGGAATAATAATGCGCTCAATTTCCCCGAAGCTTTCATCTAACATATAGTTCTTTTGCTGCTTGCGCTTGAAGTGTTTGGATGCTTCAAACAAACTGCCAAGCGTTAAATCGGCGTTGTTTTTAAAAGCAACACCAATTGAAGCAGCCCCATCTTTTTGTATTCCGCTTAACATTCTGTATATTGCAATAACCGAATTTCTTTCATCTTCTGTAAGTGTTTTGTCTTTATCCATTTCAGCTATAAATTCCGGTATTTTATCTTGCAAATTATCACCGTATTGCTCGTTAAAATCGTCAATATATTCAATAACTCTATTAACGTGCATTTTTGCCGGATTATGCCCATCTTTAATTATTGAAGCGGCAATGTTTGGATGAAGACGATTAAATATTTCTTCAATTTTAGCGTCAATTGCTTTAACTTGCAATATGTTTTCTTCCGTAATATTAATATTATTTTTAGATAAAATTTCTGCTGCTTTAACATTTTGTTCTGTTGCTTTAATTTCCAGCTTGTTAAGAAGGTCGTAAAATTGTTCGTGCAGTTTTGAAAAGCTATCTTTAAATTTTGGATTTGGAACTGTTGCAAACGTTTCAAAATCTTTTAATGTTTGGGCTGTACGAACCGAATTGTATATTGAAGTAACAGAAAAATCATTTTGATTACTAATGGCTTCGGCAAAAACATTATTCGTTAAAGGATTTGACTGCCTAAGCATTTCATAAAGCTGTTCCATTTGAGAAACGTTTTCGGGCTTATCTGAAGCGCCAACTAAACGGAGTGCTTTTTCATAATCTTCTCTTTGCAATGTTCTAAGTTCATTTAAAGCTTGTTTAAGAGGCAATGTATCTATTTCAATTCCATTCTTTGCAAGCCTAAAAGCTGCTTCATGGGTTAGCTTTGACTGTATTTCCATAATTTGAAGCTTTGCTGTTTGTGCATCAACATTATATTCTCTTGCGTTTTTAAAAGCGTTATATGGCGTTGCTTTATCAAGTTTTCCTTCATATGCCAGCCTAATATTTTTTAAATTAATAGGCAAATGCTGTTTAGATAATAAATCTATTGTTTGTTCGGTTATGTGGGGCAAAATTTCAATTATAGAAAGCGTGTTTTCTAATATAACTTCTGTGGGTGGTTTTTGTTTGGCATCGTTATACAAAGCATAAACGTCAACATCAGAAGGGTTTTCATGCATTACAATATTTTCAATAGCTTTTTGTATTACTAAATCATTGTTAACATTTTTCTCAATATCACTTAAAAAAATTACCTTGTCCATATTTTCTCTATTAATAGATATGTCGTTTTTAATCATAGACTTGGCAATTTGAAGCGTAAAATCATTTTTTGGTATATTTTCACGTTCGAAAAGCTTTAAAAGTTCTTTGGAAAAAAACTTATCTAATTCTTTGTCTTGCTCTGATGTTATTGCTTTGCTTTCTATATTTTCTTCATTATTAGCTTTATTAGCTTTGGCATTTGAATGTTTTGCAATATAAATATTATCAAGCGTTAAAGGCTTTTCGTCTTTTACTAGCTTAAACATTGTTTGTTCATCTAAATTTTTAATACTTTCCAATTTATAGTGAACAACGTTTAGCTTTTTTGTAATTTCAATTCTATCAACTTTACTAGCTCTATTTTGTACCGATTCCGAATAGTCAACCATATCAATTTCTTTCATAGCTGTATTTAGCATACTAAGCGTTATTTTTTCGAGCGAAAAACCTGCTCCTGTTAATTGTTTAACGGCATTTGCTGAAACATTGCCGCTTAAAAATTGAAGTTGTCTTTTAATTTTTGCAAGCGCTTGTGCAATTTTAGCTTGTTCTTCAACATATTCTTTACTAAATATATCAATTTCTTTAGTAAAATTACTTTGCTTAAAAAGTTCTTTAATTGACTTGGTTGATAAGCAGCCTAAAGTTTTGCCGGCTTCTTGCTTATTTGCATTTAATTGTTTAAGCACAATGCCGTCTTCCTTAGTTATCTCTCGTACTTCAAACGTTAATGTTTCTCCAACTTCCGCTGAAATTTTAGAAGCATCTATGCTAAACGTTACATCGTCTTTTGTAGTTAAAAAAACTTTATCTTTTTCCTTTTTTGTTACAGTTGCAGAAAAAACATCTCCAACCGAAAGCGATAAATCTGTATTATTTTTACTTACTGTATTATCAATTTTATGCCTGTTTGAGCTTATGGTAAGTATAAATATCGCCTACCTTTACTTTAAAATTTGTAAAATAGCTTGTGGCCTTTGGTTAGCTTGCGCCAAAACCGAAATACCAGCTTGATAAATTACATTATCTTTAGTGTAGTTGGTCATTTCCATAGCAACGTCAGCATCGACTATTTTTGAAAGTGCCTTAGCTGTGTTAAGTTCTGCATTATCTAAATTTGTCATAGTAAATTCTAAACGGTTTTGATATGCGCCAAGGCTTGCTCTAACGCTTGAAACAATTTCAAGTGCTTTTGCCGCAATTCCTACACCATCTTGCGCTTTTTGGGGCGTTCCAACATTTAAAACGTCAAGCTCCAGCGTCTTTTCTGTAATTTTTGGTATTCTAATTTCCATCTCTTGATTTTTTTGCGTTCCAATTTGAATAAACATAGGGCCGGGTTGTGTTGTTAAAAGCTCAAGGTCGATTCCGGGTTCAAGAAACTCATTAATATCAACACAAAGCTCGCGTCCTCCTGTATCTGTAATTGTAACTCGGTTGCCATCAGCTTTATAAACGGCATTATAAGTTAAAGGAATTTTAAGGTCTGGATTTATAGGTTGCTGCTTAACAAGCGAAATGTTTACATCTTTTCCGCTAACATTGTTGGCGTAATCACCGGGATTAAATCCTAATGCTGCTAATAAATTTGGGTTTTCGGAACATATTTGAATATGCCCATCAAACTTTAAAGTGTCAAACACTTTATCGGTTGAGGTTGTATCAATTTTAATTTCGTTTACATTTGCAGCAACAGTTAATTTGCTTTTTACATTTCTTATAGTATCATCAGGTTTAATAGTAACTTTAGTGCCATTAATATAAAAATCCCCTGCTTCCCCTATTAAATCGTCTAAGCCACCGGCATATGTTACGTTTGTTGAGTCTATTGTTGGGGTAAAACCTAAAGCTTCAAGCAAAAGAGGGTTTGAACCAACAATTGAAAGATTTTGGCTTGAACCATAATTTTTAGCTTCAATGCTACTAAAAACACGACTGTCTCCTGCTCCGTTAGGAACATTAACAACAAAACCGGAGGCCTCTGCTGCTTCTCTAAGATTTTCAAATATTGTATCTTTATCTTCTGCACCGTTAAACCTCACCATAACACCATTAATAAAAATATCTCCAACCATGCCTAAAGTTTGTCCGCTTCCTGCAGCAGCTTCACATTTTGTTTTAGTTGCTTTTTCGTTTAAGTCAAATCTATATGTTGCATTTGTCATATTGTTAGACATTCTTAGCAACGTTGAATTAGCAGAAAAAACAATTCTGTCGGCATCGCCGTTTAAAAGTTTAACTTTATTAAAATCTGTCTTAAATGCTGTACTGTTTACTTCATCTTTCATTTGGTCAATTTCTAATTGAATTTTTTTAAGGTCATCTGTTGTATTTGTTCCATTTGCAGCTTGAACGCAAAGCTCATTTATACGCTGCAAAACAGAATGAATTTCGTTTAATGCCCCTTCTGCAGTTTGAACTAGTGAAATTGCATTGGCAGAATTTTGGCTTGCACGCTGAAGCCCTCTAACTTGAGCGTCTAATTTATTTGAAATTGCACGTCCTGCCGGGTCGTCTGAAGCAGCTTGTATTTTAACCCCTGAAGCTAGACGCTTAGAAGCTAAATTAACTCTTTTGTCTGTTGCCGATGTTGCGGTATATGCTTGCAATGCGGGAAAATTCGTGTTAATTCGCATTTTCAAACCTCCATAATTTATTTTTCTATTAACTATAGTATCGGCAAAACCATAAAATTAATTAATGCGAATATTTAATTGAAATAATCTGTGCAGTTTTGGATTTTAAGCTAAATTTGTTGCAAAAAAACAGGTTAAAGTGATATAATGTTTTTTTCGCAATTAAATTAGATTAAGAGGGGGTTTAAAAATGCTTTTAGGAAGAAGCCTATTAACTTTAGAAGATTTTTCAAAGGAAGAAATATTATATTTAATTGATTTGGCAGAAAGCCTTAAACAAAAAAAGAAAAAAGGAATATATGATAAAAAGCTTGAAAATAAAAACATTGCCCTAATTTTTGAAAAGCCTTCAACAAGAACACGCTGTGCCTTCACCGTTGCTTGTGTTGACGAAGGGGCGCATCCGGAGTATTTAGGTAAAAACGACATTCATTTTGGCAAGAAAGAATCTGTTAAAGATACGGCAAGAGTTTTAGGCAGAATGTTTGATGGAATACAGTTTAGAGGATTTTCACAGCAAATAGTTGAAGATTTGGCTAAATACAGCGGTGTACCTGTTTGGAATGGCTTAACCGACTGCGACCACCCAACGCAAGTTTTGGCAGATTTTTTAACAATTAAAGAAAAACTTGGCAAGCTATCAGGTATAAAATTTGTTTATATTGGAGATGGACGCAACAATATGGCAAACGCTTTAATGATTGGTGCTTCAAAAGTTGGGATGGAATTTGCTATAGCTTCTCCAAAACAGCTTTTTCCAAACCAAGATTTAGTTTCCGAATGTTTAGAATTTGCCAAACAAAGCGGAGCAAGCATAAATATAACAGATAATTTAGAAGCGGCTGTTTTAAATGCAGATGTTTTGTATACTGATGTTTGGGCTTCTATTGGCGAAGAAGAAAGCTTGGCAGAGCGTATTAAAATATTAGAACCTTTTAGAGTAACTAAACAGTTAATTGATAAAACCCAAAACAAAAATGTTATTTTTATGCATTGCTTGCCGGCCGTTAAAGGTAATGAAGTTACAGAAGAAGTTTTTGAAGGGGAAAATTCTGTTGTTTTTGATGAAGCGGAAAACCGTATGCATACAATAAAGGCAGTTATGGTTGCAACGCTTGCCGTATAAAAAATAAGCAAAGCCGAAAGATATTTATTAAGTATTTTTTGGCTTTTTTAATTTCCTAAAACTAATATGTTAAAATTTGTGCCTACTATGGTTCCAATTAATCGTTGTTAAAGCTTTATTGTATAGTGTATAATTATTATATAATTGTTTTAAGAAAGAGGGGTATTTAAAAGCACATAAGTTTTAGCTTATTAACAGTAACTTATAAAAGAAAGAATAAGTTGATTTACAAAATAATTAGTAAATTTAATAATTATGGAGGTGTAATTATGTCGGAAAATATTGTTTCAAAGCAGTTGACTGTAAACGGTATGACATGCGGCGGCTGTGAAGTAAAAATTGAGAAAAAATTAAAAGCTATTGATGGAGTAAAAAATGTAAAGGCAAGCTATGGAAATAACAAAATTAATGTTAGTTTCGATGAAAACAAAGTTAGCCTTTCAAAAATAAAGCAAACAATTTCCACTCTTGATTATGAAGTAGTTGAAAGAAATAAAGCCGAAAGTAAAAATGAGCCTGCAAATTATTCTCAACTTGCGGTTATAGCAATTATTATATTTGGGGGTTCTATGATTATAAATCGTTTTGGAGGGTTTAACTTTTTTAATTATTTTCCCGAAGCCAAAGCCGGAATGAGTTACGCTGCCTTATTTGTAATTGGTCTTTTAACATCTGTGCATTGTATTGGCATGTGTGGTGGCATTAATCTTTCTCAGTGTGTAGGAGCGGTAGGCGAAAACAAACTTGACAGATTGCGCCCAAGTTTTTTATATAATTTAGGGCGTGTTATATCTTATACAATTGTTGGTGGTATTGTAGGTGCGTTGGGTAGTGTAATTAGCTTTAACGGCGTTATGCGTGGAGCAGTTGCATTGTTTGCCGGAATCTTTATGATTATTATGGGATTAAATATGCTTAATATTTTCCCTTGGCTTAGAAAATTTAATTTAAAGCTTCCCAAATTTTTGACAAGTAATATAAGCGGAAAAAGTAACAGTCCTTTATACGTGGGCTTACTTAATGGACTTATGCCATGCGGCCCATTACAAGCAATGCAGTTATACGCTCTTTCTACAGGCAACCCTATTCAGGGTGCAATTTCTATGTTTTTGTTTAGCCTTGGCACAACACCGTTAATGTTCGGGTTTGGTGCTGTTAGCTCATTTTTATCTAAGAAATTTACTGCAAAAATGATGTCTGCTAGTGCTGTGCTTGTAATAATTCTTGGTTTAGGAATGCTTAATACAGGGATAAATATGTCTGGTTTTTTAGCAGTTGGCACAGAAACCAGTAATACAAGTGGCTTCCAGCCTGTAATGGTAGACGGATACCAAGTTGTTACTATTGAAGTTGCACCAAGAGCCTATGCACCAATTACCGTAAAGAAAGATATTCCTGTTAAATTCAATTTACATGCCGAAGCAAGAAATATAAATGGTTGCAATGATGCAGTTATAATACCTGAATACGGTATTCAAATGCCACTTGCCGCCGGCGACAATATTGTTGAGTTTACACCAACAGAAGTGGGTGTTGTTCCGTATAGTTGTTGGATGAATATGATTAGAAGCAGTATAACTGTTGTGGAATAGAAAATAGAAATAGCAATATACTTATCCACCTATCTAAGATAAAAGTGAGAGCTTCTTACTTAATAGTTTTATGAACTAAGGCAAATTTACCAACCATATGTATTCTGCGGTTTTGTATGCAATCTATACTATGCAATAGGCTTGTATATTCTTACCTTGTGTATTTCACATGTAGAAGGAAGTTTGGTTATCGCCATATATATTTCTCTACATAACTCTATATATAGATGTCATTGAACAAGCGAAAAACGTTTGTTCGCTATAAGTTATCAATGCACAAATGTACTATAAAATTCATTATGTACTAATTAGTATAATTTATCAAAAAAGACCTTGTCGATTCATCACCCACTCATTTAGAATAAGAAGTGGTAGAATTCTTAACAATTGGTGGTTAAAAGTATAAATTTCAACCTGTACGAAATAATAACCTTATACGAAAATTTGTATAAGGAGTTGTTTTTATGGAATATTTGCGTGCTTTTATAATAGGAGGCTTAATTTGCGTTATAGGGCAAATTTTAATTGATAAAACCAAAATTACAGCAGGGCGTATACTTGTTTTCTTTGTAGTTGCCGGCTGTTTGCTTGGAGGCTTGGGAATTTATGAAAAAATTGTTGAATTTGGCGGTGCAGGTGCAACAGTTCCACTTCCGGGTTTCGGATATTTGCTAGCAAAAGGCGTTAAACAGGAAATAGACCGAAAAGGCGTTTCTGGTATTTTAACAGGAGGGTTAATTGCTGCTTCTTCAGGTGTTACAGCGGCAATGCTTTTTAGTTTTATTGCAGCAGCTTTATTTAATCCAAAAGCGAAATAATTTATATATTGTTTGTTTGTTTTGTATGTGTTATAATTATCAAAAAGTCTACACTTTAATATAATTAAACATATATGAAACGGATTGGTTGTATGGAATGGATTGAAGCAAAAATTAACACACCAAGCGAAAATGTTGAAGCTGTTTGCGGAGTTCTTTTGGAATGTGGCATTAGCGGTGTTCAAATAGAAGACACAGAAGAAATGAAACACTTTCTGGAAAACAACAAACAACATTGGGACTACGTTGATGATGAGCTTTTAAATAGACAAAAAGAAAACGCATCAATTATATTTTATGTTCAAAAAGATGCTTTCGGCAATGAAGCTATTGCTTTAGTTAAAAATACAATAAAGCAAGCTTTTGCTTATGACGTTATTTTAAAAGATGTTTCAGATGAAACTTGGCTCAATGAATGGAAGAAATATTACAAACCTTTCGAGGTTGGGCAAAATATTGTTATTAAGCCTGTTTGGGAAAATTATGAAAACAGTTATAAAAAAGTTGTTTTTAATATTAATCCCGGTCATGTTTTTGGAACAGGGCTTCATCAAACAACACAACTATGTATTGAGCAGCTTGAGAAACATGTTTTTAAAGACTGCTTAGTTTTAGATTTAGGTTGCGGCAGCGGTATTTTGTCAATAATTTCACTGTTAATCGGGGCAGGTAATGCTTTTGCTGTGGATATTGACAAAAGCGCCGAGCCTATTGCATATGAAAATGCTGCACTTAACAATATATCAAAATGTCAATATACCGTTACTTCAGGTGATGTTGTTTCAAACGAGGCACTGCGTAAATTAATTCTTGAAAATAGCTATAATATTGTTGTTGCAAACATTGTAGCTGACGTTATAGTAAATATTTCAGAATTTGCGGCAAAATGCCTTGAAAAAGGTGGAATATTTATTTCATCGGGGATAATTAAAGAAAGGCAAGAAGACGTATACACAGCACTTAAAGCGGCGCAATTTAATAGCTTTGAAACATTTTATAAAGACGATTGGGTTTGCATAGTTGCAAGAAGATGAATAAGGTGAGTTTAGTAAATGCCTAAGTTTTTTATAGAAAACAAAACAGAAAGCAAAAATATAAATGAAAGTATAGTTTTAACAGCCGAAAATGCAAAGCACGTTAATGTTTTACGCTATAAAGTAGGGGACGAAATTTTAATTTGCGATAGTAATTCAACAGACTACACATGCACTATAGAGCAAATAACTAAAACCGAAATTCGCCTTAAAATACTACATAAAGCCAAATGCTGCAACGAGCCTAATGTTAAAATAACGCTTTTTCAAGCAATTCCAAAAAGCGATAAAATGGAAACCGTAATTCAAAAATGCGTCGAACTTGGCGTATATTCAATCGTTCCTGTTGTTACAGAAAATACGGTTGTTAAGCTTAATAAAAACATTAAAAACAAAATAGAACGCTATCAAAAAACTTCAGAAGCTGCTGCAAAGCAATGCGAAAGAGGTATAATTCCTTTTGTTTCAGAGCCTGTTAGCTTTGATGTTGCTTTAGAAATGCTTTCAAAAATGGATGCAGCGTATGTTGCATACGAAAAAGAAAGCAAAAAAACGCTAAGAGATTGCAGGCTTATGCAAAATATAGGCATTTTTATTGGGCCTGAAGGCGGTTTTTCTCCGCACGAAATTGAAAAATGCAACCAAAAAGGTATTGATTCCGTTTCTTTAGGAAAAAGAATTTTGCGAACAGAAACAGCCGGGCTTGTAGCAGTAACTATTCTGTTGTTTATTAGGGAGGAAATTTAGCAGTGGATAAAATTAAAATATTTTTAGTTGATGATTCTTTTGTTGCTCTAACAATGCTTAAAAATATATTAAAAACAGATGAAAGCATTGAAATTGTTGGCGAAGAAAAAACAGGGCAAGCAAGCATTATTATGCTTGATGAAGTTAACCCCGATTTAGTTCTTTTAGAAGCGGATATTGCAGGCGGAATGGCTTTAAATAGTGTTGTTGAGGAAATTAAAAAAGCTGACGAAAAAGTTAAAATCATTTTATGCGCAGACCCAAAATCGTTAAAAGCTGTAATTCCAGCAGTTGCAGCAGGCATTGATGATTTTATTAGCAAACCATATCGCAAAGAAAGCCTTTTACGCTCAATTCATTCGGTTGTTGGCAGATAAAGGGCAAATAAAATGCAGATAAAAAAAGAAAATACAGACATTTATTTTGATAACGCCGCAACAACAAAGCCTTCCCAAAGCGTTTTTAAAAAAGCAACAGCAATTTTAACTGAACTTTACGGCAACCCTTCGTCTTTACATAAATTGGGAATAGAAATTGAACGTGAAATAATTAAAAGTACGGAAACAATTTCAAATTTGCTAGATATTAGACAAGATGAATTAATTTTTACTTCTGGCGGCACAGAATCAAATAACATAGCAATTCAAGGAACGGTTTTTGCGCATAAAAGGTCAGGAAACCACATTATAACTACAAAAGCCGAGCATTCTTCTGTTTTGCAGCCTTTCAAGTTTTTAGAAGAAAACGGATTTTCGACAACATATTTAAACGTTAACGAAAAAGGTTATTTAAACATTAAAAATGTTATTGATAGTATAAATGATAAAACTGTTTTAGTAAGCATTTCTCATGTTAATAGTGAAACGGGAACTGTTCAAAACATAAGCGAAATTGGAGCGGAAATTAAACGAAAAAATAAAAATACAATATTCCATGTAGACGGCGTTCAATCTTTTGGAAAGCTTTCAGTTAATTTTAAAAATATAGACTTGTTTTCATTTAGTTCCCATAAAATACACGGTATAAAAGGTACTGGCGGTTTATATGTTAAAAAAGGTTTGAAAATTAAACCCCTATTTTATGGCGGAGGGCAGCAGCTTGGTTTAAGAAGCGGAACAGAAAATACAATTGGTATTGTAACATTTGGGGTTGCAGCTTTACAGGCTTATGAAAATATGGAACAAAACTTTAGCAACGCACTTGCAATCAAAAACAAACTGTTAGATTTTGCTTCAAACAATAATAATATTTTTGTCAACGGGGACGCTTTATCAGCATCTCCTTATATTTTGAATTTAAGCCTAGGTTTGTTAAAAGGCGAAGTTGTCGTTCGTATGTTGGATAGTTTGGGAATTTACGCTTCAACAGGGGCGGCGTGTAACTTAAGAAAATCAAGAAAAAATCAAGGCAGTGTGCTTCAAGCTTACGGCATATCAAATGATAGGCAACAATCGGCAGTTAGGTTTAGTTTTTCAAGTCAAAATAGCTTAAATGAAGCCGAAATTGTTTGTTGTGCCTTAAAAAATATAATAGGGGGCTAAATTGTAAAATGAAACAAGTCTTACTTTTAAAATATGGGGAAATAGCTTTGCGTGGTAACAACAGACGTTTAATTGAAAATTATTTAATCGACAGAATACATAAAAATATAGCTAAAGAACAATATTCTGTAACAAAAGAACAGGGACGCATACTTATAGAAAGTCAAAGCGAGCAATTTGACTATGATTATGTTATTAAAAAAATTAAACCAACGCTTGGAATTGTTGGCATTTGTCCTTGCATTAAAACTAAATGTCAAGACATTGAAAATTTAAAACAGCTTGCACTTGAATATATGAAACAACATTATGGAGACAAAGAAAGCTTTACGTTTAAAGTTGAAACAAAGCGTGCCGATAAACGCTACCCCCTTACTTCCAATGAAGTGTCTTATATTGTTGGCGGATATATTTTCAACACTATGGAAAATGCCCGTGTTAATGTTGTTAACCCAGAAGTTAAACTATACATCGAGCTTAGAAACGACGCATATATTTACAGTGGCACAATTAAAGGAATGGGTGGACTTCCTGCCGGTTGTTCGGGCAAAGGAATGGTTTTGCTTTCGGGAGGAATAGACAGCCCTGTTGCCGCATTTTTAGCTGCAAAGCGTGGCGTTTCACTTAATGCCGTATATTTTCATTCTCCCCCGTACACTTCAGAAAGAGCGTTAAACAAAGTATATGACTTGGCAAAAAGACTAGCTTATTTTACAGGAGAATTAACTCTTTTTGTCGTTCCGTTTACGGATGTACAACTTTACCTTTTAAAAAATGTTGAGAGCAAAAAGTTAACAATATTTTTAAAACGTGCAATGCTTAATATTGCTGAAAAATTGGCATTAAATAATGGTTGCCAATGCTTAATTACAGGCGATAGCATAGGGCAAGTTGCAAGCCAAACACTTAGCAGCATACAAGCTGTTAATTCTGCTGCAGCACAACTGCCAATTATTAGACCACTTGCAGGGCTTGATAAGCAAGAAATAGTAAATATTGCCAAAAACA
>CAZHPA010000023.1:0-30074 GCA_964533945.1 uncultured Defluviitaleaceae bacterium
CAATCAATTTTAGATTTTATTATTACAGGTAAATGGTAATAATACATAACCCCTTGCTTAATAAAGCAAGGGGTTTTTAAATATGTGTTGCAAATAATGACACAATACTATATAATGTTGCCATATTATCTAAAGGTTCTGCTGAAGGGTGGCTTGTTTATTTTGAAAAAAAGCACAATATTAGGCATACTTAGCTTCATTTTCAACACTTGCTTTAGCATTGCACTTTTTGCATTAACTGCTTATCTAATATACACATTTTCAATCGACGGCTTTAATTTCGGCAAAAAAATAATGTCTAAAGATAAAATTGAATCGCCTGCAACAGAAGTTGTTGTTAAAATTGAAGATGGTGCATCAATTGCAGAAGTTTCTAAAATTCTCGAAAAAGAAGGCTTAATTAAAAACGCATATTTATATCAGCTTGAAGCATTTTTAAAAGGCATTAACGACGACTATATCGGCGGAGAATTTACATTAAATACAAATATGGACAGCAACGAATTAAATCAAGCATTAAGAACTGTTAAGGTTTACAGCCAAGATATTAAGATAACAATTAAAGAAGGGTTTTCGGTTCAAGATATTGCTGTATATTTAGAAGCAAATAACGTTGTTTCGGCAGAGGAATTTTTAAAAGCTTGCAAAGATGGCGATTTTTCGTTTGAATTTCTCTCTTATGCAGAAGAAGGCGAAGAAGTAGAACAAAGCCAAAATAGGCTTGAAGGCTTTTTGTTTCCAGACACATATTTAATTGCGCCAAATTCAAGCCCAGAGCAAATTATTTATAAAATGCTTAAACGCTTTAATGAAATGTATAATGTGAAGCTGCTAGAAAGAACCGAAGAACTTGGATTAACCGTTAATGAAGTTGTTAACATTGCTTCTATAATTGAAAAAGAAGTTAAACTTAAATCCGAAAGGGCTAAAGCATCAGCAGTTATACACAACCGTTTGAGGGAAAAAATGAATTTACAAATGTGTTCAACTATTCTTTATGTGCTTGATAAAAAGAAAGTTTTTTTGCTTGATAACGATTTAAAAGTTAAATCTCCATATAATACGTATATTAATCCGGGGTTGCCAATACGCCCTATTTGCAATCCGGGCATAGAATGCATTAAAGCAGCGCTATATCCTGAAAATGCCGACTATTTATATTTTGTTGTTAAAGATGAGGAAACAGGAGAACATGTTTTCACAAGCAATTACGACGAATTTTTAAAAGCAAAAGATGAATATAAACAAAAATATTAAAAGCAGAATCGAAGGGATTTTTAATGAAAAAGTTGAAGCTAATATACAACCCAAATTCAGGCGACAAAAATTTTGCCAACAATTTAGACGACTGCATAAAGCAATTTCAGCACGGAGGATACGAAACCCACATTTTTCGCAGCATGAAATATGGAGATATAGACGAACATTTAAAACACCTTAACCACGAACAATACGATGCCTTAGTTGTTTCTGGCGGAGATGGAAGTATCAATATAGTAGTTAATGCAATTATGAACTACAATATAAAATTGCCGCTTGGAATAATTCCAACAGGAACAGCTAATGATTTTGCAACGTTTGCTTCTGTTCCCCGTGAACCAGAGCTTGCTGCTAAAATTATTGCAGACGGTAAAACGGCAAAAGCAGATGTTGGCTTTGTTTCGGGAAAATATTTTATAAATGTTTGCGCTGCCGGCTTGTGGTCTAACGTTTCCCATAATTTAGACGGCGACTTAAAAGAAAACTTGGGCAAATTTGCATATTATATTAAAGGCATAGAGCAAATACCAAATTTTATTCCTTTGCCTTTAATAATAACAAATTCTAAGGAAAAATTTGAAGAAGAAATTTATTTGTTTATGGTATTAAATTCTTCAGGAACGGGTGGCTTTGAAAAACTATCTCCTAATGCTAAAATTGACGACGGGCTTTTTGATTTTGTGGCAATTAAAGCATTTAAAGATTATCCAATTATAGAACTTACAAAGCTACTTTTTAAAACGCTTATGAATGAGCATTTATCAGACCCAAACGTTATTTTTTTCAGAGATAGCAATATAAAAATTGAATTAGCAGGCGATTTGCACAATGATTCTTTTAAAATGCTTGATTTAGACGGGGAAAGAGGGCCTGAAATGCCGGCAGAAATTGTAAATATTAAAAGGGCTATAGATATTTTTATACCATAATTTATATTTTTATATATCAATTTTTTAAAATGGCTATTTTTATCCCAACTTTTAGTTTTAATTTTAGGAGGAAATAATGAAACGGCAAATAGCAGAAGCAATATCAGAAGCAATTAATGAACAGAGCAACGAAGTATTAACACTGCTTGAAGTACCACCAAATTCCGAAATGGGCGATTTTGCATTTCCATGCTTTAGGCTTGCTAAAATTTTCCGAAAATCTCCACAGGCAATAGCTTTAGAGCTTGCAGAAAAAATAGAAAAACCAACTTGTGTTTGCCAAATTAAAGCCGAAGCAGCATATGTTAATTTTTATTTAGATAAATCTTTTTTTGCAAAAGAAGTAATTCAATGCGTGCTTAATGAAGGCAAAAATTACGGAAGTTCCAGTGTTGGAAACGGCAAAACAGTTGTAATTGACTATTCTTCCCCAAACATTGCAAAGCCGTTTCACGTTGGGCATTTGCGCTCAACTGTAATAGGCAACGCACTATATAACATATTTAAATGCTTAGGCTATAACTGCATTGGAATAAACCACTTAGGAGATTGGGGAACACAATTCGGGAAGCTTATTGTTGCATATAAAAAATGGGGAAGCAAACAAGCTGTTGATGAAAACGGCATATCTGAATTAACACGCATATATATTAAATTCCACGATGAAGCCGAAAAAGATAAAAACTTAGATGACGAAGCACGCCTTTGGCTTGTTAAAATGCAGCAAGGCGATGAAGAAGCGCTATGTTTATGGAAATGGTTTAACGACATCAGTTTATTGGAGTTTGAAAAAATATATAAAAAATTAAATATTGAATTTGACTACTACACAGGCGAAAGTTTTTATAACGACAAAATGGATGCTGTTGTTTGCGAATTAAGAGAAAAACAGTTGCTTGAAAAAAGTGATGGTGCAATGATTGTTAATCTAGAACAATTTAACATGCCACCTTGCTTAATTTTGCGAAAAGACGGCGGAACGCTATACCCAACAAGAGATATTTCGGCGGCAATTTATCGCAAAAAAACATATGATTTTGATAAGTGCTTATATATTACAGCTCAAGACCAAAATTTGCACTTTGGGCAATGGTTTAAAGTTGTGGAGTTAATGGGCTATAATTGGGCAGACAATCTTGTTCACATTCCGTTTGGGCTTGTTAGCTTTGAAGCAGGAAAACTTTCAACAAGAAAAGGGAACGTTGTTCTTATGGAAGATTTGCTTAATGAAGCTGTGCAAAAAACGAAGAATACTATAGAGCAAAAAAACCCGGGTTTGCAAAATAAAGAGGAAGTTGCGACTTGTGTTGGAATTGGCGCTGTTAAGTTTAACGATTTATACAATTCACGAATAAAAGACGTTGTGTTTTCGTGGGAAAGAATGTTAAATTTCGAAGGGGAAACAGGGCCATATGTGCAATATGCCAACGCAAGAGCTTGCGGCATTTTAGAAAAAGCCGGAGCTTGCGAAGGAGAAATTGACTATAGCAAGCTAACAGACGATACAACATTTGAAGTTGTTAAGCTTTTATATTCTTTCCCTTCAAAAATTGCAGAAGCGGCAGCAAAATATGAACCTTTTATTATTACACGCCACCTAGTTAATTTAGCTCAGGCATTTAATAGGTTTTATCACGAAAATGAAATTATAACAAGCGACAATGCTACAAAAATAGCAAGGCTTTCAGTAGTTTCGGCAGTTAATACAATACTTGAACGTGGGCTTGCCATTTTGGGAATTTTTGCCCCAAGTAAAATGTAAAGTACATTATAGCAAAAAGCCCCGAACCTTTCAAGGTTTTGGGGCATATTCTTTGCTTAATAAGCCGTATACGTAATGGTCCGCAAAAACTTTAACAATAAATCCTTCTCTAATATGCCCTTCAAGTTTAAACCCAACTTTTTCAGCAACTTTTCCTGAAGCTTCATTAATAGTAAAGCATCTTAACATAATACGCTTTAAACCCATTTCCCAAAATAAAAATTGAACGGCAGCGTTTAGTGCTTCCGTTGCAATGCCTTTTCCCCAGTAGTTTCTATTTATTCTGTATCCAATTTCAGCTTGCCTGTTCATTATAAAATCGTATATAATAACTTCCCCAACAACTTTTTTTTCTGATTTTAGCTCAATAACAAGCCTAATTTCTGTTCCTTTTTCGTATTCTTTAGCAATGTTTTCAAAATAGGTCAAATTACTGTTTTCAAATTCAGAGTATTGAATACCAGTTTCCAAGTCATAATAGCCGAAATATTTGTTTAATTCAAAATCGTTTAATATTTCATCTATATCTTTTGCGTCTTCTTTAGTCATTTGCCGCAAAATTAGCCGATTGGTTTTAATTTGTGATTTAATTTTCAATTATTATGCACTCCCGTATATTTAGCAAGCAATTTAAAAGGCTTATATGCCATCTTTGAAACACGCAAACCTTCAATGCCCAAATCTTCTTCACGATTAACATACAATATGCTTTCGCAAGCGTATTTTGCAAAGTCACGGTTTATAGCTTGATATATGCCGTTTTTTGTATAATCGGCTTTTTCAACATGAACGTCAAACATGTTTAAATATGTTTTAGCTCCATACGTAAAACCAACTGTTTCGCTGTCAAGTTTAACAATTGCCCCTTTTAAATTCAACTCGTTCCAATTGTCAAATGCCTCACGTATTATTTTGTTTTCAAGCTCTAAAGAATCGGCTTCCTCATTTTTATTAACGTTTTGCATAAACCATTTTTTATGATATTGCCAAGCGTCGTCAATATCTTTTTCAGTTGCAATAGGGTTAAAGGAATAGCTATCGCCGTATTTATTCATAAAAATATTTAAGTTGTTTCGGCGCTTTTTCAAATCCGAACCTTGCAAATGAATTAATCTTTCAGATAAATAAACATATTCTGCCCAATCTCTGCTTGTTGTAAATAAAAATCTATTAGGAAAAATGCTTTCGATTTTTTCACGCATTTGTTCCGTAATTCCCCAAAATATAAATTGTTTGCCGTGGCTTTTTGCATCTTGTTCAATGTTTTCGATAGCAGATTTTAAATCGCCACCGCCAATCGGCATAAAATAGTAAAATGCTTCCGGGTTAGATTTTGTTGTTTGCCTAATATATAAAAAATCTTCAACACATATTTCGGTTCCATATTTTTTGCGAAGACAAAATAAATTGGCAAATGCAAACTCGCAAGTGCCATAATTCGTGTCTAACACAAAGTTATCTATTGTCTTTTTATCTTTAACTTCCACTTCTTTGAAATACACTAAATTTCTTGCCTTCCTTCTTTGCGCTTTATGTTCTAAGCTTTAATAATATTATATCAAACTGCCAACTAAAAGGCAAATGCTCTTTAGGCTGTTTAGTTTAGTTAATTCGGCTAATACGCAACTTTAATTTTAATTTCAAAATAATCCTCGCCGTTGCTAACAGAATAATCGGTTTTAATTCCCGATTCATTCATAATGCAAACCGTTTGCTTAATTGAATTTGTAAAAAGACGAATGTCTTTTAAATGTCTTTTAATTCTTTGCAGTTTAGGGTTAGATGCCGGTTCTGTATCTTTAAGCATTTGTTCTATAAGTTTTTCTGTCTTTTTAACAGACAATCCATTTTCAATAACTTTTTGCAATATATCTAACTGCATTTTTTCCCTTTCAACTTTAAGAAGCGCCCTTGCATGGCGTTCCGATAAATCGTGTTCCATTAAAAGCCGTTGCACAGGTTTTGTAAGGCGCAAAAGGCGAACTTTGTTCGCAATTGCCGATTGGCTTTTTCCAAGCTTTAGGGCGATGTCTTCTTGCGTAAACGAATAGTCGTACATTAAATTTTTATATCCTTCTGCTTCTTCAAAATAATTTAAATTTTGCCTTTGCAAGTTTTCAATAACCGCAATAATTGCAGATTCTTGGTCATTTATATTTATAACAATTGAAGGAATTGTTTTTAATCCCGCAAGCCTTGAAGCTCTAAGCCGGCGTTCTCCTGTTATAAGCTCGTAGCTATAGCTTCCTATTAATCGCACAGAAATTGGGGAAATAACCCCATGAATTTTAATCGACTTTGCAAGTTCGGTTAAACTTGAGCTGTCAAAAAAACGTCGTGGCTGATACGGGTTGGGATTTATTCTATCTATAGGAATATTAATTACTTCCATATTGTTTCGCAATGCAGTAGCCATTAAAACACCTCCCAAAATTTGGTATTATTTGTACTATTTTAGCATGGAAATTATATGGGCAATTAATTGTCCGAATTGTTTGAATTGTTTTTTTATCTCAAAAAACAACAAAAAGCCCCGTCAAATTATAGGGCTTTTTAGCGGCTTACCAGCTTTTCTTGGAAAATGTGTCGGTGTTTTTGCTTTTTTGTCTGCAACAATTATTAAGTGTTTAATGTCGGTATAAGGAATATTAACTGTTTCAATACAAGAAATTTCGCCACCTAATTTTAAAATAGCCGTCTTTGCTTCGTTTATCTCGTCGATTGCTGAAACACTTTTCATAGAAATGAATTTTCCGCCTAATTTTACAAATGGTAGACAGTATTCAGCAACAACATTCATTTTACTAACAGCACGAGTTACGCAAAAATCAAATTGTTCTCTATATTTCGTGCTTTGTGCAAGGTTTTCGGCTCTATCGTGAACGCACGTTGTTTTTGTTAAATTAAGATGCTTTGAAAGTTCAGTTAAAAAATTAACTTTCTTATTAACAGAATCCAAAAGAACAAGCTCCATGTCACAAAGCATAATTTTAAGAGGTACAGACGGAAAACCAGCACCTGTTCCAACATCAATTACTTTTAAATTTTTCCCGTTTTCCATAGATTCCACGGATTCCACGGATTCTATAAATTTAAGTAATGTTAAGCTATCTATAAAGTGTTTTAAAATAATTTCTTTGCTTTCTGTTATTGCCGTTAAATTAAATTTTTCGTTCCATTCAACAAGCATACTTTTATATTCCATAAATTTATTTAAAGCTTCTTCTTGCATGTTTATATTTAGCAAATTTGCCGCTTGCTTTAAAAGTTCTTTTTCCTTTTCCATACTTTCCATTTTTATGTTCTATTCCTTTTCAATCCCGTATATTTTCCAATTGCTAAATTTATCGGGTTCTTTAATTAAGTATAAATGCACAACTTGTTCTTTCTCTTTGTCGCAAACAACAATTGAATTCGACTTGCAATTTTTAGGCATATTTTCAAATTCTATATTAAAGCAACATTTATAACCTTTTGCTTCCTTGAAAAAATGGGAAAGTTCATTTAAGTTAAAATCATGTGCAAAATTTTTGCTAATATAAACTTTTGCGTCTTCGTGCTGCCAATTTGATAAAGCATTAACAAAAAGGCGCACTGTGTCTTTATCATCTGCTTGCGTGAAAAATGGCTTTTTAAAAATTGTTTTACATACTTGCGTTGATTGATCAACAGGTAATTTTATCGTATTAAATCTTTTTGTATTTATCGGTAAACAATATCCATATTTCAATGTGTCATTCCCCCATTAAAAAGTATTAAATATATGTCAAAAGTCATATATTTTATGTATTTATCGCACGCAAGGGGCATAAATATATGGATATATACATATAATGTATGAATAAATTTGACATATCGTTACCGCTTTTGTTTTATTTTGTAAGATTTCTATAAAAGGTTTTATAAATTTAAGGAAACTAAAAGCACAGAAATATCTGCTGGCGAAACACCCGTAATGCGTGAAGCTTGCCCAATATTTTCGGGGCAAATTGCATTTAGCTTTTGCTGTGCTTCAAGCCGCAAGCCTTTAATTTGCCTATAATCTGCATCTTTTGGAAGTTTCTTGTTTTCTAACTTTTTAAACTGCAAAACTTCTTGCAGCTGCCTATTTATATATCCTTCATATTTAATTTGAATGTTAACTTGTTCTTTAACATATTCGGGCAAGTTGCAAGGGCGTGCTACATCAATTTGTTCCAAGGCATCATACGATAATTCGGGGCGCTTTATTAAATCGGCAAGTTTCATTCCGGTTGTTATTTCAGAACTTGAATACTTTTTCAAAAGCTTATTAACTTGTTCTGTAGGGGTTATAATAGTTTTTTGAATGCGCTTTATTTCAGAATTAATTAAACTTTCTTTTTCGATAAGCTTATTATATCTTTCTTCTTTAATCATTCCCACTTCATAGCCTTTTTTGGTTAGCCTTAAATCTGCATTATCTTGACGCAAAAGCAAACGGTATTCAGAACGCGATGTCATCATACGGTATGGCTCTTTAGTTCCTTTTGTTACCAAATCATCAATTAAAACACCAATATAAGCTTCTGAACGGTCTAAAACAAACTGCCCTTTGTTTTGTGCATAAAGCGCTGCATTAACACCTGCAATTAATCCTTGTGCCGCTGCTTCTTCGTAACCCGAGCTTCCGTTTAGTTGCCCTGCGCTAAATAAACCTTTAATGTTTTTAAATTGCAACCCTAAAGTTAATTGTGTTGCATCAATACAATCATATTCTATAGCGTAGCCGTTTCTCATAATTTCGCAATTTTCAAGCCCAGGGACGCTTCTATACATAGCAAGCTGTACATCTTCTGGAAGCGATGTTGACATACCCGAAACGTATATTTCACAGCCAATGCCTTCCGGCTCTATAAAAACTTGATGTCTTTCTTTATCAGAAAATCTAACAACTTTGTCTTCAATAGACGGACAATAGCGTGTGCCTGTTCCTTCTATAACACCCGAATACATAGGGGAACGGTGCAAATTATTTGTAATTATTTCGTGGGTTTTTTCGTTTGTGTATGTTAAAAAGCAAAGCGCTTGTTCTGTTCTTAACTGCTTGTCCATATTTTCAAAAGAAAACGGAACAATTTTTTCATCACCGTTTTGAACTTGCATTTTACTAACATCTATAGTTTTTCCGTCTATTCTTGCTGGAGTTCCCGTTTTAAAGCGCAGCATTTCAACACCAAGTTTTTTAAGGCTGTCTGTTAAACTTGTTGCAGCTTTTAATCCGTTTGGGCCACAATATGTTATTGTTTCGCCACAAAGACAGCGTGCATTTAAATACGTTCCTGTGCATAATATAACGGCTTTTGCTTTGTATATTGTTCCGTTTTCAGTTTTAACGCCTTCTATTTTCCCGTTTTCCACCAATATTTCAATAACTTCGCTTTGTCGTATGTGCAAATTATCAAGTTCCTCAAGCGTGCTTTTCATTTCGGCTGAATATTTACGTTTGTCTGCTTGTGCTCTAAGTGAATGAACTGCCGGCCCTTTTGATTTATTAAGCATTTTGCTTTGTATAAAAGTTTTGTCAATATTTTTGCCCATTAAACCGCCTAAAGCATCAATTTCACGAACAAGATGACCTTTAGAAGTTCCGCCAATGTTTGGATTGCACGGCATCATAGCTATGCTGTCTAAGTTTATTGCAAAAACAGCAACTTTAAAATCAAGATTTGAATTAAGCCCAACTTTTAGCGCCGCAGACGCCGCCTCACAGCCTGCATGTCCCCCACCTATAACTATTACATCATACAAAGCACTACCTCCTCCTCATTGTGTATGGGTTAAAAATTGTTGTTATAAAAATATCTCTAATTGCCGGAAATCTTTTTTTAATAACCGATGCGGCAAAAAAAGCGTGTTCTTTCCTTTCAAAGTACCCAAAAACCGTTGGGCCGCTTCCGCTCATTAGGCAGCCAAGTGTATTGCAAGATTGCATTGTGTTTTTAATATCTAAAATTATGGGGTGCATATTTATTGTAACAGTTTCTAAAACGTTGCAAAAGTTTCTGGCAACTCCTCTAATATCGCCTTTGCGAATATGCCGAATAATGCCGCCTATGTTTGGGCGTTCTGTAACTTTGTTTAAATCTAACTTTTTAAATACAGTTGCCGTTGAAACAAAAATTGGTGGGCGAACAAGCAAAACGTAAACATTAGAAGGGTGCGGGGGAATAATTGGAGTTAATTTTTCCCCAATTCCTTCTGCAAGCATAGTTCCACGCATAATGCAATACGGAACATCTGCCCCCAAGCTTTTGCCAATGCTTAAAAGCTCGTCGTTTGAAATTGGCAAATCAAACAGCTTTCTCATTCCTATAAGCGTTGCGGCGCAATCGCTGCTTCCCCCTGCAAGCCCTGCCGAAATTGGAATATTTTTAACAAGCTCAATAAAAACACCATCTTTTATATTGTATTCGTTAATTAAAAGCTTTGCAGTTTTAAAAACAATGTTTTTATCATCTGTTGGAAGCCATTTTGTGTTGCAAACAAATTTAAATGGAAATTTATCAACCTTTTTAATTAAAAGTGTGTCGTACAACGACAGCGTTTGCATAATGGACACCAAGTTGTGGTAGCCGTCTTGACGCCTGTTTATGACGTCAAGGGCTAAGTTTATTTTTGCTCTTGCTTTCATGTAAACATATTCCATATTTTTCTACTGTTGTTTAAGTTCTTCATGCACTTTTGCTAAAGCATTGCTAATTTCAATGCTTTGAGGGCATTTGCTTTCACAAACTTTGCATTTAATGCAATTATCAGCACTTGCGTTTTCTTTTGAAAGCGCCGCATATTTCATTGGCACAAAAAACTCGGCTTCATACGTAAATTTTGAATTATATACTTCAAAATTACTTGGTATATCAACTCCATGAGGGCAAGGCATACAATAATTGCATTTTGTACACGGAATTGCTTTAATTTCTTCAAATTTAGCCTGAACAGCTTTAATTGTGTTAGTTTCGGCTTGTGATAGCATACCAACTTTTGCTCTGTTTGCATATTCCAAATTTTCAACAACTTGTTCCATAGTTGACATTCCACTTAAAATAGTTGTAACTTGTGGCATATTCCATAAATAATCTAAAGCCCATTCGACAGGCGTTCTTGTTTCGTTTTGCGCTTTAAAAATATCATTTACAGGTTTCGGAGGGTTTGCAAGCTTTCCGCCCAACAAAGGTTCCATAATAACAATGCCAATTCCTTTTTCGGCAGCATATAAAAGCCCTTCCAATCCTTGCTGATGAGTTTCATTTAAGTAGTTTAATTGCATTAGGCAAAATTCCCATTTATCGTAGCCGTCAACTATTTTCTTAAAAATAGGCGCTTTGTCGTGGAAAGAAAATCCAATATGCCCGATTTTTCCGTCTTTTTTTGCTTTTTCTGCTTTAGACAAAAAATCATACTTTAAAATTACATCTTCCCAATATTTGTCAGTTAATGTATGCATTAAATAAAAATCTATATGGTCGGTTTGAAGTCTTTTTAAAGATTCATCTAAAAACTTGTCAAAATCTCCTTCTTCATTAACTGCAAATGATGGCATTTTTGTTGCAACCTTAACTTTCTTCCTGTAACCATCTTGCAAAGCTTGCCCAACAACACCTTCGCTTAATCCTTCATGGTAAAAAAACGCCGTGTCAACATAGTTAACGCCGTTGTCGATAGCTGTTCTAATCATTTTTATAGCTTCTGGAACATTTATGTCTTCTGGATTTTTGGAATTTTGAGGCAAACGCATAGTTCCAAAACCAAGTACTGAAGCATCATAACCTGTGTTTCCCAATTTTCTATATTGCATTTTAATTTTCCTCCCAATTATGCCAAACGTTTTGAACATCGTCTTCTTCGTCCAATAAATCCAGCAATTTATTCATTTTTTTAACATCGTTTTCATCTTTTAGGTTTGTATATGTTTCCGGAATCATAGTTTTTTCTGCCGAAAGCATTGGAACGCCTGAATTTTCAAGGGCAAGCCGAACGTTTAAAAAGTCATCTGCTTCTGTTACTATTTCATAGCCTTCTTCTTGAACAACAAAATCAGAAGCGCCCGAATCAATCGCAAGCATCATTAAATCTTCTTCAACAATGCTGTCGTCTGCTTCAACCATTATTAAGCCTTTTTCGCTAAACATAAACGAAACACAACCGGTAGTTCCCATATTTCCGCCGCCTTTTGTAAAAGCATTGCGAATGTTTGCCGCCGCACGGTTTCGGTTATCGGTTAAAGCTTCAACAATAACGGCAACACCGCAAGGGCCATACCCTTCGTATGTTATACGTTCAAAATTAACAGCGGCTAAATCGCCGGCTGCTTTTTTAATACTTCTTTCTATTGTGTCGTTTGGCATGTTGCTTTGCTTTGCTTTTGCAACAACTTCACGCAACCTGCTGTTTGCTTCTAAATTAGCACCTCCGGCTTTAACGGCAACGGCAATTTCACGTCCTAGGCGTGTAAATATTTTGCCTCTTGCCATGTCTGATTTTTCCTTTTTGTGCTTTATGTTTGCAAACTTTGAATGTCCTGACATTTTTATTCCTTCCCCTATTTTCTTGTAATCTTTTTAACCTTTTTGGCTTCCTTAAGCCTTTTTAGAAAGTTCGTTATAAATTACCGATTTGCTAACTTTGCGTTCTTTAGCAACGGCTTTCATAGCTTCCATTTTAGAAAAGCCTAATTTAACATAATATTCAACGTGCTCGTTAACGCTAAGGTTTACCCAATCTTTAACTTCTTCTTTTGCCCCTTCAACAACTAAAACAAATTCTCCATGTATATCTTGATTTTCATATTTTGCAATTGCTTCCGAAACTGTGCAGTTAAACGTTTCTTCGTACTTTTTTGTTAATTCCCGTGAAATACTCATTTTTCTGTTTCCCAAAATTTCTAATATAACTTTTAAAGTTTTTAGAAGATGGTGGGGTGCTTCATAAAAAATAATTGTGCGCCTTTCTCCAACAAGTTCAAGCAGCCTTTCTGACCGTGAATTGTTTAAAAAGCCTTCAAATACAAAACTGCTTGTATTTAAACCAGAAGCACAAAGAGCAGCTATTAAAGCACAAGCTCCGGGAATTGCACAAACCAAAATGTTGTTTAAATGGCAAAGGCGCACTAAATCTTCGCCGGGGTCGCTAATTGCAGGCGTTCCAGCATCTGTTATTAAAGCAACGTTTTTTCCGCTTTTAAGCATTTCAATTATTTTAGCGCCTTTTTCTGCTTTGTTGTGTTGGTGGTAGCTTGTTAGCGGCGTTTTAATGTTAAAGTAATTTAAAAGCTTTAAAGAATGCCTTGTGTCTTCTGCCGCTATAACATCAGCCTCTTTTAATATACGTAAACAACGCATGGAAATGTCATCTAAATTTCCAATAGGTGTAGCACAAATATACAACATAGCCTATTCCCTATCATAAAGAATTTTTGGCGGAAAAACCGTAACGGCTTCTTTGCCGCCTCTAACTGCTTCTATTAAAACTAAATGCGACGGCTTATCTATAAAAGAGTAAACAAATTGCATAAGCTTAGGCTCAAGCTTATATAATTTAAGCAAGCTTATTATTTGAGAAAGGCGTTCGGTTCGGTGAACCATATAAAAGCGCCCGTTTGGCTTTAAAAGCTTTGAACTGTTGCATATAACGTCTTCAAGTGTGCATAAAATTTCATGCCGTGCAATAGCTTTTTTGGAAGTATCGCTTACAATGCCGCTTCCCGTTTTAATATATGGCGGATTGCAAGTTATAACATCGAACGTTGAAAGCTTATATATTTTGTCTAGCTGTTTTATATCGCCCAAATGAATTTCAACTTTATTTTGCAGATTGTTAAGCAAAACGCTACGCTTTGCCATATCAAATAAGTCTTCTTGAATTTCTTGCCCTATAAACATTTTACCTTCTGTTTTTTGGCTTAAAAGAATTGGAATTACGCCCGTACCCGTTCCCAAATCAAGCGCAACTTCTTCTTTTTTAACTACTGTGAAATTAGAAAGCAAAACGGCATCAATACCAAAGCAAAACTCATTAGGGTTTTGTATAATTTTTAAGCCGTTTAATTGCAAGTCGTCTATACGTTCATTTTGTTTTAAGTTTACCATTGAATTTTCCATATATTTAGCTGGTTATTCAGAATTTTATTCCAATTCTTTTAATTCTTCCTCCAATTGTTCTTGTTTTAATTGTTCCGATTTTTGTTCGTTCAAGTTCTTTTCGTTCAAGTTCTTTTCGTTTAAGTTCTTTTCGTTTAAGTTCTTTCTGGGAACTGCTTTAACTTTTGAGGCATGGTAATAATTTACTATCGGTTCATCTTCTGGCTTTTTCTTAACTGCAATTTTCATAGTTTGGCGCAACACATTAATTGAAATAACTTGCCCTATGCCATCTTCTGTCATTACAAAATCGTCAACACTAGGCAAATTTTTTGTTAAGTAGTCGTAAGTTGATTCTTCGTATTTCAAGCAACACATAAGCCTTCCGCATATGCCCGAAATTTTTGTTGGGTTAAGCGACATATTTTGGTCTTTTGCCATTTTAATTGACACAGGCTGAAAATCGCCCAAAAACGTTGCACAACAAAGGGGTCTCCCACAAATACCAATACCATTTAAAATTTTAGCTTCGTCACGTACACCTATTTGCCTGAGCTCTATTCTCATTCTAAAAACAGCAGCTAAATCTTTAACAAGATCTCTAAAATCAACTCTGCCTTCAGATGTAAAATAAAAAAGTATTTTAGATAAATCAAACGTTAGTTCAACATCAACAAGCTTCATATCTAGCTTGTGCTTTTTAATTTTTTCGCTGCAAATAGTAAGCGCTTCTTTTTCACGCTCTCTATTATGTGCTTCTTTTGCACAATCGGATTCTGTTGCAATTCTAATTACTTTTTTAAGTGGTAAAAGCGAATTGTCTAAATTAAGCGTTCTGTTTGGAATTTCAACTTTACCAAATTCAATGCCTTTTGGTGTTTCAACAATAACATGTTGCCCTACATCAATTTTTTGTCCGTTTGGGTCAAAATAATATATTTTTCCAACTCGCTTAAAACGCACTCCTATGATTTCAGTTGCTTCCGTCATTTTGGTTCACCTCTAAAAAATTATTATAGCACAACAGCTTTAACATTACAATATGGGAGAAAGAAGCCTAGATATAGACTCTTTAATTTTTGTTGCATTAGAGCGCTTTAAATACCAAGAAGGTGTCATTTGTTCGCAATCTTCCAAATCTTTTAAAAACTGTTTTTCAAATGTTTTTGTAGTTTGCTCGTCGTATATAAAAGCATTTGTTTCAAAATTTAATTTAAAGCTTCTAACGTCCATATTTGCAGTTCCAACAGAACAAACTTTCCCGTCAACCATAATAATTTTGCTATGAACAAACCCTTCTTTATATTGAAAGCATTTAACGCCCGTATCTAAAAGTTCACCTAAATATGAAAGCGCCGCCCAATACACAAAAGGGTGGTCGGGGTTTTTAGGTATCATAATTTTAATATCAACACCTGAAAGAGCCGCAATTTTAATTGCCGAAAAAACGCTGTCGTCGGGTACAAAATATGGAGTTTGAATATATATTGAATTTTGTGCAGATGAAATCATTTTTTGATATGCATTTTGAATACTGTCCCATTTTGTATCTGGACCACTTGAAACAATTTGTGTTTTAACGTTGCCATATTGCTTTGTGCAAGCCGGAAAATATTTTTGAGATAATTCGACTTCCTTAATTTTGTTAAACTTATTGTGCAACGAATAGTTCCAATCCATAACAAACCTAAGTTGCATTTCTTTAACGGCATCTCCGCAAACTTTAATATGCGCATCACGCCAATGACCAAATCTTTCAGAAATTCCTAAATATTCATCACCAACATTAAACCCTCCAATATATCCAATTTCTCCGTCTATAATTGCAAGCTTTCTATGGTTTCTATAATTTAGCCTAATTAAATCGGATTTTAAAAAGACAGAAAACTGCCCTCCAGCATCAATAAGCTTTTTAAACATATTTTTAGATGAATTATAGCGGCTTCCCATAGGGTCTATCATAAGTTTAATTTCAACGCCTTGCTTTAGCTTTTCTATTAAAGCAGAAATAATTTCATTTCCAAGCATGTCATTGTTAAAAATATAGTATTCCATATGAACATATTTTTTGGCTTGTTTAATATCTTTAATTAAGGAGTTAAATTTATCTTTTCCTTCGCAAAATTGCTCTATGCTGTTGTTTTCGGTTAAAATGCTGTCTGATGAAACAAAGTTTAAATCCATTAAGCTATCTTTATGGTTGATAGACATTTTTCTTAGTTCGGCGGTTGCTTTTGAAAGTAAAATGTCTTGTCGTGATTTTAATAAAAAGTTTCTGTATTTTCGGCTATCTAACCCTAATGCTAAATAAATTAAAAACCCGCCATATGGAATAATTAAAATAACCATAAGCCATGCCCACGTTACGGCTATGTTTTTGCGTTCAAAAAACACAACAATTACGGCAAACAATATATTTAATATAGAGCAAACACTAAGAAAGATTTTAATTGTTTCACTCATTTTTAAACCTCCAGTGAATTTTGCAAATTATATCACATTTTTTTATAGTTGTCTATTCTCATAATTTGAAAAAGATGTTATAATCTTTCATTAGACCTATCTATTAAAAATATTAAAATTAAAGACAGGAGGAAAAATATGACAGGTGACATTTTATTACTTTTACTAATTATTTTTGGCGTTGTTGTTTTTGGTTTATATTATTTAAACCGCATGGCAAGCAAAAAGCTTTCAGACCAAAACAACGCAATTGAAAGAATGAGGCAAACCGTTTCAATGTATGTAATTGACAAGAAAAAAGCAAAAGTTAAAGATGCAAACTTGCCAAAAATAGTTATGGAGAAAATGCCCAAAATCTATAAGCTTTTAAAAATGCCTTTAGTTAAAGGCAAGGTTGGACCTCAAATTATGACTTTTATGTGCGATAAAAAAGTTTTTGAAGCATTGCCTGTTAAAAAAACCGTTAAAGTTGACATTGCAGGAATATATATTGTTGACATGAAAGGTTTAAAAAGTGATAAAGAGTATAAAGCTAATAAAAAGGAAAAAGGCGAAAAAGCTTCGCTTTCACTTTTAGATAAAGCTAAAGATAAGTTTAAAAAGAAAAGTTAAGGAGGCTGCTATGTGGATTTTTGCCGTTGTTTTTGCCGTCGTTTTAATTGCAGCAGACCAGTTTACGAAAAGCATTGCATTTACAAAATTAAAACCAATTGGAAGCGTAACAGTTTTAAACAACATATTCGATTTAACATATGTTGAAAACAGAGGTGCCGCCTTTGGTATACTTCAAGATGGGCGGTGGTTTTTTGTTATATTAACTTCAATTGTTATAGGCTTAATTATATATTACTACAGAAAATTACCAAACGAAAAACCATATAGCTATGTTAAGTTTTCTCTTGTTTTAATTTGTTCGGGTGCTATAGGCAACTACATCGACAGGCTATTAAACGGCTATGTGGTAGACTTTTTTCATTTTAGGCTTATAGAATTTCCTGTTTTTAATTTAGCAGACATTTATGTTGTTATAGGTACACTAACTTTTTCTGTTATTTTGCTTTTCTTCATTCCTGCAAATTCTCCTAATTTTCCAAATCTTACGAATCCTCTAAATCCTTTAAATTCGGAGGATGAAGAAAAAGGTGAAAAAAATGATTTTTAGAGAAGACGAAACATGCAGACTTGACGTTTATATAACAAACAACATTAAAGAACTTTCAAGAAATGCCGTTCAAAATTTAATTGAAGAAGGAAATGTTACGGTTAACGGCAAAACTAAAAAGTCTAATTATAAATTACAAAAAGAAGATATTATATCAGTTGAATTAAAGCAACCTGTAGAGCTTGAAATTTTGCCAGAGCATATGCCGCTTAACATTTTATATGAAGACAGCGAACTAATTGTTTTAAACAAGCCCCAAGGAGTTGTTGTTCATCCTTCGGCAGGTCATTATAGCCAAACACTTGTTAATGGGCTTTTATATCATTGCAAAGGCAATCTTTCAGGCATAAACGGCGTTTTGCGCCCCGGAATTGTGCATAGAATAGATAAAGATACTTCAGGCATATTAGTTGTTGCAAAAACAAATACTGCCCATATGCTTTTATCTAAACAGCTTGAAAACCATGAAATGACAAGAAAATATAACGCTATAGTTAAGGGAAACGTTAAAAACGACAGCGGAACAATTAACAAGCCAATAGGAAGGCATAAAAAAGATAGAAAGAAAATGGCAGTTGACGAAGCAAACGGCAAAAAAGCCATAACACATTATAAAGTTTTGGAACGTTTTGGCAAATATACGTTTATTGAAGCAGTGCTTGAAACAGGAAGAACCCATCAAATACGTGTTCACTTTTCATCTATAGGGCATTCGCTTTTAGGCGATGAAACATACGGAAAAATATTTGAAAGCAAGAAAATAAAGCTATGTGGGCAAGTACTGCACGCCAAAGTTTTGGGGTTTATACACCCAACAACAAACGAATACATGGAATTTGAAACAAGTCTTCCGCCATATTTTTTAGAACTGCTTGAATATTTAAGGAGCTGAAGCCGTGGTAATACCAAATAGCGTAAAATTTATTATAAACACATTAAACAACGCCGGATTTGAAGCTTTTGTTGTTGGCGGTTGTGTTCGTGACAGCATTATGAAAATTTCCCCTAAAGATTTTGATATAACAACAAATGCTACGCCTGCTCAAGTTAAAAGCTTGTTTAAGCATACGGTTGACACAGGCATTGAACACGGAACGGTAACTGTTGTTTTAAATAAAGTAAACTATGAAGTTACAACGTATAGAATAGACGGAAAATATGAAGACAACCGCCGGCCTAAAGAAGTTTTATATACAAATAGCCTGCACGAAGACTTGCTAAGACGTGATTTCACAATAAACGCCATTGCGTATCATTGGCAAACAGGCTTTACAGACCCTTTTAGTGGAATTAAAGATATAGAATTAAAAACTATTCGAGGAGTAGGAAACCCCGATTTGCGTTTTAAAGAAGATGCATTGCGTATGCTTAGAGCAATTAGATTTTCGGCGCAGCTTAATTTTGAAATTGAACCAGAAACATATTTTGCAGTTAAACAAAATGCAGAATTGATTAAAAATATTAGCATTGAACGTGTGCGTGATGAATTAGTTAAATTGCTTATGACAAGCAAGCCGGAACAGCTTTTGCTTTTTATTGAAACAGGGCTTTGTGAATATGTTAATAAGCAGCTTTATAAGTATTTAAGCAAGAATTTTAACAAAGCCCCAAGCTATGCTAAAATTAAAGCTTGCAAAAAAGAAATTGTCGCAAGACTAGCTTTGCTATTTATGTTTTGTGAAAAAGACGAAGCTGTTGAAATGCTTAAATTTTTAAAATTTTCAAATGCAGTTGTTAAAGAATTTGATTTGCTTTTAAGCTGGATTTATAAAGATATTGCAAATAATTATTATGAAATTAGAAAAGCTTTGTCAAATACAGATGTTGAATCGTTTTCAAAAATTATTTATTTAAAGAAAATAGTCTTTGATAATTTTGACGAACAAGGCATTAGAGAAAAACTTGAATTTATAGTTGAAAATAAACATTGCATTTCGTTAAAAACGCTTGCAGTTAACGGTAACGACATTAAACAATTTAATATTAAGGACGGAAAAGAAATTGGTAAAATACTGAATATATTGCTTGATTATGTGCTTAAACAGCCAGAAAACAATTTAAAGGAAAAATTATTGCCTTTAGTAGAAAAGCGATGACTGCAAAAAACATTCATATTCTGTGCGTCTTTTTCATATTATCTACTCATCTACTATTGTTTGGCAGTATGAAAAAAGCGAGGTGTGGCTTGTGGAAAATTTGAGTGAATTGGTGCTTATGCAATTTCAGATTAAAGCAAGGAGAATTAATAAGGAGAAATCTCATTATGTTTTAAATACAGACAAAGGACGAAAAATTGTTAAAAAAACTTTCGACCCAATAAGTCACATTTTGTTTCAACACGAAATAAAAGAGCATTTATATAATAGAGATTTTGTAAATATTGATAGATTTAATTTGTCGGCCGAAGGGAAGCCATTTGTTCAGCTTGGGGAAACTGTTTACGTTATGACTGATTTATTGGAATATGATGAAATTGATTTCAGTTTAAATGAAGATATGCTTAAAGCAACGCAAACATTGGCAAAATTTCACACTGCCTCTGAAAATATAGAATTTGAAGGCAATATATTTTATGAAACCGAAAATACAGTTAAAAGTTTTAAAAAAGGCTTAACAGAACTTGTGATAATTAAAAAGGGTATTTCTTCGCAAAAAAAATTGTCTGATTTTGATGTTTTATTTTTAAAAAATTATGAATATTATTTGCAGCAGGCAAGCGACTCTATAAATTTACTTGAAAAAACAAATTCAAGCAAATTAGAGCAATTGGCAAAAAATAAAAACTTAGTATGCCATAATTCACTTAAAGAAGAAAATATTTTAAAAGCCGACAGTATATACATAACTAATTTTTCTCAAGCATCTATATGCCATAGCATATTTGATTTTTGTAAGTTAATTCAAAGATACATAAAAAATATGCCGCTTGAATATTTGCCTTTTTCTCAAATATTAGAGCAATATAATAAATACAAGCCTATTTCATCGGAAGAAATGGAAATTTTAATTCCAATTTTAAAATATCCTCAAAAATATATTAAAATTTGCAGCCGACATTACAGCAAAAAACGAAATTGGACTCCAAGCGCAATTGCCAATCAAATGGAAACGGTTATTAAAAATAGAACTGCTTTAGAGCAATATATTAACACATGATAAAAGGAACAGCATTTAGCCGTTCCTTTTTATTTTACACTATGCAAGATTAACACGCTTATTTTCATAAGCTGCCGCTGCCTCAACAACAGTTCTTGTTGCTTTTACATTTTTCCTTTTTATTGTAGTAAAAAATTTAAAAAGTATTAAAAAGTACTTGACAAATTATATATATATATATATATATATATATAATTGTAAAATATAGGATAAATTACAATGACGTCAAATAATTTTTCTATGAAAAAGCTTTATTCAATTCTTTAAGACTTTTCGATAATAGTTGCCTATTGTTTTAATTTGTTTTAGGAGGGTTTGATAGCATGAAAAAACTTGTAACTACTTGTATAATAACTACATTAATTACATCTCTTTTGACATCATTCGCATTTGCCCAAAACTACGAGGAACATTTTGAACAGCTACATAATGCAGAAACACAATCCTTTGAAGAAGAAGTGCTTGAAGACAATTTTTTTGTAGACTTTGAAAATTCAGTGGAAGAACCGGTAACGGAAGTGCCTCAATATATCGAAGATGACGACGAAGATGCATGGGTAGATACCAGCGTCCCTGATGGTGCAATTTCTATCAAAAGCATTGACGACGAAACAGGTTTAATGAATTCGGGAATTCCAAAAGCAGGCAGACAATCATCAGGTCTTATAGTAAGTTATTTTATGCCACAATCGAACTATACGTTTGAAGGGGTTACATACAATATAATGGCTAACGGAGATGCGAGGGTAAATAAAGAATTTGTAAAATATTTAACAGACTCTTGGGCATTAGCTAATAATTACACTTGGTCTAAAACAACAACAGTTTCATGGACTTTCGGAGGAGATGTTACTTTTGGAGAAAAGGTTAAAACTAAATTAGGACTTTCCACATCTCGTTCGACAAGTCACACGACAGGTACAAGTATACCAGCCGACCCTACAAAATTTAGCAAGTTAGCTTATGGAAGCGACTATTTTATTCAAAATTATACTGTAAATGCAGATATTAAAGATAGCAATGGCAAGATTACCAGAACTATAACCGGATACGAAAGAGGATATGTTAAAACTCCTACTTCTGATACTTACATTTACCCTGTATATAAATAAGTTTGCTCATAAACAACTTTTCGAATAAAAAACGTTAGCATAAATATAGAAGCTATTGGTTTAATAATCGGTAGCTTCTATTAATTAAAAAATAATTTTACGAGCTGATGACACTATGAAGCAAAAACTAATAAAAATTTTCCTACTGCTTTCTGTTTTTATAACTTTCTTTATTTTTTACAAATCAAACTCAATAGCCTTTTTTGCATGGACTGATGGATATTTAGCAAGCCCTGTAAATGAAAAATCAACTATTGCACTAACCCTTTTCTATAAAAACAGCAAGCCTTTTAGAGCCTCTGAAATAATAAATTTAGAATTTGAAAATATTAAAGATTCTATAGAAATAATTTCTTTTGAAATCTCTAGTTTTAACTTACCAGATGAACCGGGATACAACGCATATTCAATATTTATAGATTATAAACCAAATAAAATAGGCATATTTAAAACAAATACATTAATACTTACCACCAAAGACAATACGCAACTTAAATATCTTTTTGGAGATTTTGTTTTTGACATAGATAAAAAAGATTCAGATTTAATTTCAACATGGGAATCTGTGGCGGCATCAAGCAATAATCAAAATTTCCCATATACATACTCCAGCAATAATAATTGCAAAATAACTAAAATAATGATAGGGGAAAATTATTTTATAGAAGATAAAAACGGGCTAAGCTTTAATGCAAAAATAGATTTGGTAAATATTTCAGAGGCACCCATCAAAATTATAATGTCAAAAATTATTGTAGAGCATAATGGAGAAGATTATATTTCTTATGGGAAAGGCTGTTATTGCGGTGCTGTAAATGCAGAGGAATCTATACTTATGCGCTCAAAAAAACATTGGGAAAGCTTTAATCCCCCGTCTTAAAGACAGGGGATTAATTATTTTACACTATTTCAACATTAACACGCTTATTTTCATAAGCTGCCGCTGCTTTAACAACAGTTCTTATTGCTTTTGCAATTTTTCCTTGCTTTCCAATAACTTTTCCCATGTCTTCGGAAGAAACGGTTAGCGTTAATAAAACTGAATCTCCGCTAACGCTTTCTTTAACCGAAACACCGGAAGGATTATCAACTAAATTTTTTGCAATGACTTCTAGTAATTGTTTCACTTTAAAAACCCCTTTGCAAATCTCTTAGTTGAAAACACCTGATTTTTTAAGCAAAGAATGAACTGTATTTGTTGGTTGTGCGCCGTTTCCAAGCCATTTTTTAGCTAATTCAACATCAACTTTTAAAACAGCTGGTTGTTTAACAGGGTCGTAGTAGCCTAATTCATCAATACATTTTCCGTCACGAGGAGTTCTTGAATCTGCAACAACTATTCTGTAAAAAGGTGTCTTTTTAGCACCCATTCTTTTAAGTCTTATTTTAACCACTTTAAATTTTGTCCCCTTTCGGTTTTTATTCCTTTTACTCCAACTTCTTCAAAAAAGGCAAGTTAAGTTTACTTCTTTTAACTTTAGCCGGGTCTGTAAATTGTTTCATCATTTTTTTCATTTCTTCAAATTGTTTAAGCAGTCTGTTAACTTCTTGTATACTTCGTCCGCTACCTATTGCAATTCTTTTTTTGCGTGAACCATTTAAAACACTAGGGTTTTGGCGTTCATATGGTGTCATTGATAAAATTATGGCTTCAACATGCGCTAACGCTTTTTCATCCATTTCAATATTATCAATATTAGCTTTATTAAGCCCCGGTATCATATCAAGCACGTTTTTAAGCGGACCCATTTTTTTAACCTGCTGCATTTGTAAAAGAAAATCCGTTAATGTAAATTCGTTTGTACGAATTTTTTTCTCAAGCTCTCTTGCTTGCTTTTCGTCAAATGCTTCCTGTGCTTTTTCAATAAGCGACAAAACATCGCCCATACCAAGTATGCGTGACGCCATTCTATCAGGGAAAAACGCTTCTAAATCTTCAAGTTTTTCTCCCATTCCAACGTATTTTATAGGCTTTTTGGTAACAGACCTAACAGAAAGTGCAGCGCCGCCTCTTGTGTCGCCGTCAAGTTTTGTAATAATTATGCCGTCTATTCCAAGCTGGCTATTAAAACTTTCTGCAACGGTAACGGCATCTTGCCCTGTCATTGCATCAATAACAAGCAAAATTTCTTGAGGACGAACGGAAGCTTTAACATCTTTTAATTCGTCCATAAGCTGTTCGTTAATATGCAGTCTTCCGGCTGTGTCTATAATTATAACATCATTTGAATTACTTGCTGCATGGGAAATTGCGGCTTTTGCAATATCTGTTGGGCTTAATTTGCTGCCCATTTCAAAAACGGGAATGTTATAATTTGCCCCAACCACTTGAAGCTGTTTAATTGCTGCCGGACGATATATGTCGCAGGCAACCAGAAGCGGACTTTTGCCTTGTTTTCTTAAAAGCCCGGCAAGCTTGCCGCATGTTGTTGTTTTGCCGGCGCCTTGCAAGCCAACCATCATAAAAATAGTGGGCGGTTTTTGGGAAAACGTCAACTTACTTTGCGTATTACCCAAAAGCCCCACCAATTCATCGTTAACGATTTTAATAACTTGCTGTGCAGGATTTAATCCTTCTAAAACTTCGCTTCCAACAGATTTTTCTGTAATTGTGCTAATAAATTCTTTAACGATTTTAAAGTTTACATCGGCTTCCAAAAGAGCAAGCTTAACAAGTCTTAAAGCTTCCTTAACATCTTTCTCGGTTAGCTTTCCTTTGCTTTTAAGCTGTTTAAAAACTTCTTGAAGTTTGGCTGATAAGCTTTCAAATGCCATGTTAACGCTTCCTTTTGTTTAACTATCAATATATATTAACATATATTCATGCAATGTCAAGCATTTAAAAAAATTTTCTCGTAAACAGCTGGTCTATTAATATTAAACCGCTTAAAGCAAACACATAATATGAAAAATAGCTTAATTTGCATTCTTTAATAAGTTTCATCATAAAATTAATTGCAAAAAATCCAGAAATAAGGGCAGCTATAAACCCAAATATTGTTGGGATTAAAAAAATTTCTTCTGTTGGAACTTCTGCTGTAACTATTTCTTTAATTTCTAAAACGGCAGAACCTAAAATAGCAGGTATTGACAAAAGAAACGAAAATTTTGCTGCACTTTTTCTGCTTATTTTGCAAGTTAAAGCACCAGTTAGTGTACTACCCGAACGTGAAATTCCGGAAACAGTGCCAATAGCTTGCATTAACCCTATAATTATTGAGTCTAGGTATGTTATTTCCTTTAACTTCTTGCTTCCGTCTTCCATGGAATCTGCATACAAAAGAAAAATTCCTGTAATAAAAAATCCTAATGCAAGAAATGAACCGCTTTCAAATATTTTTTTTATATAATCCCCTAAAAACAATGCAATTAAAGCAGCAGGAATTGTTCCAATGATAAGCAAATAAGTAACTTTTTGAAAAGGTCTTTTAATTAGCGCAATAATATCTTTTCTAAAAACTATAAGCACGGGAATAAGCGTTGCAACGTGCAAAATTATTCCAAATGTCATTGTTCCTTCTTCCAATTTAAATATCTTTTGAAACAGCGATAAATGCCCCGAACTGCTAATTGGTAAAAATTCGGCTAGCCCTTGTATTATACCTAATATAATCGCTTGAAATATAGTCATTGATGTACACACACCTTCCCTAAAATATTATAGCTAAAATAAGTAAAATTGGCAATAATAATATGAATATTATAAAATTAATTGCATTATTACAAAATAAATGTTATATTAAATCTCATGCGAATTAATGTGTATGTAAACTTAATTAAGAAGGGAAAAATAAATGGGAACATTAAAGTTTGAAGAAATGAATTTATCAGAGGAAATAACAAGAGCAATTGCAGATATGGGCTTTGAAGAAGCAACCCCCATTCAATCTCAAGCAATTCATGTTATTTTAGATGGAAAAGACGTAATAGGGCAATCGCAAACAGGAACAGGAAAAACAGCCGCTTTTGGTATACCTTGCCTTGAACAAATTGATTCAAGCGACAAAAAGCTACAAGCTGTTATTTTATGCCCTACAAGAGAGCTTGCAATTCAAATTAGCGAGGAATTTCGCAAGCTTTTAAAATACAAAGAAAGTATTAAAGTTGTGCCAATATATGGCGGGCAGCCAATCGACAGGCAAATTATGGCGCTTAAAAAAGGAGCGCAAGTTATAATTGGAACCCCGGGTCGTGTTATGGACCATATGAACCGCCGAACATTAAAAATGGAAACGGTTAAAATGGTGGTGCTTGATGAAGCTGATGAAATGCTTGATATGGGCTTTAGGGAAGACATTGAAACAATTTTGAAAAAATTTCCCGAACAGCGCCAAACAATTTTATTTTCGGCAACTATGGCAAAAGGAATTTTAGAATTAACTAAAAACTTTCAAAAAGACCCTGTTCATGTTAAAGTTGTTCATAAAGAATTAACAGTTACAAGCACGCATCAAGTTTATTATGAAGTTAAGGAAAAGACGAAAACAGAAGCGCTTTGCCGCATAATAGATATGTGCAACCCACAACTTTCGCTTGTTTTTTGCAATACCAAAAAGCGTGTTGATGAGCTTGTAGAGCAATTACAAGGGCGAGGATATTTTGCAGAAGGGCTGCATGGTGATTTAAAGCAAGTTCAGCGTGACACTGTTATGAAAAAATTCAGAAACGGAACGCTTGAAATTTTAGTTGCAACAGATGTTGCCGCAAGAGGAATTGACGTTGACGACATTGATATTGTTTTTAACTATGATTTGCCACAAGATGAAGAATATTATGTGCATAGAATAGGAAGAACAGGGCGTGCAGGGCGTGCAGGCAAGGCGTATACGTTTGTTGTTGGCAAAGAAATATATAAACTAAGGGATATATGCCGCTATACAAATTCCAAAATCGAACGCCAGAAGCTTCCAACGCTGCTTGATATTGAAGAAGTTAAATCTAAACAATTTATAGAAAAAATTAAAGCAGTTATTGAAGAAGGGCATTTAACACCATATATTAACATGGCAGAAAGAATGATTTCGGAAGACTATTCGGCAATAGACATTGCAGCGGCGCTTCTTAAAATGAATTTGTATGATGCAGATGCACAAGATATTGATTTTGAAGAACCGGAATCTTTCGAGAAGCAATATAAAGAGGGACGCAAAGATAAAAAAGATAAAAAGGGTAAAAAAGATAAGAAAAAAGAAAAAGATATGGTGCGTCTGTTTGTTAGTTTGGGTAAAAACAATAAAGTTAAGGCCGGAGATATTGTTGGGGCATTAGCAGGAGAAACGGGCATTTCTGGGCGTGTTATTGGAGCTATTGACATTTTTGATGAGTTTACATTTGTTGATGTTCCAAAAGAGTATGTTAAAGAAGTACTTGAAGGCATGAAAAATAAAAAGTTAAAAGGCATTAAAGTTAATATTGAACGTGCTAAAAAATAAGGAACGGTTTACGCCGTTCCTTTAATTATTTTTTATATTTAAGTACGATTTATAAAGTAAATCTTTAATAACTAAAATTGCGTCATCTAAAGAATAGCTGTATTTTGCCATCATTTCTTTTATCATTTCGGCAAGCTTTTCGTCATAATATTTGCAATCAACCGTGTTTTTGTACTCAATAAGAATAGGGTACAATTTAGTCCAGTCAACATTGTAGCCATTTTTATCTTTTGTTACAGTTACACCTAGTTGAACTTCTTCTTTTTCTTCTTCTTGCAGCAAATAATCGCAGCTAATATTTAGAATTTTAGCAAGCTTTGCAATTTTAGCAGCTTCAGGAAAAGTTAAGTTAGATTCCCATTTAGAAATAGCTTGCCTTGAAACGTCGAGTTTTTCGGCTAGTTGGTCTTGTGTTAAGTTAATGTTGCTTCTTGCTTTGGCAATTTTTTGTCCAATTTTCATTTTTATCCCCCATATAACCATTATTAAAGCTAATTTTAAATGTAAAATTTGAAAATTAAAACCAACTAATCAGTGCTAAATGCGACTTTAAGTTTCTTTAGCTTTTTAATTATTCTATATAGTATATGATTATTTGCTAAATCAACAAATGCTTGCTTCTTAATAAATAAAATTAAGTTTCTTTTAACTTTTCAACTATTTCATATGGTATATACTTATTCGCTAAATCAACAAGTGGGTTGCTTTCCAATGAATGAAAATCGCTTCCGCCAGAAACTTTTAAATTATATTTTAAAGCCATTTTTTTAAGCATTAATTCATCACTTTTTGAATGGGTTGTGTAAATGCATTCTATGCCGTCTAATCCGTATTCTATTAGCTTAACAATAAGGCTTTCAAGCTGTTCATTGTCTAGTTTATACAATAAAGGGTGTGCCAAAATGGCAATGCCTTTAGCTTCTTTAATTATCGAAATGCTTTCTTTGGAAGAAATATGTTCACGGCGAATATATGGGTAGCATTGCTTTGTTAAATACTTCTCAAACGCTTCAGAAACGGTTTTGCAATGCTTTTGGGCAACAAGTGCCCTTGCAAAATGCGCTCTTGTAACAACATTTAATTTTTCGGGCATATGGAGTGTAATTCCTATATCTTTAAAACGTTTTAGCATATTTGCATTTCGATTTTCTCTTTCTTTAGTAATTTTTAAAAGGGAATTTTTAAGCTTAGGGCAATCTTTATCAATAAACAGCCCAACAATGTGTATTTCTATGTCTTTAATTTCTTTTGGAGCAGCGGCAAGCTCAATTCCGTTAATAAATTCAATTCCTTTTTCTTTTGCAGCAACATATGCTTCAGCAAGCCCATCTATTGTGTCGTGGTCTGTTAAAGATAGTGCACGCAAACCTTTGTGCTTTGCATATGAAATTAAACGACTAGGAGTTAGCGTTCCGTCTGAAAATGTTGAATGGGTATGCAAATCAACCAAAATTAATCACCTCTTAGCAGAAGAAGTTTTATCATAAAAGAAATTATTGAATCTTATTTAATAATTGCTAGATGAGCGCTTTTTATTCATTTGGTTACATTTTAGTAAGTAGATAATATATATTTGTGGATGCTGTAATATCATTGAACTTGTGCTGAATGTAGCTTGTACTACTTTTGAGGTTTCGTCGTAGGTGGCGGTGATATTGGTGGCTTTGTAGTTGAAATTTTTATTGGCTGGGCAGATTCGTTATAAATATTATTATTTCTTGCTTTATCAAGCATTGTTTTCTTCCTCCCTTGTAGAATAATCAGATACTTCCACAATAATTTCATCATGATTTCTTGATATGTAAAGTTTTTCGGCTTTGTAAAGCAATGAACTATCAGAATAAACGTCAACATTAGATAAATACAGTTCTCTTATATCGCTATTATCAGAATAATCAACCAAGCATCCATAGTATACCAATTTATACTTCAAATCTCGTACTGAAATTACTGATAATTCACGTAACGCAATATCCCACACTTGATTGTTGCTTGTTTTATTTATTATTTTAATCTTATTTAAAAGTTTAAATAAATAATTTCCACTATTAATTTTGCTTGCAACAAGTGATAATATTACAGCAAAAACTATTGATAACATTAATTCATTTGAACCTATATTAGCAGCATTGTTTGTAAATAATTGCACTGGGTCAAATGGAATAGGTGAGGATTTTGAGAACCAAATTGACCAGCTAGTCAATGAAAAAGATAGAAATGAAAATATAGATATTTTCATAAACTCTATATAATAATGCCTTTCTTTAACTGGATTAAGGTAATAGAATAATAATATACCAATAGTTCCCGGAATTAGAAGCAAGAAGAACTTTGTAATGAAATTTGCTAGCTCCATTAAACCACCTATTCTTTAAACTATTTGAATATTAATATATTTCTGATTATAAAAATGAAAATAGATAAAACTGAAAAAACACCATTGAATAGAAATCAATGGCAGTTTCAGAAAATTTTTAATTGCGGGAGCAGGATTTGAACCTACGACCTTTGGGTTATGAGCCCAACGAGCTACCGGACTGCTCCATCCCGCGTCATTATTGTATATGTTTTTAATTTTGAAAATTCTTAGTTGCAAGATATTTAATTTATTTTAATATATAAATTTGTATAAAAAATAATTATTAAATGGAGGGAGAAGGATTTGAACCTTCGAAAGCATCGCTAACAGATTTACAGTCTG